>JAJRXR010000034.1 GCA_024276195.1 Planctomycetota bacterium
CCGCCCATGCTCCGAACAAGAAAATCGCTCGTTTTCACTGGCAATCCCTCTTGCATACGTTTGGACAGGCCGGTACGATCATCGCGGGTCAGGAACGAAGACGTTCGTTCATCGCAAGAGAGAGTTATTTTGGGCTCCATGCCCGCTTGAGGAGAAACAGATATGAAGAGTGCGATTGCTATCGCCGCTGTTGCCGGTCTCGCGACCATCGCTTCGGCCCAGAACGTTGGTACGGTCACCCTGACCTCCAGCGCCACCACCGTCAACTCTGGTGACGTGTTCACCATCGGTGTTGTGCTTTCCGACAACATCTCCGGGAACTCCGTGTTCTCGTTCGACCTGTCCATCGGTGGCGCTGGCGACTACAACGCCGCCGCCCCCACTGGTGACGCTGGCGTCTTCGGCTTCGCTGGCGGCTCTGACGGCTCGACCGTCACCGGCCTCGGTGGCGCTTCCGACATCCTCGGTCCCACCCTTGACCCGTCCCTCGACGGCGTCACCGTCATGACCTTCCAGGTCACCGCTGGCGCCGCTGGCACCATCGACTTCACCGCCGCCGCTGGCGCCGTCAACGCCGCGATGTCCTTCGGCATCGAGGGTGGCATCGTCATCCTTCCCGGCGCCTACGACAGCATCGATCTCGGTTCCGTCTCCGTCAACGTCGTCCCGGCTCCGTCCGGCATGGCGCTGCTCGGCCTCGGCGGCCTCGTCGCCGCCCGTCGCCGTCGCTAATCCTCACGGATAAGCTACTGCTACAACACGTTCCCCCGTCCGCGACAGCGGGCGGGGGACTTTTTTTGATACCAATAACTCTGAAAATCATCTACAATGCGCCCGCATTCATAGATCGGACCTGAACTGCGCCCACATGATCCATGCCTGGAAGAGAGACCAGACCGTGAAAGCCACAGCCGTTGCCACAATCGCCCTCTGCGGCCTGACCACCATCGCCGCCGCCCAAACCGTCGGCTCCATTACCCTGACCTCCAGCGTCGCCACCATCGGCATCGGCGATACCTTCACCATCGGCGTCATCCTCTCTGACAACATCTCGGGCAACTCCGTCTTCGCCTTCGATCTCATGATCGAGGGCTTCGGCCCGGGCCTCGCCATCATGGGCGATCCCACACCCGACGCGAGCGTCTTCGGGTTCGCCGGCTCCGCAAGCGGCAACACCGTCACCGGTCTCGGCGGCGCCTCCGACATCCTCGGCCCCACCCTCGACCCCTCCCTCGATGGCGTCACCGTCTTCACCTTCCAGGTCACCACCGCCATCACCTGCGGCCTGTATGACTTCACCGTCTCCGACGGCCCAGGCCCGGGCGCCGCCATGCAGTGGGGCGAAGGGGGCGGCATCGTCATCAACCCGCGCGACTACGACGAGATCGTCTTCAACAACCTCTCCATCTTCGTCAATCCGGCGCCGAGCACAGTCTCGCTCCTCGCCGGCATGGGGCTGCTCGCCACCCGTCGCAGACGCTAATCCGCACACGACCCGAGATCTGTTTGCCCCTCTTTGTGGAGACATATAATGAAAATCTCAGTCACCCTCGCCGCCCTCGCAGGCCTGACCACCATCGCCAGCGCCCAGAACGTCGGCACGGTCACACTCACCGTCGCGACAACCCAGATCGTTGACAGCGGCGTCTTCGACGTCGGCGTCGTCCTCAGCGACAACATCGCCGGGAACTCCGTCTTCGCCTTCGATCTCCTCATCGACATCCTCGGCGATCAGACCTTCACCATCCTCTCTGGCCCAACCCCCGACACCAGCGTCTTCGGCTTCGCCGGAGGCTCGACCGCCTCGTCCGTCACCGGCCTCGGCGGCGCCTCCGACATCCTCGGCCCCACCCTGGACCCCTCCCTCGATGGCGTCACCGTCTTCACCTTCCAGGTCATGGCCGGCAACATCGGCGATGTCCACACCTTCGCCGCCTCCGCCGGCGACGTCAACGCCGCCATGTCCTTCGGCGTCGAGGGCGGCATCGTCATCCTCCCCGGCCTCTACGACGACATCATCTTCCAAGGCGTCACCGTCTTCGTCACCCCGGCGCCGGGCACGCTCTCACTCCTCGCCGGTGCGGGGCTGCTCGCCGCCCGCCGCCGTCGATAGCGGCTATTCCCCGAGCACGCTTGCCCCCATCAGGTTCTCGGTCCATACTGAAGAGACTGGGGGTCGCCATGCACGCACGCTCCGCCGCCGTACCCGTTCTCGCCCTCGCCGGGCTTGTGACGGGTGTCTCTGCACAGACCATCGGCACGGTCACCGTCACCACCTCCGCTACCACCGTCAACGTCGGCGAGACGTTCACCATCGGCGTCCTGCTCTCCGACAACATCCCCGGCGGCTCGGTCTTCGCCTTTGACGTCGAGGTTTCCAGCGCGGGGAGCATGTCGATCGCCGGCATCACCGATCCGGTCCCCGAAGCCTCAATCTTTGGCTTCGCGGGCTCCGCCACCGCGACCGGCGCCACCGGGCTCGGCGGCTCCTCCGACATCCTCGGCCCCTCCTTCGACGCCCCGCTCGACGGTGTCACCGTCTACTCCTTCCAGTCCACCGCCACCAGCACCGGCTCTCGCACGTTCACGCCGGGTGATGGATCCTGGGACGTTGTATTCGGTATCGCATGGACCGGTAGTAGTTCAGGGCTGATACCAGGCATCGCCCTCATCCCGAATCCATATGACGAGATCATCTTCGAGAGCATCACAATCACCGTCATCCCCGCGCCACCCGCCATCGCCCTGCTCGCCCTCGCCCTCCCGCTTTCGGCCCGCCGCAAACGCTGAGGAGCCCGCCCATGCGCACCGCCATCACCGCCCTCGCCCTCGCTGGCCTGACTGCAGGCGCCGACGCTGGACATTTTGTTTCCACCGGTATGGTCACACTCACCAGCTCCGCTGCCACCGTCAACGTCGGCGACGTCTTCACCATCGGCGTCCTGCTCACCGACAACATCCCCGGGAACTCCGTGTTCGCGTTTGATGTCCTTGTTTCCGGATCAGGCGCCGCGTTCTCTACGCTCGCCGATAGCATCGTTGTTGACCCGTTTGACTCGGGGTTTGTCTTTGGATTCAACGGCCAAGTTAACCCCGACGGCGCCCAAGGGTTAGGTGGTTCAAGCGACATCTTGGGACCTACGTTTGATCGCCCTCTCGACAACGTCATTATTTTCACGTTTCAAGTACTCGCCACACAAGGCGGATCCATCTCCTTCAACCCTGAAGACGGTCCCGGCCCCAACCTCGCCATGCACTACGCGTCCAGCGCTCTTTTTCGCACATTGATTGCTCCCGTGAACTACGATGAGATCATCTTCAACGGCATCACGATCACCGTCATCCCCGCGCCTTCGGGCGCTGCGTTGCTTTTGCTCGCCGGACTGATCTCCACCCGCCGCCGGCGCTGATCAGTACCGCAGCACCGCGTGAACCTCGCCCACGCCCCCGAGCTTCTCGCGCCCGTTGAGGTACGCCAGCTCGATCAGCACGGCGATCCCCGCGATCTTCGCGTCCGTCTTGCCCACCAACTCGCAGCTCGCCCGCATCGTCCCCCCCGTCGCCAGCAGGTCATCGACCACCAGCACCCGCGGCGTCCCCGCCAGCGCATCGGAATGAATCTCCAATCGGTCGGTGCCGTACTCGAGCGCGTAGTCCACGCCATGCACACTCCGCGGCAGCTTGCCCGGCTTGCGGATCGGCACGAACCCGGCCGACAACGCCTGCGCGATCGCCGTCCCGAAGATAAACCCGCGGCTCTCCGCCCCGATCACCAGCTCGATCCCCTTGCCCCGGAACGGGTTGGCCATCAGCTCCACCGCCAACGCCAACGCCCCCGGATCCGCCAGCAGCGGCGTCAGATCCTTGAACGTGATCCCCGCCTTCGGAAAGTCCGGCACCTCGCGGATCAGACCCCGAAGATGCTCCACCGCGTTGATGCCGTTCATCGAGCCGTCCTTTCGCGCAGTCGCCGCCGCGCCAGCATACCGAGAGAGGGCGCCATAGTAGAGCCGGTTTCCAACCGGCTCAGGCGGGTGGCATGGTATGAGCCGGTAGGCGAAGGCCATGGCGCTCACCTCGCGCCTGGGATCGTGGCCTTCGCCCGTTGGGCTCAGACCACGCCACCCGACCTTGGGACGTGGAGAAGCCGCGACGGCGTCTCCACGCCACCCGCCAAGGCGCGAGGGCTGGAAGCCCTCGCCTCCGAAGACCACTGACCACTCACCATTCGCCACCTCGCCACCTCGCCACTCCCCTCCCGGCCCCCTAAACTCTCCCGATGCCCGCCCCAAGCCGCAAGACCCAGACCCTCGAAACCGTCGAGCCCCTCGGCGCCCGCGTCCTCATCCGCAAGGACGAGGACAAAAAGCAAACCAAGGCCGGCCTCCACCTCCCCGACAAAATAGAAATCCCCACCATCACCGGGCGCGTGATCACCATCTCCAGCCAGATCGAATCCGACGACGACTACCCGATCAACAACTACGACCGCGTCCTGTTCAACCCCAAGAACGCGATCCCCGTCGATTTCGAGGGCGACAACCGCCTCTTCGTCGTCCCCGTCGAAGACGTCGTCGCCGTCTTCCGCAAGGACAGCGAATAGCGCCGTCACCAGTGGCACAGGCGTCCCGCCTGTATCCCTCCCCCTCCTCCCCTCCTCCCCCTCGCAGCCCGGGCGTCCCGCCCGTGATCTCCGTCCCCTTCATCCAACCGCCCCGGCTCGGTACTCTTTCATCATGCGATACGCCCTCGCCATCGCCGCCGTGCTCGCCACCACAACCTCACTCGCCCCCGCTCAGGACGAGTGGAACCCGATCGCCGACTACAACGCCGAGATCGAGAAGATCCCGGAGAATGAGCGGGCGTGGCCGGTGTATGTCGAGGCCCTCGAATTGCTCGCGACGATTGATCAATTCGAAGATGACCAGGGCATGCACCCCGGCGTTGGTGCGCTCGCCAGTGATCCGAACATCGATTGGGAATCGCTGGCCACTTGGCTACGGCGCCCGACAGTCGCCGATGCCGCGGCCAAGTACCGCGAAGCCGCTTCACTCGACCACCTAGGTCGAATCATGTCAGCTGGAGATGATCCTGTACTCGCCGAATACTGGCGAGCAACCGATCCCGAGTATCAGGCCACGGCAGCGCCAGAGAATCCCCTCCTTGTCATCGACTTCTTCTCTCCTCACCTCGGGTTGCTACGGAAAGCAGCGCGTCACCTCCATTCTGAATCTTCGCTCTACTTCTCTGACAGCATGCCCGACAATGCGGTCTCAAACCTCGTTGCAGCCATCTCCATATCTCAACACGCAAGTTCTCAACCGTTTCTGATCTGTCAACTCGTTCAGCTAGGGATACTGGATGAGACCTGTCGGACCATCCGAGAAGAAATCTGGGTGCACCCAAACGTGCTCAGCGATGCTCATCTACTCCTCCTCACACAAGAACTCGTCGCGGCAAGCCAGACCGAAGTGTTTGTTCTTGACCCTGAGCTTGAGATCCTCTCACTTGAGGATCTGCTCCGCCGCTCCGCAAACTCCCATGGATTTCCGAATCTCACACACCTTGAAAAGGTTGCTGATGCGCTTTGGGGAACAGGGGACTCATCACGCGTCGATGTTCGAACACCCGCCTACACAGGGGAGTTGAAGGGTGAACTTGATACTGTGATCTCGTTGCACCGCACAGTCTGGGCGGCCGTCGCGGACTCCTCTCGCACTCCGTGGAATGATGTGATACATACGGCGGAACCTCAGTATTCTGAGAGTGTCGAGCGACTGTCGCCCGCAGTCGCGAACACCGCCAAGATCTTCCATATCCCATGGCAAGTCGCCGTTCGCGGCAGTATCTATAAACGAACTGCTGTCAACGCCACCCTCCTCGCCCTCACCCTCCACCGCCACCACTTCCGCAACAACGCCTGGCCCGAGACGCTCGACGCCATCGACCCCGACCTGCTCGCCGAGCTCACCCCCGACCACCTCATCGACCCCTTCACCGGCGAGCCACTCTTCTACAAACTCACCGACGCCGGCCCCATCATCTACTCCGCCGGCGCCGACCGCGACGACGACAACGCCCGCCAACTCCTCGACGCCGATGGGAACGCCACGACCCCCCGCTGGATCCCCGCCTCCCGCATCGCCCCCACCCTCGAGTCCAACCCCGCCTCCATCGACGGCGACTGGATCCTCTACCCGCCCCAGAACTAGTTTCCCCCTCCTCCCCCCTCCTCCCCCTCGTGGCACGGGCGTCCCGCCCGTGATCTCCTCCTCCTCTTCCTCTCCCCCCACTACCCTCCCCTCATGCCCTCCCCGCTCACCCTCCCGCTCGACCAACTCCCCAACCCGCTCCCGGTCCCGCCGGTCCGCCTGCGCGCGGGAGACGCCCCCATCCGCGCCCGCGTCACCCCCCCCGGCTCCAAAAGCCTGACCAACCGTCTCCTGCTCCTCGCAGCACTCTGCGACGGCGAGTCCGTCCTCCGCCGCCCATTGCTCGACGCCGACGATGCGCAGCGCATGCTCTCCGCCCTCGGACGCCTGGGCGTGACGACCACCATCACCAACGACAGCGCCCACATCCACGGCGTCGCTGGGTGCTGGCAGCCGACAAGCGCCAACGAAACCCTCGACCTCAACAACGCCGGTACCGCCACACGCTTCCTCGCTGCCGCGGCCCTGCTCTCGCCCGCCCCCATCACCATCACCGGCAACGAGCGCATGCGCCAGCGCCCCATCAGCGAGCTTGTGACTTCTCTTCGACAGCTCGGCGCCAAGGTCGAACACCTCGAAGACCCCGCCTGCCCCCCGATCCGCATCACACCGCCGCTCGAGCCCGTGACGCGCCCCCTCGAGATCCCGACCACCCAGTCCAGCCAGTTCATCAGCGCCCTGCTGCTCATCGCGCCGTGGCTGCCCAAGGGCCTGACGCTCAAGCTCGTCGGGCCGGTGACCAGCGCGTCGTATGTGCGCATGACCCTGGCGCTGCTTGAGAAACTGGAAGTCGAGTGCCAGATCTCGTCGGACCTGTCCGTGATCCAGATCCCGCACGCCCCGCCGCGCCCGTTCGAGATTGATATCGAGCCGGACGCATCGGGCGCGACGTACTTCTGGGGCGCCGGCGCCCTGCTCCCGCGAGCGACCGTCTCCGTCCCGGGCCTGACGGGCGCCTCGCTCCAGGGCGACGCAAAGTTCCCCGACCTGCTGGCGCGCATGGGCGCCAAGGTCCGCGAAGAGCCCGCAACGCCCACGCGCCCCGGCGCCATCACCGTCAGCGCCCCGAGCCAGCTCAGCCCCATCATGGCGGACATGGGCGACATGCCCGACGCCGCGATGACCATCGCCGTCCTCGCGGCCTTCGCCCCCGCCCCCTCCGTCCTCCGCGGCGTCCGCACCCTCCGCGTCAAAGAAACCGACCGCATCGCCGCCCTACAAAACGAACTCGCCAAGATCGGCGTCACGGTCAGCGCCGACATCAACGCCGACCCCGACACCATGACCATCACCCCGCCCGCCGGCGGCATCGACCTCTCAGACAACGCCCCGCCGGTCGTCTTCGACACCTACGACGATCACCGCATGGCCATGTCGCTCGCGCTGATCGCGCTCCGCCGCCCGAACGTCTCGATCAACGACCCCACTTGCGTCGCCAAGACCTACCCGACGTATTGGCGGGATTTGGCGAAGTTGTACCCGGGCCAGTGGTGAGTGGTCAGTGGTCAGATGTCTTTCGGAGGCGAGGGCTTCCAGCCCTCCGCGCCCCGGTAGAGCCGATTTCCAACCGACTCCGGGCATTAGGCAATAGGCAATAGGCAATGGGCAATGGGCAATGGGCAATGGGCAATGGGATTGAATCCCCACTCGCCACCTCGCCACTCACCCCCGCCTGAACCCCAACAACAACCCCGCGCTCGCAGCCGCCGCGCTCGGCAGTTCGCCCGTGATAAACGCGCTCAGGCTCTGGAACTGCCCGCCGAACCAGGCGCCGAACGTCTCGTAGTGCTCGCTGATCCGCCCCCAGCGCACCTCGACAATCCCGGCATACTGCAGCCCGAACAACAGCAGCAGCATGAACCCCGCCGCAACCACGCTCAGCTTGATAAACGTCCGCACCGCGTACGCGATCGCAAACCCCACAAAGAAGCTGAACCCCAGCCGAAAGATCGTCGGCGACCACTCGTTCATCCAGTCCTCGCCGCTTCCGGCCTCCACCGCCGCCGGCGCCGTCCCATCACCCGCCCCAAAGCTGTTGACCAGCCCCGACGGATCCACACCCGTCGCAACGGGCGAAGCGTCCGCGCCGCCCGCGCTCATCACACCCAGCACCACGCCGCAGAGCATCATCAGCACCGACACCGCCACGATCGCCTTCACCCACACGGGCGCCCCGCGCGATCCAGCGTCATGCGCATCACGATCAACCGAATCGCTCATTTGGCGCCCTTCTCAAGATCCGCGAACACGCACGCTGGGACCAGCCCTCGCACCACATCCCGCCACCCGTTGGGGCCGATCATCCCCTTGACCGTGCTCGACGACACC
Source organism: Planctomycetota bacterium (assembly GCA_024276195.1). Taxonomy (GTDB): domain Bacteria; phylum Planctomycetota; class Phycisphaerae; order Phycisphaerales; family UBA1924; genus JAJRXR01. Next base: position 8,541 of record JAJRXR010000034.1, read on the forward strand.
TGCGCCAGCTCCCGCGGCGGCATCAAAAACACCGTCGTCAGTTCCGGCGCCAGATCCGAGTTGATGTACCGCATCCCCCGCTCATACTGATAATCCGCCTCGTCCCGAATCCCGCGCACGATAAACCGAGACCCCAGCCCCCGCGCATAGTGCGCCAGAAACTCGTTCTCGATCGACAGCACCTCGACATTCGCAAACCCTTCGCAGATCTCCCGCAGCCAACGCACTCGCTGCTCCAGCGGATAGCTGTACTTCTTCTCAGGGTTCTGAGCCGCCGCCACCACCAGCCGCCCGAACAACCGAGCCCCCTGCTCGATCATCCACACATGCCCGTTCGTCGGCGGATCAAAGCTCCCGGCGTACACCGCAGTTTCTGACATCATTGCCCTCCGAATCAGCTCTCACTGTAGAGCAGTCTCAGGCGATGCGTCGGCATACTTCAGTGCTTTCAACGATCCCGACCCAGAACACCATCCTGGGTGTTGTCGATGGGGGGGCCGTTGGACCAGATCATCGGCGAGTCGCTCTCGGGATGTCGATAGAAGTTCGGCACCCCGAGAATCAACTCACCTTGAACAAGTTCCTGTGCTGAATGGTCGGCCCAGAGAACCGCGCTCTTGATGTCGTGAATACAGCACGCCGGGTATCCTGTGTCAAACCCGGGCACGTCGAACACCATGCTCTGCCTGACGAACCCCTTCTGGGCAGGGAACGCGACCGAGCCGAGACGTTGCGTTCTCCACTGCTCCGGCCCTCGTTGGGTGTACCGATCCCAATAGTCATGGGACGCGTAGAAACACTCACCGATGCTGTAGTCGTTTGTGAAGATCGTCGAGTCGCCCTTCGGGCGCCTAGGGTCCAACCGGATCTCCGCCGGTAGCGTAGAGTCGAGCGCAAACTGATAATGTTGCGCGTTGTTGAACCAGGTCCCAAAGAGGGTAGCGCCCTGCGGTGTCTCAACGGTCTGGTAGTCATCGCCCGTCGTGAGAACCGGCTCGTAGAGGGTCGGGAGCAGATCCCGGTTGGCATCGGCGTACAGACTCAGGATCCCTCCGATCTGGCGGATGTTGCTCAGCGACGAGACCGCTCGGGCTCTGGATCGAGTGGACGCGAGCAGCGGGACCGTCAGGGTGAGCAGAATACCAACAATCCCCATAACAACCAGGATCTCAATAATCGAAAACCCTCGTGCGGAACCAACTGGCGAACTTTTGTTTTGACAGCGATCGCTCATCACCTGTATCCTACCAAAAATCCATTTGCTGGCGCCTCCCGAAAACGAAAGGGGAAGCGATGAAGCTCGGATTCAGAACAGGAATGACGCTCCCGCTTGCGATGGCCATGACGGCAACGTCATTGATGTGCTCGATAGCCGTCGCCGCATGCTGGGATATCCGATCCAGAAACTGGGAAGCGGACAACGAGCCGCCGAACATCGGCGAATCCTGCACCTGGTGCTACGGCCTCGCGGTCTACTGGTACCTCAAGCCCGGTGCCGGCTGCCAAGCACCGTACAGCGTCATCCCCGGCGAAGAAATCACCTGTACAACCGGAACGGTGCGGTTGGATCAAACTACAGGCGGCATGTACTGCGATACTCTGGGCGGGGGGCCGGATTTTACTAAAGTAGTCCACCCGATCGAGTGCGGGCAACGCTGTCTCATCGGCGTGCCTCAATAGTCGCGCAGATGGGTATTCGCCCCACACTCCTCGCGGGAATCGTCAGCGCGTTGTTCACGATGCCGGTCTGGGGCCAGACGGAGCCCCGGGGCGCCCTCCAGAACGTCCTTGCGGCCCACCGGGACGATGTCGCCTACGAGGTGGTCGGCTTGGATTGTCGCGTCCCCCCTCCGGGTGGCGCCGCAAGCAGCATCGATTGGGCGCGTGTCCCTCATGTGATCATCTTCGAGGATGAGGCGACCGGCGTGACGTACCGGTCGCTCGGTCGCATCCGCATCATCGCGGACTCGAACGGCGCCCTCAGAAGCGAGTGGCTGTACCTCTCACAGGGCGGGCTCGAACAAAGCCGAACCCGTATAGAGATCCTGACGCGAAACACACGCGTCCAGTCGCGGGCGATCGGGGCGCCCGAGGCGAAGTACGCCCGCTTCGAGCCCAAGACGTACGAGGAGCAGGTCGCCCTGCGTGACCAGCGGCACCAGTCATCCGAGTGGTACCGAGCCACGCGGGGCGGCTACCTGGAACTCGTCCGCTACGTCTCCGAGACCCTCCTGCAAGCCAGCGATACCGTGCTCGAGGCGACGGACGATGGCGTCGTCATCCGGTCCGAAGAATGGGGCTACTCCCTCACCACAACGCCCGATCGGTGGGAGGTCCAGCGCATCCGGATCCGGGAACCGTTCGACAAGAGGATCAACGACTTCCGGTTCCTGGGTCGCTTGCCAGAACCAATCTTCCCAGCCCGACATCCGCGAGAAACCCGCGCCAACGGGTATATCGAGGGCGAGCCAGCCGAGAATCCTCCGTGGATCACCCGCTTCGAGATCGCCCGTCTGATCGACCCCCCGCCAGCGCAGACGTTCACATGGCAATCCGTCGCCCAGACGGCGCTCGATGAGATCGAGGGGACGATCCTGAACCGCGAGGGCGAAGCTGTGGGCGTCCGCGAGCCGGAACCGCCCCCAAGCGAACGCATTCAACTTGTCGAAGAGGCCTCGGACGGATCAGGTCGCTGGGTTCCCCCATCGCCGCCCAATACCTGGCGACGCCTGGGGCTCGCCGCGAGCATCACCTGTATCCTTGTCGGAGCTGGCCTGTGGCTCCGTCGAAAGCTGCACGGATGAGCGAGGTGAGTAGTAGGCAACATCGCCTGCCCGCCATCGCCGCAGGCGTCATCTCCGCCGTGTGGATCTTCGCAGGAACGTACAAAGCGCTGGATTTCTCGCTGTTCAAACAGACCGTCGAGTCCCACGGAGTGCTCAACGATCTACTGATGACCCTCTTGCCCGCTCTCCCCGCGATCGAACTTCTGCTTGGATTCTCGATGATCGCGGTGATTGGGCACGGGCTCAGACGTGTGTCATTGGCAATCGTGACTGTCTCCTTTCTTGCGCTCTCGGCAATGACCATCTACACTTGGCTGGTACCAACCGCTGTACTGGAGAGTGTTGGCTGTGGCTGCTTCGGCCCTGGGTTCAACAAAATCGCTTCGGGGCTCGGGCTGGGAAACCGGATAAGTGCTCTCGCAGTCTCTGCCGTGCTCTTCATCCTTCACGTTGTCGCAGCTCAGGGCTGTGCGCACAAACCGCAGCCTTCACAGCAATAACTGGCTCTTGCGAACGCCAGATCAGCCGCCCCCTCTACCAGTTCTGCGACCGTCTCCCCCCCTACCATCCCTCCCCGGGGAACCTCTCCCCGGGCCAACACCCGAATTCCCACAGACCCGTCTCAGGAGCGAGAGCAATGGCCACCCCGATCACCATGACCGATTCCGGTCTCGCCGTCCCCTCTGACCCCATCATCCCCTTCATCGAAGGCGACGGCACCGGCCCCGACATCTGGGCCGCCTCCGTCCGCGTCCTCGACGCCGCCGTCGAAAAGGCCTACTCCGGCGAGAAGAAGATCGCCTGGCACGAAGTCCTCGCCGGCGAAAAAGCCCACAACAAAACCGGCCAGTGGCTCCCCGAGGAAACCCTCTCCGACTTCCGCAAATACCTCGTCGGCATCAAAGGCCCCCTCACCACCCCCGTCGGCGGCGGCATCCGCTCACTCAACGTTGCGCTAAGACAAATCCTCGACCTCTACACCTGCCTCCGCCCCGTCAAGTTCTTCGACGGCACACCCACCCCCATCAAGCGCCCCGAACTCACCGACATGGTCATCTTCCGCGAAAACTCCGAAGACATCTACGCCGGCATCGAGTTCGAGCAGGGCACGGAAGACAGCAAAACCTTCCTCGCCATGATGAAATCCAACTACCCCGACCGCTACGCCAAGATCCGCTTCCCCGACACCACCGGCATCGGCATCAAGCCCATCTCCAAGCAGGGCACGCAGCGCATCATGAAGGCCGCCATCCAGTACGCCCTCGACAACGGTCGCACCTCCGTGACGATCGTCCACAAGGGCAACATCATGAAGTACACCGAGGGCGCCTTCATGGACTGGGCCTACCAGTGCGCCGCCGAAGACTTCGCCGCCGTCCCCTGGGAGGGCGGCCCCTGGCACATCATGGACCGTCCCGCCGGCTCCCCCGCAACCACCCACCGCCCCACCAACGAGGGCCACGCCCGCACCGACCCCCACAAGCTCATCATCAAGGACGTCATCGCCGACGCCTTCCTCCAGCAGATCCTCACCCGCCCCGCAGAGTACGACGTCGTCTGCACCATGAACCTCAACGGCGACTACATCTCCGACGCCCTCGCCGCCTGCATCGGCGGCATCGGCATCGCCCCGGGCGCCAACATCAACTACGACACAGGCCACGCCATCTTCGAGGCCACCCACGGCACCGCCCCCAAGTACGCAGGCCAGGACAAGGTCAACCCCGGCTCCGTCATCCTCTCCGGCGAAATGATGTTCCGCTACCTCGGCTGGAACGAAGCCGCGGACCTCATCATCAAGGGCGTCTCCAACGCAATCGCCGCCAAGACCGTCACCTACGACTTCGAACGCCAGATGGAGGGCGCCACCCTCCTTAAGTGCTCGGAGTTCGGGGACGCGATTATTGAGCACATGGGGTGAGCCTATTGGGATTGGTTCGGACAAGCTACCGGGGATCGTCTAACCACTTGTCCACTACGTTGCGGTACGCATCTTGGAAGTCGGCGCGTCCGCACAACGCCCGTTGGCAAAGGAAGTCGTATGCGAGATTCACTACTTCCCTGAGTTCAGACGCCGAAAACTCGGCTGCCATGACCAGCGAAACATCACGGATATCCACAACAGCAATATCCCGTCCAGTCGGCTTTAGAAAAGTGAGGAGCCGAGCGGGTTCAGCGAGTTCATCATCCGTATTAACTCCGCTGGCGATGATGACATATTTTTCGAGCCTGTGGCTATCCATTTTCGCCTGGAATGCGGAGAGCCGGTTCTTCCAGTCGGGGCGCACTGTCACTTCGTAAGCGCGAATAAGTCGCCCCTCGTGAAACTCTTCGATATCTCCCGCCGTCCCATCGTACTTGTCTGCGGCATGAGGGCGGTGAGTTCGAACTTCAATCGCATAGCGTTTCCGGTGACTCGTGAGCATTGCGGCAATTAAGAACTGCTGAACGTGCCCCTCGGAGGAGAGCGAGAGCAGAGCCGCAAAGAGCTGTTTCGCTCGCGCAAACGTGAGCACGTTGTCCGCTACTGGCGGAAGCGGCTTCACCTCCCGGCGCGATTCCGCAAACTTCGCTGCGAAGTAGTCAGAAATGTGAACGCGTTCCTCCGCGTTCGCCTTGGCCAGTATCGAGCAGAATCCTGCAAATCGTGGGTCATTTGAGAGTTGGACATTGGCGACGTTCCCCTTCCACCCATAGTTCTCGCCGAAAGCGATGATTGCATCATGGAGCGTAATACTCCGCTGGGTGAGTTGCTCGGAGAGAAGCTTGTCTCCAAACTTACCTCGAATGCCGGTTGGAACCCGATCACAATCCCACTCGGAATCGACTACCGCGTAGCACGCCATGAAGAGAGAGCCTAGCCGGACGCTTGCTTTCTTGGCTATCTGCTCATCGCACGCCTTTCGTGCATTGGCAGAGGGGAGCGCGGAAAGCGTCGTGCCCGCGATGAAAGCGTCCACTCTCTTAATCGCAAGCAGCACCGCAGCTTCTACTTTCTCGTTTCTCGCCATTCGCTCACGCTTGCCAAAGAAGTTCAGAAGATGCCTCAGGCACGAGATGCGCAGACTCATCGGGTGACTGGCCCTGCATTTGGGCAACAACTGCCCGCGCCAAGTGCTCCGCCAGCACCGGGGGCACCGCATCCCCAACCTGTGTGTATTGCACGCTTCGCTTCCCCGCAAACGTCAACCATTTCGGAAACGTCTGAATGAGCGCCGATTCCTCAACGGTAAGGCGACGCGCACCCGGAACCGCTCCCTCCCAAGGTGTACCGCCCTCACGCAAATGCTTGTGGTACTTCGGAGCGATGTTTTCCGTATCGACCCAATGAGTCTTATACCCGCCGGCGGAAGCGAGGACCGTGTGACACGGCTTCGATAAGTCGATAGGCCTTCCGCCTCCGTTGTATATCTGGCCTGCGTAGGGGCTGGGTCGAAGGTCGGGGTATTTCGCATATACAACAGGACACTCGGGAGGCTCTCCGAGCGGTTCATCCTTGCTGATCACGGACGATACCGGAACGAGTTGCTTGTCCGCGCCTGGACCGTGGGTCGGCCTAGGAAACCAGAACGCGCGGCCCTTCAAGCCAACGACGAACAGCCTTCGCCGATTCTGAGGCACCCCGTAATGCGACGCGACCAGCACGCGCCAAGCCGGTACGAACCCGAGTTCCCTTAGGCTGTCTAGCACTCCGTGGAGGTAGTGGATTCGGGAAGCCACCGCAAGCCCCGGCACGTTCTCCATAAGAACCGCCTCGGGCTTGGCAGCTTCAATCGCCGCAAGAAATGCGGGAAACATATCCCGTGAGTCATGCGCCCCTCTACGCAGTCCGCCGGTGGAGAACGGTTGACAAGGTGGTCCGCCGTAAAGGAGTTGAGCCGCTCCACGGTACTTTGCGAAGTCTACTTCCCGAATATCTCCGCAATGATGCTCGGCTTCTGGAGTATGTTTCTTGTATGTCTCAATAGCCTCGGCACGCTTCTCTACGGCGATGATAGGTTGTACTCCTGCCTCTTTCATTCCAAGAGTCAGGCCACCGGGTCCAGAGAAAAGGTCAATCGCTCGCATGCTGCTAGATACTACCCGATGAGTTCCGTCCCGGTGCAATGGTGACGCGCCGCTCATCCACACCTGTGCGCTTTCGACCACCGACTCACACACCCCGTGCGCAACATCCCGCCCCTCCCCCGCTTCCCGCTCGACTCCCCCCGCCGCGCGTCAACGATGTCTCCATGAGATGGACATCGCCCGACGAAGCGACGACCCCGACCCGCCGATCCGCCGTCCTGCCTCCCTCTCCCCTCTGGGGAGAGGGCCGGGGCGCCGGCCCTCCGTCCTCTCCGCCATCTCCCCCTGATGCCCGATGCCTGATCCCTGATGCCTCTGCCTCTGCCTCCCTCCCCCCCCACATCGACCAGGACCTCCTGCTCGACCAGTACCTCGACCCCGACATCCCGCCGCGTGAGCTGGCGCTCAGCTTCGCCATCTCCCTCGCCCAGCTCCTCGCCTGGGTCCGCTCGCCCGAAACACGAGCGACCATCGACGCGATCAACCAGATCACCCACCAGCGCACGAGCGATCTCGCCCCCGCCCAGCGCGCCCGGGCTGCGCACACACTCGCCAGCCTGAGCACGATCGCCCCCGGCTGCCGCCTGACCCCAACCGAGTGCCGCGCCGCCGAGACCGCGCGCAAAGCCGCGAGCGCCCTCCTCCGCGCCTTCTCCCCACCCTCCCTCCCCACCCTCGTGGGATGGGCGTCCCGCCCGTCTCTCGCTCCTCCCTTCTCCTCCCTCCCCCCCCTCGTGGCACGGGCGTCCCGCCCGTACTCTCCGTCCCCTACTCCCTCCCCCCATTCTCGAAAGCCGCGGGATCTCAATCCCGCGGTCCCCCATTGCGCCCCCCACACCCACATCCCAGCTCGCCCAAAAACAAACACGGGCCGGAGCGTTTCTGCTCCGGCCCGTCTTCAAATCTCAGTGTCGCACAAGCCGAGGCTTATGCGAAGGCTTTACCAGCGGCCGCCGCCGCCGCCACCACCGCCGCCGTAGCCGCCGCGGCTACCGCCGCCGCCGCCACCACCACCACGGTTCTCGCGGGGCTTGGCTTCGTTGACCGTGAGGTCACGCCCGCCGATGCTCTGGCCGTTGAGGGCCTCGATCGCGGCGTCCGCCTGAGCGGCGTCCGCCATTTCCACGAAACCGAACCCACGGGGGCGACCGGTCTCGCGGTCCATCACGAGGCTGGCCGATGTGACCTCGCCGTGCTGCGCGAACAGATCGCGGAGCTCGGGCTCGGACGTATCGAACGAGAGGTTGCCGACATAAATCTTCTTCATCTTGATACCTTCTGCACTGCCCGAAATCTGTGAACCGTTGCTTGGACTCGGGCAATGAGAAAGCGTCGGGCCTCAGGAAGGGTCTCCGACCGATGTCAGATCCCCCGCCCCAGGCGCCTAAGTCTAGCCCTCCCGCTGGATGCGATCAGCCCTTGCCGAACATCTTGCCGATTCCGCCGATGGCGCCGCCGATCCCGCCCTTGCCGCCGGCGAGTTTTTCGAGCATCCCCACGGCGTCAGAACTCTCACCCAGCTTGCTCGTAAGCGGCCCAGCAAGGGCCTCGAGGCCCTGTTTGGCCTTGTCCTCGCCGCCGCCGAGCATAGAGCCGAGCGAGCCGAGGTCGAGCTTGGAGGTCAGGGCGGACAGATCGCCCTTGAGCAGCGAGGAGATGTCCAGATCGCCCGAGCCGATGAGGCCCTCGATCATGGAAATGGCCTTGTCAAGAAAGCCCCCGGCCTGCCCCTCGCTGGCGCCGACCTTGGAAGAAATCGCCGAAATGATCCCATCACGCTCGCCCGACAGCAGTTCACTGAGCATTGTCCCCTCCTCAAATCCTGGATGACGTTCTGCGGGCGGTCCACCCCGCCCCGCGAAAGAGAGTAGCGATGATCGGTGTTCGGCGGCGCGATTTGTGCGGCTACGCTGGTTTCCATGAGCAAAGCACAGCAGAAATTCGCCTCGGCGAAGGCCCCCATGGGCATGCGGATCGCCCGGATCGTTGTCATCCTCCTCGTGCTTGCAGCGGGGGCGTACTTCGGCGTTCCCCTCACCGGCAAGCAGAACCCGGCGAACCCGCCGTCCAACACCGGCCAGCAGAACGCATCGGCGGCGCCCGGCGAGAGCTCTGGCGCAACGGCGACACTCGACCCGGCCTCAACTCAGGGGCGGGTTGTTCGCCTGATGCGCGAAGAGCGCTCCAAGCAGATGGTCGCGTTCGACGCGCGCATCCTGAGAATCCTCCCGGACGACAACGACGGGTCGCGCCATCAGCGGTTCATTCTGGCGATTGAGGCGGAGGGAGCGCCGTACGACACGGTGCTGGTGGCGCACAATATTGATTTGGCGCCGCGGGTCCCGGTCGAGCGCGATGACGTCGTGAGCCTGTACGGGCAGTACGAGTTCAACGACAAGGGCGGCGTCGTGCACTGGACCCACCACGACCCCGGCGGGCGGCGCGAGGGCGGGTGGATCGAGCACGAGGGTGTTGTGTACAAGTGATTGTCCCCGTTGGGCGGGCTTGCCGTGAGGTCGAACGTCACGCTCTGGATCTTCCAGGCGTCTCCCGAAAACCCGTCAAACCTGCCCCGCTTGCTCCGCCGGTGGGCCAGATCGCCGCGAGCGGCCCTGACCTCGATGCGCTGAGCGACCGAGTGCAGAATCTCCCGCCGCTCGCCCTCGGAGAGCCGATCCCGATCAGACACGAGAGCGCGGGTCGCGCCGATGACCCGCCGGACGGCGTCCGGCCCGGAGACCGCGAGCTGCGCCCGGGCGTCCCCAGCCGCCGATTCGGCGGCCTTGAGCGCCCCCCGCGTCTCGGCGGACTTGACCACGAAGACCTCGCGAGTCACCTCGCCGTCCGCCCGCATCTCCACCAGCCGATCGATCCTCGCCCTGAGCTTGGCGGCGGCGGCCTCGGACCGCCGGAGGCGGTCTTCGAGCTCGCCCCGCCGGTCGTCGGCGCCCGCCTCGGCCAATAGCGCCTCCAGCAGCTCGGGCCGCGTCACCGCCTCGATGAGAGCTTCCCAGACCGTCTCGTTCACGTGATCGACCTCCAGCCAGGGGTAGCCATGACCCTGGCCGTGGGCGCAGTAGTACCGCTTGCCATGTGTTCTGTCCCCCCTGGCCCGGGCGCCGTTGAGCCAGAGCAGCTTGGTCAGCAGGTGCGGCCTGGCCGACCGGGCGGGCTTGGGTCTGGAGTGGACCTTCGCCCAGACCTCCCGTGAGACGATCGCCTCGTGGGCGTTCTCGACCACGATCGCCCGGGGGTTCTCCGGCATGAACTTGAATGTCCTCGTCTCGGGGTTGACCAGCACCCAGGCGTTGCTGATGTGCGTCCCGATGTAGACGGGGTTGGTGATGATCCTGTTGATCGCGCTCTTCGCCCAGGTCCTCCCCGAGGGCGAGGGGATCTGCTCGGCGTTGAGCGCGGTGCAGACCGTCCGCATACCCACGCCCCGGTTGGTCATCTCGTAGATCCGGCGCACGACAACCGCTTCGCCCTCGACCACCTGCAGCACGCCCCGGCTCGGGTCTCCCGCCGGGGGGTTGCGGTAGCCGTACGCGGTCGGCCCGTTGCACTTCTTGCCCTGGAGCGCCTTCTCACGCTTGCCCCGGTTGGAACGCTCCCGGATCCGCTCGGCCTCGGTCCGGTCCACCAGGCTCTGGATGCCGACCATGAACCGCTCGTCGATGCTCGACAGATCCCGGACCGCCCCGCTGATTATGATCTTCAGCCCCCGCTCACGGAGTTCTCGAAGGAGCAGGGCGACCTCGAGCTCGTCGCCCCGGGTGAGCCGGGACTGCTCGTGGACGTAGATCGCATCGGGCTGGAGATCCCGGATGGCCCGGAGGACGCTCTGGAGCACCTCGCGGTCCGCCGTGACTTTCATCGCCGACTCGCAGCCCCGGAACTCAGCCAGGGTCGTCCAGCCCTCCCGAGCGGCCCGCTCTCGGTAGAGCCGCTGCTGGGCGTCGAGCGACGCCCCCTCGTTGGCCTGCGCTTCCGTCGAGACCCGAAACATCGCCACCACACGCATGGGAACACCCCTCCACAGAGAAAACCAGAGCGAACAAACTGTCTGTACGTTCAAGCGGGCGCCGGGGACTCTCAGCCGCAGGGATCATCCAGCAACTTTGCCGAATCCCCCCCACCACCGGGTGGGAGCGCCGCATGACCGAGCCGCTTGGCCAGACGGCGGACCATGCGCAGGTCCCCGGCAGCGGCGGCGGCGTCGAGTGCCGCCACGAGCTTGGCTTCACGCGCTTCGACGGCCTCGGCGACCCGCATCAGCGTGACGGCAAGAGCCTGGAGGTCCAGCGTGTGGCCCGCCGCAGCCGATGGCGCCGTGATGTTTTTCTTGGGAGTGCGGGCCTGACGAGCGCCCCTCGGCGCCGCAGCGCCGCCGAACAGAGTGGTGTGGTTCATGGTGTGTGCTCACTGGAGTTGCGCTATAGGTGATGATGTACGTTGTGGGTACAGTGAGTGATTTCGCCTGTGATGTGATTGGGTCTGAACCGTCTCCTTCAACTGCTGGGGTCACTGAGAGTCAACGTTGATAGGAATGCGCACAGACCTTGCCGCTGTCAAGCCTCGTCCTGATATTTTTCTCTCAGCAAGTCTGTTTGCTCACTTCCCAGATGTTGCTCGGGGCGAAGCGGGGAAGAGAGAGGAAGGGACCGCAGGCGACTGGTCCTCATTGACCGGGACCAGTCGCGTGTGGTCCCGATCGGGCATGTGTAGTGCAGGCGCCATCACGGCCAGATTCAGCTCAGGTAGCGGGTCTGGATGCCGTGCCGCTCGCAGAGCGTGCGGAGACGGCCGAGGCGTTTGATCCAGTTCCGCTTGTCGTAGCGGGAGCGTTTGAGCTGACGCTCGACAAGAAGCGCCGAGTCCGCATCGAGAAAGCACCGCACCCCGAGCAGCCGCCACCGGCGCCCTCGGGTCCAGCCGGTGTTCTCAAGGCTGTTGTGCTGTTTGAACCGCTGGCGGAGGTTGCCCGTAAAGCCCGTGTAGATCTCGCCTCGCTCCGAGAGCAGGAGGTAGACGTAGAAACGTGGGAGTCTCGTCATCGATCTGGCTTCGTCAGCACACAATCAGAACCCGCTCACGGCAAGATCCCCCGAAATAGGTAGGCCTGGATCTGCTAGGCAGTGTCTGACGGCTCAGTTGTTCGGCGCATGAGCGGGGTTGCGCTGTGTTGGTTGAGCGGCGAAGATGCGCCTCTTGGAGGCCATGGATCTGGCCTCCGGTCAGGAGGTCACGGATGCCGCCGCTTCGACGA
>JAJRXR010000035.1 GCA_024276195.1 Planctomycetota bacterium
CCCCCCCCCCCCCCCCCCCCCGCTTGTCAACATGCATTCGGCGCCCCGTGAGCGAAAGCGGTATTCCAGCGCCGCCGTCAGTGCGAGCACCCACAAGACTGTGCATTCTCCGTCCCCCTTGACCCAAACCCGTTCCGCACGCGGGTAAAGTGCAGGATCATGCCCCGCCCATACGCCCTCACGCTCCTGCTCCTGTCCATGGTTCTGCCCATCTCCCCCGCCCGCGCCGAGCCGACGCTGATCAAGCTGCGCCCGGGCCTGGGCGAGGGGCTTGCGCAGAGCGATCGGGCGCCCGCGGTGCAGCGTCTGGGCATCCGCGCGTCGCTGGTCAAGCGCGCCCGCATTGTGATCCCCGATGTTGTGATCGTCGAGGACGAGGCCTCCTATCTCAGCGCGATCTCCGCCTGGACGCCCGGCGTCGTCTTCCCAGTCCTCTGGGACGACGGATCTGTGCGCTCAGCCGAGGACATCTCCCGCTTCGTTCGCGCCTTCAACGCCCGGTCTGTCGTCCGGTTCCGAGCCGCCGACAGCGCGAACCCAGGGCCGCGCGAGGCCTCGATCCGCGCCGCCTGGGCCAGCGCCGTGGGCGCCGCCCCCTCGCCCGAACCCTCCGACGCGCTGCGCCTGCAACAGGCCCAGGGCATCACCCCGCCCGGGCTCGTCATCACCAGCATGCGCGACCCGGCCTGGCCCGGCGCGCTCGCCCTGGGCGCCGGGCGGTTCCAGCCGATCCGCTTCATCGACAAGCCCCGCGGCTCGGTCAGCGCCGCGCTCTCCCAGAGCGCAGGCGAAGCGCTTGCGAAGCAGATCGAGACATTCGCCGAGGAATCCGGGCTGAGCTGGAAGGCCCAGGGCGACGACCTCGACGCGATCACGCTGTGCATCGACGGGCCGATCAAGATCAAGACCGCAGACCAGCCGCGCACGTTTGTCGCGCTGACCGACCGGATCGGGCGCCTGGGCGCGGGCGGCGCCGGCGAACGATGGGCCTGGAGCGGGCAGATCACCGGACCCGAACCGGTCAGCGCCTACCGCGCGATGTGTGCGCTCTTTCTCGAGACAACCAGCGCCTGGCTGTTCGACGCCTACCCGCCCACCGCCGAGTGGGCCGCGTTCGACGCCAACGCCGCCGCCGCCCTTTTGCGCAAGCGCGACATCGCCACCATCGTCCACGACACGCCCAACCAGGGCAAGCGAGACTGGCGCCTGGGCGCGCTGCGCCCGCTCGAGGCCGGGCTGGTCATGGTCAACTCCAAGGGCAACGTTGATTTCTTCGATCTCGCCCCCGGGCGCGGGGCGCCGGGCGACATTCCGTTCCTTTCCAGGCCCGCGATTGTTCACTTTGTCCACTCGTGGTCGCTTGCGCGTGCGGGCGATCGCAACACCGTCGGCGGGCGCTGGCTCGAGCGCGGCGCCTACGCCTACCTCGGCTCCGTGCAAGAGCCTTACCTCCAGTCCTTCATGCCCACGCCCTCGCTGGCGTCACGCCTGCTCGCGGGCCTGCCCTGGGGCGCCGCTGTCCGTGTTGATGCTGGCCCGGTCTGGAAACTCGCCGTCCTGGGCGACCCGCTGATCACCATCTCCCCCGCCGGCGTCCGCGCCGACGCGCCCCTCCCCCTGGGCAGCACCTCGCCCATCAGTTCCGCCCTCACAGAGATGCTCGCCGAGAACCGCTTCAGTGAGGCGGTGCGCGCGCTGGTCTTGGTCGGGCGCGATGAGGACGCCGCCCGCCTGGCCCGGGGCCTGCTCAAGGACCGCCCGGACGAGCTCGACGAGACGACGATCATCAACGCCATCCCCGCGTTGATGCGCACAGGCGAGCACGAGAGCGTCCTCCGCCTGGCGCGGGTGCTGCCCGACATCGCTGCCCACCCCTTTGTCCTTGACTCCGCGTGGCAGAGCGCCCGCGTGCTGATCGCAACCCGCCGGGGCAACGGCTCCGCCCTGGCGTTCATGCAATCGAACATCCGCAAGGCCCAGCTCGTGCGCGACGCCGACGAGATCGCGTTGGCGCTCAAGCCCAGCGGGGGCGCCCGGGGCGCGTCCGCCTACGTCAACTCGCTCATCCCCCGGGCCGCCAACGAGCGCCAGCGAAAGTCGCTCGAGCGCATGGCCGCAGAGTTCGCCTCGGGCAAGCGCTAGACCATCGCTTCCTACCCGCCGCCGCCGGAGCGGATCGACCCATCCGAATGGAACTCGACCCAGACCGAGCCGAGCGAGGGCGTTTCGAGCCAGGCGCGACCCTCGCGGGCCGCGTTCCAGCGCGGGTCGAGCCCGCGCGACGGGCCGGTGGACTGCAGCACGACCCGCGCGCCCGTCCGCCCCACAAACCAGAGCGCCTCCTGGCTGACCGAGCCGTGGTGCGGGAGTTCGAGCACGTCCGTGCGCACATCCGCGCCCTCGCGCTCGAGCCTCGCCATGGCCTCGCCCTGGATATCGCCCGTCAGCAGCGCGCGCCGAACACCCGCGTCCGTAGGGATCTCCAGCCTCGCCACGAGCGATCGGTCGTTGTCCGCGAGCGTGGTGTCGCCCCACCCGTCCGCGAGAATGCGGAGCGTCGCCCGCCCCAGGCGCACCGAGTCGCCAGCGCCCAGGCGTTCGATCTCCACCCCTTGTGCGCGCAGCAGCGTCAGCGTCAACGCCAGCGCCCCCCCTGGATTGCGCTCGGCCTGCTCCAGCGAGGCGTCGCCAACAAACACGCGCTCAAGGCCCAGTGGCTCGGCCAGCGTGGGCAGGGCGTTGTAGTGGTCCAGGTTCGGGTGGCTGATGATCGCCGTGTGAACACGCCAGACGCCCAGCTCGCCCAGACGATCACGAATCCGGCGCTCCCCCCACCGCCGCGAGAGCGAGCCCGCGTCCCACAGCAACGCGTGCCCGTCCGCCCGGACGAGCAGGCACGAGCCATCGCCCACGTCAACAGCGTCGATGCGGGCCTCAACCGTGCGCCCGAGCGTCCCGGCGCCGGCGAGCTGCCAGACAAGCCACAGCACAACCACAGCGCCTGCGCTCACAAGGCGCGCATCGCGCCAGCCACTGGGTCGGACCGAGCTGCGGATCAGCGCGAGCACCCAGAGCGTCGCGCCCACACCCCACAACCCCGACAGCCGCGGCATCGCACTCGACGCCCCCGGGATCGACTCAAGCGCCCATACCAGCCAGAGCGTCGCGCCCCCCACCGGCTCGAGCACACCCCCGATCGCCCCGCCCCCCCCGGGCCAGACCACCCCCACAAGCGCCACGACAAACCCGATCGCCAGATCGAACGTCACGATCGGCGTCAGCACCACGCTCGCCAGCGCCCCCACGGGCGAAACGCGCCCCGTCAGGCACGCGATCGCGGGCGCCGCCACGAGCCAGGCCAACAGGCAGATCACCCCAAACCCGCGCAGCGCCATACCCAGAGAAGCAAGCGCGCCCCGCCCGGCCTCGAGCGTGCCCCGCAGGCGCGCCGTCCCGAAAAGCCACGGGTGGCGCACCGACGTGAGCCACAGCAGCAGGGCCGTGATCCCGAAGCTCAGGATGAATCCCAGGTTTACAACGTCCGCCGGTCGCCAGACGAGCACCGCGATCGCGACCCAGCCCAGCAGCGCTAGGCGGTCGTGCCTGCGCCCGAGCGCGTCGCTGGCGAACAGCGCCAGGAGCATCGCGCCTGCGCGCACCACCGGGATCCTCGCGGGCAGCACAAACAGGTACGCGACCATCAACCCCGCAACCAGGACCGCCCCCCCACGCCCGCGCTCGCCCGAGAGGCGCACACCCCACAGCGCCATCGCCCCCAGCACCGAAAGATGAAACCCGGAGATTGCCAGCAGGTGGGCCGCGCCGATCTTTCGGAATCCCTCGCGGATCGGCTCGATCTCGCCCTCCTCGCGCCCGAGCAGCAGCGCCAGCATCAACGCCCGCCTCTGGCTGACCCCTTCCCCGCTGCCCAGGGCACGGGCCGCCCGTCGGCGCACGCCCCCGCGAAACTCGCGTACCCGCTCGACGCCCCGCGCCACCATCCCCCCCGCCTCGACCGCCTCGATCAGCCCGGCGTCCGGGATCGAGATGTGCGCGACGCTGGCGCTCGTCCGGCGCGATGCGCGCCTCCACGGGCCTGCCCCGCGCGAGTCCACCATGCTCAGGCGCCCCGTCACACGGATCCTCAGCCCGGCGTGGACGTGCGCATCGCTCAGCCCGGGCGCCGAGAGGGTGACGCGCCCGCTCAGCGGGATCCACTCGGAGTTGCTGATTGCGCGCTTGAGCTCAACCGTCACCCACCCGAGTCGCTCGCCCGCCCGGGGCATGTCCAGCTCGCTCGCGGGCGGCGCGTACCGGACCATCGCCGAGCGCACCACGCCCTCGATGCGCACGATGCGCGCCTCATCGCTTCCCTTGTTGTCACCCTGCATCACCCGCTCGATGCGCGTCGGCGCAAGCGTGTGGACCCGCGCCTGCATCCAGCCCGCGCCCAGGAGCATCATCGCGACCAGCATCGCGCCCTTGCACACACGCCCGCGCGAGGCCGGGACAACGGCGCTCGTGGCGAGCGCCAACACGAACCACACCCCGATCGGCGCGCCCGGCGTGTGCAGCCCCAGCGCCAGGCCCGCGATGAACGCACCCAGCGACAGCCCGGCCCGCCGCCTCGCGCTGGCGACCTCCGCATCGCTCTGCGATGTGTCCTCTGGCTCGCGGATCACCCCCACAGGCTCACCGCCCGGAGGCCCGCACGCAAGCCCGCCCCCGGGGAACCGCGCAAACGCCTCAGCCGCCGGTGCTTACCACGATATCGTCGAACGCTCCGATGACGTCCAGGCTCGTGGGCACGCCCTTGTCGTCCACATACCGGGTGTTTGAGCCGCCCGGCGTGTAGTAGTTCGTCCCGTACTCGATGTGGTCCCCGTCGCCCGACGCCGCCTGGCTCATGCCCTTGTCCTTGGTGCTCAGGTAGATCCCGTCCGGGCCGGCCGAGTGGACGATGAGCGAGCCGCGGGCGGACTCGGGGATCAGGCTCGCCTGGGGATACTCGGCCCCGTTGATGTCCTTGAGCTCCTTGAACCCCGGGTTGCCCAGCAGCGCGGCCATCGAATGGACGAGATCCTCGACGCCAACCATCCGGGCGCCATCGCCGATGATGCTTGCCTTGGCGCCAGTTCCGGGCGGGGTGTTCATATCAAACCCCTGCTTGCCCAGCTCGCTCGCCTGCAAGAACGCGGCGTTGGACGCCCAGTAGAACCGGGCCGGGCCGTCGCCTGAGTCGGACGTGATATTCACGAACTTGCGGCGCTCGAGGTCGATCGGCGTCGCGTTCTGGCTGATCCGCGCCGGGCCGAACTCGTCCTCGACCCACAGCAGCAGCGGCTGGCCGAAGGCGTCCACGACGTCGGGGAGCTGCGCCTCGCCCTCCGCCTCGGCGTGCCCGGCGCTGGCCATCTGCTGCGTGCCCCTGATCTGGCTCACGAAGTACTCGGGCGAGACCGTGAAGTACGCGTCCTTGCTCGAGGCGATCAGGTCCGGGTTGACGTAGTACTTGTCTGGGTCACCGATAATCGGCCCGACCTTGACCGCGTTGAGCGGCACGGTCCCGACCTCCAGCACGCGCCCCAGCACCGCGTCCTGACCCGAGAGGTCCAGGATCGCGTTCTCCATCGCGCTCATGCCCTCGCCCAGGTTGTCCATGTCGCCCATCTCCGCCGCGGTAAACAGCCCGGGCGCCCGGTCCTTGTCGTTCCTGAACACGCCCGCGGCCTGCGTGAAGCCCGAGATCAGCTGCGCCGTCGAGGCCTTGCGGGCCGCGACCCGGGCGCCGCCGAGCGCGGGGATCGTGATCGCGATGAGCAGGGCGATGATCGTGATGACGATCAGCAACTCGGCCAGCGTAAAGCCAGCGGACGACCGGGACGCCGAAACGCCCGCCTTCGGATCCAATGTCATCTGGACGCTCCTTGCGTGTCTGCGCTGCAGCCTGTTCCCCCGGCGCCTCGTGCGGACTATACGACGCCCGCGCGCGATGGATGCCTGCGTCTGTTCACTCAACACCCTAACATATCCTATACCTATGTCGCGTCTCCATTCCATAGGATCACCCGATGCCCCCCCGTGACACCTGCTTCTACGACGGGCGGTGCTCGTACTGCGTGCGGACGACGCGCCTGCTCCGCCGGCTCGACTGGCTCGGACGCCTGGAGCTGCGCGACCTGACGAGCACACCCGAGAGCGAGCTACCCGTAGCAATCGAAGAAGCGATGCGCGGCATGCCCATGCGGACAGCCGATGGTCGCGTGCTCGTGGGGTACCCGGCTGTCCGCCGGGCGCTGGGCCGGACGCCGCTGGGCTTTGCGCCGGCGCTGCTCATGCACCTGCCGGGCGTGTCGTGGGTGGGAGCCCGCGTCTACGGGTTCGTCGCGGCCAACCGCCCGCGCCGGGCCTGCGCGATCGACAGCGGCAATGATGGCGGGGGCGGGGCGGGGGGCGGGGCGCCAGCGCCGGGTACACTCCCGCCGATGGCGCCCGAGCCCAACGCGAGCAATCCGCAGAGCCCCGAGCGAGAGCGGGTGATCCTGTTTGTGTGCACGGGCAACACCTGCCGGAGCCCGATGGGCGAGGCCATCGCCCGGGGCCTGCTCGCCCGGCGCGGGGAAAGCGGCGAGGGATTCCGAGTCATCAGCGCCGGGGTGAGCGCTGCGCCCGGCTCTCCAGCAGCCGCCGAGGCGGTCGAGGCGGTGCGCGAGCTGGGATTCGACCTGGGCGAGCACCGCTCGACCCCGCTGACGCCCGAGCTGATCGCCGGCGCCGAGATCGTGTACTGCATGACGCCCGCCCACGCCCGGGCGGCCCGGGCGCTGGCGCCGGCGAGCGAATCGAAGATTGTCCCGCTCGACCCCGAGGGGGACGTGCCCGACCCGATCGGGATGGGGATGGATGTCTATCGTCAGATCGCTGAGCGCTTGATGGATCTCATCCGGGCGCGCCTCGAGGAGCTTGAGTCATGACGGACAGCCCGCACCGCATCGTCATCGGCGCCGACCACCGGGGCGGCGCCTCCGCCGAGCGCATCTGCGAGCACCTGATCAGCGCCGGGCACGAGGCGTCGATCCTTCTGCCCTGCGACGGGCCTTGCGACTACCCGGACCAGGCGTACGTCGTGGGCAAGGCCGTCGGCTCGGGCGAGGCCGAGTTCGGGATCCTCATCTGCGGGACCGCGATCGGCATGTCGATCGCCGCCAATAAGATCGACGGCGTCCGGGCTGCGGTTGTCCACGACGAGCTGACCGCGGGCCTCTCCCGGGCCCACAACAACGCCAACATCCTCTGCCTCTCGGGCGACCTGCTCGGGCAGCACCTGATGGACCGGATCGTCGATGTCTGGCTCGCCAGCCCGTTCGAGGGCGGGCGGCATGAACGCCGGATCAAAAAAATCGCCGCCATCGAGCGGGGTGAAGACCCGCGCAACCTGGCCTGATCTGGCCAGTTAGCGTCAGGCGGAATCTCCTCTCAGGGCTCAACCCCAACATTTTATTGCCCAAGTACCCAAACGGGTGGGCATTGCCCGGTTCTGGGGTATTTTCGGACTGAGGACCGGGGGAAATGCGCTGTGGATGGCCCCGGCGCTGGTCACCAACCGGACGGGAGAAACACATGGCTTTGAACCGAACCGCCGCACTCGCCGCACTCGCGGCGATCGCTGTTGTTGCGCCGCTCGCGAGCGCAGAGATCATCTTCGACTTTGAATCACTGGTCCACGGCGAGATCGTGACCAACCAGTTCGCCCCCATGCTGACGATCAGCGCGATCAACCCGAACCGCGGGTTCAACATCGCCGCCGCGTTCGACACCTCGCTCATGGGCACGGCCGACCCCGACCTCGAAGGCCCCCCGTGGGCCGGCGGGAACCTGGCGTTGTCGCCGACCGAGACTCAGCTCGGACGTGCGCTCATCATCGCCGAGAACGACCTCGACGCGAACTTCGATGGCATCCTCGACGACCCGGACGACGAGGGCAGCCGCCCCGCCGGTCAGCTCATCTTCGACTTCTCGCAAACCATCGACACCTTCGGCTTCGACGTCATCGACATCGAGGGCTCGGTCCAGGAGTTCTCGCGCCTCGAGTTCTTCTTCGACGGCACGTCCGTCGCCACCGTCGGCTTCGACCAGTTCACGTCCGTCGCGTCGAGCTTCTTCGACGCGACCATCGTCTTCGGCAACAACACCGCCAACCGCGTCACCCCGATCACCGCCGCCGCCCTTGTCGCCGCCGGTTTCGTCGATGCCGAGGGCGGGTTCGACCGCGTGATCATCCACGCCGGCGGCTCGTCCGCGTACGACAACATCACCATCCCGGCCCCGTCCGGCGTGCTCGCCCTGGCCGGCGGATGGCTCATGCTCACCGGGCGCCGTCGGCGCGCCTGACGAACCCGCAACAACCCCGTCTCTCTCTCTGGCTCGCCCTGCCTGGGGCGGGCCTTCCTTTTTTTGACCCGCGCTCACTCGATGATGTGCGCCGGCGCCGGCGTGTCCTCGCCGATCTTCTCGCTCTTGGGCTCGCCCTCGGGCGTTTCGAGCGAAAGCAGACGCATCTCCTCGTTCACCCGCGCCTGCAGGTGCACCGGGCGACCCCAGATCGCGCGCACCGCCCGCAGCGTCTCGACCGCCATCGACGCGTCCACCTCCAGCCCGCTGAACTCGTGCGCCAGGTACAGCTCGCCCCGGTTCAGATAGTTCGCATCCACCACATAAATAAACGGCTGGCCCATGTTCGTCAGCTGGTACAGCAGCGTCTGCTTGATCCGGTCAAAGTCCCGCGTGACAACCCGGACCTCGCCCGTCTGCGGGTCGCGCCGGAACTGGTACATCTGGTGGCGCTCAACAAACTCGGGCGTGAGGAACTCATCAATGAAGTTCACGTCGTTGTAGATCCTTCGCACCTCGAAGATCTTCTCGCGCCCCTTCATCGAGCCGTCGTCGTAGGCCTTCTTGGCGCCGAGGCTGTCGAGGCGGTCCCATTCCGCCCCGTGCTGCCCGCGATCCCAGCGGCGTTCGATCTCCTTGAACATCTCCACACCGACCTTGTACGGGTTGAACCCGCCCGCGGGCATGTGCACCACGCCCGAGTGCTGGTCGGCGTAGTGGATAATCTCGCTCGCGTCGAGGAAGTGCTCCGTCATCAGCTTCGAGTGCCAGTACGTCGCCCACCCCTCGTTCATCACCTTCGTCATCGCCTGCGGCGCGAAGTAGTACGCCTCATCCCGGATGATCGACAGCACATCCACCTGCCAGTCCTCCAGCGGCGCCCGACGCATCAAGAAAAGCAATACGTCCCGCGTCGGTCGCTTCGGGAACGCGACCTGCTGCGCCTTGCTCCGCTGCTCGTGCTCGGCCCGCTGACGCTCCATCTCCTCCTTCGGGTTGATGAACGGGTCCATGTACCCCTTGGCCGGCAGGCGCTCGGCCTCGAACGCCCCCTCCGCCTCCTCGCCCCGCTCGCGCCGCACAAACACCGAGTGCGGGTCGATCAGGTGCTCGATCCGCAGGCACCAGTCCAGGAACCGCTCGACCGTCTCGCTGCCCTGGCGCTCGATGTGCCGGCGCACGCGCGTCGCGTGGTTGGCCGTCGCGTCCATCATCTTGCGGTTGGTCTGACTAAACCACGCGTTGCACTTGAAAAAGTCCGAGTGCCCGTAGACGTGCGCCATCACCAGCTTCTGGTCCGTCACAGAGTTGGACTCTTGCAGGTACGCGTAGCACGGGTCATTGTTGATGACCATCTCGTAGATGCGCCCCATGCCGTAGGCGTCGCGCTTGGAGATCTTCTCGAACTCCATCCCCCACTTCCAGTGCGGGTACCGGATCGGGAACCCGCCGCACGCAGCGATCTGGTTCATCGTCTGGAAGTCCAGCCGCTCGAAGATCACCTCGAAGAAGTCCAAGCCGTACTCACGAGCCTTGGCCTTGATGGCGGTCATGTGCTCGATCAGCTCGGGCGTCAGGTCTGTGGAGGGGAGGGAGGGCATGTGCTTCTAGTATCGTCTGGTTTCACCCAAAGGTATGCGAAATCTGGGCTTGCATACGCCGGACTCCACACAGAAAGCAGGCTTTTTGCCTAACCCTTGGAGCCCCCGCCCGCTCACGCTAGTCTTCTCCGGTCTCGTGCCAGCGGGGTTGCGGCCCGCGAGAGAGCCTGTTCACATATCCGACGAGGGGGATTGAGATGTACAGATTCATGACCATCGCCGCTGTTCTGGCGTCCGGGGTGCTTGCCGCTGGTGCGTCGGGCCAGATCCTCAACCAAGACCTCAAGTTCCTGCCCGACGATGGCGCCGCAGATGACCAGTTCGGCTTTTCCATCGCCATCGGTGATGGCGTCGTCGCCGTTGGCGCGCCCCGTGACGGCGACAACGGGTCCAACTCCGGCTCGGTCTACCTCTTCGACGCCTCCACCGGCGCCCAGATCACTAAACTCCTCCCCGATGATGGCGCCGTAGCTGACTTATTCGGCAACGCCATCGCCATCGCCGACGGCCTCGTCGCCGTCGGGGCTCGCCGTGACGACGACAACGGGTCCAACTCAGGCTCGGCCTACCTCTTCGACGCCTCCACCGGCGCCCAGCTCGCCAAGCTCCTCCCCGACGACGGCGCCGCAGAGGACCGGTTCGGCTTTTCCATCGCAATCGCCGATGGTATCGTCGCTATTGGGGCGAGTGGCGACGACGACAACGGGTCCGCCTCCGGCTCGGCCTACGTCTTCGACGCCTCCACCGGCGCCCAGATCGCCAAGCTCCTCCCCGACGATGGCGCCGCGAATGACCAGTTCGGCTTTTCCATCGCCATCGGTGATGGCCTCGTTGCCGTTGGGGCTTACCGTGACGAAGACAACGGGTCCGACTCAGGCTCGGCCTACCTCTTCGACGCCTCCACCGGCGCCCAGATCGCCAAGCTCCTCCCCGACGACGGCGCCGCAGAGGACCTCTTCGGCATTTCCATCGCCATCGGTGATGGCGTCGTCGCCGTTGGGGCTTGGTTTGACACCGACAACGGGCCCGACTCCGGCTCGGCGTACCTCTTCAACGCCTCCACCGGCGTCCAGATCGCCAAGCTTCTCTCCGACGACGGCGCCGCTGGTGACGAGTTCGGCCGTTCCATCGCCATCGCCGATGGCCTCGTCGCCGTTGGGGCTCGCTTTGACGACGACAGCGGGACCAACTCCGGCTCGGTCTACCTCTTCGACGCATCCACCGGCGCCCAGATCGCCAAGCTCCTCCCTGACGATGGCGCCGGAGTTGACGAGTTCGGCTATTCCATCGCCATCGGTGATGGCCTCGTTGCCGTTGGGGCTTACCGTGACGACGACAACGGGACCGACTCCGGCTCGGCCTACGTCTTCGACACCAACCCTTGCTCGCCCGCCGACCTGGCCTTCCCGCCGGGTGAACTCGATTTCTCCGACGTCGTCGCTTTCCTCACCGCATTCGGCATGATGGCGCCCGAGGCCGACCTCGCCCCGCCCATGGGCCAGTGGGACTTCTCAGATGTCGTCGCCTTCCTCACCGCCTTCGCCGCCGGCTGCCCGTAAGGCGCCCGCGCTCTCTCGCTTGGCGACCGCTCAGAAAAACGCCATCACCGCGAACATCACGCCCCACAGCCCCAACAGCGGCCCGAACCCGATCACCCACGCTGCCACGCCCCCGCCCATCCCCCACATGCCCGCGCCCGTCCGCCGCCCGCCCGCGAGCCATCTCGACAGCGCCCACGACTGCCCGCCCAGGATCACGATCCCCAGCACTGCCGTCAGCAGCGCCAGCCCCTCGTCGTCCCACCCCCCTGCCGTCACCATCACCGCGATCGCTGCGAGCACGACCACGCTCAGCGCCGCGCCCAGGCTCAGCCCGAGCACCCCGAACCACCACGCGCTCGATCGCCCCTCGACCATCAGCCCGACGCGCAGCCCCCGCCCGCACTCGGGGCACTGAGCGCCTTCGAGCCCGCTCAGGCTGTACGCGCACGCCGGGCATCGGGCGTCGCCCTCGCGCACAAACACCTGCAGCGTCGTCTCGCCCGGACCCGCCTCGTGCCCATGCTCATGCTCTGCGCCGCTCATCGCGTCGCCACGCGAACCCGCGTCACCGGCGCCTTCGCCTCGCGCCGCAGCGCCGCCTCGCCCCCGCCTTTGAGCCACCGGTCCAGGCGGTACCTGGCCGAGCTGTTCGCAGCCCGGACCCGGACAACCCCCCCAGCGAACGAGAGCAGCTCGCTCTGCCTTCGCAGATCCTCCGGCACGCACACCTCCCACGCGCTGGCCACCGCCCCTACCGCCCTGGCCCGCTTGGCGATCCGCGCCACCACCACCGCCGAGCCCAGATCCGACACACGGTCCGGGCGATTCCGGTGGCGCCGAAGGCGGTCGAGCGAGTCGCTGCGGATCCGGTCCTCGGGGCTGTGGGCTCGCTCGTCGGTCATGCGGGCGAGTCTACATCCTCCTCATCCGAGCCGGGAGCGCG
Source organism: Planctomycetota bacterium (assembly GCA_024276195.1). GTDB lineage: Bacteria > Planctomycetota > Phycisphaerae > Phycisphaerales > UBA1924 > JAJRXR01. The sequence continues at coordinate 12,477 of JAJRXR010000035.1, forward strand.
AGCGACCAAGGGAAACGCCAGGAGAGGTACGCGGAGTTCGCATGCCCTGGGTCGCTCGCGCTCCCGGCTCGGTCAATCCGCCCCGGCGCCGAGCCGTTCCTGAATCAGATTGCCCAACTCAATCAGGCGCCGGCGATGCTCTCGGCGGAACGCATACATCACCCCCGGGATCACAACACAGAGGAATATCCACGCCACAACCGCCCCAGTAATCATAAACCATGGCCTACCTGATCCTGGAGATTCATACGTGACAAAGAACACAATCAACGCACCACACAAAAGTGTGAGAGCAGGGGTCTGAAAGAGATAAAACATCTGACCAAACCCGAGGCGCATCCGAACCAACCCAGCCTTCCCTGGCGCTGCGTCAACCCGGACTCGGAGTTCAGGCCACGGGGACCAGAGCGGGTGACAGAATCGCACTCCAAAGTCACTCCCAATGTGAATACGCCGTGAACGATCACTCTGAGAAGGCGCCCACGGCAACTCATAGTACTGGCGAGTCAAGCTGGCTCCCCCAAACTCGCGGACAAAGCGCTCAACCGTCTCCAAAGACGCCTCGCGCCCGAGACCACTCTCAAACCGCCACCTCGCCCGCCCCCAGAGCACATCCCACAGCTCCAGCGGAAAGGCCTTCGGATAGTGAGAGATCGGTTGGTTCAATCCGCCCGCCATCCCCCCAGCCTACCCCCTCTCCCCCACCCACCGAGCCGGGAGCGCCAGCGACCAGAGGCATGCGAACTCCGCGTACCTCTCCTGGCGTTTCCCGTGGTCGCTCGCGCTCCCGGCTCGGTCAATGCCCCCACTCCCCACCTCACCACTCGCCACCTCCCCCACTCAACCCCCAACTCCCCTACCCTCTCCCCACTATGTCCACACGCATCGAAATCAACAAGCTCGTCAAGGTCTTCGGCAAGGGGCGCGCCGCCGCCCGCGCCGTCGATGGGATCGACCTGACCATCGAGTCCGGCGAACTCTTCTTCCTGCTCGGCCCATCCGGGTGCGGCAAAACCACACTCCTGCGCATGATCGCCGGCTTCATCGATCCCACCGAGGGCGCCATCCGCTTCGACGGCAAGGACGTCACCCACGCCGCCCCCAACAAACGCAACACCGGCATGGTCTTCCAGTCCTACGCCCTCTGGCCCCACATGAGCGTCGCCGCCAACGTCGCCTTCGGCCTCAAAGTCCGCAAAATCTCCGAGCCCGAACGCTCCAAGCGCGTCAAAGACGCCCTCGCCGCCGTCCAGATGGAGGCCTACGCCTCGCGCAAGCCCACCCAGCTCTCGGGCGGGCAGCAGCAGCGCGTCGCCCTCGCCCGCGCCATCGTCGTCCGCCCCAACGTCCTCCTGCTCGACGAACCCCTCTCCAACCTCGACGCCAAGCTCCGCATCGAGCTCCGCTCGCAGATCAGAAACATCTGCAAATCCAGCGGCATCACCACCGTCTACGTCACCCACGACCAGAAAGAAGCTCTCTCGATGGCCGACCGAATCGCTATCATCCGCGACGGTCGCATCGAGCAGCTCGGGACCCCGAGCGAGCTGTACCGCAGACCGCGCGACCGCTTCGTCGCCGAGTTCCTGGGCGAGACCAACTTCATCAAGGGCGAGGCGACCGCCAACGGCGACTCTCTGAGCGTGCGCACACCCGCGGGCGAACTGACCGCCGCCCGCCTGGACCACTCGCCCGACTCGGGCGAGGTGCTCTGCTCGATCCGCCCCGAATCAATCCGCCTCGTCGAGCCCGGCTCCCCCGCCTCGCTCCCGGGCAAGCGTCTCGAAACCACCTACCTGGGCGAGACCGCGCAGCACCTGGTCGAACTCAAGGGCGCCGTCCGCGTCAAGATCGCCGAACTGAATCCCCCGGAGCTGCGCCTCGACCCAGCACGCGCCCCCACCGAGGTCGCCATCGCGATCGATCCGAGCGATGTCGTGGTCCTGCCGAAGGCGTGAACGCGCAATGATTGCGCTCGCTGAATCCTTCGAAGTCCTAGAATCGAACGTCCATGTTTTTGTTATACAGTCGGCGCCTGTGCGGGGAGTGTGAGCGTAAAGCACGCCCCACCATCGGCTTGCGTTGCCGCCCCGATGGTCCCGCCTGCGCGTTCGATCAGGCGTTTGCACAGAGCCAGCCCAAGCCCGACACGCCGCCGACCATCGCCCCCGGCGCCAGCGCCAGAGCCACAACCCGGGCCTGAAACGAAGGCGTCAAACAGCTCATCCTCGATCCCCTCGGGGAGTCCGGGGCCGTCGTCTTTGACTTCGATCACGACGCTGCCCGTGTTCCACGTGGAACACGGGGCCTGTGTGGACGCCGAGACGAGCACGCTGGCCTGCTGATCGCGCGAGGCGTCGATCGCATTCAAGACCAGGTTCATCAGCGTCTGCTGGAGCGAGCTGGGATCGATCGCTGCGATGCACCCCGGTTCGATGTCCGTTTCGAGGCAGACCTCGCGCTGACGGTCCGCCAGTGCGCCAATCGCGGCGTCAAGCAGATCCGAGACCGGGCGGGGCGCCTGCTCCTCCATCGAAGCGCCCGCCGCACGGGCGAGATCCAGAATCGAGTCCGTCACCCCCACCGCCTGGATCGCGTTCCTGGCCGCATGGGTCAGCGCATCGCGGGCGAGGCCCGGGTCCGCCGGGCGGTTGAGGGCGCTGCCCGTGTAGGCCGCGATGGGTGTCATGAGGTTTCGGACCTCGTGGGCGATCATGGCCGAGAGCTCGCCGAGCGAGGCCAGATCGCTCAGGCGATCGATCTCGGCGCTCATCCGCTCGAGTGTGAGCTGGAGCGAATCGAGGCGCGCGACGAGGCGGTCCTGGTCGAGTTGGGCGTGGGCTGAGCGGTCCATGCAGTGTCCGGGGGAAAGTCGACAGCGGGGGAGGATCGCAACGGTGCGTTCTCTGCTCGCCTCGCTATCGGCCCCTGGACAGGGCCGCTTGGGTGACTTTGACGATTCCGCGGATTCCGCTCAGGCGATGCCGGAGATCCATTCGAGCTGCCCGTCCCGCCCGCCGCCCGCGACGAGCCAGGCTTTGATCTCGATCGGGCGAAGGTCAATCTCGGGCAGGGCAGCGAGTTCCACCCACTCGAAACTGATGTCGTCCTCGCGCGATCTGACCTCGGGCAGATCGGGTCCGCCTTCCTGCAGCTCACCATCCCCGGCGCCCGCTTCAGAGAGCTGTTCCACGTGGAACATCACGTTCAGCTCGTGATGGGTCTTGCCCCTGGCCTCGAAGGCTTGCTCGGTGACAAGGAGTGGGGCGCCGACCTTGGCGACGAGCCCCATCTCCTCGTCGATCTCACGGGCCAGGGCGTCGGCGGCTCGCTCGGCGAACTCGACGTGCCCGCCCGGGAGATAGAAGTACCCCACTTTGACGTTTTGGCACAGCAGCACGCGCCCGCCATCAAGGATCAGGCCTCTCGCGATGAACTCGGTTCGCTTGGATCCCACGTCGCCTCCTGCGTTGGTTCCACGTGGAACGGGCTCGCAGCACAGTAGCGTCTCGTGGGGATCAGCGCGGGACGCCCAGAGTTTGGATACGATTCGGAATCAATGGGCGAACCCCAGCGAGGAGTCGGCATGAGCAAGGACGAGAGCGGATCTGGCAAGCCGCGGCGTCTCGGACGCGGGCTGAGCGCCTTGGTGCAGACGAGCGTGCCCATCGACCCGTCGCCGCGCAGCCCCGGCGGGCGCCTGACCGGACGAAGCAGCGGGGGGCTGGAGATCAGCCAGACCGAGGTCAAGCCGATCGCGAGCGGACGGAGCGAAGGAGAGTCGTCGGCGTCGGAGTTTCAGTGGTTGGCAATCTCGTCGATCGTGGCGAGCCCGTTCCAGCCTCGGACATCGTTCGACCCGGACGCAATCCGAACACTCGGCGAGTCGATCAAGCGGTCGGGGATGATGCAGCCGCTGGTGGTGCGCCCGGTGACGGGGGACGGTCGTAGCCCGAGCTACGAGCTGGTGGCGGGTGAGCGTCGGTGGCGTGCGGCCCGGGAGGCGGGGCTTGAGCGGGCGCCGGCGATTGTGCGCACGCTCAGTGACAAGGAAGCTGCGGAGCTGGCGCTGGTCGAGAACCTGCAGCGTCGAGACCTGAACGCGATCGAACGCGGGTTCGCGTTTCGGCGCCTGCGCGAGCAGTTCGGGCTCTCGCAAGAACAAATCGGCGAACTGGTGGGGCTCGAGCGGTCGAGCGTGTCGAACATCGTGCGCCTGACAGAGCTTGAGGAGGAGATCCGAGGACTGATCGCGTCGGAGAAGCTCGGGTCCGGGCACGGCAAGGCGCTGCTGGGCATCGCCCCGGGCCAGGAGCGGATCGAGCTGGCCCACCGGGCGTGCGAGCAGGGCTGGAGCGTTCGGCGTCTCGAGCAGGAAACATCGCCCAAACCCGGCGGCGACAAGGGATTGGAGAACAAGGGGCAGTCCAAGAAACGCTCGGGGTTGTCGCCTGCGCTGGCAGATATGGAACGCCAACTGAGCAACCACCTGGGCACGCGGGTGCGTCTGAAAGCGGACGCATCCGGGGTTCGGGGGTCGATGGTGATCGAGTTTTATGACTTGGACCAGTTCGACGGGCTGTTGGGGCGTCTTGGATATACAGCCCCGCTTGTATAAGTCGATCGGCGCCCATCTCATACATTTGTGCACGAACTGGCATCGATCGCAACAGAACTGCGGGCGCCCTATCCTCAATCCCCCCGGATGAACACATTGTTCGTTTCTAACTCACCGGGGATCTGGTGTGATTGTGGTTCGACACGAACCCAACTGAGATGAGGAGATGAACCCGTGGCAAAGAAGAAAGCTCGTGGCCGAAAGAAGAAGAAGGTTTCAACTCGCAAGAGCGCCGCGAGCGCCCGGGCGTCGGGCGCGGGGCGGTCGCTCGGCGGGTTGAGCACGAGCGAGCTTGAGCGTGAGCTGTCACGGCGACAGTCTTCGGCCCGTCGGCTCGAGCGCAAGCGCGACACGCTCGCGAAGCAGCTCGATGCGGTGGATCGCGAGCTGGCGGCGTTGGGCGGGCTCGGCGGGATCAGCATCGGGGGTGTGCGCAAGCGTCCGCACAACGACATGAACCTGGCCGAGTCGCTGGCGAAGGTGCTCAAGTCGAGGACGATGTCGGTGACGAACGTGTCCGAGGCGGTGCAGAAGGCGGGGTACCGGACTTCAGCGGCGAACTTCAGGACGATCGTAAACCAGACGCTGCTCAAGGACAAGCGTTTCAAGAAGGTATCGCGCGGGATGTACACCGCGAAGTAGCGACCGACGCACGATGTTGATCGCGCCGGAGTGCGCGATGGTGTGTCCAACAACCGAGTGCGCACGAGAAAGGGCGATCGTCTGACGATCGCCCTTTGTGATTTGATGGAGGGTGTCGCGGGCGGCTTACTAGGAGACGGGCTAGGGGATGGGCTTGGGGGTGAGCTTGCTGGGCCTGTCGATGTAGAGCAGGCGGGCGCCGTCCTCCCAGATCATGCGGAGGTTGGTGTCCTTGGAGATCGCGAGTGTGTTGTAGTTGTCCGAGGGGCGTTTGGCCAGGCTCATCATGGCGGGGCTGGGGTGTGAGCGGATTTTGCCGGCGTCGCCCGCGTGCTTGATCTGCCCGCTGGAGCAGGCGACGAGCATGAGGGCGGCGGTCGAGGCGATGGCGGCGGCGGTGGTGCGGGCGCGACGGTTCATTTGTAAGTCTCCTGCGCGGGGTGTTGGACCGGCGCGGTCTGGGCGGGCTCTGGCGAGGGGTCCAGCACCGGCTGGGTCCTGTCGCTGGCGGGGCGTCTGTGTGGAGCCCACGCTGCGGGTGGATTTGTACCGGGCGCAGCGGCTCCGGTCAACAACGAATCCCGGTACGCAGCCCGGCGACGGTGGGTTCCGGGGTGATTCTCGGGAGAGATTGACAATCGGTTCGACGGGGAGGCTGGGCTGGGGTATCTTGGGGTCGGCACGTCGAGCCGCCTTGCGACTCGTCGCTCCGAGGCTAGTTGTTCGATCCCTTGTTGAACCCTCAGGGAGCCTCAGAATCCGGGCGAAGGGCAGGCCCCATGCCAGGGGAAGTCCGGGACTCGGGGCGGGGCGCCCACCTTGAAGCAGGGTTTTCGGGCAGGCCTTTTCGGGGCGATGGAGCGCAGGGCGGCTCGGCGTGTTTCTTGATGTCGGGCCTTTCATTATCGGACCTTGGGCGTCCTGAAATCATCGCCCGGGGTTCATTGGGTCTGGGCGACGCCCGATGGTGTGGGCATGAATGTCTCGCCGATCAGCCCGGAAGCGTTCGCCACGAAGGCCCTGAGCTCCACGATTGACTACGCGGTCGCGCGCAAGGCGCTGGACCAGGCGGAGCAGCAAGGGGACGCGGCGGTCGCGCTGATCAAGGCGGCGGCGGACGTCGGCAGGGCGAGCCGAGGACGGTTCAGCGCCGGGGCTTCCCCCGGCGAGACCGGGGCGCGCCTGGACGTTTCGGGCTGAGCGATCGCGCTCCGTTCGGGATAACTCATGGACAACCTGTGGAGAGAAACGGACTGCCCGAGCGGCAGCGTGCTGTCAGTTCGGCAGTCTCCGGGCGCCTTGGGGGAGGCTGAGGGGGGGTTGCGGTCGGCCTGTGGGTTGCAGGTCGTGTCCTGGCGCCGGATGGGGCGCCGGGAAGGACAATGCCGCCATGAATATGGATCGATTCACGACGATGGCTCAGCGGGCTCTGGCGACGGCGCAGCAGGACGCGACGGCTCGGTCGAACCCGGAGGTGACGGGGCTGCACATTCTCGCGGCGCTGGTGGACGAGCGGGGAGGGGCGGCGTGGTCGATCCTGGAGCGGGCGGGCGTGGACCCGGCCCGGGTGGGGCAGATCGCGCAGAGCGAGCTGGGGCGATTGCCGACAACGTCGAGCGGGGCGGGCTCTGGCGGGCGGGCGCTGATGGAGATCCTGGGCAAGGCGGATGCGGAGGCGAAGTCGCGTTCGGACGCGTACATCTCGAGCGAGCACCTGCTGCTTGCTCTTGCAAACGTGGGGGGGCAGGCGAAGGAGCTGCTCTCGACGCTGGGCGTCGATGCGAAGCACATCGGCGACGCGATCGAGCAGATCCGCAGGGCGTCGGGGGTGGAGCACGTCAACGACCCGGAGGGGGAGAGCAATCTCGAGGCGCTGAGCAAGTACGGGATCGACCTGACCGAGCGTGCCCAGCAGGGCAAGCTGGACCCGGTGATCGGGCGGGACGAGGAGATCAGGCGGTGCATGCAGGTGCTGTGCCGACGGACGAAGAACAATCCGGTGCTGATCGGCGAGCCGGGGGTGGGCAAGACGGCGATCGCGGAGGGGCTCGCGCTGCGGATCGTCAGCCGCGACGCGCCAGAATCCATGCTGGGCAAGCGGATCGTGGCGCTGGATGTCGGGTCGTTGCTCGCGGGCGCGAAGTTCCGGGGCGAGTTCGAGGAGCGCCTCAAGGCGGTCCTGCGCGAGGTGACGGCCAGCGACGGGAAGATCATTCTGTTTATTGATGAGCTGCACACCATCCTGGGCGCGGGGGCGGCGGAGGGGGCGGTGAGCGCGGGGAACATGCTCAAGCCGGCGCTGGCGCGCGGCGAGCTGCGGGCGATCGGGGCGACAACGCTCGATGAGTACCGCAAGCACATCGAGAAAGACCCGGCGTTTGAGCGGAGGTTCCAGCCGATCGTGGTGGACCAGCCGAGCGTGGAAGAGACGGTCGCGATCCTGCGCGGGCTCAAGGAGCGGTACGAGACGCACCACGGCGTGCGGATCCAGGACGGGGCGATCCTGGCGGCGGCGAACCTGAGCCACCGGTACATCGCGGACCGGTTTTTGCCTGACAAGGCGATTGATCTGATCGACGAGGCGGCGAGCGCGCTGCGGATGGAGAACGATTCGATGCCGACGGAGCTCGATGAGCTGCGCCGGAAGATCATGCAGCTGGAGATGGAGCGCGAGGCGATCAGGATCGCGGGTAGCTCGGATCTCCGAGCCGATACAGACAGCGGCCTGAAGCGCAAAGGCGAAGACACGATCGGCTCGGAGAGCCGATCTACACAAGAGAGCCGATCTACGCGGGAGCTGGAGCGCATTGAGCGGGAGCTTGGGGAGCTGCAGGAGCAGAACGGAGCGTTGACGGCGCGGTGGGAGGCCGAGAAGGCGGACCTGGACGCGATCAACAGCATTCAGAGCGAGATCGAGCGGAAGAAGGTCGAGCTTGAGCAGGCGCAGCGGCGCGGGGATCTGGAGACCGCGGCCCGGATTCGATACAGCGACATCGTCGAGCTGGAAAAGCAGTTGGCGCGGGCGCAGCAGGATCTGCGCGAGCGTGAGTCAACGGGCGAGATGCTGATCAAGGAGGAGGTTGACAGCGAGCAGATCGCGCAGGTGGTGGCGCGCTGGACGGGCATCCCCGTGAGCAAGCTGATCGAGACCGAGCGGGACAAGCTCACGCGGATGGAGGAGCACCTGAGCGAGCGGGTGATCGGGCAGGACGACGCGCTGCGGGCGGTGGCGGATGCGGTGCGGCGCTCGCGAGCGGGGCTGGGGGATCCGAACAGGCCAATCGGGAGCTTTTTGTTCCTGGGGCCGACGGGTGTGGGCAAGACGGAGACGTGCAAGGCGTTGGCCGAGTTCTTGTTCGACACCGAGGACGCGATGGTGCGGATCGACATGTCGGAGTACATGGAGAAGCACGCGGTGAGTCGGCTGATCGGGGCGCCGCCCGGGTATGTGGGGTATGAGGAGGGCGGGGCGCTGACCGAGAGCGTGCGGCGCAGGCCGTATTGCGTGGTGCTGCTCGATGAGGTGGAGAAGGCGCACCCGGACGTGTTCAACGTGCTGCTGCAGCTGCTTGATGATGGGCGCCTGACCGATGGGCAGGGGCGGACGGTGGACTTTACGAACGCGATCATCGTGATGACGAGCAACCTGGGCTCGCAGCGGATCCAGGAGATGACCGAGGCGGGGGCGGAGGACTGGGAGATCGAGGCGGCGGTGCACGACCTGGTGCGGCGCGGGCCCGGCGCCGAGATCGAGGGCAAGGGCCTGCGCCCGGACATGGACGAGGGGCAGCTTCGGGCGCGGATCGATGTGGGTGTGCGCGAGCAGTTTTTCAGGCCCGAGCTGCTTAACCGGATCGACGAGATTGTCGTCTTCCACCAGCTTCGCAGGGAGGCGCTCGTGCCGATCGTCGAGATCCTCACGCGGCGTCTGCGCGAGCGTCTGGCGGAGCGGGAGATCGGGTTCGAGCTGAGCGATGAGGCGAAGGCGCAGCTGGCGAAGGAGGGCTACGACCCGGCGTTCGGGGCGAGGCCGCTCAAGCGGACGATCCAGCAGCGGGTGGAGAACCCGCTGGCGAGCCGCATTCTCAGCGGCGAGTTCGGGCCTGGGGACTCGGTGAAGGTGGGGTTTGCGGATGGGCGGTTTGTGTTTGAGAAGGGGTGAGGGGGAAGGCGAGCGAATCCCTTGCTGCACTATCGCGCAACAGGATGACAGCTATTGCATTTTTTGTGTTGTTTTTGCATTAGCGACCCACCTTGGTACACTCCGGTGGAATGCCAAACAATCGAGCTGGGAGATACAGGACCGAGCCGACTGATTATCGGGCGTATTACCCCGAACATCTCCCACCTATGCCAGCGATCGATCTGGCGGCTCTTCAGCCGGAGTTGAGCGACGCGCATATTGCGCTCGGGCGGGTGGACAGCATTTGCGACTTCATCCCGAACCCGGATCTATTTGTGTACATGTATGTGCGCAAGGAAGCGGTCCTGAGTTCACAGATCGAGGGCACGCAGGCAAGCCTGAGCGACCTGCTGGAGTACGAAGCGGAAACCCCCTCTTATCCGGGCGGTACCCAGCGGGATGTTGATGAGATTGTCAACTATCTCAGTGCAATGAATCACGGCCTTGATCGCCTGACTCGGTTTCCGTTGAGTGTTCGGCTGCTCAATGAAATTCACGAGAAGCTGCTCGCGGGCACGCGTGGGAATGAGCGAACACCGGGGCACGTCCGGACTTCACAGAACTGGATCGGTCCACCGGGCAGCACGCTCAAAGATGCAGCGTATATTCCGCCGCCACCGCATGAGGTCGGCGTACTCATGTCGAATCTGGAACGCTACCTGCACAACGCCGATGAGGGGCCCGCGTTGGTTCGGGCCGGGATTGCTCACGCACAGTTCGAGACTATCCACCCGTTTCTGGATGGCAACGGGCGTCTGGGGCGGCTTTTGATAACGTTCTTGCTCTGCGAACAGGAGATTCTCGCAAAGCCGCTGCTCTATCTTTCAGTCTATCTCAAGAAAAACAAAGAGGCGTACTACGACTGGCTGATGCGTGTCCGTTTCGAGGGAGATTGGGAGGGCTGGCTGCGGTTCTTTTTGCGAGGTGTGATCGAAGTCTCGGAAGAAGCGCGTCAGACGGCACGGAACGTGCTCCAGCTTCAGCAAGATCACAGGGCGCTCATCCGCGAGAAACTCGGCGGAAGCCGGCTCGCGCCAGAGCTCTTCGATCGTCTCTTCCTTCGACCCGTTGTATCGGTTGAGAGCGTCGAGAAAGGCCTGTCGTGTTCGCGTTCCGCCGCGAACATGCTTGTTGGCGAGTTCGAGAGCATCGGGATCCTCAAGGAAATCACGGGGCGTCAGCGGGACCGTGTGTTCCGGTACCAACCCTACATGGATGCGCTTACCCCAGATTAGGATTTATTGCGCCGGGCGAACAGCAGCGCCCACGCCAACAGAACGAGCGAGCCCGGAGCGGGGCGTGGTTGGAGGCTGCGGGTTGTGGTTCTGGAAAGGAACCGCTGTCGGCGGGTGAACACTCTCGCGCGGAGCCGCGTAGGGCGGGGATGGATCAGGACACGGGGGCACGGCGGGGCGGCCAACGGATCGTCGGGCTGGTGGCGATACTCGCCTGGGGCGGGGCTTTTGCGCTGTTTGCGGCGCTGCTCTTTGGCGAGGTGTACCGCCCAGACCCAGCGGCGGCGGGGGCGATCGAGACGCGGCTGGTGTTTGCGGCGCTGCTGATCCAGACGTTCTCGTTCCACGCGGGGATCGCGGCGGTGGGGGCGTGCCTGGTCGCGGTGATGGTCAAACGCCGGCGTCTTGGGCTCACGCTCGGGCTTGGGGGGGTCTTGCTGCTCGGGCCTGTCGCGTGGTCGCATGTGGCGCCGGGAACAATGGCGACGCGGGGCGACGGCGATCTTGTGGTGATGAGCGCCAACGTGCTGTACGTCAACGACGACCCGGCGTTGTTCATCGAGCGGGTGCTCGAGGTGGACCCGGATGTGGTGCTGATTCAGGAGTACCGGGCGTCGTGGAGCGAGCCGATCCGGCGGGCGATGGGCGAGCGGTATCCGTACCGCGTTGAGCTGCCGATGCGTGGGGCGTTTGGGGAGGCGGTGCTGAGCAAGCGTGAGTTTCTGGAAGAGCCGGTGTTTGCGCCGGAGGGGTGGGCGTGGGACAACCCGCTGATTGTGGTGGCGATCGAGCACGGGGGCGAGCGGGTGGAGATCGGGAATGTGCACCTGTGGGCGCCGTTGTCGTGGGAGGCGGTCGGCGAGCAGCGGAGGCAGGCGGCGCTGCTCGGGGCGTGGGCTGAGGCTCGGATGGCGAGTGATGATGCGCCGGCGGCGCTGATTCTCGCGGGCGACTTCAACGCGCCGTTCCGGACGAACCATCTGCGCGAGCTGCGTAGCGCAGGGCTGCAAGAGGCGCACGATGTTCGAGGGGCTGGGCGCGGGGCGACGTGGAAGCCGCGTCGGGCGTTGGTGTCGTGGGCGCCGGGCGTGCGCCTGGACCATGTGATGTTCGCGGGGGAGGCGCTGTGCACGGGCAGCGGGGTCGGGCGCGGGATCGGGTCGGATCATCTGCCGGTGTGGGCGTCGTTTCGGGTTGGGGGGGAGTAGGGGGCGGAGATCACGGGCGGGATGAGGCATGGGGAGGGGACGGAGATCACGGGCGGGACGCCCGTGCCACGAGGTGTGGAAGGGGGAGAAGAGGGGCTAGCGGCGGCGGCGCGCGATCAGGGGGAGTCCGCAGAGCAGGGCGAGGGAGCCTGGGGCGGGGACGTAGTTGTAGGTGACGGTGAGCTGGCCGCCGGCGAAGGCGCGGCTGGTGAGGGTGACGTCGGAGCCTTGGGCGCTGAGCAGGGCGATCTGGACGGCGCTGAAGGCGAAGAGCTGGTCGCCCTGGTCGATGAATGCGGACATGCTCTCGGTGGCGAGGGATGTGCTGGCGCTGAAGAAGAGGTGTTCGGAGAGTGTGGCGCCGGAGGAGCCGGCGAAGTCGTTGTCGCCGTCGAATGCGCTGAGGGAGAGGGCGTCGGGGTTGAAGACACCCGCGAAGGTGGCGATGGGTGAGGCGTCGGGCCACTGGACGAAGAGTTCATACTCGAGGCGGCTGTTGGCGAGCAGGGTGGCGCCCTCGAGCGTCGAGGTGTTCTCGATGACGATCTGGCCCATCCACTCGATGTCGAAGTCGATGTCGATGGATGAGAGCTGGCCCAGGGAGCTGTCGAAGGACTGGACGGTGAAGTCGGGGATGGCGCCGAAGGGCTGGAAGCTGACGTCGTCGGTGTAGGACACGCTCTGCTGCGCCAGGGCCGGGAGGGCGAGGGCGGCGAGGGTGGCGCACGCGGTGATCGACCGGAGTGAACGCATCCGGTAGCTCCTGTGGTTGGGCTCAGGTCGAGCGGTGTCGGCGCGGAAATGCGCGTCCACTTGAGACGTTCGCCCGGAAGGCGCGGAGGTTCAAGCGGATCGGCCGATTGTGGGCGAGGTTTGTTGTATCGGACGAGTGTTCCGGATGTATCGGTCGCAGGGGTCGTCCGATTATGTCGGCGCGCAGCAAACCGGGCGGGCGCGTGAGCGCCCGCCCGGAGGATGGAGAGGTCAACTGACGCCGGGTTTATGGGCAGGCGGCGAAGCTGGTGAGGAAGGCGACGACATCGGAGAAGTCGAAGACGCCGGCGGGGGGGGCCAGATCGGCGCAGGGGTCCATCGCTCCGAAGAGGCCCAGGAAGGCGACAACATCGGAGAAGTCGGCGACCGCGAGCGGGGGCGCGAACTCACAGGCGGTGGCGGGGCAAGGGTTGGGGTCGCAGACAACCGCGACGGGGTGCTGCGGGCGGGTCTCTTCCCACTGCCAGGTGAGGTTCTGCATCTGTGAGTTGGGGCGGAGCTGGAGCTGGACGACCTGGGGCTGGAGGGGTTGGAAGTCAACATTGCGTTCCTGCTCGCAGCCGGTTCTGCCGGTGATGTCGGACTTGAGGACGTAGAAGTCTTCGAGGCCGAAGGCGAAGGAGGTGGTGTGGGCGCCGATGACGAGTCCATCGGTGGAGAGGTCAACGGCGTCGCCGGCCTCGTCGCGTTCGCCGCCGTAGGCGTAGGTCAGGAAGGGAACGCCTGCGGGCGTGGTGTTCATGAGGAGGGCTTCGGTGGCGGGGACGGGGGCGAACTCATCGCAGACGCCGGTGGTGACGAGGCGCCCGCCGGGGGTTTCGCGGACGGAGCCGTCAACGGCTTCAAAGCCGAAGTACTTGTTGTACCAGACGACGGCGCCGGCGGGGGTGAGCTGCATCATGAAGGAGGTGCACCCATCGGCGTCGGTGTATGAATCGCGCCCGGCGATGATGATGCGGTTGTCGGCGGTGATCTCGACGCCGAGGCCCTCTTCGGGGTAGTTGAAGCGGTAGAGGTTGGACCAGACGACGCCGCCGGTGGAGTCGAGGCGGACAACGAGGGTGTCGCGGGAGGCGATGTCGGCGTTGGGGCCTGCGAGGTAGCCGGTGGCGATGTAATGGGTTTCGCCGTCGGCGGCGAGGAACTCGTGGATGTCGGCGAAGGAGCCGAAGGTTGCGAAGCCGATGGTGGGATCGGTGTAGAAGTTGGACCAGAGGGGGGAGCCGAAGAAGTCGGTGCGGATGGCGACGGGGGCCTGGAGGGCGGGGACGTCGGGGAAGGCGGCGCGCCCTGAGATGGCGTAGCCGCCGTCGAAGTTGGCGTGGACATCGGCGCCGCCCTGGGTGCCGCCGATGAAGGGGGTGCCGAGGTAGAGGCGTGAGAAGAGCTGGGAGCCGAAGGCGTCGAGCATGGTGAGGGAGATGCC
>JAJRXR010000036.1 GCA_024276195.1 Planctomycetota bacterium
AAGGCGAAACGCTCGAACACTTCGCCCATGACCTGTGCGAGCGTGCGGGAGCGGGCGAGCCGGTGCTCTCGGACCAGGAGGCGAGCTTTGCGCCGCTGAGGGCGCCGCTGAAGCTGAGTTTTTCACATGTGAAGGACTACACGGATTGCCCCCGGTGTTTCTATCTGCGCCGGGTGCTGAGTCTGGGCGATGCGCCCGGGGGCGCGATGGTGGTGGGGCAGGTGGTCCACAAGGCGCTCGAGCTGTTTGTCAAGGAGCTGGGCGAGGCGGAGAACGAGGGGCGCGCCGCGCCCGGCGACGGGCGATTGCTGGAGCTCGGACGCGAGAAGTACTTTGAGATGCTCCCCCCCGGCTCCGACGCGGACGGAGCGCAGCTCGACCAGGTGCTCGCGCTTCTTTCAACGGCCTCAACGATGCTCGGCGAGGCGGGCGTGCAGTTTCTTGAGCACGAGTACAACGTCGTCTTTCCGTACGAGCGCAGCGGCGTGGAGCACTCGATCGAGGCGAAGATCGACCGGATCGACCAGCTCGACATCGGCGCCGGTACGGCTTTGCGTATCGTGGACTACAAAACCGGGAACCCGTCCAAGGCGCTGCGCGAGCCCCCGCCGACGGATCTGCAGCTCGGGATCTACGCGATGGCGCTGCGCCACGTGTACGGGCCAGAGGCCGAGGCGACGGGCGAGTACTGGCTGCTGCGTTCGGGAGAGCGCGGGCGCCTGGACCTGGGCTCGCTCAATGAGGAGAAGATCCGGGGCAAGATCGACAAGGCGATCGACGGGATGCTGGCGGGCGATTGGCCCCGCAGGTGCCGCGATGGCAAGGGGGTCTGCTCGGTGCTGGACGGGGCGTGATGAGGGAAGCCGCAACTGGCCCGGCGGGCATGCTGTAGGCTTCTCTGGCGGGCTCCCGCTCGCGCGAAAGACCCGCCCATGCACAGACCGAGACGCCCAAAGTTGACGCTGCTCCTGATCCTGGGGCTGGTGTGCCCGGCGCTGGCGCCCGGGGGGATCGCCTCGGCGCAGGAGGGGTCGGCGTCGCTGCGTCCGGTGGATGATTCCGCCACGCTCCCGGGCGACCCGGGGCTGGTCTCGGGGCGCCTGGACAACGGGCTGAGCTATCGGGTGCTCGGGCACGCGACCCCGCCAGACCGGGCGTATGCGGTGCTGCGGGTGGATGTCGGCTCGCTCGATGAGCTCGACAACGAGCGCAGCATGGCGCGGTTCGCCCAGAGCCTGTCGATGGTCTGGGCGCGGGGCGAGGCGCTCGAGCGTCTCGGGGCGCACGGGCTGAGCGTGGTCGAGGATCTCACGGGGCGGGCGCAGTACGACCAGACGAGCTTTGCTCTGGCGCTGCCGGGTTCGGACGGCGGCACGCTCGCGAGCGGGTTCGAGGTTCTCGCGTCGATGGCGCGGGGCGGGCTGATTGATGGGCCGATGGTTGAGCGGGCGCGCCGGACGATCGGCGCGTCGCTCCGGGCGGAGGGCGACGGCGCCGCCCGGGCCAGGGCCCAGTGGCTCGAAGACCTCGGCGGGATCTCGCTGTTCGGAAAGCGCCCGCCCGAGGGCGATCTGGCGTCGATCGCGGGCGTTTCGCCCGAGGGTCTGGCGGTCTTCCGCAGGCGTTGGTACCGGGCGGCGAACATGACGCTGATTGTCGTCGGCGACGTCGATGCCCGCGAGACGGTCGCGTTGATCGAACACGCGTTCGCTGGGCTCGAGGGCGGCGAGATCCCCGAGCGTCAAAGCCGAGGCATCGGCGCCCCCAAGGGGCGGCGAGCCGTCGTCGGCTCGGACCCGGAGCTCGGGCGGGCACAGGTCGCGCTGCTCCGGATCGCCCCGCCCAGAGATCCCGTGCGGACCGTCGCCGGGCTCAGGCGGTTCATGCTCGAGCAGACGGCGATGCTCGCGATGGAGGTCCGACTCCGCTCGGCCATGTCCGAGGGGCGCCTCTCGGTCGAGGGCCTGCGCGTCTACTCGGCGGACCTGTTCCGCTCCATGCAGTACTCCCAGATCGCCGTCGCGGCGGACGGGGCGTCGTGGAGGACCGTGCTCGCGCAGCTCGGCTCCGAGGTCGCCCGCGTCCGCGAGCACGCCTTCACCCCGGGCGAGGTCGAGGAGGCCCGCTACCGGTTCCTCGCCAGGCTGGGCGATGTTGTCGAGGGGCGACCGTCACAACCAAGCTCCGAGCTGATCCGCTGGCTCGCCTACAGCGACGCGCAGGGGCACACCTGGGTCGATCCCGCGACGGAGCTGGCGCTGGCGCGCCGGATCCTGCTTGAGGCCGATGCCCAGCGGCTTGCCGATGTGTTCCGCGCCTTGGCCCCGGCGGGCGAGGAGGTGGTGCTCGTCTCAGCGCCCGGGGGCGATACAGCGCCCATGCGGGCCGAGGCGCTGCGCATCAGCAGCGACGCGCTCGACGCCCAAACGCTCCCGATCGCCGAAGCGCCCGAGAGCGGGCGCCTCTTCGAGCGATTGCCCGAGGCGGGGCGGATCGTCGAGATCAGCGCCCACCCGCCCAGCGGCGTGTGGTCGGCGCTGCTGGACAACGCGGTGCGCGTCCATCACACCCGGGTGGGCTCGGGCGGGGACCGGATGATCCTGCACATCACCCTGGGCGCCGGGTCGCGCGAGACGCCCCCGGGCGAGGTCGGGCTGCGCAAGGCCTCGGCCCACGCGTGGAGCGAGCCGGCGCTGCGCGGGATGAGCTCGACGACCGTGCGCCGCATCATGGCCCAGTCGCGCCTCGAGGTCCGCTCGTGGGTCAGCGATGAGCGCGTGCATATCCAGATCGAGACAACCCCCGAGCACCTGACAACCGCGATGGAGCTGGGGCGGCGGATGCTGACGGACCCGGTGATCGAGGCGCCGTCGTTCGAGCGCTGGAAACGGCGCGAGATCGCGTCTCTTCATGAGCAGCAGCGTGACCCGCTGGCGATGGGTGAGATGGCGCTGGATGAAGCCGTGCGCTCGGGCGGCGACGGGCCGGTCTGTGCGCTCAGCCCCGAGCGGGTCGAGGCGATCACGCTCGACGAGGCCCGGGCCTGGATGGGCGGGCTGATCGAGAGCGCATCCATCGAGGCGGCGGTCGTCGGCGATGTCTCGCGGTCGGAGGCGTTCGAGCTGTGCGAGCGGTATCTCGGGTCGCTCAGCGAACGCGCCGATCGTCCTGCGCCCACGGAGAAAGCTGCTCTTTGCGCTCCTGTGTCGGACATTGTGCGCCAGATCGAGGTTCAAACGGTCACGCCCGCTTCGGGGGTGATTGTCGGGATGCTCGCGTGCGACGCCGGGCAGGTCCGTGATGCGCACCTGCTCTCGCTGGCAGCGAGAATCCTTGAGCAGCGTCTGACGCGCGAGCTGCGCGACGTGCGCGGGCTTGTCACAAGCGCCCCGACGCGCCTCGAGCCCGGGCCGGCCGGGTCGGGTCGGGGGACGCTGCTCGTCCGCGTTTCGCCCGAGCCCGAGCACGCCCGCGAGGTGGCGGACCTGATCGAGCGCGAGATTGCGAAGATGGTGGACCAGGGCGTGAGCGAGGCGGAGCTGCTCTCGGTCATGCGCCGCGTGGAGCGGGCGTACCTTGAGGCGGTCGCCACGCCCTCGTTCTGGGGCGAGCGTCTGGGTGATCTGACGCAGGCGGGTCGATCGCTCGACGACATCGTCGGCGTGCTCGATCGCCAGGAATCGTTCACACCCGAGGATGTGCGCGCTGCCCTCGAAGCCTATTACGGCACCCGTCCGCGCGTGCGCATCATCGCGCTGCCGACGAAGCGAGAGTGATCGCGCTGATGAGAACGCTTATTCGAGCGCTGCGGCGCCGGAGATGATCTCCGTCAGCTCCGTCGTGATCTGCGACTGGCGGACGCGGTTGAACTTGCGCTTGAGCGCGTGCCCCATCTTGCCCGCGTTGTCCGTGGCCGACTTCATCGCGACCATCCGGGCGATGTGCTCGGAAACGACCGCGTCGTTGAAGCACTGGAAGAGCTGGGCCTTGATCGCTGCGGGAACGAGGTGTCCCAGCAGGGCGTTGGCGTCCGGGCTGAACTCGTAGAGCGGGGCGGCGCCCTCGGAGGCATTCCCGCCCCCGGCGCTCTCGGCCTTGAACGGCAGCAGCTGGAACACCTCGGGCTTCTGACGACCCGCAGAGAAGTACTTCATGGACACAACACGCACGGCGCCGATCTCGCCCGCTGTAAATCGGTCGATGTAGTCCTGCGCCAGGCGCTGGACATCCTCGTACCCGGGCTTGTCGCCGAACTGAGTGTGGTGTGCGCCGACCTCGATTTTGTTGAACCGGAGGACGCCGGCGCCTTTCTTGCCGACCACTTCGGTCACACCCTCGCGCGCCGCAGGGGTCGCCTTGAGATGGTTCAGGGCGGTGCGCACCACCGTGC
This sequence comes from Planctomycetota bacterium, assembly GCA_024276195.1. GTDB lineage: Bacteria > Planctomycetota > Phycisphaerae > Phycisphaerales > UBA1924 > JAJRXR01. Next base: position 4,391 of record JAJRXR010000036.1, read on the forward strand.
CGTTGTACGGGCCGCACAGGCCGCGGTCGGACGTGATGACCAGCGTCAGCTCACGCGATCCCTCGCGGGCGTCGCCCAGCAGCGGGTGCTCGATGCCCTCGCCCGCGGACGCGAGCTGTCGGACAAGATCAAACAGCGCGCCGGTGTACGGCTTGGAGTCGAGCGCCGACTGCTGCGCCCTGGCGAACTTGCTCGTCGCGATCATCTGCATCGTGCGCGTGATGCGCTTGATGTTCCCGACCGCCTTCATCCGCTTCTGGATCTCGCGTGATTTGCCCATAGGACGCGATCGTAGGCCCGTTCACCGGTCGCCGATCAGGCCCGCCTCCGCCGGAATCCTCAAAAATTGGGCAGCATGTTCGTTCTATGTACGGCCAGTGAAGGTTGGCGGAAAAAGGAAAGGGTGCTTGACATAAAGTAAAGCAGGCTTTACAGTATGGCGATGAGTCTCGTGTCACCAGAGGTGAGGGACAACGTGGAGAACCGGATCCGGGTGTTGCGGGGCGAGCAGGGGTGGTCGCAGGCCGAGCTGGGCAAGCGATTGCGGGTCTCGCGTCAGACGGTGAACGCGATCGAGAAGGGGCGGTACGACCCGAGCCTGCCGCTGGCGTTCCGGATTGCGAGGCTGTTTGAGCTGCGGATCGAGGAGATCTTTACGGCTCAGGACGAGTCCCAGGACGGCGGCGCGGAGGCGAGCGATGGTTGACGAGAGTTGCATTTCGGAGCAGGGGGCGTCGTGCCGGTCGCGCGGGCGAGCGGTGTTGGTGTGGTCGATCGTCGCGGCGTTGGCGATCATCGGATCTTCGGCGCTGCTGGTGTGGCGCGAGTGGAGTCTTGGCGCCGGGCTGCTGATCGCTCTGGCGCCCGTGGCGCCGTTCATCGGGATGTTCATCGCGCTGCGCCGCTCGATGGGGCGTCTCGACGAGATGCAGCGCACAATCCAGCTCGAAGCGCTGGCGCTGTGCGTGGCCCTCGCGTCGGTCGTGAGTGTCGTCGTGGGGCAGCTGCAGAAGCTCGAGATTGTGGGCGAGCTGGATCTCTCGATGGGATGGGTTGTGATCGCGGGGTCGTACATCGCGGCGTACCTGTTCGTGAAGTCGCGGTACGCCTGAATAAGGAGTGAAGTCATGTGCAGGGTTCGTGATGCGATGGGAATGAGCGCGAAGGGTGCGCTCTTGAACGCGCTGGCGATGGTGGGCGTGATGAGTGTCGTGATCTTTGCGGGCAACGCGGGGATGATGCTCTGGACCCGCGGGACGATCGACGGCCTGTGGGCGGAGTCGGCGACGGATCTCGGCTATGCGCTGGTGCTGACAGCGCCGATCCTGCCCTTTGTGGGGCGGGGGAACGCGCGCCGGCTCCGATGCTGATCGGCGGCGAGACTCCGGGTTCGCGCCTAACTCGCGGCGAGCCTGGGCGCGTTCAGGTCGTACCCGAGCGCCTCGTTGATCGCGGGGCCGCCCAGGGCCTCGAACGCCCGCTCGGCCAGCGGTCCCCAGGCGTGGTCGAGGTCGGTCGGCGTTGGCGAGCGGGTCAGCGTCGGGGCGCCGAGGCTCTGGCGCAGCACCGCCTCGTCATCGCCCGGGGCGCCCCCGAGAAACTCGCGGATGCGAGACACGACCCGCGCATCGGACTTAAGGCCCGTGTGGTCGATCGTGAGCACGCCCGGGCGGCTCGCCCAGCGGCTCATGCTCTCGGCCCGCTTGATCGCTTGAGCGCCTGGCCCGGCGATGAACTTGGCAAGGTTGGCGTCGCTCGGGCGAACCTCGTTCGCTGCGGCGTTTGTTCGCCCGGTGCGGATGCGGAAACGCCGCCATGACTCGAGCACTGTGCGAAGGTCACGGGTGAGAAAGATGACCCGAAAGCCATCGAGCGAGCTGGTGGTCACAGCTGTGAACGGCAGATGCCCCACCGCGAACTCGCCCGGGCGCACCAGCCGGACGCTCTGGTCGATCGGGCACTCGACGCGGTACCGCTGGGGATCAGCACGCCCGGCGTCCAGGTCGGTCGGGTCGTACGCCGTCAGATGCTCGGGCGCAAGGTGCAGATACGTCTGATGGAAGCCGAGGCGGGCGACAATCTCGCTGAGCAGGTAGGTGCCCGACTTGGGGACCGTGACCAGAATGATTCGTGGGCGCGTGGGCGCGTGGGCG
>JAJRXR010000037.1 GCA_024276195.1 Planctomycetota bacterium
CCACGAGCGATCGCCCCCCGATCATCTCGAGCGCCTTGCTCCTGGTTGAGAACGCCCCGGTCGCCTGCCCCGCCATGCCCGGTCTCCTGTGCCTACCCCCTGGATCGTCCCGATTGGGCTCCGTCTCCGCCAGAATCGTCTGTACGCGAGCATTTGTTCGGTATACTCTCGGGTTATGCCTGCCAGGGTCCGCTCATTTCTGCTCCAAGGCGTCGATGCCAGCCTCTGCGAGATCGAGGTGGACGTTGACGACACCGCGATGGAGAAGCAGATCATCGTTGGCCTGCCCGACACGGCTGTCCGCGAGTCGCTCGAGCGCGTCCGCTCGTCGATGGGCAACGCCGGGTACCCGTTCCCGCGGGGGAAGAGCGTCATCAACCTCGCCCCGGCCGACATCCGCAAGGAAGGCCCGCTCTACGACCTGCCCATCGCCGTGGGCATGTTGCTGGCCCAGGGTGTCACGCGAGATGGCGCGGGCGGGCTCGACCCGCGCCGGGCGCTGTTCGCGGGCGAGCTTGCGCTCGACGGGCGCGTCCGCCCGATCCGCGGCGCCATCGCCGCCGCCGTCCTGGCCCGCGAGCAGGGCCTCGAATCGATCGTCGTCCCCAGCGCCAACGCGGGCGAGGCCGCAGTGGTCGAGGGGATTGATGTGTTCGGCGTGCGCACACTCACGGAGGTGCTGGGCCTGCTCTCGGGGCATCTCGACGCCGATCCGGCGCCGGCGCCGGACATCGGCGCCATGCTTGAGCAATCCGAAGCCCCGGTGGACTTTGGTGAAGTCCGCGGGCAGGAAGCGGTCAAGCGCGCCATTGTCATCGCCGCCGCCGGCGGGCACAACCTGCTGATGCTCGGGCCTGCGGGCTCGGGCAAGACGATGATGGCCAAGGCGCTGCCCGGGGTGATGCCCCCGCTCACGCCCGACGAGGCGATCGAGATCACGCGGATCTACTCGGCCGCGGGCGAGCTGCCCCCGGGCAAGAGCCTGGTGACGTCGCGCCCGGTGCGCACGCCGCACCATACTGCTTCTTCCCCCGCGATCGTCGGCGGTGGCATCGTCCCCCGCGCCGGCGAGATCAGCCTGGCGCACAAGGGCGTGCTGTTTCTCGACGAGCTGCCCGAGTTCTCGCGCGACGTGCTCGAAACCCTGCGCCAGCCGATGGAGGACCACGTTGTGACGATCGCGCGGGCGCACGCCTCGGTCCGTTTCCCGGCCAGCTTTATGCTCGTTGCGGCCATGAACCCGACGCCGCGGGGCGATGTGGCGCCGGGCGAGGTCGGGCGGCGCGAGATGCAGCGATACCTCAGCCGCATCTCTGGCCCGCTGCTCGATCGGATCGACATCCACGTCGAGGCGCCGGGCGTCCCCTGGAAGCAGCTCAGCGCCGAGCCCACCGGGACCAACACCGAGCAGATGCGCGAGCAGGTCACCATCTCCCGCGCGGCCCAATCGCAGCGCCAAGGCCCGGGCCTGCCCAACGCACGCCTCTCGGGCAAGCAGCTCGACACCCGCGCCGAGATGACCGACGACGCGCGCGCACTCCTGGGCGACGCGATCACCGGGCTCGGCCTGAGCGCCCGGGCATACGACAAGATCCGGCGCATCTCACGCACCATCGCGGACCTTGCCGGGCGCAGTGGTATCGAGAGCGACCACATCGCCGAGGCGGTGGGGTACCGGCTGCTGGACCGGCGGGTGTAGGGCGATGCTGCCTTTCGGCCCCTCGTGCGTGTGCCCTGGCTCAACGTAGCAGAGCGAGTGGATTGTGCCGTGGGCGTGTGTGGGGCGTGTCCATACCCAACCACTCGTTAGCCAATTGGTTCATCACAGTGCGGGCACCGGTCGGGCATGCGTTCGTGCTCGAGCATGTCCACCGGCTCGGAGCAGTGGGGGCAGAGGCTGGCGCGTTTGGTTGTCAGCTTGCCGCACTCCGGGCAGGGGATGTGCCCGTCGTTCGCCTCAGACAGCTTCCCGAACTCGCTCAGAGGCATCTCGAACTTGATCCCGCATTCATCGTTGCGGCACGACCAGTACGACAGGCGGTCGAGCCCTTCGCTGTTGCTTGAGCTGGCAAGATGCTTGGCCGCGAACACGCCGGCGCCAACGATGGCTCCGACGGCGATCACGCCCAGGATGATGTCTCTGCGTGTCATCCGGTGTCTTCCTTACGTTCTGATGCAGCGGTTCGATCCGCTCAGGGCGCCACTTCGTTCTGCCAGAACTCGACGTGCCCGGTAAAGTCGTTGTTCCATCGCCTGCGGGCCTGCTCGGTGGGCGCGATCAGGTCTTGCAGGCCCATCCGCGTGGCGTGTCCGTCGGCAAAGAGCACGTTCGTACCGTCTTTGTGACGCCCGCTCGGGTTGGCGCCCGAGTAGCGCTCGGTGGGGTTGATCCAGTGGTCGCCCCCGCCCTTGGGCACGGAATCGGTGATCGCGATCATGTCGGCGGTGCTGACGATCCGGGCCTCCGAGACGCCGTCCCAGAGCCTTTCGTCAACGTGCCCGCCCAGCCCGAGCATGAACCGCTGGTTGTTGCTGTTGAACGAGAAAATCTCGACGCCCCACTCGTTGTATCCGTAGGTCCCGTAGAAGTTGTTGCGGCGTGGGATCTCAAACTCAAAGTACTTGAACCGCTCGATCTGGCTCTGCTCCCGGTTGGTCCAGAACCACGCGTCCGGGTTGAACTTCGGGGTCCAGTGGAAGTCCTCGTAGGTCGTGGGGCAGTTGAAGATCTCGGTGTTGATCGTGTTTGAGATGTGGTCACGGATCCGCGGCTGCCACACATAGTAGAACGCGCTGTTGTTGATCTGGAAGTGCCCGCCGGTGTAGTACCCGTTGTTGGTATTGACATAGCTCATCAGCCCGTTGCCCTGCTGCTTGAGGTTGTTCAGGCACAGCAACGTCTTGGCCGAGTCGCGTGCGCTGCCTAGCGCGGGCAGCAAGATCGAGATCAGCAGCGCGATGATCGCGATGACCACGAGCAGTTCAATCAGCGTGAACCCACGGCGGCGCTTCAACGCCCCAGACAATGACATCATGACGACGCCCCCTGAATGACAACCTAGCTCAAAGGCACAAGTGTGAGACCAGCGAATAAGACCCGGGGCGATCGCCCCGGCCGCCAGACCGAAGCCGGCGACAGACCAACCCAGTATGCCCGATCCCCAAGCCCGATGCGAGCGTGATTCCACCTGTTTGCCAGCCGCCGAGGCTCCCCTAGGCTTGGGGCCACCGAGAAAGCCTGAACAACGCCCCACCTGCGGGCGGATTGACCCGCGCCGCCCCCCGTCGGCGCCCCCCCAGCCGGGAGCCTGTCATGCCATCGATGAAGCTGATTTCGACCCTCGCCCTGATCGGGACGCTCGCCCTGGTCGGCGCCTGCCGCTCGACCGGGCAGCGCGACGATGGCGAGCGCAAGCTCGGCGCCTTCGACGCGTCGCAGCGACGCGATGGCTCAACCAACATCTTCGCCGCCCTCGATCTGCCCACACCGACGGAGCTTCGCCTCGGCTCGGGCGCCCCAGGCCCGGCGTACTGGCAGCAGCGCGTCGACTACGCCATCGACGCGACCCTCGACGCCCCGAACCAACGCCTCGACGCGAAGATGCGCGTCACCTACCACAACAACTCGCCCCACCAGCTCGACTATCTCTGGATCCAGCTCGAACAAAACCTCTTCACACCCGATTCCTGCGGCGCCCTGACCCGCACACCCGGCGGCGTCATGAAGCAGCTCGACAACGTCAACGCCGGCTACGACCTGGGCAAGGTCTCCTCCCGAGGACGCGAGCTCAAGGTCACCATCTACGACACCCTCGCGCGCGTCGAGCTGTCCGAGCCCATCGCACCGGGGGCGAGCTTCGAGTTTGACCTTGAGTACGCCTTTGATATGCCGCCGCACCTGCGCCGCATGGGGGCGGAGGAGGTCGAGGACGGCGTCATCTTCGAGTACGCCCAGTGGTTCCCGCACGTCTGCAAGTACGACGACGTCTCGGGCTGGAACACCCTGCCCTACCTCGGCTCGGGCGAGTTCTACACCGACTTTGGTGACTACGACGTCAGCCTCACCGTCCCCGCGAGCCACCTCGTCGGAGCCACGGGCGAACTGCTCAACCCGGGCGAGGTGCTCACCAGCGAGCAGCAAGCTCGCCTCAAAACCGCCATGACCACCCCCGAGCCCGTCATGATCCGCTCTGCGGACGAGGTGCGCGATTCGCTCTCACGCCCGCGCGGTCGCGACACGCTCACCTGGCGCTTCCGCGCCAAGAACGTCCGCACCTTCGCCTGGGTCAGCTCCGAATCGTTCGTCTGGGACGCCTGCGCCGCGACGATCACAGGTCTCGACGGCTCCGACCGGACCGTCCTGTGCCAGAGTCTTTACCCCCGCGAAGCCACCGCCTGGAGCCCCGAAGACGAGGGCGGTGGCTCCACCCGCTACGTCAGGCACGCGATCGAGCACTACTCCGAAGCGCTCTACCCGTACCCCTACCCCTCGATGATCAACGTCAACGGGCCAGAGGGCGGGATGGAGTACCCCGGGATCGTCTTCTGCGGCGCGCGCGAGAACGCCAAGTGGCTCTTCAGCGTGACGGACCACGAGGTCGGGCACACCTGGTTCCCCATGATCGTCAACACCAACGAGCGCAGATACGTCTGGATGGACGAGGGTTTCAACTCGTTCATCAACCTGTACTCCAAGGCCGCGTGGTACGAGACCGACGTCGATTTCACGCGCCACCAGCAGCAGACGCTCCAGCTCGCCAGCGCGGACAACCCCATGGCGATCATGACCGCCCCCGACCAGATCTGGTCGCGATGGCTCGGTCGCCTCGGCTATCGCAAGCCGGCCTACGGGCTGTATATTTTGCGCGAGGTGATCCTGGGTCCGGAACGCTTCGACACCGCCTTCCGCGGGTACATCCACCGCTGGGCCTTCAAGAGCCCGCAGCCGTCTGATTTCTTCCGCTCGATGGAGGACGAAGCCGGCGCCGATCTCGCCTGGTTCTGGCGGGGCTGGTTCCTCGAAACCGCCTCGCTGGATCAGTCGGTCGATGATGTTCGCGTCTCGGACGAGGGCGACGCCAGCGCGACCCTGACCAACCACGGCGAGCTGGTCATGCCCGTGCTCCTGCGCATCACCTACACCGACGACACCGTCGAGGACCGCGTGATCCCCGTCGAGGCGTGGCACTCGACCAACCGCTGGCGGACCTGGTGGAACACCGGCGGGCGCTCAATCCAGCGTGTCGAGATCGACCCGGAGGGGCTGATGCCTGATGAGGACCGCTCGAACAACACTTGGATGAACCGCTGAAAGACCGGCATGATTGGCAAAAAGTAGGGTAGGGAAAGTACCCTAAATGGAGAGCGAAAGCACCCGAGAATATGCGGATATGCGTGTCTGAGCGGGGTTTGCGGGCGCCTGGGGGCGGATTTCGCGCAAATGCGTAGATCTTGCCCACCTTTCCATGCGTAGAAGGAAACAGTGGACGTGTGCCCGTGGTTGGACTATCAACGGGCACAGGATTGGAGCTTGCGTCTGCTCAATGCGCCAGTACGATCTCGCGCACGGACGGCGCATAGACAACCCCCGGCTCGAGCGAAAGCTCGGCAGGAGAGATTGCCTCGGCAGGCCCCACAGGGGCGCCCGGGGAGCGAGCGGAGAGCCGCTCGTTGAAAGTGAAGACACTCCCCCCCTCCCGATCCGCAAGGATCGGGAACCGGACGGGCGGGCTGCTGAAGCGTTTCCTCGCGGCTGGCAGTCCGCCTGTCTCTTTTTGTTGTAGCCAGTTCAGGCGCCGGGGGCGAGGAGGAAGCTCTTGTTTTTGGCCATAAAATGCGCCACCCCAAAAAACCTCGCTGATCGCGGGTGTTCTGAGTCACTATGAGCAAGCCCAGTTCGCCTAGTTTGACATTACGGCCAGCAGCCCGCTGATGAGCCACAGGGCGCCAGCCGCGTACACGCCCGAGATCAGATCATCGAGCAAAACGCCCCAGCCGCCGCGTATTTCCTGGACTTGAGCGGCCGGCGGGGCGACATCTTTGCAGATGTCAAAGCACCGGAACAGCAGGAACGCCGCGACGAGCGCGATCGCCCCGCGCACGGGGTCGTGCATCAGGGCCGGGGGCGCCAGCAGGAGCGTGACGCACATCCCCGCGACCTCGTCGGCCACCACATTGGACGGATCCTTGCCCCACCGGGCCTCGGCGTGATCGCCCAGCACCACGCACGCGCCCGCGAAAAGCACCAGCATCCCCGCAAGCGAGGCGTACCACACCGGAGCCCCAGCCCCGGCCGCCAGCATCACGCCCGCGAGCACCACCGGAGGCAGCGAGCCCCAGGTCCCCGATGCCGGGCGCATATGCCCGAGCCCGAAGACGGTCAGCAGCTGGAAACCCGCCCAGGTGGGCGCATCGTCACGTTGGGTCTGAGCGGTCATGGGAAGCCACTGTATCGCACCCGATCCGCTCCAGACGACCCGATCTTCAAGCCCCGGGCGTCAACGATGGGTTTCTTTCTTGAAGCCCTGAGCGTCAGCGACGGGTTTTCAGATCCCAGAAACCCGTCGCTGACGCTCAGGGCTTCAAGCGAGGGCGTGCATCATCGGGGTTTACGGTTCGTGGATCAGCCCGCGCCCGGCCCGCACACCCTTGAGCACATACGGCGCGCACGAGACCACCGTCACCACCACCGTCGCCCAGACCGAGATATCGATCACCCATCTCGCCGGACTGCCCGGCGCCATGTCCGCCAGCGCCAGCAGCAGCAGCACGAGCGGGATGACGAGCGATTGAACGATCATCTTCAGCTTCCCGGCGATGTCCGCCGAGAAGTCCACGCCCTGCGACTCGAAGAACCCGCGGACGGACGTGACGAGCAGCTCGCGGGCGAGAATCAGGATCGCCATCCACGGCGCCACGCCCGAGACCTGGAGCCCGGGGGCGCCGTTGACGCCCACCTGCCAGAACAGGGGGCCAGCGAGCGAGACGAACGCCCCAAGAACAAGGATCTTGTCTGCGAAGGGGTCCATCACGCGCCCGAACTTGCTGACAGCGTTCCACTTACGAGCGAGAAACCCGTCGAGCGCATCGGTGATGGCTGCGATGACGAAAAGCCCGAGAGCGACGAGCAGAACCCAGGTTCGTCGGTCGTCGGGCTCGTTCCAGGGGTCAACGCCTCGCAGGCCCAGCTCCAGCAAGGCGAAGAACACGCCCGCGAGGATGAGGCGCAGGATGGTGAGCGCGTTGGGGATCTTGGCCCGGAGGCCAGTCGCGGGGGCGGGATCGTGGGTGTTGCTTGCGCCGGGCATGGGGCCAGATGGTATCTGGCGGGTGATCCACACGCCGGGGTTTGTTGAAGGGTCGCGCGGGGTGATCTATCCTCATCGCCCACGTGCTTCTCGACGGGTCTGGACCCGCAGGCGCATGTGGTCGAACCCGCCGGGCGCCTGATTTGTGGGCGGTCGGCTCCAGACGGGAAGCCTCCGTTGGACGCCCTGATCAACCCGATCGTCCTCTACATCGCGTGTGCTCTGGGCGCGGTTGGTGTGGCGCTTGCCCTGCCCACGCGCGGCGTGAGCTGGCGCGTGCCGGGGGGAATCCTCGCGGCGGGCGCGGGCGGGCTTGTCGTTCTGCTGATGAGCCTGAACGCCAGCAAGAGCGACCAGCTCCCCAACCTGTACTTCTACGCCTTCGCGGCCCTCGCCCTGGGCAGCGCGCTGCGGATGATTACCCACCCGCGTCCTGTCTACTCGGCGCTGTACTTCATCCTCACGATCATCGCCTCGAGCGGCGTGTATGTGCTGCTCTCGGCCGAGTTCATGGCGTTTGCGCTCATCATCATCTACGCCGGCGCCATCCTCATCACCTACCTGTTTGTCATCATGCTCGCGACCCAGGCGCCCGTCGAGGGCGACGAGGAGTTGCAGGCCGACTACGACGCCCAGGCCCGCGAGCCCTTCATCGCCTCGACCATCGGCTTCGTCCTGCTCGCGGTCCTGACGACGATGATCTTCAACGGGCTCGGCGCCCTGTCCACGCCCGACGCGGGCGACGCGCTCAAGCACGAGGCGCGGGTGCTCCAGCGGTTGCCGCTGAAGGTTGACACCGTGCTCGATGATGCGGGGCTGCTGGAGGACAACGAGCGTGTCGCGCGATGGAGCCAGGGTGGCGACTCGTTCGCGTCGCTGGACATCGCCGGGCGGACGCTGACGATCGAGAACACGAAGACGGGCCAGACCCGCCAGACGAACCCCGAGCAGTGGCCCGAGGATCTGTACGCGACCAACACCGAGATGGTCGGCTACAGCCTGCTCGAAGAGCACCCCGGGGCGATCGAGATCGCGGGCGTGATCCTGCTGATGGCGATGCTCGGGGCGACGGTGCTCAGCCGGCGCCAGGTCGAGCTCGACGAGGCCGCCAAGGCCCACGAGGCCCGGCGTCTGCACGGATCGGAGGATCCGTCATGACCGACCTGCTCGGTTCGATCACGCTCGCGCAGGCCGACTTCCCGCAGGCGATGGGCACGCTCACGCTCGGGCACTACCTGTTCCTGTCCGCGGCGATGTTCGCGCTGGGGCTGATCGGCTTCGTGACGCGCCGAAACCTGATCATCATGTTCCTGTGCACCGAGCTGATGTTCCAGGCCTCGGGCATCGCGCTGATCGCGTTTAGCCGGTTCCACCTGAACCACACCGGGCAGACGTTTGTGATTTTCGTGCTGACCGTCGCCGCTGCGGAGGCGGCGATGGGGCTGGCGCTGGTGATCCTGCTTTTCCGCAAGCGTGAATCGCTGAGCACGGAAGAGTGGGCGGAGATGAGCGGGTGATGGAGACGGTCGCGTGACAAGCCTGATCGACATCCCGAGCCTGCTCTCGGTCGCCAGCGCGATCCCCGCATCGGTCGCCGAGACCGCGCCCGCGGGCGCTGGCGGGGTCGCGGCGCCCTGGATCGGGCTGATCCCGACGCTGCCGATCCTGGGTGTTCTCCTGTGCGCCCTGTGCGCAATTTTCGATATCCGCACCAAGCTCCCCGCGTTCCTGAGCGTCGCCTGTCTGGGCGTTTCGTTCCTGCTGACGCTGGTGGTCTTCCTGAACTACGACTCGTTCAACAACGGCGGCGCCTTCGTCGTGCACCTGTTCGACTGGATTAATCTTTCGTGGGGAAGCGCCGAGCATCCCGTTTCGTTCGCCGCGAACTTCTCGTTCTACATCGACAGGCTGACGATCCTCTGGATGCTGTTCGTCACGGGGCTGGCGACGCTGATCGCGCTCTATGCCAGCGAGTACATGAGTGGCGACGTCGGGCGCCCGTACTGCCGCTTCTTTGTCGGGTTCAACCTGTTCGTCTTCTCCATGGCCTGCCTGGTCATGGGCGACAACCTTGTCCTGCTGTACCTGGGCTGGGAGGGCGTGGGGCTCTGCTCGTACCTGCTCATCGGATACTTCTTCAAGAAGCCCGAGGCGGTCGCCGCGGCCAAGAAGGCGTTCATCGTCAACCGCATCGGCGACCTGGGCCTGGCCCTGGGCATCTACCTCACGTTCGTCCACTTCGGGACGCTCGAGTACGCCCAGTTGTTCGCCAGCGACAAGCTCCAGGGCTATCTCGCCGCCGCGAGTGAGCACCGCTGGTCCGACATCCCGATGACGGTCCAGGGCATCGCGCTGCTGTTTATGGTCGGCGCCTTCGGCAAGAGCGCCCAGTTCCCGCTGTACGTCTGGCTGCCCGACGCGATGGAAGGCCCGACCCCGGTCAGCGCGCTCATCCACGCGGCGACGATGGTGACGGCCGGCGTCTTCCTCATCGCCCGGACCTACCCGCTCTTTCTGTCGAGCGAGTACGCCCTGCCGATCGTGGCCTGGGTGGGCACGATCACGGCCCTGCTGGGCGCGACGATCGGCATGGCCCAGTTCGACATCAAGCGGATCATGGCGTATTCGACCGTGAGCCAGCTCGGGTACATGTTCGCGGGTCTGGGCATGCTCACGACGACGGGCGCCGCGTTCCATGTGCTCACGCACGCATTTTTCAAGGCGCTGCTGTTCCTGTGCTGCGGCGCCGTGATGCACGGGTTCGCCGGGCAGCTCGATCTGCGCAAGCTCTCGGGCGTCGCCTGGATGAAGGGGTGGGGGATCGTCGCGATCGGGATGCTCATCGGGTGCCTGAACCTGTCCGGGTTCGCGTTCACCGCCGGCTTCTTCAGCAAGGACATGATCCTGGCCCAGGCGTTCGTCACGCCCGGCTATTCGATCCTCGGCTGGATCCTCATCGGCACCGCCGGGCTCACGGCGTACTACACCTTCCGCGTCTTCTTCCGCGTCTTCCTCGGCCCCCAGAGCTTCGAGCCGGGCGACGAGCACCATGCTGATCACAGCGACGAAGAGCACGACGACGAAACCGACGCGCATCACATCGCCGCCCACGGGCACTCGGCGGATCATGGGGGACATTTCCACCCGCACGCGCCGGGCTGGGCGGTCAACCTGGTGCTGGCGCTGCTGGCGATCGGCTCGATCGCGGCCGCGGGCCTGTACTTCGTCGATAAGGAATCCCACGGCTGGGTCGGCGCGATGGTCCACGACTCGTCGGCGTACTACGACGCGTCCTCCCACGGGGCGCCCGCGCTTGAGTCAGCCGGCGCCGCCGTCGAGACCGAGCACGCCTCGGGCCTGCTCTTCGGGCAAGACCCGTACGAGATCATGTACTACATCTCGGGCGCTGTGGGGCTGGTCGGCATCCTGCTGGCCGCGATCCTGCACGGGCCGCGCGGGTGGCAGGGCCTGTTCCTGGGCGGTCGCACCGAGGCCGGCAAGTGCCGCATGGACCGAGTCGCCAAGCTCTTCGGCCCCATCCCACGCTGGGCGGAGAACAAGTGGTACGTCGATGAGTTCTACATCGCCGTCTTCCAGACGCCCCTGCGCGTGCTCAGCCACCTGTTCCACCTGTTCGACAAGTTCGTGATCGACGGCGTCGTTGACAGCGTCGCCAAGCTGCCCGGGGCGCTCGCCTCGGCGCTGCGTCCGAGCCAGTCGGGCCAGCTCCAGGGGTACGCCGCGGGCATGGCCGGGGGCGTTGTGGTGCTGCTGATTGTTGTGCTTGTCGTGCTCGGGGGCGCCTCATGAACGCCGTCGCAACACTGCTGCTCGTGACGATGCTCCTGCCGCTGGTCTTCGCGGCGATCATCCTTTTCCGCCCCGATCGCTCGGCCAAGGGCCTCGCCCTGATCGGCTCGACGCTCTCGTTTCTCGCGTCGCTGGCGCTGCTCGGGCGGTTTGACTGGGACAATGCCGCGGCGTTCCAGGGCCAGGCGTCAGTCGCCTGGATCGACGCGCTCGGGCTTCGCCTCTCGATCGGTGTCGATGGCGTCTCGCTGCTGCTCATCGCGCTCACCACCATCCTCGGCCCCGTCTGCGTCCTCGCCAGCTTCACCTCCATCCGTGAGCGTGTGAAGATGTACTACGGCTGGCTGCTGATCCTCCAGACCGCCATGCTCGGCGTCTTCCTTGCCCGCGATCTGGTGCTGTTCTACACCTGCTTCGAGTTCACGCTCCTGCCCATGTTCATCCTCATCCGCGTCTACGGCTCGACCAACCGCGCCAAGGCCTCGGTCAAGTTCTTCCTCTACACCTTCACCGGCTCGATCATCACCCTCGCCGGGCTCGTCTATCTCGTCTGGTGGGTCTCAGACCAGTCCGGCGTCTGGACGCTGGACATCGGCACGCTCACCGAGTGGGCGGTGAGGATGCCGATCGAGAAGCAAGCGCTGGTCCTCGGCGCGCTGCTCGCGGGCTTTGCCGTCAAGGTGCCCATCTTCCCGCTGCACACCTGGCTGCCCCTGGCGCACACCGAGGCGCCGACCGCCGGCTCGGTCCTGCTCGCCGGCGTCCTGCTCAAGCTCGGGACCTACGGCATCTACCGCTTCGCCCTGCCCATGGCGCCCGCGGCCATCGTCGAGTACGCCCCCGCGATCGCCGTCCTGGCGATCATCGGCATCATCTACGCCGGGCTGATCTGCTGGGTCCAGACCGACATCAAGAAGCTCGTCGCCTACAGCTCCGTCAGCCACCTCGGCTTCTGCGTGCTCGGGCTCGTTGCGCTCAACACCGCGGGCATGACCGGCTCGGTCCTCTACATGCTCTCCCACGGCTTCTCCACCGGGGCGCTCTTCCTCATGATCGGCTTCATGTACGAACGCTACCACACCCGCGACATGCGACAGATCGGTGGGCTCGCCAGCAAGATGCCCGTCTGGACCGTCTTCATGGTCTTCTTCACCATGGCCTCCGTCGGCCTGCCCGGGCTCAACGGCTTCCCGAGTGAGCTGCTCTGCCTCATCGGCACGTTCCAGTCCGACGCGAGCTGGGTCGCCGGTGGTGAGATCGGCGCCCAGGGCGGGACGCTCGGCCCGTGGTACGCCGCCGCCGCTGGCACGGGCATGATCATCGCCGCGATCTACCTGCTCTACATGGTCGGGCGCATTTGCTTCGGCCCCCTCCGTGAGCCGGACAACCACCACGACGACTCGGGCGAGGATGGCGCCGGGCGCCTGCCCGTTGACCTGTCCGCACGCGAGATCCTGGCGCTGCTGCCGCTGGCTGCGGCGTGCCTCGTCTTCGGGCTCGCCCCCAATACCCTGATCCAGGGCATCGAAGCGCCCGTCAACGAAACCCAGCAGTGGGTCATGCGCCACGGCATGGACCAGGCGCCCGGCGCCGATCCCGCGCCAGACAACGCCCACGCCCGCATCGAGACCAGCACCGGGGAGGCGCGCCCGTGATCGACAAACTCCCCTTTCTCTGGCCCGAGATCACCCTCTTCCTGACCACCTGCGTGGTCATGATCGTCGGCCTGAGCAAAAGCTACGAGGTCCGCAAGACCTGCGTCCTGTTCTGCGCCTTCGGCCTCGTCATCGCTGCGGGCCTCGCCATCAACAGCCCGGGCGCCAACCCCGGCTCGCTCTTCCCGCAGTGGATCCCATACTTCAAGCTCGTCATCGCGCTCGTCGGCCTCGGGCTGCTGCTGCTTGTCGTCGGCACGGTCGATCGGCGCCTCGAAGAGCGCATCGCCTCGGGCAAGGCGTCCTACAGCGCGCTGTACGCCGTCCGGGCCGAGTTCTACGCCTTCTTCATGTTCAGTCTCACCGGGCTCATGCTGTGCGCCTCCGCCGACGATCTCATCTGGCTCTTCCTCGCACTCGAGCTCACCAGCCTCCCGACCTACATGATGGTCGTCATCTCCACCCGCG
Source organism: Planctomycetota bacterium (assembly GCA_024276195.1). Taxonomy (GTDB): domain Bacteria; phylum Planctomycetota; class Phycisphaerae; order Phycisphaerales; family UBA1924; genus JAJRXR01. Next base: position 13,241 of record JAJRXR010000037.1, read on the forward strand.
GCACGCGCAGCCAGGAAGCGGGCGTCAAGTATTTCTTCCTCGGCGCCCTCAGCGCCGCGATCTTCCTCTACGGCTTTACGCTGCTCTACGGCGCCACCGGCACGACCGACCTCCAGGCCATTGCGCAGCACTTCGCCGACAACGGCATCAGCTCGCTGGCGATCGCTGGCCTGCTCATCTCGGTGCTGGGCGTGCTGTTCAAGATTGCCGCGGTCCCGATGCACTTCTACACGGCCGATGTCTACCAGGGCGCCGCCTCTCCGGTCAGCGCCTTTCTCGCGTTTGTCCCCAAAACAGCGGGCTTTATCGCGATCCTGCTCCTCGTCGGCACGGCCGGCTGGAGCTTCGGGAGCAATGGCTCGCAGCTGCCCGAGGCGCTGCACTGGATGCTCTGGGTTGTCGCCGCGGTCACCATGACGCTCGGCAATGTCATGGCCCTGCTCCAGACCTCCGTCAAGCGCGTCCTGGCCTACTCCTCGATCGCGCACTCGGGCTACATGCTCGTGGGCGTCATCGCCGGCCCGGCTGTGGGCGGCGGCGAATACTGGAAAAACGGGCTCGCCGCCGTGCTGTTCTACCTTCTCAGCTACGGCGTGATGAACCTCGGCGCCTTCGCCGTCCTCGCCAGCCTCGAAAAGAAGAACGGCGACGAGGTCGAAACCTTCGACGACATCCGGGGTCTGTGCTCGCGCTGTCCGGTTCTTGGCTGGTCGATGGTCCTGAGCTGCCTGAGCCTGCTGGGCCTGCCGCCGCTGCTCGGGTTCCTGGGCAAGTTCGGGCTCTTCACCTCGGGCATCAGCGCGGGCCTGCTCCCGCTGGTCATCATCCTGGGCCTCAACTCCGCGATCGGCGCGTTCTACTACCTCAAGATCATCGCGACCGTCGCGCTCGACAAGCCCGCCGAGACCGGCGAGCGGTACGTCACCGATCGCGTCCGCTCGCGCCGCATCGCCGCGATGCTCTCGGGCTTGGGTGTGGTCGTGCTCATCGCGATCGGGCAGGAGCTGATGTCGGCCTCGAATGAGGCGTCCACCTACGCCGGCGCCATCAGCGAACGCCAGCCCGGGCGCGCCAGCGCGACCCAGGACTAACTCGGTAAGGCGCCCGCCCAGTGCGCAGATATTGGTGGGTCTCTATATGGGCGTTCGAACATGTCTAGTGGCACGCCCACTCGCTCCGCCAGGTTCCCTTCTTGGCGTGGCGGAGGAAGTACATCACGCCGCTGTCACAGAAGTTCAGGCCGGTCTTGCCGTCTGAGGTGATCTGGAATACGAAGTCCCTGTTCCCTCTCTTTGACAGGTTGCTTTGAATGACGGTAGGCCACCCCCCGATCTTTGCTACCGCGTGGTTCTCAGGTGCAATGTCGAGTTGCCTGTGAACATCGCTTCCGAGCGAGTAGTTGTCGTACATGCTGGCAACGAACGCGCGGTCTCTGCGGCTCATGTACCGCAACTCCACCCTTTCACAGCATGAGATCGCGTCTTGGACTGGCGTCATAGCGATGGAGTGGGGGCGAAGATCCACAATGCCCGGCGGGGCGTTCATGCGCATCACTGGCGCGCCGGCGGAAATTGTTCGGACAAGGGACTTCTCGGGGTCAGTGGCAGCCAAGAACGTGGTCTCTTCCCGGTGAAGTTCTGCAAACGCCTTCGCCTTGGAATCATCTTCTTCGAGGAGCAGCCTGTAGAACTCGCTGCTGAGTGGATGTGGGAGCCGGACGCTGACTTCTGTAGCGCACCAAGCGAGGAGGTAGCTGACGCCTCTGAGTTGAGCGGGGATGTCTGGGAGTTGATCGACCCGAAGCTGGAGCAGAGGCGTCATCGGTTGGCTGTTGAAGACAGGCCAGGTGTCGCCCGGAGCGCCGACCCGGATGTCGGCAAGGATCGAGGTTTCCCAGCTATCAATGGGGATCGGGCCGTCGGGAACGAGAGTGATGGCGGGGCGGTGGGTCTTTACTCTGGCTGCATGGACAATGGCGATCAGGCGTTCGGTCTGATCTTGTGATGGGGCGGGGTTGGTCATGCACGCTTTCTGGTTCTGGCAGAATAGCGAAGCGCGTGCGGGGAATGGTGCTTTGTTGCGCGGTTTGGTCAACCGTGACGCACCGTACAGATCGGGTTCTAGTCAGTCATCTTCATCATCATCGTCGTAGTCATGGTCTCTCCGCCTGCCGCGCCGCCCGAGCACGCCGATCTGGAACGTCAGGCCCAGCGCCGAGGCGACGCCCCAGACAATCGCCCACGTCGAGGCGGGCTGGTCGAGCAGGGCGGCGCTGGCGACGTCGTAGCTGTCGGCGAGCATCAACCCGCACCCCATGACGATCGCCGACCCGCCCATGGCGCTGATGAGCGCCGCCGACCGGTTCGGGGCGACAAGCCCGAACAGCAGGCCCGCGGCCAGCCCCGCCAGGCTCGAGCCGAGCAGCGCCAGGCGCTGGCCAACCTCGAGCGCTTCCCACTGCGCTTTCGCGGTCTGCCCGGCTTTGCTCAGGAAGACGCTCGAGCGCTCGGCCGCGCTCGCCAGGCTCGCCCGCGCCTCGCGCACGTCAAAGCCAACGCTCTCGCCCGAGTCCAGCGCGTCGTCGATCACGCTCTGCCCCTGCCGCTCGCTCCACTGGCGCGCCTCGTCGAGCGCGGTCGTGGTCACGAGGTCCTCGATCGAGGGCAGGGCCTCGCCCCCGACTTCGTGCGGGTCGTCGATTGATTCCAGGTAGGCCGAGTCCACGCCCTCGGGCGATTCGGTCTCGGGAGCGGGCATGTTGCCGATGAAGATCAGCCCCGCCAGCGCGCCCACACCGGCAAAGACGAGCCCCGCGCCCAGCGCCATCGCCGCGCGGTACAGCGAGACCGACAGCACCAGCCCCAGAACCCCGCCCCCGACAAGCCCGAGCTGCTCGGGCGAGATGCTCGAAAGCACGTCCCACCCGGTGTCGATGGGTCCGATGCCGGTGAGCGGGAGCAGCACGAGCCCGAGGAAGGCGCCCAGGGCGGTCCCGAGGACGCCGAAGGCGGGTCGGAGGACCCGCCCGCCGACGAGCCAGAGCACCAGCCCGGCCATGAGCCCGGCCAGCGCCAGCACCCGGGCCTCGCTGCCGAGGGCCTGGGCGGCGCTGAGCCCATCGGCGCCGGTCTGGGCGATCTGGGCCAGCAGGGGCATGGTCGGTGTGTACGACAGAACGGACATCCTCTCTCGTCATTGGGCCTGAGCCCCGGGCGGTTTTGCCCGGAGTCCTGATAGAACCCCTATCGGTCGGCGCCCCCTCCGGGCATCGACCGCCGCCTGGGGCTTTGTCCTGATCCGCTCTGGGCGTTCGGGCGATATCCCCTCGTGTGCGCTCCGGGCGCGGACACCCCGCCCCGGGGCGGCAAGGATCAGATCCGATGAGCACACCCCCAGACAGCCAGGCCCCGCCGCCGGATCCCGCACAAGGCGCCAGCGAAACCCCGGAGCGGTCCGCGGCGCTCGATACGCTGCGCACCAAGATCGACACGCTCGACGCCCGCCTGGTCGAGCTGCTCAACGAGCGGGCCGGGCTGGTGGTCGAGGTGGGCAAGGTCAAGCGCACGGGCGACATCCCGATCTATGCGCCCCACCGCGAGGCCCAGGTGCTCCGGCGGGTGCTCGGGCACAGCAAAGGCCCGCTGGGCGACCGCGCGATCGAGGCGATCTACAAAGAACTCATGTCCGGGTCGTTCGCGATCGAGCGCCCGCTGCGCATCGGGTTTCTGGGTCCGCCCGGGTCGTACTCGCACGTTGTCGCGACGAGGCAGTTCGGCAGCTCGGTCGAGTACGACGACCTGCACCAGATCGCGGGTGTCTTTACCGAGGTGCGGCGCGGGCATGTGGATTATGGGTTGGTCCCGATCGAGAACTCGACCGGGGGCGGGATCGTCGAGACGCACGACGCGTTTCTTGAGCACGCCGGGCACGTGACGATTTATGGTGAGGCGCAGCTGGAGGTTCACCACTCGCTGCTGGCCAACTGCACGCCCGAGCAGGTGCGCCGGATCCATTCCAAGCCCGAGGTGTTCGGGCAGTGCCGGGGGTGGCTCGCGACGCAGTACCCGCACGCGGAGCTGGTCCCGAGCGCGAGCTCGAGCCGGGCGGTGCAGACGGCGATCGAAGAAAACCAGCTCGCCGGTTCGATCGGCGCCGAGCCCGGGTCGGCGGCCATCGGCTCGGAGCTAGCCGGGACGCTGTACGGGCTGGAGCTGCTGTTCGCCAAGATCGAGGACAACCCGAACAACATCACGCGGTTCTTCATCATCTCGCGCCAGCACGCCAAGCGCTCGGGCGACGACAAGACCTCGGTGATGTTCAACACGGCCGATAAGCCCGGGGCGCTCGTCGAGGTGCTCAGCGTGCTCGAGCGAGCCGGGATTAATCTTTCGCACATCGAAAAACGCCCGAGCGGGCGTGAGAACTGGCAGTACACGTTCTTCATCGACGCCTGCGGGCACCGTGAGGATGAGGGCATGCGGGGCGCTGTCGACGAGGCCTCGAAGCACTGCAAGGACCTGGTGGTCCTGGGCAGCTACCCCCGCTCGACCCGGATTCTTTGATCCATTCCAGGGTCGCCCCGGATTTCGGATATCCAAGGCAAGATTTCTTCTACAGACCCCTCCACTCCGGGTGTTTCCCCTTGATTCACAAGGGGTTCGCAATACGCTGGGGGGGCTGGGCGCGGGAAGATCCGTGCCCGGGGACACACACCCGGCGCTGTTCGTGCGGCCCTGAGAAACCCGCACGCTGAGCAGTCGCCACTCGATCATGGCTTGGTAGAGGAGAACGCGATGCAAAACACGCGGAACAATGGTTTTGGCTGGCGGCGGTCGGGCGCCCAGGCGCTGGGCGCGGGCCTGTGCATCGGTCTGAGCGCGGGCGGCGCGGTCGCCGCCGATGAGCCCAGGTCCATGAACGGCTGGGGCAACAATCTTGCCAACCCGTCCTGGGGCGGAGCCGACACCAACCTGCGCCGCTTTGGCGAGGTGGACTACGCCGACGGGATCTCCGAGATGGGCGGCGTCGGGCGACCGCTGGCGCGCAGCGTCTCCAACGCCTTCCACCAGGGACGCGATTCGATCTGGTCCCGGCGCGTGCTCACGAGCATGGTCTTCCACTGGGGCCAGTTCGTCGATCACGACATCGACCTGACCGATGCGCCGGGCGTCAGCGAGCCGATCCTCGTCCCGCTCGACGACAACTGGATGACACCCGGCGGCACGATCCCCTTCACTCGCTCGCTCTGGGATCCGAGCACCGGAACCGACGCCTCCAACCCGCGCCAGCAGGTCAACCAGATCACCTCGTACATGGACGGGTCGATGGTCTACGGCTCAAGCGAGCACGTCGCCCTGGCGCTGCGCGAACTCTCGGGCGGACGCATGCTCGTCAGCCCGGGCGATCTGCTCCCGTACAACGATCTGGGCGTCGAGATGGCCGACCCGTTCGGGCGTCCGAGCGATGAGCTCTTTGCGGCGGGCGATGTCCGCGCCAACGAGCAGCCGGGCCTGACGGCGCTGCACACGCTGTTCGTGCGCGAGCACAACCGCCTCGCGGCGGAGCTCGCCAGCGCCAACCCGACCTGGGACGACGAGCAACTCTACCAGGGCGCCCGCGAGATCAACTGGGCTCAGATCCAGGCGATCACCTACAACGAGTTCCTCCCCGCGTTGCTCGGTCCCGGCGCCCTGCCCTCGTACGCGGGCTACTTCGGGGGCATGGACGCGGGCATCGCCAACGAGTTCTCCGGCGCCTGCTACCGCTTCGGACACTCCATGGTCAACCCCACGCTCCCGCGCTACGCCGACGACGGCTCTCCCTTCCCCGGCGGCGACCTCGAGCTTTTCGAGTCGTTCTTCAACCCCGATGCGATCGTCTCCTCGGGCGGCATCTCGCCCATCATCCAGGGCCAGTTCCGCGAGCTCGCCCAGGAGATCGACCCGTTCGTCGTCGACGACATCCGCAACCTGCTCTTCGGCGCCGGCGGGCTCGGGCTCGACCTGCTTGCGCTCAACATCCAGCGCGGACGCGACCACGGCCTGCCCAGCTACAACAGCATGCGCGTCTCCATGAAGCTCGCGCCGGCCGCCACCTTCGCCGACATCTCACCCGACCCCGACATCCAGGCCCGCCTGGCCAGTGTCTACGCAAGCCCGGACGAGGTTGACCTCTGGATCGGCGCGCTCAGCGAGGCGCACGTCCCCGGCGCCAGCGTCGGGCCGCTCCTCCACGCCGTGTTCGTCAAGCAGTTCTCCCGCATCCGCGACGGCGACCGCTTCTTCTACCTCAACCACCTTTCGACCCCGGAGATCAACGCGATCAACGCGACGCTGCTGAGCGATATCATCCGGCGCAATACTTCTATTGAGTATGTCCAAGACAACGTCTTCTTTGTCTCGGCGGACTTCAGCGAAGACGCCTGGGTCGCGTTCGACGATGTCATCATGTTCCTCGTCGCGTTCGACTCGGGCGATCTCCGGGCCGATCTGGCGCCGGACGGCACGCTCGATATCAGCGATGTGCTCGCGTTCCTGACCGCGTTCGACCGGTACTACTCGACGCCGTAAGCACGGCTTGAATCAAAAAAGAACACAGGCGCGGACGGGTCTCGTCCGCGCCTGTTGTTTTTTTGAGTGATCCGCTTTCGCTTTAGGGGCGTGACCAAGCCGAGGGAGCGGGGTCGGACCCGACCTCAGGGGCGCTAGGAGCAGCGGGGGAGCCGGAGGGCGCAGGCGCCGGCGCCCAGCTCGGCGCTGGCGGGATCGTCGGCATCACCGTTGGGGTGGGAGCCGGCGGCGGGGGCGGAGCAGCAGCCTCGCTCGCAGGCGTGGGGGGCGTCGTCGGGGCTGGCTGGGGTGTTGGCTGGGGTGTTGGCGCCTGCTCGGTCTGGGCTGGGTTCGTCTGAACCAGGCGCTCGAGCGCCTGCCCGGTCTGGGCGGCTCGGGTGATGAGCCCGCCGAGCCACGCCCCGGCCTCCTCGACCCGGCTGCCCAGGCGCTGGACCGACGCATCGAGCAACCCCTCGAGCTCCTGCTTCTGCTGCGTCAGGCTGAGCGTGGTTTCCTGCGCCAGGCGCCCGGTGTCGTTGAGCGCCTGCTCGATGGTGTTCTGCTCGGCGCGGAGGGCCTCGATCTGGGCCTTGGAGACCCGGACGGTTTCTTCGATCTCCGGGCGGGCCGTGCGCAGCAGCTCCAGCCCCTCGCCCGCCTGGGTCCGGGCCTGCGTCGCCTTCTCGCTCAGCGCGTCGATCCGCTCGCTGGCCTCGATGATCGAGTTGCCCAGAAGCTGCCTCGCCTCGTCGGCCTGACCCTTGATCTCGCCCAGACGCTCCATCGCCAGGCTCGCCTCGGTGCGGGCCTGCTCGGACGACGCGAGCAGGGCGTGAACCGCCTGCTCCTCGCCCTCGGCGTGACCGTCGGGGTCGAGCCCGAGGGCCGAGAGAGTCTTGCGGCACAGTCGTTCGACCGGCTCGCCCGTGCGCGCCAGTTCCGCGGCGCGGGCCTCGAGCCCCGAGGTGATCGTCTCGGCCTGGGCGTTGATCTGCGAGCCAGCAACCTCGGCCCGGTCGATGATGTCCGCCGCCCGCTGCTCGATGGTGTTGATCCGGGTCTCGAGCTGGGCCGTGAGCTCTTCGAGCTTCTGGGCGTGGCGCAGCGCGGTCTGCTCGGCTGTGACGAGGCGCTGCTCGGTCTGCGTCGCCTTGGACTCGAACGAGTCAAACACCGAGGCGAGGCGCTGCTCGAGCGCTTCGAGGCGCTCGGTGACGCGCGAGTCGATCCCCTCGTCGAGCGCCCGGACCTGCTCGGTCCGGCGCGAGGCCTCTTCGAGCAGCTTCTCGCTCCGGGTGATGCGCTCGTCGAACATTTTGACGAGCTTGGCGCCCGCCTCGATCTTCGTGCGCAGGTGCATCCCGGCGGCGTTGGACTCTTCGACGAGCGCGTGGGCGCTGCGGGCGTTGGTCTGGAGCGATTCGCCCGAGCCGGACGCCTCGCGGATGAGCGTCTTGAGCGTCTCGGAGTAGCGTGTGAACGCGCTCTGGTCGAGCACGCGGGGCGTGAGGAAGACATCCTCGATCGCGCCCTGCCCGCTGGGGAACGAGAACGGTAGCCCGGTGCCAGCGCCGCTGACGGGCGGGGCGAGGGCGCCGCTCGGAACCTGGAAGGCGGACTCGGCGCCCTGGGGCGCTTCGTGCTCGCCGGTGGTGGTGGGTGTGTTGGTTGGGTTGGTTGTATCGCTCATGGGCTCTCCCTGCCGCAGGATGGCGCCGCGCCGGATCGCGTGGCGCGGGCATCTTACCCCAAGGCTCGCGCCCACGCCCCGATGACCTAGCATCCACACATGCCCCGAGCCAACCGACAGCGAGGAGTCGAGCGGGATTTGCGCGACGCGACTCAGGGCCTGCGTCTCCAGCGCGTCATGGCCGACGCGGGCGTCGCCTCCCGGCGCGCCTGTGAGGATCTGATCCGAGCGGGGGCCGTCGAGGTCAACGGCTCGGTCGTGGTCGATCTGCCCGCCTGGGTGAATCCAGAAACCGACCGGATCTGCGTCGAGGGGCGCCCGCTGCCCAAGCCCGAACGCCACCTCTACATCCTGCTCAACAAGCCCACCCGCACGCTGACGTCGGCCAGCGATGAGCCCGGCTCGGACCGGCGAACCGTGCTCGACCTCGTAGAACACCCCGCCAAGGCGAGGCTTTTTCCCGTCGGTCGCCTCGATTACGACACCGTGGGGCTGGTCTTGCTCACCAACGATGGTGAGCTGGCCAACCGCCTGACCCACCCCCGGTACGGGGCGCCCAAGACCTACCGCGTCGTGGTCCGGGGGCATCTCGACGAGGCTGCGGCCCGCGAGCTTGAGCGCGGCATCTACCTGGCCGAGCGCAAGGCGGGGCGGACCGTCGGCGCCGTCCGGACCGCGCACGTCGAGCTCAGCGTGCTCCGGCGCGATCGCGACGGCACGACGCTGGAGCTGACGCTCCGCGAGGGGCGCAACCGACAGGTTCGGCGCATGCTCTCGGCCGTCGGTTTCCCCGTGAAATCGCTCGAGCGCGTCGGCATGGGCCCGCTCCGCCTCAAGGGCGTCGCCCGGGGCGCCTGGCGCGAGCTGACCGCGGGCGAGATCCGGGCCCTGCGGCGCGCCGCTGCGATTGGCAGCGGCAACCAGGAAACCGGCGCCCGCAGGACGCCCAAAAAACCGACCCAGAAGCCCAAGAAGAGCACAAAGCGCCCGTCCGGGGCCAAGCGCGGTCGCCCGCAGGCCGACGAAGAGCCCGCAGCCCCGCGGATTTCGCGCCGGGCGATCAAGGACGCCGCCCACGGGCGACCGGGCAAGAAGAAACGCGCACGAGGGGGCGATGGCTGAGACCGACGTGAACCCGACCCAGGCGAGCGAGGCGCCGGCAAGCCAGGCCCAGTCCGAGGCGCCCGTGCCAGAGGGCGACGAGCTGACGCGGACCGTCTCGGTCGTTCGCGTCGGGCTCCGGGGGTTGTACCGCTCGCAGCTGCCGCGCATGGCCGCGGCTCTGGCCTACCGAACCATCTTCAGCGTGATCCCCGTGCTCGCGATCGTGCTGGTGATCGCCAGCAGCTTTGTCGAGCCGGCGCAGGTGCGTGAGAGTTTCACGCGGATGCTCGAGTACGCCGGGTTTGAGACGATCGCCGTCACGCCCGAGCAGATCGGAGCGCCGCCCGCGCACGACGACGCGGGTCAATCGGCGGGCGCGGATGAAACAATCCTTCCCGAGGGCGAGCCGGCGCTCGAAGCGCCCGCGACCGATGCGCCCGAGCGGGGCGCCGCCGACCCCGGCGCTGCGCCTGGGCACGCGACAGAGCCCGAGCATGCGGGCGAGGGCGACTCGGGCATTCAGGCGATCGACGAGCTGATCACCAGCCTCGTGGACCGTGTCACATCGAGCCTCGGGTCGATCAACCGGGGCTGGATCGGCTTTGTTTCCGCCGGTGTTTTCATCTACGCGGCGCTCTCGCTCTTTCTCGAGATGGAGCGTTCGTTCAACCAGATATACCGCGCCCCGCGCGGTCGGCGCTGGTTCAACCGGCTGTTGCTGTATTGGACCATGCTCACGCTCGGCTCGATCCTGCTCATGGCGACGTTCTCCGTCGGGCAGCTCTTTACCGAGTGGGTCGGCTCGATCTTTGGCGGTGAGTCCGCCAGCCCGTTCACGCTGGGCCTGGCCGGCTACGGCGTGACGGTCGTGATCTCGACCGTCCTGCTGCTCATCATGTACACGACCATCCCCAACGCGCGCGTCGAGGCGCGGGCGGCGCTGGTCGGTGCGGTGCTCGCCGCCGTCGCGTGGGAGCTGGGCAAGTGGGGCTTTACGCGCTACGTCGAGTTCTCCGCCGGGTACGCGCGGTTCTACGGCTCGATCGCGCTGCTGCCGCTCTTCCTGCTCTGGATCTATGTGACGTGGCTGATCGTGCTCTTCGGGCTGCAGGTCTCGTACGCCCTCCAGCACTTCTCCGATCTGCGGGCGCCCGCCGCCCCGGACGAGGACGCCCCCGCCCTGCTCGACCCGGCCTCGATCCTGCTCGTCGCCTCGTTCATCGCGACCCGGTTCGAGGACGCCAAGGCGGCCAGCGTGGGAGAAATCGCCCGCGAGACCGGCATCGACCCCAGACAGGCCCGCGAACTGTGCGAGGCGCTCGTCCGGGGCGGGCAGGTCCACCGCCTCAGCGAGGACGGGGGCGACTGCTACACCCTGGCGGCTCCCCCGGCCTCGATCAGGGCCGCCGACGCCCTGGCCCAGGGCGTGAAGCTCTGTGCCGCTGGCGAAGACCGGGGCGTGGTGGGCGAGCTCGGGCGTGCCCGCGTCGAGGCCCTGGGCGACCGGACCCTGGCGGACCTGGGCGCCGGGTCTGGATCTGGGGCAGGATCTGGGTCTGTAGCGTCCTGAAAATCCGCCCGGACCGGGGGGATTTGGCCTACGCTGTCCGTCCCCATGATTGCACGACGACTCACCGAGTTCACGATCTATCTGGCCCAGCGTCCGGGCGAGCTTGCGGGCCTGCTCGAGGCGATCGACGCTGCGGGGGTGGACGTCGCGGGGCTGTCGGTGACGGAGTACAACGAGCGGGGTTTGGTCCGTCTGGTGGGCGAGCCGGAGGAGTCTCTGCGCCGGGTGATGGAGTAGCTGGTGGAGTCGGGCGTGGGGCCGGCGGTAGAGACGCCGGTGCTGTCGATTGATGTGGACCAGCGTCCGGGGGCGGTGCGGGACATGTCGGTGATGATGGCCGACGCACGGGTGAACGTGAAGTATGTGTACCTGTGCCCGGGCCAGAACGGGACGCCGACGCGGGTGGTCGTGTGCGTGGACGATCTGGACCGCGCGATCGAGGCGATCACGATCAACGGCGCCTGAACGACCGGCGCAGCGCCGGGTTCTCCCGAACCGATGTTCTCATACCGAGCCGCGAGCGTGAGCTCGCGGGGCGTTTGCTATCCCGTGCGCGAGCTCACGCTCGCGGCTCGGTATGACTCGCGGCTCGGTATGAGATGTTGCTGCTAAAAACAAGCCACGCCCCCGTCGGGGCGTGGCCGTAGACGAATGTCTGATTTGGGTCAGGTACTGAAACCTGGTTGAGCCACAAGGCTCAGGATTGATTAGCGACGACGACGCATGGCGACGAGGCCACCAAGGCCGAGCAGGGCGACGCCGCTGGGAGCGGGGACGCTGGACTGCAGGGTGAGGGTGCCGAACATCCGGGCGTCGACAGTGTCGGCGATGTCGTCGAAGCTCTCGAACCACTCGAGGCGGAGGATGCCGTTGTCCAGGATGAGGTCGGGCAGGCCAGCGTCAACAAGCTTGAGGATGCCGCCGCTGGAGTAGCTGCCCGTGCCGGGGCTGTCAACGCCGATGCCCGGCGCCAGGAAGATGCCCTCGCCCGAGTCCTGCGTGTCGTTGTCGAAGTAGATCCGCGCCTCGGACTGCCAGCTGGCGCCAGCGGAAGCGATGGTGACGTCCCAGCCGATGCCGTTGAGGTCGATCGAGCTGCCGGAGGCGAGCCCGAACAGGGCGGCCATGTCGATCAGCATGACGACGTTGTCGGCATCACCGACGAGATCCCAACTGTCGTTGTCGAACGAAATGGTGCGGGTCTCACCGGCGCGGGCCGTTGAGCCGGGAAGCTGCTGAGCCGTCGTCTCGGTCTTGAAGTCGTAGACCGGGGCAACGTTCGTGAGCACGTCAGCGCTGGCGGCGCCAGCGATCGCGGCAATGGCCGCCACAGAAATCAGACTCTTCATCTCTAAATCCCTCCTCTGCCTCGCGGCAGAATCTCAGAACAAACACTCACCAGCCCTGTGTCTTGCCACACCGGACCGGCACGTCTCAACAAAACACTCTGGGATCGATCTCTCTTCTCCACGCTGCCAGAGCAGGCAGCGCCAGATCTCACCCCGAAACAGAACCCCCGAGACCAGCGGGCAAACGCCCACGACCACGAGGACCGTAGTTTCCGTCATTACCCCTCCATCCGTCAAGGCGAATTGGACCAATCCTTCTGATTTCGGTGGTCAATTCTCAGGTTTGCAGCATGTCCGGGTCCAGATATCCCGCGATCTGTCACTCTGGGCGCTCTTGCATCAGCGCTCGCCTATTTCACGCCGGATCGCCGCCCCTCATTCGCCACTCCCCCCGGCTACGATTGACAGTGACGGGTTCGCACGCCCGATCCGCGAGGGAGTTCTGATGGGCCTTGAAGCCGCACTTTCCACCGATCTGGTCCTGACCACCCAGCTCAAGCGCGTCGTCAACTGGTCCCGGCGCTCGAGCCTGTGGCCCATCCCGTTCGCCACGGCGTGCTGCGGCATCGAGCTGATGGCCACCGCCTGCAGCCGGTACGACATCGCCCGCTTTGGAGCCGAGGCCATGCGGTTCAGCCCCCGCCAGGCGGATCTGCTGATCGTGGCCGGGCGGATCTCGGTCAAGATGCTCCCGGTTCTTCAGCGGATCTACGAGCAGATGGCCGAGCCCAAGTGGGTGATCTCGATGGGCGCCTGCGCCTCGACGGGCGGCGTTTTCGACACCTACGCCACCGTGCAGGGGTGCGACCAGTTCATCCCCGTCGATGTCTACGTCCCCGGGTGCCCGCCCCGCCCGGAGCAGCTGCTCGAGGGCGTGATGGCGATCCAGCGCATCATCGACGAGGACGGCATCCCCCCCAAAGGCCCCGACGGCAAGCGCGTCCCCCTCGGCATCGCCCTCCAGCCCAACCACGCCGTCAGACCCCAGCCCGTCCCCCTCGGGCTGGGCTGAGCCGCAGTTCCAACACGGGTCAGAGCCTTTATTTTTTGAGCGAGCTGCGCGCTCGCTGCTTGAGCTTCGTCCAGGGCGTTGACGCCCGGACCTCGACGCTGGCCTGCGCCGGAGCGGCGGCGAACTCTGGAAGGCTCGCCCACCGCTTGGGCGAGTCCGCCGGACGCCGGTAGCCGATCGCAAGAACGGTGTTCAATCGGGCGATGCCCGGGTGCAGCGGCTCGGGGGCGCCGTGCCAGGCGACGGTCTGACGCAGCGCTTCGGGATCGTCAAGCATCTGCTGGTGCGTCACCGTCTGGGCGGGGTCGAGCGCCTCGAAGCCCGCCTCGCGAAAGTTGGCGTCGAACGAGATGTTCCGAACGCCGTGGTCGATGGTGTGGACCGTCACGCCCCCGGGCCTGAGCAGGCGGAAGCACTCCTCGCAGAACGCCCGGCGCAGCGTCTCCTGCGCCTCGGGCGGGTCGGGTGTGTACTGGAGGTCAAAGTTCGCTTCACGCTGGCCGATGTGTTCGAGCACCGACGACGAGAAAATCAGGTCAAAGTGCTCCGAGGGCAGCGCGTTGGACGACAGGCCGATGACGCAGCGCGAGATGGTGTAGTCGGGACCGAGGTCGGGCGGCTCGCTGAGCACGCCGACGCCGCGCGCGTCGTACGGGTCCGCGATCCATCGCTCTGTTCCCGCGAGCGCATCTAAAATAATCGTGTTCTTGTTCGCGCCGACTTCAAGCACTCGTGACGAGTCCCGACGAGTCCCGACGAGTCCCGACGAGTCCCGACGAGTCCCGACGAGTCCGGGCAGCGTCTCGATCAGGTATCGCTGCTGCCAGATCTTGGTGTTCGTCGTTTCTGTGATGTCATAATCTGACTTTTTGGCGTATCGAAGCATGGGCGCCTCCGCGATGCGCCGCCGTCAGAAGACGGGGCCAAACCAAGGACAACATCGGACCTCGGCTCAGAGCGTAGCAAACTGAGATCTACGGGCAAGAGAAGCGGGGGGGGGAGGGGGGGGCGGGCGTTGTGCGCACAATGAAACAGGCGCAGACCCGCGAGGGATCTGCGCCTGACTGGTTGTATGTTTCGGGATGCCCCTTAGCGCCGTCTGCGCCGCGCGCCCATTGCCAGGGCGCCCACGCCCATCGCCAGCGAACCCGGAGCGGGGACGGTGGAGACTTCGAGGGTGAGCATGCTGCCGAGCTGGTAGCTGATCTCAGGCCCCGCGATGGGGTTGTAGGGGAGGAAGAACTCGATGTAGATCTGCCCGTCGGCGATCTCGAAGGCCTGGCCGCTCTGGCCCAGGTTGAACAGGTCAACGCCGGAGCTGCTCGTGCCCGAGCCGACGGATTCGGCGGAGAAGGGGTTGAGGATGATGCCGTCGCCGGCGGAGTTGATGATCGCGATCGAGATATCGCTGAGCATGATCGGGTCGATGGAGGTGGCGCTCAGATCCCAGGCGACGCCCGTGATCCAGAGGTTCTCGCCGACATCCATGCTCAGGACGTTGTTCCAGACGCTGCCCTGGGTGTTGTTGTGGACGAAGGGAGAAACATCGATATCGAGCATGCCAGCGCCCTCGGACGCGGGCGTGTTGATGGTTGTGGCGCCGATAATCAACCCGAGCGCCGAAGAGACCTGGGCTTGGGCGCCAAGAGCGCACAAACCGAGCACAGCAGCTCCAACCCCTACTTGAACCTTCATCGCATCTACTCCTGTCCAGCGACCACTGGTCGCACTCACAGCACGCCGATCCAAAGCAACGGACCACCTCGCGGTGTTCCCCCCGGATCTCAACTGGACGGTCGTACTTCGTTTCTCGTGACGGGCCGGGGCGGGCTTGCTGGCCCATTCCCGGCGCCCCGGATGTCCTCACCGAGGCATGTCAAATAGACACGACGCTGGGGGTTATGCCAGTCGCTCCGGTGAATTCCGCCCCAAATTGTCGCCAGAAAAAGAAATCGCGGGACGGGTTTCCCCGCCCCGCGGCTCAGAAGCTGGTTCAAGAGAATCTCAGAGTGTCAGGAGCGCCGGCGGCGCGTCGCGGCCAATCCGCCCATGCCCAGCAGGGCGAAGGCGCCTGGCGCGGGGACAACCTCGACCGTGAGGGTGCTGCCCTGGAGGTAGGTCACCTCGGGGCCGGCGATGGGGTTGGAGGTGAGGAACATCTCGATGGTGATCTCGCCGTCAAGGACCGGGAACCCGAGGGCCAGGTCGCTGATGTTGATGTAGCCCGAGGCGTGGTAGCCTTCCTGCTCGCCGCGATCGACCCAGTCGGTGAACGGGGTGAGGATGACGCCGTCGCCAGCGGAGTTGGTGATGGCGATGCGGGCGGTCGAGAGCAGCGCGGGATCGGGGGTGGTGGCCCAGAGGTCCCAGCCGATGGCGCCGACACCGAAGTCGCCAGCACCGACGTCGAGCTCGATGATGCGGTTCCAGACGCTGCCCTGGGTGTTGTTGTGGACGATGCCGCCCATGTCCAGGACTTTGGCGCCCTCGCCCAGGTCGGTAAAGGTGCGGTCAACCACGCCGTTGAAACCGAGGCCGGTGGCCGGGTGGATGACATCGGCAGAGGCCGAACCGGCGACCATGGTCAGGGCGGCGAGTGCAGTAATGGCGAACGTCTTCATGTCTTGTCTCCAGTTGACGAGGCGATAGCCCCGGGCTCCGAGCCCGCCGTTCCGATGAACGCCTGCCCCTCGGCCGAATCACTGTGTGTCACGCTTTCTGGGTTGCCCATCGGGGCCCGTCGAGCGATCTCTCCTCCCCGCCGGGCAACACGCGCCGGTCGGGAGCCGGCGGTTCCTAACCCGCTGGCCAC
>JAJRXR010000038.1 GCA_024276195.1 Planctomycetota bacterium
CCGACACCCAGACCCGCGACGAGGGCGCCGCCCGAGGCGGCGCGGCCCTGCGCATCAGCAAAGAGGGCGGCTCGATCATCCGAAGGCGCGCCCGCCTGATCAGAACCAGCTCCGGCGCCTGGGAACTCGCCTTCGATAATGGCGCCCACAACCGCTCGGGCGATGAGCCGCTCACCGTGCTGCCGTGCCGCCTGCTCATGGCAATGGAGCGCCGCGCCGAGGTCCGGGGCGAGAACCTGGACATGATCGTCTCGGGACGCGTCTTCGGCTACCTCGACCGCGGGTACATCCTGCCCACGCTCTACCAGGTCGTGCCCCGCGACGGCATCAACCCGCTGCAATAAAACGGTTTACTTGTGTCGCCTTGAAGCCCAAAGCGTCAGCGCCGGGTTTCTTCGTATGGGATCGAAAGAAACCCGGCGCTGACGCTTTGGGCTTCAATCGCACGGACGCGATCGGCTCAGGTCGTCTGGATCGTGCCCTGGACGGGGCGGTCTTCGAGCGCCATCGGGTCTGTGGGAGCCGTATTGACCGCCGTGCCGGGCACGGGGCTGAAGCGCGAGCCGTAGAGCGGAACCTTGCGGTTCTCTGTCGGGTTGCCCAGCGAGCGCTGGAGCATCGGCTGGAGCGCCATCGCGACGCTGACGAGCCCGATGTTGGCCAGCGTCAGCATCCACCACTCGGTCATCCCGAACTGGCGGAGGACCGACGTGACAATCACGAGCGCCAGCGCGATCGGGATCAGCGCGTGCCAGCCGAGCATCATGATCTGGTCAAACCGCATCCGCGGCAGCGTCCAGCGGATCACCATCATGAAGCAAACGAGCAGCATCACCTTGCCGAAGTAGATCCCGAACTTGCCCAGCACCAGCAGGATCGAGCCCGCGACGGGGTCCATGTGCGGCCCGACGCCAAACGGGTTCAGGCCCCAGCCGCCCAGGAACAGCAGCGCGAAGAAGGCGCTGCTCGTGATCATGTGCGAATACTCGGCCAGAAAGTACAGCGCGAACCGCATCGACGAGTATTCCGTGTGGTACCCGCCGACGAGTTCTTGCTCCGCCTCGGCGTTGTCAAACGGCGCCCGGTTCGACTCGGCAAGGGCACAGACAAAGAACAGGATCGCGGCGAGAGGCATCGAGAAAATCAGCCACCCGTTCTCCGCCTGGTGCGCGATCATCTGGTCCGGCATGAACGAGCCGACCACGAGCACCACCGCGAGCAGGCTCAGGCCCATCGGGATCTCGTAGGAGATCATCTGGGCGGTGCACCGGAGCCCGCCGAGGAAGGAGTACTTGTTGTTCGAGGCCCAGCCGCCGAGCGTGATGCCGTACACCCCAAGCGAGCCGACGGCGAGGAGGTAGATCACGCCAACGTTGATGTTGGCGCCGGCGACGTGGACCAGCTCGCCGCCCATCTCGCCGATCAACGGAAGATTGAACACGGGCATGTCCCACACGCCGCCCCACGGGATAATCATGAACCCGATGAAGGCCGGGCTGACGGCCATGATCGGCGCCAGCGTGAACAGAATCTTGTCCACGTTGGTCGGGCGGTAGTCCTCTTTGAGCAGAAACTTGAGCCCGTCGGCCAACGGCTGGCCCAGCCCGAACGCCCGATCGAGTCGCAGCAGCTTGATCCCGGGCAGCATGAACAGGCTCTCGAGCCACGCCTGCCCAAACCCAAACCCCACGCGGTTCGGCCCCACGCGGTCCTGGATGTAGGCGCTGATCTTCCGTTCGAGGTAGATCGAGTAGGCGACGCCGACGAGGATGACGTGCACGACGATCACCATCACGTTCAGCGAGACGAACAGTTGTGGGGAAATCAGGCCTTCCATGGGGCGACACTGTAGGGCGGGCGGGGTCGCCCTGCAGTCAGGTGGGCTCATCTGGATCGTCTGCCTCGTCCGACTCGGGCGAGTCCTCACGAGCCCGCCCGATCCGGCGCATGTACCCGGCTCCCACGCCGAGCAGCAGCAGGCCCAGGGCCAGGAAGCTGGCCACGCGCCAGGCCGGATCAACACCCGAGAGGTCGTAGATCAGCGCCTTGCCCGTCGCGATCCCGAGCAGGCCCAGGCCCGCCCAGCGCACGCCCGCTGAGCGCGCCAGGAACCCCCAGCTCAGCAGGGCGATGGCGAACACACCCCACCAGATCGAGACGGCCCCGGCGCGGGCGGCGGGGTCGTCGGTCCAAACGACGACGTGGCGGGCGAGCTCCAGACTCGACGAGGTGAAGACGAGCAGGACCGCCAGGACGATCGGCCCCAGCGGATAGCCCTTGAAGCTCGCGCGTCCTCGGGGCGTCAGCGCGGCGCCAACGAACATGGCCGCGAGCGCAAGCGCCGCCCAGAGACCCGGGTGAATCGACGCGCCGCCCGCGTACCGATCCCACCCCGCCAGCGGGTAGGCGACGCTCCAGGCGACGCTCGCGCCCAGCAGCGCGACAAGCGCCCCGATATCGATCGCCAGACGCCGGTCGAGGCGGTGGGCCGCGCTGGCGATTAGCGCGATCCCTCCGAGCACGATCGCGAGCGAGCCCGGCTCGGCGAGTTCGTGCGCAAACGATCCGAGCAACACCACAACACCGACCACGGCGCACACCGCCGCGAGGGGCTGGGGCGAATCGTGACGGGTGCTGGCCCGCCTGACAAGCAACCGCCCGGCCACGATCCAGCAGGCGCCCGCGATCACCATCATCAGGGTCCACTCGGTTAGGACCAGACCCCAGACCTCCTGCCCTCCCGCGCGCATCGTCCCGACCCAGGAATCGAGCAGGACCAGACGCCCGAGCCCGAGGACCAGGACGATCAAGCCGTAGACATTCAGGGCGCGAGACCCGATCCATCGTCCCGCAAAGATCGAGAAGACGCCGAAGACCAGCCAGCACGCGACCTGGAGCCAGTCCGTCGTCACACCCATCGCGACCGTCGCGATCAGCAACGCGCCGGACTGGGCGAGCAGGACCGCGCCCAGACGCTCCTCATCAGTCCGCGGCGTATCACGCAGCACACGCAGATGCCCGGAGAGGACCATCGATGAGATGACGGTGACAACCATCGCCCCGCCCGGCACGAGCCAGAGCTCGGGCGAGCCCGCCTCGTTGATCGCGAATGCAGCGAGCAGCACGCTCCACGATGTGGTTGCAAGACTGACGACGAGCGGGCGCGCGGCATCGTAGGCGTGGCGCTTGGGTCGGTCGCCGCCCATGCCCCCGTGGCGTGCGCTCCAGAGCAGCTCGGCGTGGAACGCAAACCAGACCAACGCACAGAACACGACGGCGAGCGTTGGGGCTTCGCCCGCGCGCATGAGCACCCACATCCCGCCGAGCAGAGCCGTGCCCCACCACACAAGCGAGCGCAGAACCCGGAAGCGCGGGTGTATCGCGCTCAGAACCAGGCCCAGGCCCGTGAGCGAGAGCAGGTAGATCGGCAGGATGTGAACGGGCGAGTCCGCGCGCGCCAGGAGGACGGGCGTGAGGTAGGCCGAGAGGATGGAGAGCACCGCGACCGACGCGAGGCGGGCGCGCAGCGCGACGCCGACGCCGACGCCGAGCAGGGAGATAAGCGAAAGAGCGCCGAAGGCCTGCGTGGGCGTGAGCAGCTCGTAGAGCGAGTAGGCGCTAAACGCCGAGGCGTACATCGCGCCGATGCCTGCGGCGCTGAGCCCGGCGGACGCGAAGGCGTTCCAGCGCCGGCGCGCGAGCTCGCCCGCCCCCAGCAGCGCAGCGCCGAAGACCGCTCCGATCAGGCACTTGCCGGCGCCGCTGATCTGCCCGAGCCAGCCCAGGTCGTACGCCAGCTTGAGAAACAGCGCCAACCCGGTGACAACGACCAGCGCGCCCAGAGCCGCGAAGAGCTTGCCCCCGATCAGTTGTTCCCAGCTCCAGGCCGGGCGAGGCTTCTTGACCGGCGCCACATGCCCCGGCGCCTGAACAGAGTCGCGCGCCCCAGCGACCGGCGGCGTCGAGATCGGCGTCGCGACGGGAGGAGCTACGGGCGGCGGCGCTTTACGCGTCGCTGGAGCCTCAAGCCCCATCGCGCCCTCGATCGCACGCAATCGGGCCTCGATCTCCGAAAGTCGTTGATTCAGCGGATTCGATGCGGGCATGCCCAGTCCTCCACAAGCTAGTATTCACTAGCTAGTGTATGCAAACATACTGCGGGAGGCAAGCGATTCGCCTCATTCGGAAGTGTTATCGGTCGATGGGCGTGTCCGCGTGGGCCAAAACGCCCTCGATGATCTCGCGTCCGTTGGCGCACCGGGGGCATTTGTGCTGCCCGCCGAGCTTGCCATTGGACTCGAGCCACCGGTGGAAGGCGCCCAGGGGCATGGGCGTGACCGTCGGCGGCGCCATGCCCAGATCGTCGGACCGCTTGGTCGTGTAGTCCACGTTGACCGCCTTGATCGCCTCATCGAAGGCCCGGGCGAAGGCGTCGAGTTCGCCCGCCGGCTTGGGCTCGAGCTCGACGGCCAGTTGCAGGCCCGCGCGCCGCCCCGGCCCCGGGTAGATCGGCGCGGCGGTGAACTCCCCCACCGTCAGGCCCGTGGCTCGGGCCGCCTGGGCGACGGCGTGCTCGATGTGCTCGACGATGATGTTCTCGCCGAAGGCGTTGATGAAGTGCCGGTGCCGGCCCACGATGCGCAGGCGCGCCGGCCCGTCGCCCCCGCGTCCGTCCAGGCCCGCCGGGATCGAGTCGAACTCGACGACATCGCCCAGCACATACCGCCAGAGCCCGGCGCAGGTCGTCATCACCACGACGTAGCGCTGCCCCTTCTCGACCGTGTCGGCGCTGAACGCCTCGGGTGCGTCGTCGTCGATCTGTTCGAGCGGGACAAACTCGTAGAAGTTGCCGCCATCGCTGAGCAATCGCAGACCCGCCTCATCGGCGCGGTCCTGGATGGCGAGGAATCCCTCGCTGGCGGGGTACAGCTCGAGTCGGTGCGGGATGTCGGTGTCCTTCGAGCCAGAAAAAACCTGGCTGACACGGGGCTGGAAGGGGTCGTACTTGACGCCGCCGTGGGCGAAGACCATGAGGTTGGGCCAGACATCGCGGACACAGCTCACATCGCGCCCCCGCTCGCGGGCCAGCTCAAGCACGCGCTCCATGAGCACGAGCGACCAGCTCGGCATGCCGGAGATGAACCGGATGTCCTGGCGCAGGCTCAGCCCGGCCATCGCCTCGATCTTGGCCGGCCAGTCGCTCATGAGCGCGATGTCCGGCCCGGGCGAGTAGATGGCGCTGATGGGCCAGCGGATGAGCGGGGCGACGAGCGCGGAGAGATCGCCGGTCTTGATCCCGTGCTCGTTGATGTCGAGATCGGTCGAGCCGCCCAGGAACAGGCAGCGCCCCCCGGTGATGCGCGGGATCGAGACCCCGCGCGCGTTCAGGTGCGCGAAGATGTCCAGGCTCGCGAGGAAGTTGGAGCGGAGCATGGCCTTGGAGACGGGGATGAACTTGTCGCCGGCGGTCGTGCCGGAGGTCTGGGCGAAAAGCTCAACCCGCCCGGGCCAGAGCACGTCGGGCTCGCCCCCCTCGCGCATGTCACGGATGTCGCCCTGGAAGGCGTACCAGTCGCTGATCGGGACGCTCTCGCGGTAGGCTCGCAGGCGCTCGGCGTGGTCGGCGATCTGCGCGATGCGGGCGAAGCTGTGGGCGCGTCCGAAGCGCGTGCCCGAGGCGCGGACGAGCAGATCGCGCAGGGCCGTGTGCTGGAGGCGGGCGGTGTGCGCGCGCCAGTACGACTCGTTCTTGAGCAATCGCGTCCGGGCGGCGACCCGGGCGCGGAGTCCGAGCCCGACGAGGCTCGTCAGGGTCAGCGGGGCGCGGGGGGTGGGTGCAGCGGGGCTCATGCGGGCTCATGCGCCGGCGGGGCGGGCGCTGAGCTCGCTATCAAACGCGAGCATCGCCTCGGCAAACTCGGTCGGCGCCTCGATCATCGGGGCGTGCCCGCACTTGTCGATCCATGTGATCCGCGCGTCGGGCATCAGGTCCATGAACCCCTGGGCGGCGGACGGCGGCGTGACCACGTCCTGCTTGCCCCAGATCAGCATGACCGGGCATGTGATCAGTGAAATCTCGTCGCCCATGTGGTCACGCCGGGCGGTTTTGCTCAGGCGGACCATGGCGCGCGCGCCGGACTTGATGTTCAGGGCCGCGTGGGCGCGGTCCAGGTCCGACTGGGTCATGTTCGACTTGTCGTAGAACAGCTCGCCGATTTTTTCGGTCAGCCACTCGCGGCTCGGACGCACCGGGGCGCCCCGGACAAACGTCTTCTCAAACAGCCCGCTCGACCCGGCCAGGACAAGGCTCTCGACCAGCTCGGGTCGCTTGCGCGCGATGCGCAGGGCGACGTGCCCGCCGAAGGAGTTGCCCACGAGCGTGACGGGCTTGCCGATGGTTTGTTCAAGAAACTGGATGGTCAGGTCTGTGACCCCCCGGATCGAGCAGGTCGCGCCCGTCAGCTCGAGCAGCGGGAGCTCGAGCGTGGTGCAGGCGAGGCGGCTCTCGACACGCGAGACGACGCCCTCCCAGTGCTCGTTGAGACCGACGAGCCCGTGCAGAAAGACCACCTCACGCCCGGCGCCAGCTCGCCGCACGGAAGCGACGATCGGCTCGTCCGCAGCTCCGCGCAGCGTCACCGTGGACGCGGGCGCATCCGCATGGGCCTCGGTGCTGTTGGCTCGGGTCGTTGTCATCAAACCTCGGGGCGCTCCCCACGCACAGAATCGTACACCCGCCCGCCCCGCCATTGGGCGCAGGTCGGTGTTTGAACGGGGATAATCAATCCTGTTGAATAAGCCCGTCCCCGAGACGAACCACACGATCCGCCCTCTGGGCGACGTTTGCGTCGTGTGTCACCATGAGCATAGTCAGCCCGAACTTCTCGCGAAGATCCGCGAGCACGTCCAGAATCTGGGCCCCGGTCTCGGCATCGAGGTTTCCCGTGGGTTCGTCGGCCAGCAGCAGGCGGGGACGGTTGATCAAGGCCCGGGCGATCGCCACCCGCTGACGCTCGCCCCCGGACAGCTCCTTGGGGCGATGACGCAGGCGATGCCCCAGCCCGAAGGCGTCCAGCAGCTCCCGGGCGTGGGCCACGCTCTCGCCCCGGGACCGGGCGTACCCGAGGCCATAGCGGATCATCGCCCCCACCGTGACGTTCTGCAAGACCGACAGCTCGGGCAGCAGGTGGTAAAACTGGAAAACAAACCCCACGTCGCGGGCTCGGTAGCGGTCAAGCTCGCCCCGCCCGGCTCTGGCGATGTCGCGACCATCGAACGTGATCTGGGCGCGCGGGGCGCCTTTCCTGGCCTTGTCGGGGCGGTCGAGCCCACCGGCGAGGTGGAGCAGCGTGGACTTGCCCGAGCCCGAGGCGCCGAGGATGGCGACGGACTCACCCGGGGCGACATCGAGGCTGACCCCGTGCAGAACCGGAACCTTGACGCGCCCGAGCTTGTACGTCTTGCGCAGATCCCGAACAGAAAGGATCGACCCATGCGTTGGCGGCGATGCTGGCGCCTCGGGATGTGTTGTGGTCGCGGTCATGGCTACTCAAAGCGGAGCGATTTCACGGGGTCCATGCGGGCGGAGCGGAACGCGGGGATGGCGGCGCCGAGCAGACAGGTCAGAATCCCCGCAGCGAACACGATCAGAGCGTTGAACGGGACAATCTCCGAAGGGATCTCGACGAAGTAGTACACGCGCGGATCCCAGACAACGAGCCCGAAGGTCTCGCCCAGCCACTCGTGGATCGGGTTGATGTTCACGACGATCAGTGTGGCGGCGATGACGCCGAGGGTCGAGCCGACGAGCCCGAGCATGAAGCCGTACGAGAGCCAGATCGCGGCGACGCCGTTGGTCGAGGCGCCCAGGGCGCGCAGAACACCGATATCGCGGGTTTTCTCGTTGATCATGGCCCAGAAGATCGCCAGGACGAGAAAGACGGAGGTGAAGCAGACGATGCCGAAGATGAACAGCACCAGCCCGGTCTCCTTCTTGACCGCGCCCACGAGCGTCGCGTTGAGATCTTCCCAGGTCTGGATCTGGATCGACTCGGGCCTGGGGACCTGCCCGGGGTACTTGCCCGCAAACTCGCGGTAGACCCGCTCGCACGCGGCTTTGATCTCGTCGGGCGTGACGCCCTCCTGGGCGCGCACAAGGACCGTGGTCACACGGGCTGGCGCGGCTCCGGTCGTGACGATCGGCGCGGGGACAAACTCGCCCGTCTCCGGGTCGAACACAAGATCCAACAGGTTGGAACCCTCGGCGACTGTGCCCCCCTCGTCCATGTCGAGCATGTCCTGGAGCCACGTCAGCGGGACGAGCATCGTCTTGCTGTCCGCCTCGAAGATGCCGGACTGAAACTCGTTGGCGATCGCGATCGAGCGTGTCACAGGCTCGGTCAGGCGCCCGCCCTTGGCGATTGGCAGTACGGTCAGCGTGACCCGCCCGGAGCGCGGCATGAAGGTGTTCTGGTCCTCGATCGTGCCGTCGGGGTGGGCCTTGGCCGGGCTGTACGGCTCATACACGCCCGCGCTGTTGCGTTGGTTGTAGTCGGTCACTTCGATGCCGAGCAGGGCCGCGGGCTCGTCCGGGCCTCCGTCCGGGTCGGGGCGGGTCATGGTTGTGCCGTTCTCGAAGATCCGGGCGAGGTCGTCGCGGTTGCCCGGGAGCAGGCGCCAGTCGATGGCATCCTTGTCGCGGCGCGTGGGCGTATCGAGCGGCTTCCACCAGAGGTGATCGATGAACCCGGTGACGCGGTCGAAGCTCGCCGGATCGACCCCCTTGACGTAGATGGCCTCCGTCCGGTCGTCCGGGAGCTGGATCATCGCGAAAGCCTCGATCACGGGCGAACTGGCAACGACAAGCCCGTCGTCTTCGAGCATCTCGATCAGGTCGTCGTAGTGCGCAAAGCCCGTCGCGGGCCAGGTGATCGCGACGTCGCCCACGAGCACACGCCCCGAATCCAGCAGCGACCGGAGGAACCCGCCCATCACCGACCACGTGACCAGCACCGTCACCACCGAGAGCATGACCGCGATCATCGCCAGCAGGGGCATGAGCTTGCTGGTGAGGTATTTGCGGGTCAGGAGGGCTTGGTACACGATGGTCTCTGGCGCCCGGCGCGGGCGCACTCAGCGTAGGGCCTGCCCCAGATCCATGTCTGGTCACACGGGTTGTTGGAAAGACGCGCTCGCGCGTGTCAGACGCGCCAAGGCCCGGCGCACGAGGGAAGGATCTACAGTCCCGCGTGCTCGCCCGCCCGCTCCAGCTCGGCCCCGTCACGCTCGAGACCAACCTGCTGCTCGCCCCGATCGCGGGGTGGTGCGAGCTGGCGTGGCGTGAGACGTGCCGCTCGATGGGCGGCGTGGGGCTCGCCTGCACGGACCTGCTCAGCCCGCAGGGCCTGATCTGCGGCTCCGAGGCGACCGCCGACCTGGCGCGCACCAGCGAGTTTGACCAGCCCATCGGGATGCAACTCTACGGCGGTGATCCCCAAGCCCTCGCCGACGGCGCCAGGTGGTGCGCCGACCACGGGGCGACGGTCGTGGACATCAACATGGGATGCCCGGTGGACAAGGTCTGTAAAAAAGAGGGCGGGTCGCAGCTGATGCGCTCGCCCGAGCTGGCGCAGCGCATCGCACAGGCGGTGCGCCAGGCCCTGCCCGATTCGATCCCACTGACAGCGAAAATGCGCCTCGGCTGGACCGAGGCGGACGCCGAGCGAAACTGCGCCGGAGCGTTGGCGGTGTCGCTGGCGCGCGTGGGCGTCTGCGGGATCACGGTCCACGGGCGGACGACCGAGCAGCTCTTTCGGGGCGCGTGCCGGCGCGAGGGGATCAGGCGGGTGGTTGAGGCGGTGGGCGAGGCGACGGGGGACGCGGGCGCCGGGGGCGTGCCGGTGATCGGGAATGGGGATGTGCGCAGCGCGAAGGACGCCGTCGAGATGATGCAGGAGACCGGGTGCGCCGGGGTGATGATCGGGCGCGGCTCGTTCGCGCGCCCGTGGGTCTTCCGCGAGGCGTGGGAGGCGCAGCTGGCGCTGCGCGAGGGGCGCACGCCGGAGGACCGCGAGCCGAGCGAGGATGAGAAGCTGGACCTGGTGCTCGCGTTCTTTGCGAGGCTGCGCGAGTACCGGAGCGAGGCGCACGCGATGCACGTGATCCGCCAGAAGATCTCGTGGCTGGGCAAGGGGATCAACAAGAGCCACTGCCGATCGCTCAAGGACACGGTCCGTTCGGCGAAGACGCCCGGGCAGGTGATCGAGGCGGTCGAGGCGTGGCGGGCGGGCGCCCCGGCGCGGGCCTGAGCTGGCCTGATCATCCAAGAGCGAGATCACAAAATCGCTTTCGCAGGCGGTTTTTCCCCGCGACTCCGTATTTCCTCTGGACTCGGGGGTCCAACTCACGAAACTATCTCTGTTGGACGTGAGGGAGACCCCTGCCGAGCGCAGAGAGAAATGGCATACTCACACGCGGGTGTTGAGCGTGTTCTCACCCGAGCAAGAATACGGAGGGAGATTGAAGCATGAAGAATCGAACACTGGCGATCGGAGCGGCGCTGGCATTGACAACCGGGCTGTGCGGCGGCGCCCAGGCTCAGCTTATCGAGACGCATACCTACCCAGGGGCGTCTGAACTCGGGCGGGACGCCCGCGGCGGGGGTACACCAGGTCCGCCTGCGTGTCTTTGACGCCGATGCGGGGGGAACGCAGCTGGCGGAGGAGATCCGCCAGAAGAACTTCGTGACGGCCGACGACGGGCTGTTCACGTTCGACGATCTGAACTTCGGTGACATCTTCGGCACGGGCGCGGACCGGTGGATCGAGCTGAGCGTGCGTCAGGGCACGGGCGGGACGTGGACGATTCTCGGGCCGCGCACCCCCGTCACGAGCGTGCCGACGGCAGACGTGGCCAGGCAGCTCGCGCTGCCGTACGCGGATGTGGCCAACGTGGGCGACGGCCAGGCCGCGTTCCAGATCGAGAATACCGACCCGCTGGGCTGGTCCATTTATGCACGGTCTGGTCCGAGTTCTGGTCTCACCTGGAACAGCGCAACAGCGATCTTCGACGTTGCGGAAACGGGCCCACTCTTTGGCCTCATCACCGCTGGCACTGCCGCTGGTATCGCCGGTGCGGGCATTCACCCGGGAACGAACGGGCTCCAAGCGGAGCGGTACAGCGCGAACCCAACTGGGTCGGCGCTGTTCGTGTTTGATCTCGCCGATGGAAACGACGCCCGCTTCGGCACCAGCGACTACTCGGGCGACTTCTCCGGCCCGGTGCGCTTCCTGGGCGCCATGGACATCTCCGGCGAAGAGATCGACTCGACCGAGATCAGCAACGAGCCGGGCATCGCGGGGAGTATTCCAGGCAGCTTTGTCACCGTCGGCACGAGCACAACCAACGCGGCTGTCCGCACGATCACCGTCCCGGCGGCGGGCTTCGTCCTGGCGCTGGCCAACTGTGACATCCAGATGAGCCACACCAGCGGCGGCGGACAGACGTTCGTCAACATTGGCGTATCCGACATATTCGGTTCGATACCAACCGATCAGGACCAGCTCTTCCGGGTGCCCGCGGCATCCGCAACCGGGCTTTACAACACGCCAGGGTCCGCACACGGCGTGTTCTCTGTCAACGCTGGGTCAAACACGTTCTACATGGTCACCAACGGATCGTCCGCAGGGTCGAACAATCTCTTCGACATCAACTTCACGCTGATCTACTTTCCGACGGCGTACGGGGTGGTCAACGCGACGCTGCCGCCACCGCCCGGAGATCCCATTCCTGAATCGCAGGACACCGCGATCTCACGCCCGGGGCTGACGTACGCGGAGATCGAGGCGGAGTACCACGCCGAGCTGGCGCGCCACATGGCGGTTCTCGACGCCAAGCAGCGTGAGATCGAGACGCTGATGATTGAGATGAACGCCTTGCGCGCCCGCGTACAGCCGAGTATCGTCGATCTGCCCGCCAGCAAGAGGGAGGACTGAGTATGCGACATATCTACGCCTTTCTTTCGGCATCCGTTGTCATGTCGGTCGGGCTCATTTCGAACGCCTCGGGGCAGGTCGGGGGTCCGTTTGACCTGAGCTGGCACTCGCTCGATGGCGGGGGGATCACCTTCGCCACCGGCGGGTCGTTCGAGCTCGGCGGCACCCTCGGGCAGTATGACGCCCACGAGCCCATGGTCGGCGGGGCGTTCGAGGTCACGGGCGGGTTCTGGGCGGGCAACACCGCCGGCCCGTGCAGCATCGCCGATTTCGCGCCCGAGTTTGGCGTGCTCGACTTTGACGATGTGCTCGCTTTCCTCGTCGCGTTCGGCGCCATGGACCCCGTCGCGGATCTTGCGCCCGGGTTCGGCGTCTTTGATTTCGATGATGTGCTCGCGTTCCTCACGGCGTTCGGAGCCGGGTGTCCATAGCCTTGCCATCTGAGACCTGAACCTGACGCCCCGGGGATGTCCCCGGGGCGTCTTTGTTTGGGATCTGGCCGAAGTGGCGCCGGACATGATGCGCGGATCTGGTGAAGCGGCGACGGTTGGAGGGGCCCACGAGCCTCCAGGCGCCCCCGGATCTTCGGATTGGGTTCCGCGAGGGTCAGGGGCGGAATATGGTTGAACCGAACGGCTCGAGCGGCGGTATCAGGTTCTGGAGAGATCCCGCCGGATCGGGGCGGGGATCGGCGCGAGGTCTCTGGCGCCGACCCGGATAGACAACTGCAAGCCCAGAGGCCGCCCAGCGCGGCAAGGAGCGGAAGATGACGAGCAGCAAGGTGTCGCTCACGGTGCTCGGAGCGGTTTTGGCGATGGTGAGCAGCGCATCGGCGCTCCCCCCGCCGGTCCCGGCGCCGCGCACCCCGATCCGCGAACAACCCCCGCAGCCCTCGCTCGCCCGCATGGAGTTCAAGCGAACGACCCACGACGTCGGGAAGATTTTCGATCACGAGAAAAAAGAGTTCAAGTTCGAGTTCACCAACACGGGCTCGGAGAAGCTGGTCATCAGCAAGGTGCAGTCGTCGTGCGGGTGTACGGCGAGCGAACTCACCAAGAAGGAATACGCGCCGGGCGAATCGGGCGCGATCGAGGTCACGTTCGATCCCAAGAACAAGAAGGGCGACCAACGCCGCCAGCTGACGATCTACTCCAACGATTCGAGCGGGCGGGAGATCATCCTGACCGTGACGGGGAGTGTGACGCAGCTGGTCTCGGTCGATCCAGGGATTCTGTCGATGGGCTCCGTGCCCAAGGGCGAGAGCGCCGTCAAGTTCATCACCGTCACCGGGCGGACCGATGATTTCGAGGTGACGCGCGCCTCGCCGGGCAACCTCGAGGCGTTCGGCATCCGCGTGATCGGGACCGAGCCGATCGAGGAACTCGACAGCAAGGGCGAGGCGACGGGGGTGACCCTGCGCCGAACGACGCTCGAGGTGACGCTCAAGGAGGGCGCGAAGGTCGGGCGGGTGGACGACCGGATCACGATCCGGACGAACGACCCGCGCCGCCCGCTGCTGTCGGCGCAGGTGGTGGCGACGGTGATGGGCGATATCGCGGTGACGCCGCCGCGGATCTCGATCGGGCGCCCGGAGCTGGGCGAGACGTTCGAGCGGGAGTTCACGGTCGCGAGCCGGTCGGGCCAACCGTTCAAGATCAAGGAAATCCGGTTCAGCAACGGGCCTGTGCGTATCGAGTTCGAGGCGACGCCCGTGAACGCGGAGAAGCCGGACACCTACAAGGTCTGGATGCGCGCCACGGCGGCCCGGGTCCACCCGCGCCTGCGCCAGGACATCGTCATCAGGACGGATGTCGAGGGCGAGGAAGAGATCAGGATCCCGATCAGCGGGGTCATCGTGATTCGCCAGTAAAGGCCGGGAGCGCAAGCGTGAATGCACACAGCATGAGTAGATCCAGACTGATTCTGGCGTTGTTCGCGGTTGGCGCCGGGGCGCAGATCGGCGCGGCGTTGCCGCCGCCGGTCCAAGGCCCCGACGTGATCCTCAAGCGGGCCGAGCCGGCCAAGCCGTCGCTCGCGCGCATGGAGTTCAAGCGCGTCCACCACGACTTTGGCCCGATGATGGACAACGAGATCCACCACACCTCGTTCGAGTTCACGAACACGGGCTCGGACCCGCTCGAGATCATCAACCTCAACGCTGATTGCGGGTGTACGGTCCCCGAGCTGGACAAGAAGCTGTATATGCCGGGCGAGTCGGGCGTGATCGAGGTGACGTTCGACCCCGAGGGCAAGGTCGGCGACCTCAACCGCAGCATCACCATCATGAGCAACGACTCGAGCGGAGCCAACATCACGCTCATGGTCGCGGCCCAGGTGACGCCCATCGTCGAGGTCGTGCCCAAGGTGCTCACCGTTGGCGTCACAGAACGCGGGCGGGCGATCACCAGAACAATAACCGTCACCGGGCGGACCGAAGACTTCGCCGTCACGGGTGTGCGGTCTCGCGCCGGCGATGAGTTCAGCGCCAAGATCCTCGGCACCGAAACCCTCAAAAACCGCTTCGGCGACACGGTCCGTCGCTCGACGATCGAGGTGACATTCACCCCCGACCGGCGCCTGGGCGATTACAACGCCCAGCTCGAGATGGACACCAACGACCCTCGGCGCGCCATTGTCCGGGCGCAGCTCATCGCCCGCGTCAATGGCGATCTGTACACCAAGCCCCGCGCCATGGCGATGCGGAGCGTGCGGGTGGGCGAGCCCGTGACACGCAAAATCCGCCTGATCAACCGGACCGGCTCCCCGTTCAAAGTGCTCGGGGTCGAGCTGAGCGAGGGGAACCTGGCGGGCGAGGTCGCCTTCGCCCCGGCCGACCCGAAGAACCCGGTCGAGTGGGTGCTTACGCTCACCGCGACAGCGTCCGTATCGGAGAGCCGTATCTCGCAGGAACTTGTGATCCGGACGGACGCGGTGGACGAAGAGGTCGTCCGCATCCCGATCCGAGGAGGAGTACGCGATGCCGGGTAGGTGGTGCACAACGTGCGTCGGGGTGCTGGCGATCATCGGCGTCTCGGCGATGGTCGGGGCCGTCCACAGCATGGTGGCGCCCGTGAAGCTCTCCCGCGACAGCGCAACCCAGGCGCTCCCCCAGCCGACGGGCAACGCTGGCGATAGCGCGGATCAAGCCTCGGATCAAGCCTCGGATCAGGCCTCGGATCAGGCCTCGGATCAGGACGGGAACCAAGCCGGGGGTGAAACAACCGACCTCGAGATCGGCGTCGTGACCGGCGCGGACCCGGACGAGTTCACCCTCGAACGCCTGCAGGAGTTGCACGACAACTTCTACCTCTTCCTCGACGCCCGCACGCTGTCTCAGTACGAGGAGGGGCACATCCCGCGTGCGTGGTGGATGCCGGTCGATCGCGTGCTGCGCAACGGCACGCTGATCTTCGATATCGAAGACGAGGCGGTCGGTCTGGACGAGCCGATCGTGATCTACTGCGGCGGGGGCGACTGCGACGCCTCAGAAAACCTCGCGATCGTGCTCGAACAAGCCGGCTTTACCAACCTCCTGATCTTCGAGCTGGGCTACCCTGCCTGGGTAGAGGCGGGCCTCGAGATCGAGGTCGGCGCCCCGCCGGAGGTTGAGCCTTGAACGACAAACCCGGTCCGCTCCGGTTGATCGAGTCCATCCTGCTGCTCCTGCCGATGCGCCTGGCGCTCGGAGGGATGTTTATCTTCGCAGCATGGGTCAAGCTCTCCACCCCACAGCTCTTTGCCAACTCCATCAAAGCGTTCAAAATTATCGACCTCGAGTCGGGCGACCAAGTCGTCGAGCTGCTGACGTTCGCGCTGCCATGGAGCGAGGGGATCTGCGGCGTGCTGCTGATCCTGGGCCTGTTCACCAGGCCCGCTGCGGCGTTGATCTCGGTCCAGCTTCTCGTGTTCATCGGGGCGATCATCTCCGTGCTGTACCGCAAGATGGACGTGAGCTGCGGGTGCTTCGGCGAGTACGACTGGCCCTGCACGGGCGACAGCCTGAGCATGTGCCACGTCTGGCGTGATGTCGTCATGCTCATCCCCGCGCTGATCCTGACCCTCCGCGGCGGGGGCGTGCTGGCCCTGGACTGGCCCCTCGGGCGAAGCGAGCGAGCCCGAAGACGCCCGGAGCGTGCTCCCGACCTCGACTGACGATTCGCCCGGGGACCGGGCCTAGACTTTCTGCCGAACCCATCCGTCGCCCGCACCGGAGCTCGCGTGAGACCGGGCGGGCCGCCCAGCCCAGGACGGAGACCCGATCCATGAGCCGATTCAACCGATTCAACCCAGGCGGCACGGTCAAGATGACCAAGACCTCCGGCAACGAGATCGAGTACGTCGATTGGAAGGATGTCGAGCTGCTCCGGCGCGCGATGACCCCCAACGGCAAGATCTATGGTCGCAAGCGCCTGGGCACCAACGCCCGCCAGCAGCGGATGGTCGCGCAGGCCGTCAAGCGGGCGCGCCACATGGGCATGCTGCCCTACACCTCCGCGACCCTCTAAGCCTCACCAGCCCATGAGCCCGACCCGTCCCGCTCGTGATTATCCCGCGATCGCGCGGTCGCTGCGCTACATCAAGGGCACGCGCCAGCGGCGCATGGAAGACGTCGCCGACGCGCTCTGGCGTCACCTGAACGACGCGGGCGTTTCGTGGTGCGGGTTTTACACGGCGCAGAAGGGCGACGAGGAGATGGTCCTCGGTCCGTGCCGCGACACCCCGGCGTGCTCGCCGATCGCGCTCAGCGGCCTGTGCGGGCAGAGCTGGCTATCCAAAGCCCCCATCATCGCCAATGACCTGTCCAACCTGGGCGACCGCGTCATCAAGTGCGACCCGCGTGACCTGTCCGAGGTGGTCGTGCCCCTGTTCGATCAGGAAGGATCGTGCTGGGGCGTGCTCGACCTCGACTCGCACGAGCGCAACAGCTTCCTCGACAACGACGCAAAGGAACTGCGCCAACTCATGATCCTCAGCGGCCTGAGCTGGGACGGGCACGCCGAGCGCCGGGTGAAGCATTTTTGAAGAGGGCGAAGTGGCGAGATGGCGAGTGGCGAAGTGGTGAAGCGGTGAAGTGGCGAGATGGTCTTTCACCACTCACCATCTCACCACTCGCCACTCGTCACCGGAGACGTCAGAACGGCGCCGACGACTCGAAGCGCAGGCGCTCGCCCGAGTCCGGGTCGTTGAGTTCGAGCGTCGAGGCGTGGAGCAGGAGCCTCGGCGCTGTTGTTTCGTCGCCGTACAAGCTGTCGCCGAGGATCGGGGCGCCGATGCCCTGGGCATGGGCCGCGTGGACGCGGAGCTGGTGCGAGCGCCCGGTGATGGGGGTCATCTCCAGGCGCGTGCAGGGCTGGCCCAGGAATGATTCATGCGAGAGCCGGCGCCACTCGGTCCGGGCGGGTTTGCCCTGGTCGTGGTCAACGATCTGGCGCGGGCGGTTGGGCCAGTCCACACGCAGGGAAAGCTCCACTCTGCCCGAGTCGGCACGGACATGCCCGTTGACGAGAGCCGTGTACGCCTTGCTGACCTTGCGTTTCATGAACTGGACGGAGAGCTCGCTCTGGGCCTTGCGGTCGAGCGCGTAGACCATGAGCCCGCTGGTGGGCATGTCAAGGCGGTGGACGGTCAGGGGGCCATCGCCCAGGGGGAAGCGCCGGCGGACCCAGGCCTCGAGGCAGACGTGCCCGTCGGGGCCGTTGCCACGGACCGAGCGGACGCCGGGCGGCTTGTCGATGATGACAAATCGATCGCTGGCGAACCGCACCCGGGCGCAATCCAGCGGGGAATCGTGCGAGGTTTCGTGCGCGGGGCTGGGCATGGGGCTGGGCATGGGCTCGACGATGGGCAGGAGGGGAGGACGGCGCCGTGCTGTCCTACCCTTGTCCAGCGAGGCGGCACGAGGCCGCCAACGCCCGATCTGGAAGGACAAACGTGAGCACACGACTGATCCCGAGCGTAGCCCTGGCCTGCATCCTGGCGCCGAGCGCACTGGCGCAATCCGGCAACAGCCCCACGGACTGGGCGCCCCTGGAGGCGCCCATCCTCACCGGGCATGTCCGCCTGACGAGCCCGGAGCAGTTCATCAAGGCCGGCGAGGCGTATTACAGCCCCGACGCCTCACGGATTATCTTCCAGGCGATCGAGCACCCGCCCGAGGGCCAAGAGCCCAGCCCCCACTACGCGATGTACGTCGCCGACCTGGCCCGCGATGACAACGCGAAGGTCACTGGGCTGACCAACATCACCCGCATCAGCAAAGAGGGCAGCGCCAACACCTGCGGCTGGTTCCACCCCACCGAACCCGGGCGCATCCTCTTCGGCTCGACCATCACCTCCATCGTCGATGAGCACGCCCCCGGCTACCGACGCGACAAGGGCAAGTACACCTGGAAGTTCCCCAATGAGATGGAGATTGTCACCACGGTCCTCCCCGACGACCTGGCGACAACCGAGGTCGAGACCGCCGCGCCCATCTGGGAGCGTGACGGGTACGACGCCGAGGCGTCATGGTCGCCCGACGGGCGGTTCATTCTCTATACGCGCCTGGAACCCTCGAAGGACGACGCCGAGCCGAACGGCGATATCTGGGTCTACGACACCCTGAGCAACTCGCACACCGCGCTCGTGACCCAGCCCGGGTACGACGGCGGGCCTTTCTTCTCCGAGGACGGTCAACGCATCATCTACCGCTCTGACCGCAGGCTCGACAACCTCTTGCAGCTGTACATCGCTGAGCTGAAGTTCGATGAGACGGGCGCAATCGTGGGGCTGAAGCGCGAGATCCCGCTCAGCGACAACGAGCATGTCAACTGGTGCCCGTACCTGAACGCGTCGGGTGATATCGCGCTGTTCGCAACGAGCGAGGTCGGGCACTTCAACTACGAGGTGTTCGCCGTCGAGGCGGGCACGTCGGGCCTGCAGGACAAGCCCGCGGACAATCGGATCCGGGTTCGTGTGACCCGCGCCGGGGGGTTCGACGGGCTGCCCGTGTTCTCGCCCGACGGGACCGAGGTGATGTGGACCAGCCAGCGCGCCCTGGCCGACGCGGACCCGGAAGAGCACATCCCGACGAGCCAGCTCTGGATCGCCCGCTACGACGAGACCGCGGTTCGCCGGGCGATGTTCGACGCGGCGATGAAACGCGCCAGCGAGCTGGCGCCCGGGAACTGATTCTCGGGAGCATCTCCAGCGTGAGCGCCGAGCCGCCAGAGAACGCGACGGACGACCGCCTGCTCGAGGGGATCCGCGCGATCGCCCGCGTGGGCTCGAGCGTTCCCGCGCCGGATCATTCCGTGTTCTGGGGCGCGTGGTTCCGGCGCGTGCTCGCGCAGCGCCCAACCCTGAGCCCGATCCCTCCGGGCGAGGGCGACCCAAGCGATGACAGCGCCACGCACCGCCTGACGAGCCTCGGCGGGGTTCGCCTGGGCGTGCGTCTTGTCGAGCCGCCCGAGGGCGTCCCGCTCCGGGCTGGGCTGGTCGCGGTCCACGGGGCGAGCGTCGGCAAATCACTCGGGCAGAGCGCCCTGCGCTGGCGGAGCATCGCGGAAACTGGTGTGTGCGTGCTACTCGTGCGCGTGCGCGGCTACCCCGGCTCGCAGCTCGACACGGGCGACCTCGCGTCGGGCGGAACGGGCGTCGGCTGGATCACCCGCGGCCTCGACCAGAGCGCACGCCCGCTCGAGGGCGAGATGGACTGGGTGCTCTCGGGCGCCGTCGCGGATGTCGTCAACGCATGCAGGGCGATGCGCAACCGCCTCGCTGGGATCGACGACGAGCAAGAGGCGCGCCCGCTCGACGACAAGCTGCCCATGTTCCTGCACGGCGAATCGCTCGGCGGCGCTCTGGCGACGATCGCCGCGGCCCAGCTCAGCGGGCGCCTCCGCCAGGAACGGATCATCGAACGGCTCGTTCTCAGCACCCCCACCCTCGGCGACTGGCACTGGCGCCTGAGCAACCCGGCGCCCGGGGGCCTGGGCGGCGAGATCCTGCGCTTGCTCGAGGCCAAGCCCAAGCTGGAAGAACCCATCCTGACGCGCCTGCATCTGATGGACACCGTGGTCCACGCCGCCCGCGTGCGCACGCCCACGCTGTGCAAGCTGGCGATGCGCGACGAGGTCGTCCCCGCGCCCACGGCCGGCGCCGTCTTCAACGCCCTGGCGACCTCGCCCGGGCAAAAGTGGCGCTTCGTCGTCCCCGTGGGGCACGCCCCGGGCGACCGCAGCGCGGCGCGCCGGGCGTCGCTGTTTGTCCGGTGCAGCGCCGACTTCCTCGACCCGCAGCGCCCGGTCGAGGACAGCATGGCGCCCTGGGAGCCCCTGCTGCTCGGGGGCGATCGCCCGCCCGAGGCCGGCGCCCGAGGCGCCCAGGAACGCCTCTTCGACACCGCCCCGGGGACCGACGAGTCGGACCAGTTGCTCATCCGGGCGTACACGCACGCCGGGCGAACGCTCGACGCGTTGCCGTATACGCAGGCGTTCGAGTCGCTCTATGCGGAACTCACGCAAACGCTCGGGGGCGACGCCCCGACGCGCCAGGACGCCTTCCACCGCCTGCACAACCTGCGCAAGCGCAAGGCCCTGCCGCGCCTGGGGCGGGCGCCGGTGTCGCTGCCCAAAATCTCGCCCGAGGACGAGACGCTGCTGGCGTCGCTCGTCGTCGGGGCGGTCGGAAGCATGGGCGCCCGCGACCGCCTGGTCTACGACAGGGCGTTCGACGCGCTCGTCGAGCGGTTCAACAGCGAGGCGGGGCATACCCTCCGCCATGAGGACGCGTGGCGCCTGATCGCGAGGCTCGCCAAGTGAACCGATCTCCCGGGGAGACGACGATGACCCGCACCCTGCGCACGCTGACGGCCTCGCTGATCGATTACGCCGGTCTGTTCCCGCCGACCGGGCTGGACATGCCCGGCGCCGTCGAGTGCTACGCCCGCTCGCTGCGCACGCCCCACGCCGAGATGCTCGGGCGGTTCATCTGCCCGGCCTCGCGCCTGGGCGAACTCAGCAAGCACGGCGCGATGCTGATGCCCGGCACCTACGCCACGAGCGGGTACCGCGAGATGGCCGACGATGTCGCGCCCTGGCGCATCAGCGCCATCATCGACGCTGATCTCGGCGAGTGCCTCGCCCGGATTGACGAGTTCAACAGACAGCACAGCGACGAGGCTCAGGGCCTGGCCCAGGTTGACGCGATCGAGATGCGGACCGACGAGCCGGGCGATATCGACCACGCGCTCGACGAGATCCCCGAGGACATCTACCCGGCGTTCGAGGTTCCGCAGGCGATCATCATGAATGGCGACCCGCGCGGGTTCATCGCCGCGATGGCCGGGAATGGATGCACCGCCAAGATCCGGTGCGGCGGCGTCAAGCCAGAACTCATCCCCGAGAGCGCCGCGATCGCGCGGTTCATCATCGCGTGCGCCCAGGGCGGAGTCCCGTTCAAAGCGACGGCCGGGCTGCACCACCCCGTCCGCGCCGAGCAGAACCTGACCTACGACGCCGACCCGCCTCGCGGGGTCATGCACGGGTTCCTCAACGTGTTCATGGCGGCGGCGATGGTGCGCATCCACCGGATAAACGAAGATGAAACCATCCGAATCCTCGAAGACCAAGACCCCACCAGCTTCGCCTTCACCGACGAGCACGCGAGCTGGCAGGACCGGAGCGTCGGGCTGATCGAGCTGAGCCGCGTGCGAGAGGCGTTCGCGCTCAGCTACGGCTCGTGCTCATTCGAGGAGCCGGTGGCGGATCTGAAGAAGTTGGAGTTGTTGTGAAGAGAGGCATTGGGCATGAGGCATTGGGCATTGGCCGAATCCCCTCTTCCCTAATGCCCAATGCCTAGTCCCTAATGCCTGCGAGCAAAGCGAGCCCCCATGCCCTACCAGATCGACGACACCCACGACCCCAAGCTCGAGTCCTGGGTCGAATCCGCCAACGACCCGGAGACGGACTTTCCGATTCAGAACCTGCCGCTGTGCTCGCTCAGTGTCGGGTTCCACGAGGAGGAAGAGAAGAGTGATCGCCACATCGTCGGTGATCCGTTCGTGCGCATCGGCAACTCCATCCTCAACATCCAGGAGTGCTTCAAGGATGCGGGCGTTATGTCAGGGTGCGGTTTCAATGTGCTGGCAGACGTCCAGGCGCTTGCTTCCCTCGACAGCACGAGTCGCGGTCTCTTTCGCAAGCGACTCTCGGAGATATTCTCAGCAAACAAC
Organism: Planctomycetota bacterium; assembly: GCA_024276195.1. Classification (GTDB taxonomy): domain Bacteria; phylum Planctomycetota; class Phycisphaerae; order Phycisphaerales; family UBA1924; genus JAJRXR01. The sequence continues at coordinate 22,207 of JAJRXR010000038.1, forward strand.
CCGAAGCGAAAGGAATGGCAAGAACGAGTCGCTCCGTTTCTTTACGACGTCAACAACCTTGATGATGAGGTGTTCGAGTGGGTGACACCGATCTGTCCCCGAGACTACACCGATTTCTACGCCTCGCTCTACCACGCCACGAACGTCGGTTCGATGTTCCGCCCCGACAACCCGCTGCTGCCCAACTACAAGCACATCCCTATCGCGTACCACGGCAGGGCCTCGACCATCGTTCCGTCCGGCACGCCCGTCCGCAGGCCGTGGGGGCAGCTTATCGAGGGGAATGTCGGCTCGGAGAGCCGACCTACGCGGGCGCCGTGCAAGCTGTTTGATTATGAGCTTGAGGTCGGCTTCGTCGTCGGGCGCGGCAACGAGCGCGGCGAGCCGATTTCCATTGAAGAAGCCGAGGACCACATCCTGGGCATGTGCCTGGTCAACGACTGGTCGGCGCGTGATATCCAGAAGTGGGAGTACCAGCCGCTCGGGCCGTTCCTGGCCAAGAACTTCGCGACGACGGTCAGCCCGTACATCGTCACCATGGAGGCGCTCGCGCCGTTCCGATGCCCGGCGATGGAGAGGCCCGCGGGCGACCCGACGCCGCTGGGGTATCTGACGAGCGAGGCGAACACCGCGTCCGGCGGCGTGGACATCACGCTCGAGGTCTTTCTGTCAAGCGCGAAGATGCGCGAACAGAACATCGACCCGGTCCAGCTGAGCAAGGGCAGCTTCAAGGATATGTACTGGACCATCGCGCAGATGCTCACGCACCACGCCTCGGGCGGGTGCCAGATGAACCCGGGCGACCTGCTCGCCTCCGGCACCGTCTCCGGCCCGACCCGCGGGGCGCGCGGGTGCATGCTCGAGCTGACGTGGGATGGTGACCCGTTCGCCAGCCCGCCCGTCATCGTGCCCGGCACGCAGCGCACGCCGATCAAGCTGCCCACAGGCGAGGAACGCAAGTTCCTGGGCGATGGCGACGAGATCATCATCAAGGGATACTGCGAACGCGAGGGCTTCCGGCGGATCGGGTTTGGGGAGTGCCGGGGGGTTATCCAGCCTGCTGTCGGTTAGCACGAAAGGAACGACGGGCTGGCGCTGTTCATTACATTCTTTTTGAGCGGGACGTTCGCCGGGATCGGCGGCCTGTGGTTGCTGTTCACGTTCGCTCCGCGCCGCTTGGACTGGGGTGTCTGCGACAAGTGTGGCTTTGACCTCCACGGGCTCGATCGCGATCCACGATGTCCAGAATGCGGCGTCCAGGGCCAGCCGAGAGTGCGAGCGAGCACTACGGGTGAGTGGGCTCTGGCGGTCGGGCTCCCGACGGCGGGCGTACTCATCGCAATGAGCGTGATCTACATTCTGGTGCTGTACCCGGCCATCGACCTCATCGGCGCCATGATCTTCGTGGGCATGGCGGGAATCGTACCGGTCGCGGGCGCTTTGGTGCTCTCCCCTGTCATGGCGACCTGTCACCCGTTTGCGGTCAGCGTTGCGATCACGTTCGGCGGGATCGGGACGGTGATCGCCAATCTACTCCTCTCACTCTCGGTGTTTGTCTGGAACTCTGACGCGCTCGCGGGGCTTGCGGTTTTCGGCTTTCCTGTCCTGGGTATTCCATCGTTTGGATTGGGTGTGTTCCTCGCGAGTGTCATCATCGTCCTGGCTACACTGCGCCGCTGATGGCTTACGCGGCCTCACCGTCTCAGGTCTCTTGCGCCCTGAACATTGCCAGCACCGCCGAGTGGGTGTGCAGGGCGCCCCGCCCCCCGGCGGGCGCGATCTGGGCATTGGCAAACACCCCGCACAGGGGCATGACGGGCTCGTCGGGATCGACCTGCTGGCCCATCTTGGCCTTGATCTCGCCCGGGGGGTCGTCGCGGAAGGCTCGCTGGACCGCGAGCACGTCGTGCGACTCATCGCCAAAGAACGATCGCCCGCGCCCGGCGCACGTCAGCAGCAGCGCGCCCAGCGGGCGCTCACGCAAGCGCTGGGCGTCGAGGAGCATGAGCAGATCCTCGCTGGCGGTCCGCCGATCGCGCAGCTGGAGCTGGATGGTCTGCCCGGCGCGCACCAGGTCCGCAACCGCGACGGCGTTGGAATCCTCGTCCACGCCCGTGACGGAGCGGATGAGAAAGTCGCCGCGCCCGAAGCGGTCTTTGTACTCGTCGATGACGCGCCCGATGAAGAGCCCGCCGGGCAGCAGGCGGCGTTGGTCCTCGCCCAGGGCCGACGCGGCGTCGCGGATCGCGCCCAACGCCGGGCGCCCGCCGAGTTCGAGGATGAGGTTCTTGCGCGCGCGCGTGATGACCATCGGATCGGCGAAGGGCGTACACCCCTGGCTCACGAGCGTGTCCACGCGCAGATTCTCGCTGTGGATCGAGATCGCGACCGCGCCCTCGCGCGCTACGTCATCATCGAGCACCATCACGCCGCTCCCGGGCGATTTGGAGGACGCCGACAGGGCGCCGAGCACGGGGGGCGCCTCGCCCCAGCCCGCCTCGGCGTGGACGCGCGACAACGCCGGGAGCAGCTCGCCCGTGAGCGTCGATGAGCTGTCACCGAGCACGATGCTGGCGCGCAGCGTGGACAGATCGCCCATCGCGCCGCGCAGAGCGTCGTCGATCCCCGGGGGCGGCGTCGCCAGCACCTCGCGCGAGATCGCCTGCACCTCGGCGCCCGGGATCCAGCCCGCCAGCACGCTCAGGCCCGTGCGCCGCTCGTACGCGTCGAGTCCGCCCAGCACCGCCCCGCTGGTCAGCCCGATCAGACGCTTGGGGTTGAGATCACGCCGAATCCTCGACGCGACGGCTGCCAATAGCGGCCCGTGCGACGCCGTCGCGAAGACCACCGCAAAGTCAGGCTCCCACGAGGGCCCGCCCCGGCGCACAGAATCGGCGATGAGTCGCTCGCACGCCTCGGCGGCGGCGCGGTCGGCGCTGCCCGCGGGCGAGACGCCCGCGCTGAACAGGATGCCCGAACTCGATGGCTGACCCGGCGTCATGGCGCCCCAAGCGTAGAGGGGCGCACCGCCCGAGGGTCAGTCCGAGGGGGCGTTTGCGAACGCGCTGGTGTCGAGCACGTCCACGCGCTCGGGGCGGATGATCCGCAGGTTCAGGGCATCGTCGTCCGTGGTCGAGCCGATGATCCCCACGATCTGGCCCAGGCGCCCGTCCAGACGCTGGCCCTGCTCCGGGCGGACATACCCGATGGTGCGCGGCCCCGTCAGCGGATCAATGCTCAGCACGCGGTACATCAGCGGCAACCGCTTCCCGTTGTACACCGCGCTCGGGGCGAGGCGTCCGACCATCGTGTACGAACGACCGGCCTGCCACGTGCGCACGCCCGAGGCGATCGCGTCGTCGCGGGTGTCCGCCTCGCGCAGGGCCGCGTCGAGCGCCCGGCGCTGGTCGCGGGTCTCGATGCGCAGCTCCAGCCATGTGATGCGCCGTCGCACGGCGTCGAGGATCTTTTCGTCCTCGCCGCTCGCCTCGGAGGCCCGGAGCGTTCGCTGGTATTCGGCGTACAACTCATCGAGCGCCTCGTCGAGCGCCTCGCGCGGCAGACGCCGGACGGACGTCAGCGCGACCTCAAGATCCTCGATCGAAGCAGGCTCCGGCGCCAGCACCGGCTGCGGGGCCTCGGCGGGCGCTTGCTCGCTGATCTCAATGGCGGGATAGAATGGGCTTGCGTTCTCCTGAAACTCGTCCGGCGGGAAGACGGTCGGGACGTAGTTCCCCGCGTCGATCAGTTCCTCGAGCGTCGGCTGAGCCAGCACATCATCGAAGACATACTCATGCGTCTGCTCCTGCCCGGGGAGCACCATCGGCTCGAGCAGGGAATCGGAGGCGCCGGGCGCATGGTTCTTGTCGTCGGCGCCGCCGGTGACCCACCCGCCAGAGCCCGTGCTGATCGCGTCATCCGTCAGCTCGACAACATCACCCGAGCCTTCCACGCGCCCTTGCTCGATCGGGGCTTCAACCACGACCGCCTCGGCGGGTTCGCTTGTCTGCGGGCTCGTGATCGGCTCGATGGCGTTGTTGGACTGGTTGTTCAGGATCTCGGTCGCTTCGGAGAGAAGCACCGCCTTCTCGACGGGCACGGGCGAGGCGCCGGGGATGGCGCTGAGCGCCTTGAGGTGCGCCGCGGCCTCGGCGGGTGTTGCGTCGCGGATGAACTCGAGTTTGATGTACGCGTAGGGCGGCTCGGGCGCGACGGGCGGGCGCGGCGCCTTCACGCGGAAGGCCGCGACCTCGTTGTTGGCGCCGATCTCACGCTCGATCACCTCCAGGCGCGTCCCGGCGGGCACCGCCTCGGAATACAGCGACCGCCAGCTCCCGGCGATCCCCAGGATCGCGCTGGGCGCGCGCAGGCGGCTGGGCGATGTCAGCTCGATCGTTCGCTCATCAATGATCCGCGCGTCCGCAGCGGGGACCAGCGCCGGCACGCCGAACGGGTAGACCACCCTCGCCCACTGGTCCGAGCGCCCGTCCGTCCGGAGCACGTCGCCCGTGTCCAGGCTCGCGACCTTGTAGAACCGCTCGAAATCATCACACCGGACCGGGGAAGCGTCCTTGGTGACGACCACCCAGCGGGGGGCTGAATCTTCGATCTGGGCCTGGGCTGGTGTTGCGAGGGCGCCAACTGCGAGCGCGGCGCAGGCCAGCAGGGCGCGAACGGGTGAACGAACAGTGTTCTGGGGTCGGGTGGGGGCTCGACGCACGGGTCTTCCTCCATGAATCAATCGGGGCATCGCGGGCGGGCTCGCTCTCGGAGCCTGTTCGCCTCGTCGGGCGGGGATCCATCCCCTGTCCGGGTCCGCTGCGAGCGCTCGCAGCGGTAATCATTAGAGTGTACCCGCCAGATCCTCCCCGCGCGGCGCCATCTGAGGGTGTGCACAGAGGGTATGGCCCCCATTTCTTTGACCCCCCACCCCGCCTGTTCTACCTTCCCCACGCCCATGAAGCACACGAACTCAACCCGAATGTTCCCGGTCCGGAGCTGGATCGCGATCGCACAGATCGCCGGGGCGGGCGCCCTGCTCGTCGGGTGCGCCTCGCCCATTGCTCAGCGCACCGAGCAGGAGCTGCGGCGCTCGGTGATCGAATCGGCCCGGCGTGAGATCGCCGAGGCGGAGGCGAACCCGCGGCGCCAGATCACATCGCGCACCTCGAGCCTCGACGAACTCGAAATCCGCCCGGAGCACCTCGAGCACATCGAGCGCGAGTTCTCGTCGCGGGCGTACCTGGACGACCTGGCCTCGGGGGCGGGCGAAGGGGCTGACCCGATCGAGTCGTTGCTGGCCGAGGATCTGTACGGGCAGAGGCAGCGCGTGGTGGGCGTGAGCCTGGAGCGGTGTGTGCGATCGGCGGCGGAACGAAACCTGGATGTCCAGATTGCGCGCCTCGGGCCGGCGATCCTCGAGGCGGACGTGGTCGCGGCGCAGGCCGCGTTTGACTGGCTGCTGTTCTCGAACAACCAGTGGAGCGACACGGACCGCCCGCAGGCGGGGCAGGCGTTCTTTGGAACGACCGGCGCCATCATCAACTCGTCGCAGTCCATCACCTCGTCAACCGGCCTGCGCCGGAACCTGGTGACGGGCGGGCAGCTCGAGGTCCGCCAGGATCTGCTGTATTCCGACGTGCGAGGCTCGTTCTTCGGGGCTTCACCCAGCCCCAACCCGGCCCAGAGCGTGGATGTCGTCGTCGGGCTGACGCAGCCGCTGCTGCGCGGCGCGGGGTCGAGCAATGCGCTGGCGCAGGTGCGGATCGCGCAGAACGCCGAACGCGCCGACATCGCGGCCCTGCACGCCCAGCTGATCCTCACCGTCACCGACGTCGAGACGGCGTACTGGGATCTCGTGCTCGTGTACCACCAGCTCGCGATCCAGGCCCGCCTGCTCGACCGGGGCATCAAGGTCCGCGACGACATGCGCATCCGGCGCATCCAGGACGCGCGCCAAGCGCAGATCGCCGACGCGGCGGCCCAGGTCGAGCGGCGCAAGGGCGACCTGCTCGTCGCACAAACAGGCCTGCGGCGCGCCAGCGACCGCCTCAAGGCCCTGATGAACGACCCGGACCTGCCCGTGGGCTCGGAGATCATGCTCGTGCCCGTGGATCTGGCCGTGGATGAGCCGATCGAGTTCAGCCTGCTCGACGCCGTCACCACCGCCATCGACGCCCGCCCGGAGATCCAGCAGGCGATCCTGGCGATCGACGACGCGTCGATCCGACAGGTCGTGGCGCAGAACGCGGCCCGTCCGAGGCTGGACCTGACCGGGCAGCTCTCGCTCATCGGGTTCGACGACGACATGTCCAAGGCGTACGGCAGCCTGGGCAACGGCGAGTTCCTCGACGAGTTCCTGCTCGGGATCCTGTTCGAGCAGCCGATCGGCAACCGCGCGGGCAACGCCGGGTCTCGCAAGGCGAGGCTTGAGCGCCTCCGCGCGATCACGGGCTATCGCAGGGCGGTGCAGCAGATCGTGCTCGAGGTCAAGGACGCGCTCGACAGCGTGGTACGGGATTACCGCCTGATCGAGCAGGCCAAGCTCTCGCGCATCGCTCAGGGCGAGGCGCTGCGGACGCTGCAGGTCGAGAAAGAGCTGACCAATCAGGGATACTCGGTCGAGCGTCTGAACCTGGAGCTGAGCCAGCAGGTGGCGCTCGCGGCGGCGGAGATCAACGAGATCAAGGCGCTGGTGGATTACAACAGCTCGATCGCCCGCCTGTACGCCGCGACGGGGACGTCGCTCGAGCGGTCGCGGATTGACCTGATCGTGCCGGACGCAAACCAGGTGCTCGACGGGAACCGGGCGCTGGACTACCGCATGCCCGAGGATGAGTGAGAGCGCCATGAGCGCGCCAACCGACCGGATCGACGCCTGCGTTGAGCGCCTTCGCCGGGGAGCCCTGGTCGCCTTCCCTACCGAAACGGTCTACGGCCTGGGCGCTGTCGCGACGGACGAGCGTGCTGTGGCGCGCGTGTTCTCGCTCAAGGGGCGCCCGGCGCACAATCCGTTGATTGTCCATGTGGACTCGCCCGAGATGGCCCGGGCGTATGTCGCCCATTGGCCCGAGCGCGCCCAGCGCCTGGCCAGCGCGTTCTGGCCCGGCGCCCTGACCCTTGTGCTGGCGCGCAGCGGCTCGGTTCCCGATCTCGTGACGGGCGGGGGCGAGACCGTCGGCGTGCGCTGCCCGGACCACCCCCTGGCGCTGGCGCTCATCGGGCAGCTCGGCGAGGGGCTCGTCGGCCCCAGCGCCAACCCCTCGGGAGGCGTCTCGCCCACGACCGGGGCGCATGTGCGCGCCTCGTTCAGCGAGGACGAGGTGCTGGTGCTCGATGGTGGCCCGTGCCGCGCCGGGATTGAGTCCACCGTGCTCGACCTGACCCGCACCCCGGCGCGGGTGCTGCGCCCGGGCGTGATCGGGAGCGAGCGGATCGGGGCGGTCCTGGGCGAAGATGTCCTTGCCAGCGCCAGCGCAGCGGGCGGTGAAGTCCGCTCGCCGGGCCTGCTCGGCCCCCACTACGCGCCCAACGCCCCGGTCAGGCTCTTTGGAGATCAAACCGGGCTCGCGGAGCTGCTCCGAAGCTGCCCTGGGGGCGCCGTCGTGCTGAGCCGGTCGGCGATGGACCCAGGCCCGGACGCGCAGGTTCTGCGCCTGCCATCGGACGCCCCGGGGTACGCGGCGGCCCTGTATTCAGCGCTCCGCGAGGCGGACGCGCTCGCCCCGGCGCTCATCGCTGTGGAACGTCCCCCGGATGCGGGCGGGGGCGGAGGTAGGGGCGGGGCGGAATCTGCCCAGGACCGGGCGATCTGGGCGGCGGTGCTTGATCGCCTGACCCGAGCGACCAAGTCTCCCGACTACCCTTCTTCATAGGTGCCTACTCGAGCGAGCAAACATGCGAGCATTCAAGATGGTTTTGAACCGCTCTGCTATATGCGTGATCCGGTTTCTGCAAAACGCACTTGGGCTGAAATCACTTTCAATATAGTAGGCGCATTGGTTGCCGGTGTTGCCATCGCGTACTTCCGACCCCCGGGTTTCCCCGTATTCTGGATCGTCGCTTCGATCGGAACTGGTTGCGTTGCTGTATCGCTGGGCTGGATACTGCTGCGTTCAAGAGCCATTCGATCAAGACAGTGCATCCAAATCGACACTATCAAGGAGACAGTCAGCTTCTCTGGATTTCTTCACTGTGATCCGTGGTGGCGTCCTAGGAGCAAGACCTTCACCCTCTCTTTTGATGAGATCCGATGGGTCAATATCAGTACAAATAGTTTCGGTCAAGTCGCGATCGTTTCGGGAAAGTACGGGGCAGTTCGCATCCCCCTCGGCGCCAACGGTTTCGACCCGGAGCTTCGGGAGTTCTTCAAGCTCATTGCAGCTGAAAATGGACAATCCAGATGGGCCATGTCTGGGATCCGTGTCGGTCTCCTACTCGGAGGGCTGGGCGTTCTCTTCGGATGGCTGGTGATCTGGCTCGCCATTCGACCGTAATTACCACAAGGATCTAAACCAACTTGATAAGGCCCGACTAGAGTTATTCGGGACCCCGACCCTGCCGATATCCGGCGTAGAAACTCCTCCGGAGGCCTCGACCATGCCCGATCGCGTCACCATCGCCCTCGCCCCCGGAGACGGGATCGGGCCTGAGATCATGAACGCCTGCCTCGAGATTTTCAGGCAGGCGGGCGTCTCGGACTTTGTGGACTTTGAAGAGGTCGAGATGGGGCACAGCGTTTTCGCCGCCGGTGAGACGCGGGGCATCACCGACGAGGCGGTCGAGACCATCGAACGCTACGGCGTGCTCTACAAAGGCCCCATGGGCACGCCCATCGGGGGCGGGGGCAAGTCGATCAACGTCACGCTGCGCAAGACCTTCGGCACGTTCGCCAACCTGCGCCACTTCCAGAGCCTCCCGGGCGTGGACACGGTCTTCAGCCGCGCTGGTGTGCCGGTGGATATGTACATCGTCCGCGAGAACATCGAGGACACCTACGGCGGGGTCGAGCACCGCCTCACGAGCGACGTGGTCGAGTGCAAGCGCCTCATCACCGCGCCCGGGTGCGACCAGGTCCACGAGTTCGCGTTCCAGGCGGCCAAGCGGCTGGGCCTGAAAAAGGTCTACTGCGGGCACAAAGCCAACATCATGAAGATGACCGACGGCATGTTCCTCGACCGCTTCCGCGTGATCGGAGACGACTACCCGGACATCGAGAAGGACGACGTCATCATCGACGCGCTGTGCATGAACCTTGTCCTGCGCCCGCAGACGTACGAGATGATCGTGCTGCCAAACCTGCAGGGCGACATCGTCTCCGACCTGGCCGCGGGGCTGGTCGGGGGGCTGGGGTTTGCGCCCAGCGCCAACATCGGGGACCATATTTCGATCTTCGAGGCGGTCCACGGGACGGCGCCGGACATCGCCGGCAAGGGCATCGGCAACCCGACGAGCCTGCTGCTCTCGGGTCTGATGATGCTGCGCCACATCGGGCTGCTCAAGCGGGCCGCGGTTATCGAGAACGCGCTGCTGGCGACCCTGGAAAACAAGGTCCACACGGGCGACTTTGGTGATCCGGAGACGCCCCCGGTCGGGACCGACGACTTCGCCAAGGCGGTGATCGACCACCTGGGCATGACGCCGAGCGAGCGCGAGGCCAAGCCGGTGCCGATGCACGATGCGTTGACGTTCATCCCGCCCGTGAGGCCGCACGTCAACGAGCTGATCCAGACGTTCACGCAAAAACGCTCGGACGTGGTCGGGTGCGACATCTACATCGCGACGACATCGCCGCCGCTGGAGCTGGCGCAGAAGCTCGAGCGTCTGGCGGTGGGCACGCCGTTCAAGCTGACGATGATCTCCAACCGCGGCACGCAGGTGTGGCCCTCGGGATCGGTGTACACGGAAGTGGTCGATTACTTCCGCGTGCGCTTCGAGCTGGAGGACAAGCACCTGATCGGGCAGATCGGTCAGGGGCCGACGATCCATATTCTCAGGCGGATCGCCGAGAAGTTCGAGATCGCGGAGTTCCAGGCGCTCAAGCAGTTCGACGGGGAGCCTGGGTTCTCGCTGGCGCAGGGGCAGTAGAAGCCGGTCACGCCGTTTCCTGTTCAGTCTTTCGCGCGCAGACACCCGCCACAATCTCAATCGCCCGGTCGATCATCGGGCGGCTCACGTCCAGGTGGGTGACCACGCGGATCTGGTCCGGGGCGCTGGCGATGGTCCGTACGCCTTGGGCTTCGAGCATGTCTACGAGTTTCGAGGCTGGCCCCCAGCCCGGATCGACGCGGAAGAACGCGATGTTGGTTTCGATTGATGCCGCGTCGATGGTCAGGGGCTCGAACGGCGCGAGGCTCTCGGCGAGGTGTTTGGCATTGGCGTGGTCGTCGGCGAGGCGGTCGATGTGATGGTCCATCGCAAAAGTGCACGCCGCGGCGAGCAGGCCTGATTGGCGCATGGCGCCGCCGAACATCTTGCGGATGCGGTAGACGCGGGCCATGGTCTGAGTATCGCCCGCGACAGCGGACCCGACCGGGGCGCCGAGGCCCTTGGAGAAGCAGACCGAGACGGTGTCGAAGTGCTGGGCGAAGTCCTTGAGCGGGACACCCGAGGCGACGGAGGCGTTCCAGAGGCGGGCGCCGTCGAGGTGGGTTTTGAGCCCGTGCTCGCGGGCGCGGGCGGCGACTCGCTCGACCAGTTCGATGGGCCAGACGGAGCCGCCGCCGCCGTTGGATGTGTTCTCGATGATGGCGAGGCGGGCGGGGGCGAAGTGGTGGTTGACCGGGCGGACGCAGGCGCTGAGCGCGTCGGGCTCGTACATGCCGCGCTCGCCGTCGGCGAAGCGGAGGGTGACGCCCGAGAGGGCTGCGGGAGCGCCGGACTCGTAGTGATAGATGTGGGCGGTCGGGTGGCAGATGACCTCGTCGCCGGGCTGGGTGGTCGCTAGGATGGCGCTTTGGTTGGCCATGGTCCCGCTGGGGAAGAAGCAGGCCTCGTCCTTGCCGAGTTCGCTGGCGACGCGCTGCTGGAGGCGGAGCACGCTCGGCTCATCCCCCAGTACATCATCGCCCAGCTCGGCGCCCCGCATCGCCTCCCACATCGCCCCGGTCGGGCGCGTCACCGTGTCGGACCGAAGATCAATCGCGTCTGGCTTGGAGTCTGGCATTGGTCAAGGCCTCCGCGAGCACTGTACCGCATCC
>JAJRXR010000039.1 GCA_024276195.1 Planctomycetota bacterium
AGGGTGTTGTGTACAAGTGGCTGTGCCCGTTGGGCGGGCTCGCGGTGGGGCCGAACGTCACGATGTGGATCTTCATGGCGCCTCTCCGTCGCTGACAAAGCATCGCCCGATGATCGAGTGATGGGTCGGCGCCATCATTTCGTACCGCCAGCGCTGATGATGGAAGGTACTTGTACCTACGGTAGTTCGTGCCTGTCACCTTGCGCCAGCTTTGAGTACCGCTTGGTTCCGGTCATTGTCGAGACGCAGCCTGCACCAAAGCGAGCACAAGGAACCGGTCCCGCTGCGACAACTGGGGCCAAAGAGTGACAATCTCTGACAGCGACCTGGCGCCTACATCTTCCGGCAACTCTTGTGCGTCTATTTGTGCGTCATACCCCTCTGAGACGCTCTCAGCCGCCAGAATCGGGGGGTTCGAATCCCCCCGGCTCCATTCCAACTTCTCGGCGCTCTCGCCGCCGAGCCGATGGCGATGGCGATGGCGATCTTTCACAATCTCCGCTTATACAGCGGGGGCGGGCGCCATTCGACGAGCGCCAAGCCCGCGCTGCCACTCCGGGTCGTTGGCTTGTCGCGTCGGAACGGCGCGCCGCGCACCAAAGACCGCCTCAGCACTGGCCGTTTCGGACCCAAAGATCCCAGAGCCCAGCTGCGGCCCAGCGACTGCCCAGGGTGGATTCTGGGGCCAATCCACTCCGGGTGATCGAAATGGGCCGCATCTGTGGCCCATCCCCCCCCGGATTTCGGACTGATCTCAAGGATGGCCTCGGTACATATGTGCCGTTTTGCAATCCGTTCGGGAGGCGATCGAGAGTGAAGGCTTGCCTGCACCATCTGTTGGGATCACACTCTCTGTCAGCGATGACCCCGCCCCCCCGCGACAGAACGGACTTCGACGAGGCCAGCCGGGTCGTACGCGCGGCTGGGGAGGGCGACAAACGCGCCGCAGCGGAGCTTCTCCCGCTCGTGTACGAGGAACTCCGCCGCCTCGCATCCTCGCGTCTGTCCGCCCTGCCCCCGGGGCAGACCCTCCAGGCGACCGCGCTCGTCCACGACGCGTACATGCGTCTGGTTGGCGAGGCCGACCCCGGGTGGAACGGGCGGGCGCACTTCTTCGGCGCTGCGGCGCAGGCGATGCGGAACATCCTTGTTGACCAGGCCCGACGAAAGTCCGCGGTCAAGCACGGCGGGGACAGGCGGCGCATCGAGCTGGACGAGAACGCCGCTCCGGAGCTGACCATCGAGATCGCGCCCGGGGAAGTGCTCTCGCTCGATGTCGCGCTCGAGCGCCTCGAAGTCGAGCACCCTCGCCAGTCTCGGGTGGTGCTCCTGCGCTACTTCGCGGGCCTCTCGACCGAGCAGATCGCGGAGCTGCTTGATGTCGGGGCCTCAACGATCAAGCGAGATTGGCGGTTTGCGCGCGCGTGGCTCCAGCGGGAGATGCGCGAGGGCGACTCTGCGGGAACCTCGGATGCGTGACCGAGGATCAATTGTTGAGGAGCTCTTTGCAGCGGCGGTGTGCCTGGAACCGGCGGACCGGCGCGAGCTGCTCGATAGCCGGTGCATGGGGGACGCGCTGCTCAGGAGCGAGGTGGAGGAGCTGCTCTCGTGCGATCAGGCGGTCGATCCGGGATTCCTGGATTCGCCGATCCCGAGCCCGTGTGTCTCGCAGGGCGCCAACGCGGGTGACATCATCGCCGGGCGGTACCGCATCATCCGGGAGATCGGCGAGGGCGGCATGGGCGTTGTCTTCCTGGGTGAGCAGCTACGCCCGGTCCGCCGGCGCGTCGCGGTCAAACTCCTGAAAGCGGGGCTCGACACACGCCAGATCATCCGCCGATTCGAGGGCGAACGCCAGGCGCTGGCGATGATGGACCATCCGAACATCGCGCGCGTGCTCGACGCCGGCGACACAGACACCGGGCGCCCCTACTTCGTCATGGATTTCATCGACGGCAAGAGCCTGACCGAGCACTGCGACGCTCAGGAGCTCACCATTCGCGAGCGCATCGGGCTGTTTGTGACGGTCTGCGACGCCGTCCAGCACGCGCACACCAAGGGCGTGATCCACAGAGACCTCAAGCCCAGCAACATCATCGTCAGCACGCGCGACGGCGTCGCGACACCCTCTGTGATCGACTTCGGAATCGCCAAGGCGACCGAACCATCTCACCCTGAGCGAACCCTGATGACCCAGCAGGGCCAGCTCGTGGGCACCCTCGAGTACATGAGCCCGGAGCAGGTGTCGGGCGACCCGGACATCGACACGCGAACCGATATCTACTCGCTCGGGGCGGTCCTGTACCAAGTGCTCACCGGGAAGCTCCCGCTCGGCGACGCGCTGTCGCGCACCGGCGGCGCGGGCGAGGCCGAGCGGGTCATCCACGACGTGGACCCGCCCAAGCCATCTGTCCGTGTTTCTCGCGGGAGCGCGAGCGCCGAGCCGGACACGCCGGGTGTTGAAGCCCGGGCCAGAGCGCGGGGCCTGACCCCGGGCTCGCTCGTCAAGCAGCTCAAGGGCGATCTTGACTGGATCGTCATGCGCGCTCTGGCGAAGGACCGGACGCGCCGCTACGAGACGGTCGCCGCGTTCGCAGCCGATCTCCGGCGCCTGCTCGCCGATGAGCCCGTCGACGCCGGCCCGCCCTCGACGGTGTATCGCGTTTCGAAGTTTGTCCGGAGGAACCGTTCTTTCGTCGTCGGCGCCGCCCTTCTTGTCGGTGTGCTGATCGCTGGCGCCGTCACGAGCGGGGTGTTCGCGGTGCGAGAGTCCGCGGCCAGCCGGCGCGCGTCCGCGCACGCGAGCGAGGCCATCGCCGCTGGCGAGCGGGCGGAATCGGTCCGGGCGTTCCTTGAGAACATGCTCCGCACCGCGCGGTCCGCCGAGTCTCGGGGCCAGAGCGTCACGGTGCGCGATCTGCTTGTCGCGACGACCGAGCGCCTGGACGCGGGCGTCCTCGCGGGTGAGCCGGACGTCGAGTTCGAGGTTCGAGAGATCATCGGCAACACGTTCCAGGAGATGGGCTGGAGCTCGCTCGCGGTCTCGCACCTCAAATGGACATACGAGTATCTCGCGTCGGTTCGGGGCATGAGAGACCCAGACACACTGCACGCCATGCGTCGGTACGGAGAATCGCTCAAGGAGAGCGGAGACCTCGGGGGCGCCCTCGAACTGCTCACCGAACTCCACGAGCACGCGCTCGAAACATTCGGCGAATCTGACCCGTTCACATGGGGCGCGCTCGACACCGTCGCGAACACCACGATGCGCCTCGGACGCCCGCTCGACGCGCTGCCTCTGCACGAGCAGGCCTACGAGGGGCTGGTGCGTGTCTCCGGCCCGGACCACGTTCTGACAACACTCTCGCTCTTCAACACCGCCGGCACGCTCCGCGTCCTGGGGCGCTATGAGGAAGCGGAGCCCAAATATCTCCAGGCGATCAAGGCGTTCGAGGCGCACGGCGGGATCGGGTCCATCGCGTCCGCCGTCAGAGCCAGATCGGAGCTGGGCAGAAGGGTCTACCCAAGTCTTGGGCGGGATGAGGACGGCATCGCCATGCTCGCCGCAGCGGTTGAACTCGGCGAACGCAAACTCGGTCCCGAGCACGGCGAAACAGCCTCTGCCAGGTTCATACTGGCCAACACACTCTGGCAGCACGGACGCCTGGACGAGGCGCAGCGGCTCGCCAACACGTACGACCGCTCGATCGATGCCGTCTACTTGCCCGATTCATGGGTCGCGATCCGCTCTCAACAGTTGCTCGTCGGGCTCGCGCTCTCTCGGGGGGAGAGCGAGAAAGCTCTCGCAGACACTGTTGAACTCCTCGATGTGATCCTGGCGTCCGAAGACCCGGTGATGCTGACGCCGAGGAGGCACGGGGTCGAGTCAAAGCGTCTGCTCATCGTGTGGGCAAGGCACACGATCACGCAGGCGCTCCTGAACCTGGGCCGGTTCCCGGAGGCCGAGGCGGAGGCGCTGCGCGCGATCGAGCAGACCGAACTCGTCACGCGCGATTGGGAGAACTGGAGCCTCAAGGACGAGGCGGACAGGATGCTGTGCCTCGCGATCATCGGCAGAGGTCGCGCGTCTGAATCCATCGCGAACCGACTCCGCGAGATGCTCGATTCTCAGGAATCAAGGTTCGGCGCTGACCACATCCTGACGGCGCGCACGGCGGATTCGCTCGGGCACTGCCTCGCCCAGCTCGGTGACAATGCGGGCGCCGAGCCCCTCCTGCTGCGGGCAAGCAAAATCTTGGGCGACGTCAACGCACGCCTGAGCTGGCCCGAGTCCCCCTCGCACCTCGCGCTGTTCCGCGAGTCCCAAAGGGGACCAGACTAGGCGCCCCCGTCGGCCCAGAGATGAGCCGCTAGCAGGGCGCCAGGGCTCGACGCGTCCAACCCGCTCGCGTGGTCCGTAACCTTGCCGGTTGGACGCCGAAGGGCTTTGGGCTATATCTCCGCCCCGCGCACCCGCCCAAACGCCTTGCAATCCATCCGTGTGAGACCACGAGACGAAGAGAATGCGCTGAATTTCTAGCGCCGATGGCCCTGGGGCGCCGTCCGTTTCGGACTGCCCTGAGACCAAACCACACCGAACCCTTGGTATCCACTGGAGGAATCATGAAACGGATCACAACCTTTCTCTGTGCCGTTCTGTTGAGCGCCGGAGCATCGACAGCGCTCGCTGGCGACACGGCCTTCACCTATCAGGGAAGCCTCAAGGACGGAGGGGCGCCGGCCGACGGCTCCTACGCCATGACCTTCCGCCTCTACTCGGCGCTCACCGGCGGCTCGCTGCTGGGCACGGTCAACGCCGGCGCGGTGACCGTCGATGGCGGCGTCTTCACCACCGAGCTTGATTTCGGCGCCAACGACTTCAACAACACCGACCGCTGGCTCGAGATCATCGTCAACGG
>JAJRXR010000040.1 GCA_024276195.1 Planctomycetota bacterium
CGTCGAAGAGACCATCGACCTCCTGCGCTGGCTCGGGCTCGACTGGGACGAGGGACCGTTCATCCAGAGCAATGACCTCTCGCGCTACACCAGGGCGATGGACACGCTGGCGAAGGGCGCGAGCGCGTACCCGTGCGAGCTGACACGCTCGCAGATTGCGCAGGCCTCGAGCGCCCAGAACGAGGGCGACGCCGAGACGCCCTTCCCGCGCTCGCTCAGGCCCGAAATCGTCGCCCGCGCCTTCGAGGACGCCGGCGCCAACTGGCGCCTGGCTGTAGAGCCCGGCGAGGTCGGGTTCTCCGACGCCTTCGCCGGCGAGCAGCGCTTTGACCCGGCGCGCGAGATCGGCGACTTTGTCGTCTGGACCAAGCGCGGCGCGCCCGCGTACCAGCTCGCGGTCGTCGTGGACGACTTCGCCCAGGGCATCACCCAGATCG
Organism: Planctomycetota bacterium; assembly: GCA_024276195.1. Classification (GTDB taxonomy): domain Bacteria; phylum Planctomycetota; class Phycisphaerae; order Phycisphaerales; family UBA1924; genus JAJRXR01. The sequence continues at coordinate 438 of JAJRXR010000040.1, forward strand.
TCCGCGGCAACGACCTGCTCCCATCGACCGCCCGCCAGCTTGTGCTCGCCCGGAGGCTCGCGCTGGCGCCCGAGCCGACGTACACCCACCTGCCGCTGGTCCGGGGCGACGACGGGCGACGCCTGGCCAAGCGTCACGGCGACAACCGCCTGACCCACTACCAGAGCCTCGGCGTCGCCCCCGAACGCCTCCTGGGCCTGATCGCGGCTTGGTCCGGGATCCGCCCCGCCCCGGAGCCGATGGACGCAAGGGCGTTTCTTGACGGGTTCTCGCTCGATACGATGCCCCGGACCGACGTGACGTTTACCCCGGAGAACGCCGCATGGCTGCTGGCCTGAGACGACCCCTGCCCCTGCTCGCCCTTGCCCTGCTCGCGCTGACCCTTGTCGGGTGCAAGCAGCCGGCGCCCCCCGGGTTCGAGCGCGTCTCGCTCGGTGGACGCACCTACATCCTCGAAGTCGTGGCCGATAACGAGTCGCGCACCCTGGGCCTCGGCGGGCGCACCGAGCTCGACGAGGACAAGGGCATGCTCTTCGTCTTCCCGGATTCGACCAAGCGCCACTTCGTGATGCGCGATTGTTTGATTGATATCGACATCATCTATCTAGACGCCGACGCCCGGATCGTCGCGATGCACCAGATGGTCGCCGAGCCCCCCCGGGGCGAGGATGAGACGGACTTTGAGTACAACGACCGCCTCAAGCGGTACTCGAGCCGGTTTGATTCGCAGTTGGTTATCGAGCTTGCCGGGGGCCAGTTGGACCACCTGAGCCTGGAAGATGGGCAGCGCGTCGACCTGGACGTCAAGCGTCTCAGGTCGCTTGCGAAGTAGGCCGATAGCTCTGTACGCCCTCTTTCCGGGGAGTCCCGGGCAAGCCGGGGGGGCGGGATGGAGCCCGCGTGCCAGACGCCCTGGATGCCCCGAAACTGATTCTCGCCGCCCCGAACGCCACGCTCGACCGCGTCCGAGCGCGTGTCATGACCATGGTCGAGGCCTGGCCCGGGAATGAACGCCCTGTGGTCGAGACCAGCCCGCTGACGGAGGTGATCGGCGCGATGAGCGGCGCCCGCCCGCTGCGGGGCGTGGTCATCGCCGCGATGAGCCCCGACGACGCGAGCATGTTCGCCTATCAGCTCGCCGATCTCGCGCAGACCTCCATGACCCCGGTTGTGCTGCTGCTCCACCCCGACGACGAGCGCCTGGCGCGCCTCGCCAGCGATGAACGCCTGGTCGTCGAGACGTGGGACGCGGACCCAGCGTACCTGGCTGCGGTCGTGCGCACGCTCTCGCGGCGCGAGAAGGTCATCCAACGCCTCGACCAGGACCTGCGCTTGACGATGGCGTCGCTGCGCGGCGCCGAGACCGAGATGGAGCGCATGCAAGAGGAGCTCCAGCTCGCCGCGACGGTCCAGCGTGAGTTCATCCCCAAGCACCCTCCGCAGATCGAGGGGCTCAACCTCGGCGTCGTCTTCCGACCCGCCGGGTACGTCTCGGGCGACATCTTCGAGTTTAGCGCTCTTGACGACGAGCACGTCAGCTTCTTCCTGGGCGACGCCGTCGGGCACGGCGTGCCCGCGGCCCTGCTCACGCTCGTCATCGCCAAGAGCCTGCGCAAGCTCGACCGTGTCGATGGCGACTTCACGATCGTCCCGCCCGCCGAGGCGCTGCGGAGGCTCAACCTGGAGCTGACGGACCGCCCGGGCGCCGGGCACCGGTTCGCGACGGCGGTGTACGGCATGATCAACACCAGCACGCGCGAGGTGACGCTCGCGGGCGCGGGGCACCCCGCGCCCATGGTCCTGCGCGATGGGCAGGGCAGCGTCGAGCGCATCGAAACTGACGGCCCGCTGCTGGGCGTCTTCCCCCAGGCCGAGTTCAACGAGGTCAGCTTCACGCTGGGCGAGCGTGATTCGCTGCTGATCTACTCGGACGGGTTCGAGACGGTGTACCACGAGACGGGCGCCAACAACGCCGCGCTCAAGCTCCCAACCCACCTGCACCTCGACCGCCTGGCCGCCCTTGGCAAGGGAAGCTGGGATCCGCAGCGCGTGCGCGAGGCGTTCGACCTGTTCGAGCGCGAGCTCGACGAGCAGGCCGGCTCGCTGCACCAGGGCGACGACCTGACCGCCATGCTCATCGCCCCGTGCGAACTCGCTGCGTGCGCCGCGGCGTAGATCCATCACTTGCTCTCAACGACGCTCGCAAAGACACAGATTTGTGCCATTCGCGTTTGTATTCCTGTGCTTTCACTGGTTGACACTCAACCTCATAACTGATAGCGTGCGCTCGTAGAGGAGCGACCATGGCCTCACTTGTAGGAGCGACCATGGCCTCACGAATCCGAACAACACTCTGGCAATCCCTTGGCGCCGCCCTCGTCGTCGGCGCGATGCTCATCCCCACGCTGTCCGCGGCACAACCCGCGACACCCAGCGAACAGGACATGATCGATGACGCCAACGGGCAGCTCCGGAACACGGACGTGCTCGTGGTGCTCGAACGGGGCGAATCCGGCGCCCCCGTCTGGAGCGTGACGATTGACGGCACGGTCGTGAATCAAGCGGTTGATTACTCCGGTACCAGCACAATCCTGAACGCGGGCGAGCCCGACGAGAGCGTCGTGTACACACCCGTGCTCCCGAATCTCGGTGACACCAGGGCCGACCTTCTCCCGGCGGCCCTGCTCGCGATCGAGCAGGAAGTCATGTCCGGGCGTCCGAATGTGCACCGTGTTTCCGTCGAGATCGGTGCGCCGCTCTCGGCGACCGACGACCCCGCACGGTTCATTGGTGACGGGATCGATCCAGAGATTGCTATCAAGCGGGTCAAGCAGGTGGCAATCCCGCCGCACCTGCCTGATCCCCAGACCGGACTGCTGCTCGATCCCGGCGCCTCGGCGGTCCTTCTCGTTGACTACTACGGGCTCTCGCCGACCGCTGCGAGCGCACTGTTCAAGGGCGCCCTCGACCCCGACGCGACGCGTGATGCCTTCCGCGACGCCGCCGTGCAGAGCCTTGCGGAAAGCGGAATCTCTGCCCAAGCGGCGAGCGATGTCTTCGACCTCCGCCTCGCCATCGACGACGATCAGGCCTTCTACCTAGCTGTTGTCAATGCCCTGATCGACGCGGGTGAACCCGTCGCTGCGATCCTCGCGGCGGGTCAGGCGATCGACGACCCAACGCACCCGCTCTCGGCGACGAACAACCCCGGCGATCTCGAGATCGAGATCACGCTCTCGGGCAAGGTCGAAGTCAGCATCCCCCCATTCGTGACCATCACTGTCGAAGCCTCTGTCACTGTCAGAGGGCCGGTGAGTGATTATCTAGAGCTTCTTACGACGGCTCAGGAGGCGCTTCAGCAGGCCTTGGATATCGCGGAAGCCGAAGCGCAACGCAAGCTCGAAGACATGCGCGAGTGGATCGAGACACTCTGGGACGAGATCTCCGATGTCGTTGATTCTCTCCAAATCCCCGCTTGGTTGCGGTACACTTGGCAAGGTCTGTTCTAAACCAAGCCGAGACCCATGTAAACTTCTGCGGCGCGCTTTTTACGAGCGCGCCGTTTCTTATTGGCGACTCCTAATCGCGTCGTAACCGAAGCATCTCGTCCGTATCGACAAGCCCGTCCTTGAGGCGGACGATCCGCTCGCACCGCTCGGCGATCGAATCGTCGTGCGTCACCATAATCATCGTCATCCCCTCGCGGTGCAGCGACTCGAACAGCTTCAGGATCGCCTCGCCCGTCTTGGAATCCAGGTTGCCCGTCGGCTCGTCGGCCATCAGCACCACCGGGTCCGTGGCCAGCGCCCGGGCGATGGCGACGCGCTGCTGCTGCCCGCCCGAGAGCTCGCTCGGGCGGTGCCCGATCCGGTCGCTCAGCTCGACAAGCTCGAGCTTGGCCCTGGCCCGCGCCAGGCGCTCGTGCTTGGGCACGTCCTGATAGAACAGCGGGACCGCGACGTTCTCCTCGACCGTGAGCTGCGGGATGAGGTTGAACGCCTGAAAGACGAAGCCGATTTTTTTGCCGCGGAAGCTGCTCAGCGCCTCGTCCGAGAGCTCTTGGGCGGGGGTGCCGTCGAGCAGATACTCGCCCCCGGTCGGGCGGTCGAGGCACCCGAGGATATTCATCAGCGTGGACTTGCCCGAGCCGGAGGCGCCCATGATCGCGACGAACTGCCCCGCGGGAATCGTCAGGTCCACCTCGCACAGGGCCTTGACCATGACCGAGCCGTCCGGCTTGTAGTACGTCTTGCTCACCGATCGCAGCTCCGCGACCGGGTGCGGATCGCCCGGGATCGGGCTGGGGGCGGGGCGTTCGGTGGGCGCGGGCATCGTGGTCATCGCCTCACTCTACCGCCGGGCCAGCGTCAGGCTGCCCCCGGTGTCTCGGGCATCTCGGCGCGGACGGTGGATTCGAGCCGATAGAGCGGAAGCACGATCAGAACAATGATCGGCGCCCCAGCGGCTCTCGGGCGCCCATTCCCGCTCAGGAGCTTGCATCGTCGAGCTGGAGCCCGGCCAGCGCGGTCATCGTGTCTGGCGCGAACTTGAACACCTTGTCCAGCCCCGTCACGAGCATGACCGACCAGACCTCGTCGGACACGCCGCAGATCCGAAGCTGGCGGGCGCCCTCGCCGAGCACCTTCTGCAGACGCAGCAGCTGCGCGATGTTCGAGCTGTTGACGTAGCTCACCGAGCGAAAGTCCAGCACGGCATGCGGCGACTCGGCGCTCTCCGCGTCGTTGATCTTGTCGATCACGAGCGAGAGCTCTTCAGAGAGCGCCGGCTCATCGGACAGGTTCGCCAGCAGGATGTTGTCAGACCAATCGATCGCCATCGCCTTCTCCGATCCTGGGGTTCGCTCGCGCCGAGTGTACGCCGAAGCCGCCCCGCCTGTTCCGTCGCCCGGTTCTGCGCTCAGACCTCCGCCTGCTCGCCAACCGCCCCCTCGCCCCCGACCGCCTCGCCCTCGGGCGCCTCTTCCTCGGCGACGCGGGCCGCGGTAATCACGGCGTCGCCATCCTTAAGCCCGACCACCCGCACCCCCTGGGCGCCGCGCCCGTACCGCGAGATCGAGTCGGCGTTCATGCGGACGAGCTGCCCGTTGCGTGAGATCACGACCACATCGTCGGTTTCGACGACCCCGATGGCCGCGACGGTGCGCCCGTTGCGCGCTGTTTGTCTGATATCGGCCCGTCCCTTCCCGCCCCGCGACTGCGAGCGGGCCTTGCCGGACTCGGGCTGGACGCGGTACTCATCAACCAGGGTCCGCTTGCCGTACCCGTTCTCGGTCACCGTCAGCAGGCACAGCCCCCGCTCGAGAGCGACCGGGTCGGTCTCGTACTCGTTGTGCGAGCCGTCGTCGCCCACCATCGGGACCTGGACAATCCCCACAACCTCGTTGGTCGCGCCCAGCTCGATGCCCTTGACGCCCGCGGCCGACCGCCCCATCAGGCGGACGTGCTGCTCGTTGAACCGGATGGCCATGCCCTCGGCCGTCACGAGAAGCAGGTCGTCCGACCCGCTGGTGAGCACGACCGTCAGCAGCGCATCGCCCTCCTTGAGCCCGACCGCGATCAGCCCGCTCTTGCGCACGTTGCGATAGTCCTTGAGCGCCGTCCGCTTGACGATGCCGTGCCTGGAGACGAACGTCAGGAACCGGGAGCCCGACTCGAAGTTTTTGACCGCGAGGAAGGCGCACGTCCGCTCGCCGGGCTTGAGGTCGATCGAGTTGACGATCGCCCGCCCCTTGCTCGTGCGGCTCATCTCGGGCAGCTCGTACACCTTGATCTTGAACACCCGCCCGGTATCGGTAAAGCAGAGCAGATCGTCGTGCGTCGAGGCGACGAACAGGTGCTCGATGAAGTCCTCGTCCTTGCTCGTGCTCGCGCGGATCCCCTTGCCCCCGCGCCCCTGGGCCTGGTACGTCGCCAGCGGCACACGCTTGGCGTAGCCCGCGTGCGAGATCGTGACGGCCATGTCCTCCTCGCGGATCAGCGCCGCGATGTCAATATCGCCCGCCGCCTCCTCGATCGAGGTCAGACGCTTTGACCCGAACCGGGCCTTCATCTCGACGCAGTCGGCGATGATGATGTCGCGCACACGCTGCGCCGAGGCCAGGATCGACTCGTAGTCTTCGATCTGCGACACGACCTCGGTGTACTCCTTGACCAGCCGCTCGACCTCCAGCCCGACAAGCTGGATCAGGCGCATCGCCCCGATCGTCTCGGCCTGGATCCGCGTCATCAGGCTCCCGCCCCGGGCGTCGGCCGCCCGGACGTTCTCCATCAGACGCTCGGGGATCGACGACGCTGCGGGGTGATCGCTGGCGATGCGGAAGCGCTTGCGCATCAGCTTGCCGATCGCCTCCTCGCGCGTCTGGCTGGACTTGATCAGCGCGATGACCTCGTCGATCTCGCAGACCGCGTAGATCATGCCCTCGAGCACGTGGGCCTTCTTCTTGGCCTCGCGCAGCAGGTACGCCGTCCGCCTGCGGATCACCTCGACGCGGTGATCGACGTAGCACGAGATCAACTCCTTGAGCCCGAGCGTCCGCGGCTGGCGGTTGACCAGCACGATGTTGATGATGCTGAACGTCTGTTGCAGGGGCGTGTGCTGGTAGAGCTGGTTCTCAATGACCGCCGGGTCGGCGCCGCGCTTGAGTTCGAGGACGATCCGGGTCCGCGCGTTGCGCCCGGACTCGTTGCGAACGTCGGAAATCTCTTTCAGGCGTTCGTCCTTGACCGCGTCAACGATCTTCTCGACAAGCGAGTTCTGCACCAGACCGTAGGGGATCTGATCAATCACGAGCTGCTCGCGCCCCTTGGGCATGTCCTCCGCGTGGCATGTGCCGCGCACGGTGACGCGCCCGCGCCCGGAGCGGTACGCCTCGAGGATGCCCATGCGCCCGCGGATGACGCCAGCGGTCGGGAAGTCCGGGCCTTTGACGCCGTGGTAGATGATCTCGCCGTCCTCGTCGAGCTCGTCGGTCATCAGCTCCATCAGCTCGATCTCGGGGTTCTTGACGACGCGGACGATCGCGTCGAGGATCTCCGTCGGGTTGTGCGGCGGCAGGCTCGTCGCCATGCCCACGGCGATCCCCATGCCCCCGTTGACCAGCAGGTTCGGGAACTTACCCGGGAGCACCGTCGGCTCGGTCAGGCGGTCGTCGTAGTTGGCCTGATAGTCAACCGAGCCGAGCTTCAGATCGCTCATCATCTCGACCGACGCGTGGTGCATCCTCGCCTCGGTGTACCGCATGGCCGCCGGGGGGTCGCCGTCGATGGAGCCGAAGTTGCCCTGCGGATCGACGAGCGGGACGCGCATCTTCCAGGGCTGGGCCATGCCCACGAGCGTGGGGTAGATCACACCCTCGCCGTGCGGGTGGTAGTTGCCCGAGGTGTCGCCGCAGATCTTGGCGCACTTGAGGTGCTTCTTGCCCGGGCGGAGGTTCAGGTCGTTCATCGCCACGAGGATGCGCCGCTGGCTGGGCTTGAGCCCGTCGCGGACGTCGGGCAAGGCCCGGTCCATGATCGTGCTCATCGCGTACGTCAGGTACGAATCCTGAAGCTCGCGCTCGATATCGATCTGGACGATCTTCCCGGCGCCGCCGTCGGACGAGGGCGCTTCAGAATGACCGTTCTTGCTTTGTTCGGGCATGGACGACAGCTCCGTCCGATGGGGTCCACAGGCGTGATCCAGGGTCTATCCGGCGGGCCCCTCGCCTCGCCCGGACCCCCCATTCTAGGCGCATACCTTAGTACACGCGGGCGCGCGCACGCGCGAGCCCACCCCAAAACCGCCCATTCACGTCCTCAATCCTCGCCCGGACGCCCGGCGATCTGATCCAGGCTCTCAAGCGTCTCGCACAGCGCCAGCAGGACCAGAGCCGTGCTCGCGGGGTCCATCCGCTGGTCCCACAGGGCTTTACGCACCCCCCACGCCGCCCGCTCCGGGTCGGCGTACATGTGCCCCTCGCTCGGGCCTGCGCTGAGCTGGCGCAGGAAGCGGAGCGAATCGAGCAGGCGGGCGAGCTCAGCGGGAACCTCGCCGCTGCTCGCGTCGCCCGGCGTCAGCGATTCACGCCCGAGCATGGTCGCGATGAACGCCAGCGGGCGGGCGCCCTGCCAGGTGGGCAGCGGCGTCGAGCCCCGGGTAAAGACAATCCCGCCCGCCAGATCGCGCGAGTCCGAATCCAGATCCGCCAAGCGGAGTTGGTGCTCCCAGACGAGGTCGCGCATCTGTCGCAGCGCGTCCGCCGCGGCGATGGGCTCCTGGTTCATCGCCGCCAGCTCGACGCTGGCCCACCCGAGCCAGGGCATCTGGCTGACGAGCAGCTCGGCGGGCGTCGCGCGGTACGCCGCGAGCACCCAGGCGCCCGGATCGGCGCCCTCGCCGGCAACACCAAGCCGCTGCGCTCTGACCGCAGCCAGCGCCAGAAGCCCGTACGCGCTGGGCGGGATTCCCTCCGCGAACCCCTCGCCCGGGATCCACGCCTGCTCCACGGTCTTCCAGTGCTCGAGCAGCGACCTGACCCGGGCGTTCTCGTGGATCGCGGGTGGCTCAAGCTCGGCGTACTTCGCGAGCGCAACGATGCACGCCGCGCTGGCGACGATGCTCTGGCCCGGGTCCGCCTCGCGCTCCTGAACAACCGCGAGGTCTTCGAGAATCGCCAGCGCTCTGCGCCGCGCCATGGCTTTCCGCTCCGGGTCCAGACCCGGCGCGGTCGAGTATTCGACGAGCGCGAGCGCGCAGATCGCCTGATCGACCGGCGGCGCCAGGCGCACGAGCTGGCGCCCGCTGACGGGGTCATACTCTCCGAGCATCCCGAGTGGCTCGACGCCGGGCCAGGACGTGCGCATCAATCGCTCGCCCAGGGCGTCGGCAAACTCCCGCAGCGACGCGAGCGTGAGTTCTGACCGCTCGACAACCCGCCCGCCGCGGTGCAGGAAGACGCCCCCAGCGCCGGCGGAAGGCTCGGCGACGTGCGACGTTCGGAAGCGGTAGAAGATGTACCCGCGTTCTTTGAGGGTTGCGATGGGTTCGAGGGCGGTGCTCGCGTCGCCCGCGATCGCGCCGATGAGCGCGAAGATGGCCCGGCTCGCGTCGGAGTTGCGGCGAAGCAGCTGGCCCGGAAATGTCGCCAGCACCCGGTCCCCGCGCCGGACCGCGACGCCGTCGAGCCCTGGCGAGAGCGTCAGGGCGGGCGCCGCGAGCTGCTCGTCGCCCATGGGCACGAACGCCCCGGCGAGTTCGAGGCTCAGGCGCACCGGCGCCGGCGCCCCGCTCGGGTCTGGCCTGGCCGCCCTGGCCGCGTTGGCCTGGGCCAGCGCGGCCCGTGCGGCACGCCAGATCGCCTCGCCCGGCGCATCGCTGACCCGAGCCGCCTAGCTCGAACGTCCGATCACGTCGCGATCGAGCATGAGCACGACCGACGCGCCAGCGCACGCGGGCAGCACGCCCGCGTCCGGCGCCTCGTCCGGGACGCTGCCCGCGCGGACCCAGTCGCGAACCGTCCGATACGCGTCCATGGTTTCGGCGGGCGAGGGCGGGGCGGCGCCCTGCGCAAGCGCGCTCGCCGGGCTTGCTGCGAGCACCAGCGTTGCGCTCAGGCAACACAGCGCGTTGCGCGCGCGCAACGCGCGCCGCCCGAGAACCATGCCCATCCGTCCGAGAACACCCCTTCGACCCTGTTTTTGCTGTGGTCCGGGCCTCTTGCCCGTGTACGCTCGGGTCTGGCACGCGGGTTGATCTTCATCTTGGCAGACCGAGCCCCGCAGCATGGGTCTTGGCGACATCCAGAGAGAGGAAGAGATCATGAACAGCCTCATCAAGTTGACAACGGTTCGCAGGCGAGTCGCGGTGCTCACGCTCCTGAGCTTCATCGCCCTCTGCTAGAACCCCGGGCGTTTGTTTCCGGCGCGTCCGGCGCAGCGCCCCCCACTGCAACCCGATACGCCCGTGTTCCCGATTGCGCACGCCGCATGCGCTCACACGGAGTCTACGCGCATCGGGGGGCGAGCTTGAAACAATAAAAAACGCCCCGGCGAAGGCGCCGGGGCGTTGTGCATGTTGGTCAGGACAGCGGGCGGATCAGAAGGTGATCTTGTCGGTGCCCAAGGCGTCGTGGTCGTCCATGCCACCCTTGGAGGGCGAGTCGAACCCGCCGCCCGACGGGCCTGAGGGGTCGTCCGAGGAGTGCTCGCCCCCGCCCGAGGCGTCGCCCCACTGGGCGCGCTTGAGCGAGAGGCCGATCTTCCGCTCGGCGGTATCGACGCGAAGGATCTTCACGTCGATCTCCTCGTCGGCCTTGACGACGTCCTGCGGGTTGTCCACCTTGTGGTCGGCCAGCTCGGAGATGTGCAGCAGGCCCTCGAGGTCGTCCTCGAGCTCGACAAAGACACCGAAGTTGGTGATCTTCGTCACTTTGCCGCGGATGACCATGCCCGGCTGGTATGCGCTCGGGATGGCCTCGACCCAGGGGTCTTCGGCGAGCTGCTTGACGCCCAGCGAGACGCGCTGCTTCTCCTGATCGACCTCAAGAACAACGCACTCGATCTCGTCGCCCTTGGTGTAGAGCTCGTTGGGATGCGTGACCTTTTTGGTCCATGACATGTCGGAGATGTGGAGCAGGCCGTCGATGCCGGGCTCGATCTCGATGAAGGCGCCGTAGTTGGCGAGGTTGCGGACCTCGCCCTTGATGATGGTGCCCGAGGGGTACTTCTCGCTGACGAGTTCCCAGGGGTTGACCTCGATCTGCTTCATGCCGAGGCTGATCTCCTGCTTGTTCTTGTCGATGTCAAGAACAACGACGTCAACGTCGTCGCCGACGGAGATCATCTCGGAGGGGTGGTTGACGCGGCGCGTCCATGACATCTCGGAGATGTGGACCAGACCCTCGATGCCGTCTTCGAGACGGATGAAGGCGCCGTAGGACATGATGTTGACGACCGTTCCCTTGATGCGTGAGCCGACGGGGAACTTGCCCTCGATCTCTTCCCAGGGGCTCGACTCGGTCTGCTTGAGACCGAGTGCGATCTTCTCTTTCTCGCGGTCGATGTTGAGAACCTTGACCTCGATCTTGTCGTCGATTTTGACCAGTTCGGAGGGGTGGTTGATGCGCCCCCAGGACATGTCGGTGATGTGCAGGAGGCCGTCGATGCCTCCGAGATCGACGAAGGCGCCGAAGTCGGCGATGTTCTTGACGGTGCCGGTGATGACCTGGCCCGCTTCGAGGGTGCCCATCAGGCGGCTCTTGGCCTCGTCGCGCTCCTTCTCGATGAGCTTGCGGCGGGAGATGACGATGTTGCGCCGGTCCTGGTCGATCTTGAGAATCTCGGCCCGGATCTTGCGCCCGATGAAGTCGCCGATCTCGTGGGGGCGACGGATATCGACCTGGGAGGCGGGGAGGAAGACGGGCACGCCGATATCGACGAGCAGGCCGCCCTTGATCTTGCGCATGACGGTGCCCTCGACCTCGTCGCCCTGGGCGGTGGTCTCGGTGATGCGCTGCCACGCGATCTGGCGGTCGGCCTTGCGCTTGGAGAGCTGGATGAGCCCGCCCTCGCCCTCCATGTTTTCGAGCAGGACGTCCACCTCGTCGCCGACCTTGAGGTCGAGCATGCCGGAGAACTCTTCCTTGGGGATGAGCCCCTCGCTCTTGAGCCCGACATCGACGACCACATCGTCGCCCGCGAACCCGATGACACGCCCCTTGATCAGCGAGCCCTGGGTCATGTCCTGGGCCTGCTCGCCGAGCAGGCTGTCCATGTCGGCAGCGACGTCGCCCATCGCCTCTTTGATCAGCGCCTCGGCTTCGCTATCCGCAATCCCGAGGGAAGCGATCAGCATTTCATCGATCATCAGTGTCCTTCCAGCGTCCGCTCGGTGCGCCGTCCTGGCCGGGTCGGGGCGCGTGCAGCGGAATCGCCATCCCCGCACGCCAAACCGGCGACGCGGGGCGCCCCTCTGGGGCGGTAAACAGGTCCTCGGAGATCCGCCCCGCAGCACACGCCGCAGCGACAGACCGGCCTCCCGAAGTGGTCTCAATCCTAGAACGCCAAAGGCGCCGGGGGAAGCTCGCCCTGAGCCTTGGTAGTGGTTCATTTTGGCAAGGTGAACCACCGCCCGCAGCTCCGGGATCGAAACCGCCCGCGATATGCTCTATCGGTGGTACGGAGAGCATAGACAGGACTACGGACACCCGGCCCCGAAGGAGGCGAGGAACGCGACGACATCCGAGAAGTCCCACTGGCCCATGGGCAGCGCGATGTCAGCCTCGGGCGCCATCGCGCCGAAGGCGGTGAGGAACGCGACGACATCGGAGAAGTCGAGGGCGCCGAACGGTTCGGCCAGGTCGGCGGGCGAGCAGGAGCTGCTGGTGGCGAAGACATACGCTGAGCCGGAGTCGAACCCGTTGTCATCGTCATTGGGAGCCCCAACGGCGACGAGGCCGTCGGCGATTGCGATGGATTCGCCGAAGAAGTCATTTGTGGCGCCATCGTCGGGCAGGAGCTTGGCGATCTGGGCGCCGGTGGACGCGTCAAAGAGGTAGGCCGAGCCGGAGTCGGACCCGTTGTCGTCGTTAAAGTGAGCCCCAACAGCAACGACGCCATTGGCTATAGCGATGGATTGGCCGAACTGATCAAGTACGGCGCCATCGTCGGGCAGGAGCTTGGCGAG
>JAJRXR010000041.1 GCA_024276195.1 Planctomycetota bacterium
GACTACTCTCCCCGGCTGGGCTATTCAGATTTTGGTGATTGTCCCCGTTGGAGCTTTGGTCTACGGGATAATGACAGTGTGGGAAATATTTTTCGCACGAGGGATACGAGCACTCTTGAAAAAACTTGGAGTGTGTCCTGCATGCAGGTATCGCGTTCGGGGGCTCGGCATTGAATCGGATGGCGCCGTCGTCTGCCCTGAGTGCGGAGCCGCGTGGCGGCTTGGGGCGAGCGATGCGTGATGAACGCGGGCGCCATTTCAAGGTGCATACGAAGATCGAGCTGAGCAAAGGCGAGCCAAGGTTCCTGCCGCGATCAGTCTTTGGGCGAGCCAAGTCGCTCTCCCTTTACGCGCTGGGCCTCGGCGCCATTTTCGCCGTTCCGGTCGAGGTGGAATCGTTTGACATCGATGTGGGATGGACACTCATCATCACGCTCGCGAGCCTCGGCGTTGCGGTGATGCTGTTCGCGTTGGGCTGGTGGATCGCGAACAGCGAGCTGTATGAGCGTGCCGCGCGGAGCATGCGCCACGGGATGAGGTGTCCGCAGTGCTGGTACGATCTGTCGAGCCTGACGCCGGAAGAGGATGGATGTGTGGTTTGCCCGGAGTGCGGCGCCGCGTGGCGGGTGGGGGATGCGGAGGTGAGACTCGATGGATAACCCACGGCGCCGGTTTCGCAGTGTCACCGTGAATGACGCGCACGGGGCTCGTCGTGTCATCCCGTCTCCTCGGCGTGCGGGGCTGCGAGGCGGAAGCGGTCCAGGGCATCTGTTTGAACCTTCGGATCATGCGTTTATGAGGCGAGGGCTCTGGTGGTTTCTTGGTGGATTCATCGCCTGCTTCGTTCTGTTTGCGTTTATACCGGGTGTGATGAAGTTCACGACGGGCTGGCCTCTCCTGCTTGCGCTTTCGCCGGCGGTGATACCGCTTCTTGTGCTCTGGGCGGGCATCTATCTGGGCGCCCGCAGATTGCCGACGTTCTGGGCGGTAGGCGAAGCTCGCTGGCGACTTGCGCAGAATCAGTGTCCGTCGTGCCAAACCGAACTCGGCAGCCCGATGGACGAGGTTGCACCCTGCTCGGAGTGCGGGGCGGCGTGGCGGGTGGGGGCGGAGTAGTCCGGGCGAGCGGTGGAGTACGCCTGCCCTTGCGGGTCAGGCGTGGCACCTAACGTGTGGCGATGCCTGAGACGGTTCATCTGACGCTCGCGCACTCGCCGGACTCGGATGATCTGGTGATGTGGTGGCCGTTGACGGGGATGCGCGGGCCTGATGGGGTTGCGGTTGATGGCCCGCTCGGGCGCCCGGCGATCGAGACGGGGCGGTTCCGGTTCGAGACGGTCGCGCGGGATGTGGAGGAGCTGAATCGGCTGGTGGTGAGGGAGGGCGCGGCGGGGCGTGGTGGGGCTGGAAGCCCCACCCTCCGGGGTGAAGGGGAGAGCAAGAGCTACGACATCACCGCGATCTCGTGCGCGGCGTACCCGTTCATCGCGGACCGCTATGTGATCACACGCTCGGGCGGATCGTTCGGCGAGGGGTACGGGCCGAAGGTGGTTGTGCGGGGGGACTCGCCCGTGCGCACGATCGAGGATCTGCGCGCCAAACGCATCGGTGTCCCCGGCGTGCGCACCAGCGCGTTTCTGACGTTGAGTTTGATGCTTTGGGAAGACCGTCGCGGGGACGCGACGGCTCGCGGGCGTTCGTTCGAGCATGTGGAGATGCTGTTCTCGGAGATTCCCGGCGCCGTCGAGCGGGGCGAAATAGACGCAGGACTGCTGATCCATGAGGCGCAACTGACATTTGAAAACCAGGGCCTGCGCGCGGTTGGCGATGTCGGCGTGTGGTGGGAGCAGCAGACGGGCATGCCCCTGCCGCTAGGGCTGAACGTGATTCGGCGGGATCTGGACGAGCGTTTCGGCGAGGGCACGGTCGCGGAGGTCGCGGCGATGCTCTCGGCCTCGATCCGGCACGCAGTCAAGCACGCGGACGAGTCGCACCGGTTCCTGATGCTCAACGCGGGGGACCGGACGGAGTGGGAAGACCGGGCGCTCGTGGACAAGTACCTGTCGATGTACGTCAGCGGGCTGACACTTGATATGGGCGAGCGCGGCGAGCGGGCGATCCGGGAGCTGCTGTCGCGCGGGGCGGCGGCGGGATTGGCGCCCGAGTGCGGGCGGGTGGAGTTGGTGTGAGGCGTATGTGGCGGACCCCCTCCGTCATCGCTGCGCTCGACACCTCCCCCGCTGGGGCGGGGGAGGATGGGGAAGTGGTGGGGCTGGAAGCCCCACCCTCCGGGGGAGAGGCGGAGGAGATTCGGATGGAGTTGATTCGTACTGAACAGGGCGTCGCGGTTGATCGCGGGGGCGACTCGCCGTTGGTGATTCGGCACATCATCGGGATCGGGCGGAACTACGCGGCCCACGCGAGCGAGATGGGTGCGAAGGCGCCCGAGCGCCCGATGTACTTCACAAAGAACCCGGCGTCGCTGTGTTTGTCTGGCGAGGCGATCGTGATTCCGGGGTTGTGCCGCGACCCTGCGACGGGCGGGGAGCAGGTGGATTACGAGGCGGAGCTGGGCGTGATCCTGGGGCGCGACGCGAAGGATGTGCGCACGGAGGAAGCGCTGTCGTTCGTGCTGGGGTACTGCTGCGCGAACGACGTGTCGGCGCGCTGGTGGCAGAAGCAGGGCGCCGGGGGACAGTTCTGCCGGGGAAAGAGCTTTGACACGTTCTGCCCGGTTGGGCCGCAGGTGGTCGCGCCGGAGGAGATCGAAGATCCGCAGGCGCTGCGGGTTCGGTGTCGCCTCAATGGTGAGACGATGCAGGACGCGAATACACGCGAGATGGTCTTCCCGGTTGCGGGGCTGATCGCGGAGCTGAGCCGGGGGACGACACTGCTGGCGGGAACGCTGATGCTGACGGGGACGCCGAGCGGGGTGGGGATGGGGAGGACGCCGCCGGTGTTTTTGAGGGGCGGGGATGTGGTGGAGGTGGAGATTGAGGGGGTTGGGGTGTTGAGGAACCCGGTTGTGGAGGGGTAGGTGGAGAGAGAAGAGGAGGGGAAGACGGAGCCCCTCACCCCGGCCCTCTCCCCAAGGGGGAGAGGGAGGAAGAAAAGGACGCCCTCCGTCATCGCTGCGCTCGACACCTCCCCCGCTGGGACGGGAAAGAGTTGGAAGTGGTGGGGCTGGAGGCCCCACCCTCCGAGGTGGGGGAGGGGAGGGGCGGCTATCGTGGTTTGAGTTATGGCGAAGAAGCGGACGAGCAAGGGGAAGGGGGCGACGCCGACGATCGAGAATCGTCGGGCGCGCCACGAGTACTTCATCGAGGACACGCTCGAGGTGGGGGTTGTCCTGGTGGGGTCGGAGGTGAAGTCGATCCGGGACGGCGCCTGCACGATCGCCGAGGGGTATGTGACGGCGCGGGCGGAGCCGCCGGCGTTGACGCTGCACGGGATTAATGTCGGGCACTATGGCCCGGCGGGATCGGGCGGGCACCCGATGGTGCGCAACCGGGCGCTGCTGGCGCACAAGCGCGAGATCAAGAAGCTGGCGCGCCAGGTGGACCAGAAGGGCGTGACGATCATTCCCCTGAAGCTGTACTTCAAGGACGGGATGGTCAAGCTGCTCATCGGGGTGGCGCGGGGCAAGCAGTCGCACGACAAGCGCAAGTCGATGGCGGACCGCGACGCGAAGCGGGATATTCAGCGGGCGATGTCGAAGAGGGTGTAGGAAGGCATCTGGCAACAGGCATCGGGCATCAGTTCTAAGGCGTTTGGCATTCTGATGCCTGATGCCTGGCTCCTAATGCCTTCCTAGATGCCCCGCCTCGTGGTCTGCTTCGAGAGACGAACCTTCCAGCGGGCGGCATCGCAGGCGGCGCGCAGGCGGTCGGCCTCGGCGGCCATGTCTGTCGAGTCCGGGCTGACCTTGCGGGCCTCGGCCTCGGCCAGCTCGGCCTGGGCGTCGGACTCGGAGAGGGTTTCAGCGGGAGCCGCGTCCTCGGCGAGAATGGTCAGCGTGTCGGCGGACATCTGCATGAACCCGCCGTTGATGAAGTACGAGCGGCTCGCGTTGGCGCTGCGGGAGGCGTCGGGCAGGTCGAGCTTGAGCTCACCAATGCCCAGGCGGGCGACGATCGGGGCGCGCCCGGGGAGAATGCCCATCAGCCCGTCCCAGACCGGGATCGAGGCGTAGTTGACCGTCTCGTCGAGCAGCTGCTCGGTGGGGGTGACGACGCGGCAGGTGAAGCTCTTGCTGGACGTGCTGGACATGGGGCTCACTCCTGAATCGAGGGGCGGATGATAGGCCCCAAGCGGCGGGGCTCGGGGGCGCCTGGGGGGGCGATGGAGGGGGTGATAGGCTCTGGGCGTGAGCAGGCGGGCGTGGATCATGGTGGCAGTGTCGGCGGCGCTCCTGGGCGGCGCGGTGGTCTTGCGCCTGCTTGTCGGGGATGGGGGGCTGTCGCTGCCCGAGGATCCGAAGATCATGGAGCTGCGCATCCAGCGGGCGGTCATGGGGCTGGTGGTCGGGGCGGCCTTGGGTGTCGCGGGAACGCTGCTCCAATCGCTCTTGCGCAACCCGTTGGCGTCGCCCGATCTGATGGGGCTTGCTGCGGGCGCGAGCCTGGCGGTCATCCTCGCGACGTACTTGAACCACCTTCAGACGGGCGAGCGGGTGATGAGTAGCGGGGTGGAGGGCGCGGCGCTGGCCGGGGCGCTCGGGGCGCTCGGGGCGGTGTATCTGCTGAGCCAGCGGCGCGGGCTGATCGACCCGGTGACGATGATTCTGATCGGGGTGGTGATCGGGATTATCTGCGCCGCGTGGACGGTGTTTATCCAGCAGCTCATGCCGGACCGCGGGTACGCGTCCGGGCGGTGGCTGCTCGGGGCGCTCGACGACAACGCGAGCTGGGCGCGGGTGAAGGTGGTCGGGGGGGTGACGCTGGTGGGCGTGATCGTCGGCGGGGCGATCGGGCCTTGGATGGACGCGGCGGCGATGGGCGATGATGAGGCGCACTCGGTCGGGGTGCCGCTGCGGGCGCTGCGGGGGACTCAGTTCATCCTGGCGGGCGCCTTGACGGCGGGGGCCGTGGCGCTGGCCGGGCCGATCGGGTTCGTGGGGTTGATCTGCCCGCACGCGGCGCGCCTGCTCGGCGGTGCGAGCCACCGGGGCGTCGTGATCGGGTCGGCGGTGCTCGGCGGGGCGCTGGTGGTCGGGGCGGACGCGCTGGTCAAGGGCGTGGACTTTGGATCGGGGCGCCTGCCGATCGGGGTGCTGACGGCGATCATTGGGGGGCCGGTGTTTTTGGTGTTGTTGTGGCGGGAGCGGGGGAGGTAGGGGGGGTCAGGCGGCAAGGCGTTGGGACATGGCTTGCCAATCACCCTCAACTGTTGCTCGCCCTCCCGGGAACGTCGATGGATGAGCGAGCGCGACAAGATTGATCGTTCCAACATTGATCGCTCGGCGTTCGATTCGATGAGTCTTCCAATCGGCGTTCTTGATCTCCAGTGCTTGTGTCGCGCATGACCACGCGTCGGCGCCGAGGCAGGCGATCGTGACGAGGTTGGGCATCTGGCTCATCGTGAAGCGGAGAACATCCCGGGCGTAGGGCATAACAGCGGCCCGGTCTGGGAGGGCGCCGCGGACTTTGCCGTCGTTGCGGAGGAGGCCTGCGAGGGCTGAGCCGTACAGGAGTGGGCAGTTGAGTGATGCCGTGTATTGCTGGAGCATCACGTTCGTTTTCATCTTGCACTTATGGCGAAATGGGCGGGGGTCTTGCTTGAGAATGCGTTCATCAACCAGAGTGCAAGGCGCGAAGTCCTTGGCCAAGAGCAGAACAGGCGCATCCCAGTCGCCATAGAGGGATTCGGTGCCGTAGAGGCGGGGTTCGTTGGGACAGAGTTCGTAGATGTTGGTGTAGGCGCGGGTGCGGAAGTCGCGGATCCAGTTTGGGATGGGGGGTGTGGGGCGCATGGTGAGAGTATCGACTGAACAATGGCGCTTGATTATCGCATGGGGGAGCACGGCTGCCCTGGCGGGTCAGCCGTGGCGCCAGTAGGGCCAGGCGTGGCGCTGGGGCGGTGGGGCTGGAAGCCCCACCCTCCGGGGGAGGGTGGTCAGGCGTTGAAGTACTTCGCGCTCGGGTGATGCACGATCAGGGCGCTGGTGGATTGCTCGGGGTCGATCTGCCAGTTTTCGGTGAGCTGACAACCAATTCGAGTTGGGTCGAGCAGGCGCCAGAGTTTTTCTTGGTGGGACATGTCCGGGCAGGCGCCGTAGCCGAAGGAGTAGCGGCTGCCGCGGTACTTCTGCTGGAAAAGCTCGGGGATTCTGGGGCTGTCTTCGGAGGCGAAGCCGAGCTCCTGGCGCATGCGTTTATGCCAGAGTTCGGCCAGCGCCTCGGCGGTCTCGACGCCGATGCCGTGCATGTAGAGGTACTCGGTGTAGTCGTTCGCGTCGAACAGGGCCTTGCAGGCGTCGGTGATCTTTGATCCCATCGTCACGCACGAGAGACCCAGGATGTCCTTGCGCCCGGCTTGCTTGCACTCGCGCTCGTCCATGAAGAAGTCGGCGATGCACAGGGCGCGCTTGGTGGTCTGGCGCGGGAAGGTGAAGCGTTCGATCTCTTTCTCGTGGTCCTCGGCGTCGAACACGACAAGGTCATTGCCCTGCGACCAGCACGGGTAGTACCCATACACGACCGCGGGCTGGAGGATGCCCTCATCAAGGCATTGTTTCTTCAGGCGTTCGAAGACGGGGTGGGCGTGCTCGGCGAGGTAGGCCTCGTGCTCGGCTTTGGTGCGCTGGGCGCGTTTGAGTTGCCACTGGGTGCTGAAGAGGGCGGTCGGGTTGATGAAGGGGTAGATGGAGTCGAGGGGGATGTCGGTGACGACGCGCGAGGCGAGGAATGGGGGGGCGGGGGTTGGGATGGTGCGGGGGATGTCCGAGCGAGTTGCGGCGGCAGCTTCTGTGGTGGGGCTGGAAGCCCCACCCTCCGGGGAGGGGGCGAGGGCGGCGCGCTTCTCGTCGTGGGCTTTTTTGGCGTCGGAGCGGGCGCTCTGGCGGGCGGTGATTTCTTCGTCGAGCGTTGAGAGCTGGTCGGTTGAGAGCAGGTCCATGATGCGGAGGCCGTCGAAGGCGTCCTTGGCGTAGAGGCACGAGCCGGTGTAGACGGAGCGGAGGTAGCCCTCGGCGTAGGAGCGGGTCAGGGCGGCGCCGCCCAGGAGGACGGGGACGCGGACGCCCTCGTCGTTGAGCTGCTTGAGGTTGTCTTCCATGACGTTGACGGATTTGACGAGCAGGCCCGAGAGGCCGATGGCGTCGGCGTCGGTGTCGCGGAAGGCCTTGAGGATGTTGGTGATGGGCTGCTTGATGCCCAGGTTGTGGACGGTGAAGCCGTTGTTGGTGAGGATGATATCAACGAGGTTTTTGCCGATGTCGTGGACATCGCCCTTGACGGTGGCGAGGACGATCGAGCCCTTGGTTGAGCCCTCGGCTTTCTCCATGTGCGGCTCGAGTCGGGAGACGGCCATCTTCATGACCTCGGCGGACTGGAGGACGAAGGGGAGCTGCATCTGGCCCGAGCCGAAGAGTTCGCCGACGGTTTTCATGCCGTCGAGCAGGTGGGTGTTGATGATTTCCAGCGGCGGGTACCTGGTCATGGCTTCGTCGATGCAGTCGGCGAGGCCCTCTTTTTCGCCGTCGATGATGTGGGCGCGGAGGCGCTCTTCGAGGGTGAGGTTGGCGCGCTGTTTTTTGGAGTCTTGCACCGAGTCGATGTCGGTGAAGAGCTCGATGAAAGCCTGGAGGGGGTCGAAGGTGTTGTCGTAGTTGGGCATGGTGGCTCGTGGGGGAGAGACGGAGAGATCCAGAGGCGGAGAGACGGAGTGGGAGAGAGGGTCGATGACGGAGCCCTCACCCCGGCCCTCTCCCCGGGGGGGAGAGGGAGGAAGACGTTAGACCGCAACGCTTTCGGGGCGTTGGTCGGGGGTGGGGAGGCCTGTGCCGCCCAGGGATTGGTCACGCCGATCATAGATGAGATTCAACGCGGCGAGCTTATGGGATTCTTCGATCTTGTTGAGGGGGAGGATTTTGGAGGCGTGGACAATGGCGCTGGTCATGCCGGCTTCGACAAGCTCGTGGAGGAAGACGGAGTTGAGGATGACGCGGGCGCTGGGCTTGAGGCCGAAGGAGACGTTCGAGAGGCCGCAGATGAGCTGGACATCGGGGAAGGCTTGGGCGATGCGCCGGGTTCCCTCGATGAGTTCGAGGGCGGAGCGTCGGTCCGGGTCCATGCCGGTGGAGATGGGCAGGACGAGGGGGTCGATGAAGATGTTGGAGACCGGGATGGCGTGGCGCCGGCCCGCGTGCTCGATGGCGCGGGTTGCGATGGCGAGCTTGCGTTCGGCGGTGCGGGCCATGGGGGCGTCCTGGTCCTCGTCGATCGTGCCGATGACGAGGGCGGCGTTGTAGCGTTTGGCGAGGGCGCACATCTCGTCAAACTTCTCTGGACCGTCCTCGAAGTTGGCGGAGTTGATGACGCACTTGCCGGCGGCGCGCTTGAGCCCGCTCTCGATGGTGTTGGGCTGGGTGGAGTCGAGCATGAGCGGGGCGTCAACCTGCTTGACGATGCGCGAGACGACCTCTGCCATGTCGCTCGCGTTGTCGCGCCCGGCGTAATCGACGTTGATGTCCAGGACGTGCGAGCCGTCACGGATCTGCTCGCGGGCGAGCGAGACGATGGCGTCCCAGTCTTCCTCTTCGAGGAGGCGTTTGAACTTGCGGCTGCCCGAGGCGTTGCACCGTTCGCCGACGATGAGGAATGAGGTGTCCTGGCGGAGCTCGGTGGGGGCGTAGAGCGAAGTGACGCTGGGGCTTGGGGGCGTGGGCGAGCGTTTGGCGGGGGCGCGAGAACCGACGAGGTCGGTCAGGAGCTGGATGTGCTCGGGGGTGGTGCCGCAGCAGCCGCCAGCGGCGGAGATGGCGTCGCGTTCGATGAAGCGTTGCATCGCCTCAGCGAAGGCGGAAGGCTGGAGGGGGTAGACGGTTTTGCCGTCAATGAGGGCGGGCAGGCCGGCGTTGGGCAGGACGGTGATGTGCTTGTCCCAGTGCTTGGAGAGGTGGTGGATGTGCTCGGTCATCTCGGTGGGGCCGGTGGCGCAGTTGAGCCCGAGCGAGGCGATGGGGTAGCCTCGGAGCGCGGAGAGGGCGCCTTCGATGGACGTTCCCAGGAGCATGGCGCCGGTCTGTTCGATGGTGACGGAGACCATGATGGGGATGTCGTCGGGAGATTTGCCGGCGTCGTCGAGCGCATCGACCGCGGCGTTGACAGCGCACTTGACCTGGAGCAGGTCCTGGCAGGTCTCGATCATGATCGCGTCGGAGCCGCCCGCGATGAGACCCCGGATGGCCTCGGCGTAGGACGCGCGCATGGTGTCCCAGTCGATCTGCCCGAGGGTGATGAGCTTGGTACCCGGGCCCATGGAGCCGATGACGAAACGGGGTTTGTCCGATGTGGTGTGCTTGTCGGCGACGGAACGCGCGATCTCGGCGGCGCGTGTGTTGAGGTCGTAGGTCTCGTCCTGAAGATCGAACTCACCGAGGATGTGATGAGCGCCGCCGAAGGTATCGGTGTAGATCGCGTCGGCGCCGGCTTTGAGGTACTGCTCGTGGATGGACTCGATGATGTCGGGGCGCGATTTGACCAGCACGTCGGGGCAGTTCTCGCACCCGCAGTAGTCACGCTCGATGTCGAGGTCGATGGCGTGGATGAGGGCGCCCATGGCGCCGTCGAAGACGAGGACGCGCCGGTCGAGTTCGGTGAGGAGAGGTGAGGGCATGGGGACTCCCGTGTGCGGTGACACACTGTGTATCGGCGTTGAGAGTATATCCATTTATCCGGATGAAGGGATGGAGGCAGGAGGTGGAAGAACCCGGCCCCCCGGCCCTCTCTCCAGGGGAAGGGGAGGAGGAGGGGAGACCCCCTCCGTCATCGCTGCGCTCGACACCTCCCCCGCTGGGGCGGGGGAGGTGTCGAGCGGTGGGGCTGGAAGCCCCACCCTCCGGGGAGGGGAGGGAGGAGATTGGGATCAGGGGCAGCCTGTTCCGAAGGCGGTGAGGAAGGCGGCGACGTCGGAGAAGTTGTGGACGCCGTCGTTGACGAGGTCGGCCTGGGGGTGGAGATCGGCGAACTCGGAGAGGAACGCGAGGACGTCGGCGAAGTCGAGCGAACCGGAGACGACAAAGTCGGCGACGCAGTCGGTCCGGGCGGTGATGGTGTAGCGCCGGCTGGCGGGGACGTGGTCGAGTGTGAGCGTGGAGCCGTTGGACCAGGTGATGGCGAGGGTCAGGGTGTTGGAGTCGCCCAGGCCCGAGTGGAGGATCAGCTCGGAGGTGGCGTTGAAGTTGGAGCCTCCGGCGAGGTAGAGGGTGTGTGAGGCGGAGTCGGCAGTGATGAGAGCGCGGGTTCCGAAGCCGTTGGGGGCGAGGTCGGGGATTCCGGAGGTGTCGAAGTCGAGGATGATCCAGTTGGCGTTGGGACCTGCGAGTTGATTCTCGAAGTAGGCGAGGGGTTGGTCGTTGCAGAAGATGAGGACGTCCATGTCACCATCGCGGTCGGCGTCGAGTGTGGCAACGCCGCGCCCCTGTCCGGTGTGGACGAGGCCCGAGGCAGAGGCGATGTCGGTGAAGGTGGAGTCGGCGTTGTTGAGGAAGAGGTGGGTGGGGTCGCTCTCGAAGTAGGGACCGAACCAGCCGTTGGTGACGAGGATGTCGGGCTGCCCGTCGCAGTCAAAGTCGCGAGCGTCGGCGCCCCAGCTCCACTCGCCGTTGTTGACACCTGCAGCGACGGACTGCTCGGAGAAGGTGTTGTCCCCCTGGTTGAGGTAGAGCATGTTGCCCGAGCCGTCGGTGAGTGCGGCGTTGATGCGGCTCGAGGCGTACCAGTCGAGGAGCCCGTCGGCGTTAAAATCGGCCTGGGTGTTGCCCATGCCGTTGGATTCGAGGCCGACGCCCGCGGGGATGGTGTGGTCGGTGAAGGTTCCGTCCTGGTTGTTGAGGAGGAACCTGGAGGTGTAGAAGTCGGCGACCCAGAGGAGTTCGGGGGAGCGGTCGTTGTTGGTATCGACGAAGGCGGGGGCGAAGCCGCGGACGAGGGTCATGTCGGCGCCGATGGCGGCGGGGGTGACGTCGGTGAAGGTACCGTCGGCGTTGTTGCGGAAGAGGCGGTTGCCGCCGTACCAGCCGGCGACGGCGAGGTCGAGATCACCATCGAGGTCGTAATCGCCGAAGGCGGCGCCGAAGGCGTCGCCGATGGGGGTGAGACCGATGGAGTTGGTCTGGACGCCAGCGTCGGCGGCGATGTCGGTGAAGGTGTTGTCGCCGTTGTTTCGGTAGAGGAGGTTCGTGCCTCCGGACATGTCGCCGGCGACGCCGAGGCTGGTGACGTAGATGTCGAGGTAGCCGTCGTTGTTGAAGTCACCGACAGCAGCGCCGGAGCCGGCGTGCGTTCGGTCAACGCCCCATGCTGGGGCCATGTCGATGAATGTGCCGTCGCCCTGGTTGATAAAGAGGCGGTCAACACCTGCGGAGCCGCCGGTGACGAAGACGTCGGGCCAGGCGTCGTTGTTGAAGTCGCCGACTGCGCCGCCGGAGGCCATGTACTCCATGCCAAAGGGCAGGGCGGGGTTGTGCAGGTGGACGAGGCCGACCTCGTTGGTTCGGTCCTGGAAGGCGAGCGTCTGGGCGAGGGTGGGAGAGGTGATCGCAGCGAGAGCGACAGCGCTCATCCCGATAAGATTCTGTGTCGAGCCCAGCATGTTCCGGTCCCCCAAGAGCGAGTGAACCGGGGGCGCGAACCCGTTTCAGCACCCCCGTGCGAGTGGGTCAAGCCATTGTCCCTAACCGGCGAAGTGTACCGATAGCGCGGGGATTTTCAGAGCCTTGATTCACGCAAAAAAAACACTCCGCGCCGGGTTGAGGGGCTGGGAGTGCGTCAGGGGCTTGTGGATGGGGCGTTGGCTTACTTTTTCTTGTTCTTGAAGTAGTTGCCGGCGAACTTCTTCTGGAACTTCTCGACCCGACCGGCGGCGTCAACGAACTGGGCCTTGCCGGTGAAGAAGGGGTGGGAGCCGGACCAGACATCGACGTGGAGCTCGGGGACCGTGGCGCCGCAGGTCATGACGACCTCGCCGTTGTAGTAGACCTTGCAGGACGGGTAGAAGGTGGGGTGGGTGTCGGACTTCATGGCTGGCTCTCGTCGTCGGTTCAGGGGTCGGGCCCGGATCTGCCGGGCATGAAGGATAGGCCCAGCGGGGGGCGGCGGCGCGGGGGAGGACATGGAAGCCTCTCACCCCGGCCCTCTCCCCAAGGGGGAGAGGGGGGAAGAGATGAAGGCTTCTTGCCTCGACCCTCATGAGGATTAAGGAAGAGACCCCCTCCGTCGTCGCTGCGCTCGATACCTCCCCCGCCGGGGCGGGGGAGGAAGGAATGAGGCGGTGGGGCTGGAAGTCCCACCCTCCGAGGGAGGGCGGGTTCGGGGGGCTACTTGGCGTTCTTGAGCAGAAGGAAGTTGCTGGGCTGGAGCTCGTCCTCGAGCGTGTAGAAGCTGGTGGCCGAGAGGGCGTCGCCGGTGGTGTGGTCGATCCAGAGGTTGATCGGGCGGATGACGGCGAGCTTGTTGTCGTGCTTGACGATGACCTTGACCTGGAGCTTGGAGGTGTCGGAGAAGTACCACGTGCCGTTGGAGTAGGTCCACTTGGTCGAGCGCTTCCAGGATTCGATGGGCATGACGACCTTGAGGACTTTGGCCTTGGGCTGGATCTCGAGCCAAGTGTCAACAGCTCGCTTGGCGAGGGCCTTTTTGTCGGCGCCTGCGTACTTGTCCTGGGGCAGTTTGTTCTGCTCGATGATGAGATCGGTGAGGGCTTTCTGGCGCTCATTGATGTTGGCCTTGAACTGCTCAATCTCTTTGCCCAGCGCGGGGGCGCCCTCGGGATCGAGCGCCTGGTAGAGCGTGAACTTGTCGTCGGCCCAGCCGATGCGCTGGGGGATGCCTCCCGAGAAGTAGAGAGGCTTTTTCTCGGCGACGGCCTGGTCGGCTTGTGCGTTGGCCGCGCTCAAGTCGGAACGGATCTGGTCGGGGAGGGTTGCTTTTTCTTGCTCGGCGGCCGCAAAGAAATCTTTGTACGAGCCGAACATGGAGTTGCCGGCGCCCTCGATCTGCTTGCCCTCGTGCGTCTGCTGGATCATCAGAAACTGGTAGGTCTGGGCGATGCGGATGATCTCTTCCTTGGCGGCGGGGCCTTGCTTGAACGTCTCAGCGGCGAGGGGGCGGTCGTACTGGAAGACCGCGAGGTTCCCGAACATCTGGGAGAGGCCCCGGATGCGTTCGAGGTCCGCCCGGTAGTTGGGGTAGTTGGCGGGGTTGATGACCTGCTGGAGGCGGGTGTGGATGGGGGTGAGGTACTGCTCGGCGGCGGCGGTGGAGGCGCGGGCGGCTTCGAGGCGGGTGGCCTGCTCGGCGACGCCCTCGCCGTTGGCGGGCAGGGGGGCCAGCGCGTCGGCGGCGAAGCCGGCCTTGCGCTTGGCCTCGCTGATGGTCTCCAACGCCTGGATGAGCTTGCGGTGATCGACGGTGTCCTTGTTTTCAACACCCTGGATCTGGTTCATCAGCTCGTAGAGCGCCTTGTTGTAGCCATCGACCTGGTTCAGGTTGAAGCGGGCGCCCTTGACAAGGTCAACCTGCTTGTAGTCCAGGCGGACAGTCTCGCTTGCGGGCTTGGTCTCGGCGGGTTCGGTGGCAGTGTCCGGGGAGCCATCGGGTGCGGGCTTGGGATCGGCCTTGGGGGCGGCGCCTTTGCCCGCGAGGCGGTCGTCGAAGGCCTGGGCCTTGGCCTTGGCGCTGTCGAGGCGCGCCTGGGCGCTCTGGACGCTGGAGTCGTCTGCGGGCAGACCCTTGAGGGCTTCCTCAGCAGGGGGGATGGAGGCCTTGGCCTGGTCGAGGCGCATCTTGGCGAGGCGGGCCTTGGAGCCGGTGGGCTTGTCCGTGCCCGCGGGGACGGTGCTGATCGCGAGGTTGAGGTTGGTCTCCAGGCGATCGAGCAGGCCCGAGGCCTTGTCGAGGAGGGTCTGCTGGGCCTCGGTCAGGTCCAGCAGCGCGGGGGCGGGGGCGCTGGCCAGGAGCATGGCGAGCGAGGCGGCGAGGATCGCGATGTGTTGGCGCATTGAGACTCTCCAAGAAAACCCAGCGCCCGGCGCGGGCGGGTGGGCGTGCATTCTCTCGATAGCTGGCGCGCCCGGCAACGCGGGGGCGCCTGTGAACAAGCCGACAACGGGGGGCGGTCCCCCTCACTGATGGCTCGAAAAACTCCAAAGCCCCGGCGCAGGGCCGAAAATTCTGGCCCCGGCGGGGGCTGGAGCGATCAGGACGGGGCGTTGTTCCGTGCGGAGCGGCGGGCCTTCCGGGAGACGCCCGTGCCGGGGCGTTGACGCTTCTGGCCCGGGCCTCTGGTCGCGGAATGAGCGTTGCTGGCATTGGAGGCGTTGGGGCCGTTGCGGGCCTGACGCTTTTTGCCGGTGCTCTTGGAGGTTCGCTTCTTGGCGTTGCGGAAGTTGTTGTTGGGCTTGGCGCCGTTGGAGCGACCCGCGTGGGTGTGCTCTTGCTCGCGCGGGGGGCGGGGGCGGTCTGTGCTCTGGGTGGTGTGCTGTTCGGACTCGGGGGAGGAACGCATGTCCATGGGCACGACCATCTGCGGGAGGCGGGTCTTGGTGAGGCGTTCGATGGCGAAGAGGTATTTGCGCTCGTCGGGGCTGCAGAAGGAGATGGCGATGCCCTTGGAGCCGGCGCGCCCGGTGCGACCGATGCGGTGGACGTAGGCCTCGGGCTCGTTGGGCAGGTCGAAGTTGATGACGTGGGTGATGGCGTCAACGTCGAGGCCTCGGGCGGCGACGTCGGTGGCGACGAGCACGCGGGTGCGCCCGTCGCGGAAGGCCTTGAGGGCGCGGAGGCGTTGGTTCTGGGCCTTGTCGCCGTGAATGGCGACGGCGGAGATGCCCGAGCGGATGAGTCGTTTGGTGATGCGGTCGGCGCCGTGCTTGGTGCGGGAGAAAACGAGGGCGCGCTTGACGTCTTCGTCGAGCAGGAGGTGCTCGAGCACGACGGGCTTGGCGTCGCGCGGGATCTTGTAGAGCGACTGCTCGACGAGGGGGATCTCGGAAGCGGGGGGGGTGACGGTGATCCTGACCGGGTCGGTCAGGAGCGAGTCGGCGAGCTTGACGATGTTGCGGGGCATGGTCGCGGAGAACAGCAGCGTCTGGCGGCGTTTGGGCAGAGCCGCGGTGATCTTGCGGATGGGATCAATAAAGCCCATGTCGAGCATGCGGTCGGCCTCGTCGAGGACGAGGATCTCGACGTCGCGGAGATCGATGAGGCGTTGCTCCATGAGGTCCATGAGGCGCCCGGGGGTGGCGACGAGAACATCAACGCCGCGCCGGATGGCGCGGACCTGGTGGTGCTGTGAGACGCCGCCGAAGATGGGGGTGGCGCGGAGGTGGGTGTGCTGGCCGTAGGTGTTGAAGCTGTCGTTGATCTGGTTGGCGAGTTCGCGTGTGGGGGAGAGGACGAGGGCGCGCGGGGTCCTGGGGCCTTTGCGCGATTTGTCCACGGGCATGGTGTGAAGGGTGTTGAGGATGGGGAGGGCGAAGGCGGCGGTTTTGCCGGTGCCGGTCTGGGCGCACCCGAGCAGGTCGTGTCCTTCGAGAGCCGGGGGGATGGACTTGTCCTGGATGGGGGTGGGGGTGTGGTAGCCCTGGTCGTTGAGGGCGGCGAGGATGGGTTTGGCGAGGTTGAGTGTTGAGAACTTCGGCACGGACAGGGCTCCGGTGAAACGACACGAACAGCGTCGTGCGTCGGGTGAGGGCGACCTTGCCCAATGGATTTGGATCAAGTGTGGCCAGGCTGGTAAGCGACCCACGCAAAACGGTGTGGGCGCTGCCAGATGATTCCCAGAAACGTCTCGGCAGCGCTTGGCATGCACGGGAACGGGGCCGGGGCCACTGGCGGTGTGGGGGATGGTAGGCGCACAAACGGGGGGAGGCGTGATCGTGAGCGAGCGGGTGAGATGTGGTGAGGGGCGGTGGGAGGGGGTGGGGTTGAGAGATAGGATGTCGGTGTCCGCAATCGACGGCGGGTGTGGTTGGGAGATCGTTTGGCTCCGCAGGATCCGGGGCATCGCAGGAGGGCGTCAGCATGGTTTGCGAGAAGTTGCCGGTCATCATTCAGGGGGGCATGGGGGCGGGGGTGTCCGGGTGGGAGCTGGCGCGGAGCGTGTCCATGGCCGGGCAGCTCGGGGTGGTCTCTGGGACGGCGATGGACGTGATCCTGGCGCGGCGCCTTCAGCTCGGAGATCCGAGCGGGCACATGCGCCGGGCGCTGCGCAGCTTCCCGGTCGCGGGGGTCGGGCAGCGGATCATCGATCGGTACTTTGTCGAGGGGGGTAAGCCCGAGGGGAAGGAGTTCAAAGCGAAGGCGGCGCCGAGCGAGAAGATGACGAGGCAGGCGGAGGAGCTGCTGGTGGCGAGCAACTTTGTCGAGGTGTTCCTGGCGAAGGAGGGGCACGAGGGATTGGTGGGGATCAACTTTTTGGAGAAGATCCAGGCGCCGACGCTGGCGTCGTTGTACGGCGCGATGCTTGCGGGCGCCCGGTACGTCCTGATGGGCGCGGGGATCCCGAGGGCGATCCCGGGTGTGCTCGATCGGCTTGCGCAGGGGCTTGGTGTTGAGATGCGCCTCGATGTCCAGGGCGCGGATCGTGGCGACGTGTTTATGACGAGCTTCGATCCGGGGAGGCTGTGGGGGGGGGCGGCGCCGGAGCTTGCGCGCCCGGACTTTCTGGCGATCGTGTCGTCGTCAACGCTGGCGACGATGCTGGCGCGCAGGGCGAGCGGGGCGATCAACGGGTTTGTGGTCGAGGAACCGAGCGCGGGTGGGCACAACGCGCCGCCGCGGGGGCGGGCGACGCTGACGGCGGAGGGCGAGCCGGTGTACGGCGATCGCGACCGTGCGGATCTGGAGGCGATCAGGGGGCTGGGGCTGCCGTTCTGGCTCGCGGGTTCGTACGCGGAGCCGGAGCGGGTGGGCGAGGCGCTGCGGATGGGGGCGGCGGGGGTTCAGGTGGGGACGGCGTTCGCGTACTGCGAGGAGTCCGGGCTGGAGGCGGGGCTGAAGGGGCGTGTGCTGGAGCTGAGCCGTGCGGGAGCCGCGCGGGTGTTTACCGACCCGGTCGCGTCGCCCACGGGGTTCCCGTTCAAGGTTGTGGAGCTGGAGGGGACGCTGTCGGAGGCTTCGGTCTACGAGCAGCGAGAGCGCATCTGTGATTTGGGCTACCTGCGCCATGCGTACAAGAAGGCGGACGGCACGCTCGGCTGGCGTTGCCCGGGCGAGCCGGTGGATGATTATGTTCACAAGGGCGGGGACGCAGCTGAGACGCGCGGGCGCAAGTGCGTGTGCAACGGATTGCTGGCGAACATCGGGCTCGGGCAGGTGCAGCGCAGCGGCGAGCACGAGATGGCGCTGCTGACCTCGGGCGACGATGTCGCGCATGTGGCGAGGTTTCTCGAACCCGGCGCATCAACATACTCGGCGGGGGATGTGATCGCCTATCTGTTGCAGGATGGGAACGGGGAGGCGTGCGCGGAGTCGGGGGTGTGTGCGGCGCCGTAGGGGTTGGACGGAACTCGGCGGAGATCCCCCAAAGTAGTGTTGTTTTGGCTGGCGAGCATGCTTTCGCTCTCGGCGCGTTGACCGTCTACGATTCCCGATGGGCACTGGGCGGATGTGCAGCCTGCGCACGAAGAGAGGACCAGCGGCGTGAAGAGATGGACCCGACGGATCCTGATGGTGTTGGTTCTCGTCGCGGGCGCAGGTGCGTTTGTGTACGCGAAGTGGCTGCGCCCGATGGCGGTGATCGGGTACGAGATTTCGCCGGCGACGCTCGTTGTTGAGGTGATGGGGACCGGCAGCGTGGAGGCCCGGACATCGACGATCATCTCGTCGAAGATCTCGGGGCGCCTGGTTGAGCTGGGAGTCGATCAGGGCGAGCGTGTTGAGGCGGGCGCGACTTTGGCGCGCCTGGATGACGGCGATCTCGAGCGTCAGGTGGAGATGGCGCAGGCGACGCTTGAGGGCGCCCGAGCGGGTTTGGACCGGTTCAAGGCGGAGGAGGTTCGCGCGCAGGCGGTGCTTCGTCTGGCAGAGCGTGAGAACGAGCGCACCCGTCTAGCGTTCGAGCAGGGCGCCTCGACGGAGGCGGAGATTGACATTGCGGCGGGGGCGGTCGCCGTTGCGCGGGCTGATGTGGCGCGGGCGGAGGCGGGGATCGCGGAGGGGCGGAAGCTGGTAATCGGCGCCACGAAAGGCCTGGAATACCAGCAGGCGCGCCTGGCGGACACGGTCATCGAAGCGCCATATGCGGGCCTGATTGTTCGGCGCGATCGGGACCCGGGCGACATTGTGGCGGTGGGGAGCTCGATCTATCGGCTTATTTCGACGGATGAGATCTGGGTGTCGGCGTGGGTGGACGAGACGGCGATGAGCGCGCTGGCAGCGGGGCAGAGGGCGCGCGTCGTGCTCCGGTCCGAGGCGGACCACCCGTACCCGGGGCATGTCGTGCGTCTCGGGCGAGAGACCGACCCAGAGACTCGGGAGTTCATCGTGGATGTCGCGATGGAGCGCCTGCCCGAGCACTGGGCGATCGGGCAGCGGGGCGAAGCGTATATCGAGACGCAGAGGCTTGAGGGAGTGCTTGTGGCGCCGCTGACGTATGTGTTTGTCGTCGATGGCGAGCAGGGCATGTACGTCGCCCGAAACGGGCGGGCGGCTTGGAGGGTGTGTGAGCTTGGGGCGCGCGGGCGAGAACGGGTCGAGATTCGCAGTGGTCTTGAACGCGGCGATGTCGTCGTTCGCCCGGCGGACTTGAAGTCTCGCGCCAAGCTGGGCGATGGGACAAAGGTTGCGATCGAATGAACCTGGCCATCCGGGATGTCCGGCACAGCCTGGGGCGGTTCCTCATGACCTCGGTGGGCCTTGGCCTGCTGCTGATGATTGTGATGGGGATGGGCGGGATCTATGCGGGGATTGTCGCGGACGCGACGCTGCTGATTGACAGGCTGGATGGGGACCTGTGGATCGTCCAGCGTGACACGCGCGGCCCGTTCGCGGAGCTGTCTCGGGTGGCGTCGAATGTGGAGGATCGGGCGCGGACCGTGCCCGGGGTGGCCGGCGCCAGGCGGTTTGTCACGCACACGGTCCAACGCGAGCATCGGGGGCGTCCGCTGCGCATGGCGATCGTGGGGCTTGCGTGGCCAGAGGATCGGGGGCAGTGGTTGCCGATGGTGTCGGGTCGAACGCTCGCGCAGGGGCACTACGAGGTTGTCGCCGATCGGACCCTCGGGCTGAGCGTTGGCGAGAGCATCAAGCTCGGCAAAGATATGTACCGGGTTGTTGGCGTGACACGGGACATGATCGCCAGCGGGGGGGACGGGCTCGCGCTGATGACGATCGCCGACGCCCAGAGCGTGCAGTTTGATACGGTGGGTGAGGCGACACGCCTCGAGCGGGCGGCTCGGCGCGGGCGGGCGGAGACGCGCGACCTGGGGCTGACACAGCCGGGCATGCTGGAGCTGGCGGACCAGCCCGCGTCGGCGATCCCGGCGCTCGGCTCGCCGATGGTGAGCGCGGTCTTGGTCAACCTGCAGCCGGGCGTTGATGTCGGGGCGGTGCGCGCCGCGATGGAGGGCTGGGCGGACGTCACGGTCTACACCGAGCAGGAGCAGCGAGAGCTGCTCCTGCGAGGGCCGATCGATCGTGTACGCCGCCAGATTGGCTTGTTCCGTGCGCTGCTTGTGGTGATCTCCGGGATTATTATGGCGTTGATCCTGTACACGATGACGCTCGACAAGCTGCACGACATCGCGCTGCTCAAGCTCATGGGGGCGCGCGACCGGATGATCATCGGGCTGGTGCTGCAGGAGGCGTTCCTGCTCGGCGCCATTGCGTATTTGGTCGCGTACCTGCTGGGCGAGCGTGTGTTTCCGTTCTTCCCCCGGCGCGTGATTGTCACCAATGACATGCTGGTGTGGCTGGCGCTGGCCGTGGCTGTGCTGTGCGTCGCCGGGAGTTCGCTGGGGATCTGGAAGGCGATGCGGGTCCAGCCGAACGAGGTGCTCGGGTGAGTGCGGCGCCGGCCATCGAGACCGCGGGCGTGACCAAGGTCTACGGCAGTGGGGCGACGGAGGTTGTCGCGCTGCGGGAGGCGTCGCTGACGATTCAACGCGGCGAGGTGGTGGCGCTGCTTGGGCCGAGCGGGTCGGGCAAATCGACGCTGTTGTCGGCGATCGGGCTGATCAACCCGCCGACGCGGGGCGAGATCAAGATCGACGGGAAGATCGTGATGCGCGGCCCGAGGGCGCTTGTGGATGTGCGCCGGTTCCGGCGCGAGCATCTGGGGTTTGTCTTCCAAAAATCGAACCTGATCCCGTTCTTGACCGGCCTCGAGAATGTACTCGTGGCCCTGGACATTGCCGGTACGGAGGGGCGCCCGGCCAAGCGGCGCGCGATGGAGCTGCTCACGGAACTGGGCATCGGCGCCCGGGCGAAGAACCTGCCGTCGGCGTTGTCTGGGGGCGAGCAGCAGCGCGTCGCGATCGCGCGGGCGCTGGCCAACCGTCCGAGTCTGCTGCTGGCCGACGAGCCGACGGCGGCGCTCGACAGCACGCTCGGGCGCCAGGTGATGGAGCTGTTCCGCGACGTCGGGCACGAGAGCGGCGCCGGGGTTCTGGTGGTGACGCACGATCAGCGGGCGCTCGACGTGTTTGACCGGACGCTGGTGCTCGATGATGGGGTGTTAAGGGAGGATTGGTGACTAGATAGTCGTGCAATTAGTTCAGGTTGCGGCTGATTCTATGTACAGGAACGCCGTGTATGACTCCCAGGATTACTCAAAGTCAATTAGATGTTTGCAATTAAACA
The DNA here is from genome assembly GCA_024276195.1 of Planctomycetota bacterium. Taxonomy (GTDB): domain Bacteria; phylum Planctomycetota; class Phycisphaerae; order Phycisphaerales; family UBA1924; genus JAJRXR01. The sequence continues at coordinate 21,024 of JAJRXR010000041.1, forward strand.
CACCGGAGAAGACGGGAAGGAGCAGGAGTTCCTTATCGATCACGTGGATCCCATCGACTTCGTATCATTCCGTGATTTTTTGCGGAATGACCGCCAATCTCTTCACATGGTGATGCACGGGCAAGCCTGCGATGGAGGAATCCCAGCGGGTTCTGCTGGTAATCTCACACTCCCGATCGAGTTCAAAGAGCGGATCACATTTTTTGGGTTGGTGCCCTGCGGTATTTTACTGCCGATGTGCCTTCAAGGGATGACGGTACTCTTGGACCGTAGCGCTGTCACGGCACTCGAACGAGCGGATAATCCTAGTCGGCACGACGGCGATGGTGAGCGTTGGTTGTTCGACTTCCTCAACTGCCCATCGATTACTGTGAATCCTATACTTGGCGCGTTTGAGGGGGGTCACAGAAAGACGCCAAGTCTTGATGAGTTTTGCGCAGATGTGTGCAAGACCAGAAAGGCCATCAAGAAACGGTTGCCCTCGGTTGGCGTGACGCCATTTACTGACGACATACTTCGTAAAATGCACGATTTCAGGAAGCTCTTTGATGAGCGTGCAGACTCCGAGGCGGGGTTCCTAAAAGCCGTAGCGCCGTTTCTTGCCGACCGCGTAAGTAGATTACGGTTGAAAGAGGTGGAAGCTGAAGTTCTATTAGGCAGTGTCTGACGGCTCAGTTGTTCGGCGCATGAGCGGGGTTGCGCTGTGTTGGTTGAGCGGCGAAGATGCGCCTCTTGGAGGCCATGGATCTGGCCTCCGGTCAGGAGGTCACGGATGCCGCCGCTTCGACGATA
>JAJRXR010000042.1 GCA_024276195.1 Planctomycetota bacterium
CGCTGGCGATGCGGCGCACGGCGTCGATCTCGCGCTGGACCTGCGGCGACTCGCAGAGGTCGGCGAGCTGGGTCGGCGTGAGGCGGTGGATGTCGCAGAGGGCGAGGACGCCCTGGGAGCCGTCGGCGAGGTCGGTGAGGAGGGCATCAGGGATTGGGCACTGGGGATCGGGGTCGGAGAGTTGGGTTTCTTGCCAGCGCATGGGCGAGCGTACGGCGGCAGCTTGGGGAGGCAAGGGGAGAGGGGTGGAGGGCGGGGATGTTGCGCGCGCGGGGTGGAGGTGAACTCAAGAATTCCGCTCGCCGCCCAAAGCTATACTTTGGGCGGGAACCGAACATCCGAATACACTGGCTCCTTCCCTCACCCTCCGCCTCAAGGTCAGTCCATTCCATTCTCAAAGCGACATGTTGCCGCGGGCGTTCTAGGACTGGTGTTCATCATGTCTTTCGGCCTGCTGTCGCTCGTAATGACCGTACGTTGGATCTCGCACTCTGAACCTGAGCCTGCTGCGCAGGTCTTCGAGGTCAGGGGTCAGCCGATTTTTGTTGTAGATGACTACGTTGTGGAGTCGTTCTTTGGCGCAAGCGGTTCGGACTCATCTCAGGTGCGGTTCATTGGCGTACAACTTGCGGGCCACATGATTGATAGGACTAACTGGAAGGAGGCCCACTACGCGGTGTTCTGTGACGACGAGAGCCTGCGTGCCATTGCTGATGAGTTCATCAGCGAGGAGATTGCCAAAGGTTTTTCCAGCCGAGGAGCGGCGTTCTACCCTCGCGCGCAGCTGTTCGTGTATGAAATTCTTGAAGGCGAATTGCTTCAGTTGGAACGATCGCTCTCGAAGACTCATGTCGTGCTTCAAGCCCACTGAAATCAGCTGGTCGATAAGGCCTAGATAACGCCAGCTAGGCCGACGGCACGGCCCCCAACAGTTCCCGCGTGTACTCGTGCTGGGGGTCTTCGATGATTTGTTCGCGGGGGCCTTGTTCGACGATTTTGCCTTGGAGCATGACGCAGACGCGGTTGCAGAGGTGGCTGATGACGGAGAGGTCGTGGGAGATGAAGAGGTAGGAGAGGCCCAGGTCTTGCTGGAGGTCGGAGAGGAGGTTGATGATCTGGGACTGGATGGAGACGTCCAGGGCGCTGGTGGGCTCGTCGCAGACGATGAACTTGGGGGAGAGGGCGAGGGCGCGGGCGATGCCGATGCGTTGGCGCTGGCCGCCGGAGAACTCGTGGGGGAAGCGGTTGGCGGCGGCGCGGGGCATGCCGCAGCGTTCGAGGAGCGTTTCGGCGCGCTCGCGGAGTTCGTCGGGGCGGGAGGCGAGGGCGTGAACCAGCAGAGGCTCGGAGACGATTTTCCAGATGCGCATGCGCGGGTTCAGTGAGCCGGCGGGGTCCTGGAAGATGATCTGCATCTGGCGGCGGAGAGCCTTGAGCTGGGGCGCGTTGGCGGCGAGGACGTTGGAGGCGTCGAAGGTGACGGAGCCGGAGGTGGTGTGGACGAGGCGGAGGATGGCGCGGCCGACGGTGGTTTTGCCGGAGCCGGACTCGCCTACGAGGCCGAGGGTTTCGGCGGGGTGGATGTCGAGGGAGACATCGTCAACGGCTTTGACGTGGGAGGTGGTGCGTTGGAGGGCGCCGGAGCGGACGGGGAAGTGGACGCGGAGATTTCGGACGGAGAGGAGGGGTTGAGAGATTGGGGGTTCGTTCGTCACGCGGGGATGGTACAGGGAAGAGAGAGGAGAGAGGCAGGGAGATCACGGGCGGGACGCCCGTGCCACGAGGGATGGGAGAAGAGATCAGACCCAGATGTTGATGATGATGTTGGGTTCTTTGGATTTGCCGGACCACTCGCCGACGGTGGTGGTGACGAGCTTGACCTCGTACTGGGGGTGAGAGTCGAGCCACTCGTTGATCTGTTGGTCGAGAAAGGTGAGGGAGTCGCCTGTGAGCTTGCAGTGGAAGCTTTTGACGTGGATGGCGCCGGAGCCGGTGACGTTGGGGGTGCGCTGCCAGGAGTTTTCGTGGCGTTTACCGCCGAGGTTTTGCTGGAAGGTGCGGATTTTGGAGGAGCCGGTGGCGCTGGCGGCCTCGGTCTTGTTCAAGACCTGCTCGGCGAGGCGTGGATCGACCTCGCCCTCGGACGAGGAGACGTTGATGGGTTTGGCCTCGGGCGCTGCGGGCTTGCGCTCGACGGGCTTGGGCCAGTTTTCGTCGCCCTCGAAGGGGTGCAAGAGTGGTCGCGCATGACGCATGTGTGATCCTCCGCGCTGGGACGCCGGGTGTGTGTCTGGCGGCGTGCGGGCGAGTGCCCCCGGTCAGGTGAAACTACTTTACCAGATCGGGGGCGGTGGGCGGCGCCTGATTGCTGTGTGCGGGGGTGATGAGCAGGCGCCAGCGGTCTGCGGCGGTGCAGACGGCGTCGATGGCGATGAGGGCGTCTGCGGTTTGAAGGACGGCGCGGAGAGTGGTGGGCGTCTCGATCAGGGTGGTGAGGCGGGCGGAGAGGGTGCGTTGGACGGAGCCGCGGGCGTTGGTGAGGGGGCCTGTGTGGTCGAGGTAGAGGGCTCGGTGGTCGGGCGATCGCTGGGCGGAGAGCTCGCTGGGGGCGCCCTCGGGGAGGGGGTGGTCCAGGCGGAAGGTGATGAGGCGGCGGTCGTCGGGGTCCTGAGCGCGCTCGGGAGAGGACGGGGGGCGTTCGAGGAGGAGGTCGTAGTGCGAGGGCTCGCCTGGGCGGGTGTGGAGCAGGAGGACGGCGCGGGTCTGATGCACGGGAGAGATTAGTCATGGGATGGGTGAGCGGGCGGGGGGGATGAAGAGGCGGTAGGATGGGCGGATTGGGCGGGCGCCGCCCTGAGGACAGAACGCCGAGACGGAGCGAGGCGATGTTTGGACAACGAGCAGGGATGGGCGCGGTTGCGCTGGTGATCGCAGGGACAACGCTGAGTGTGGCGCTGAGCGGGGCGATGGTCGGGTGCAAGGCCCGCCAGATCGTGGTCGAGTCGGCGGACCTGACAAAGCTGCGCAGCGCGGGGAACGAGGCGTACGCCGGGGGGGAGTTTGAGCGGGCCGCGACGGCGTACGAGGCGTATGTGGAGCGGCGCCCGCACAGCGCGTGGGCACGCCACTGGCTGGGGCGGACGTATCTGCAGCTCGACGAGCCGAGGCAGGCGCGGGAGCAGCTTGAGGTGGCGCACGATCTTGAGCCGGAGAACATGGAGTACGCGGAGTCGCTTGCGGATGCGCTGGTTGCGCTGGGCGAGCCCGAGGATCTGTTCGCGATGCTCGATCGGCTGGCGATGATGGACCGGACGTCTGCGGGTCAGCTTCGGGTGGCGCGGTACAGCGAGCGGATGGGGTTTATGGATGAGGCGCTCATCGCGTACCGCAAGGCGGTGGCGATCGACGGGAGCACCTCGCCCGAGGCGCACCGGGCGCTGGCGGATTTTTACAGGCGGATCGGGGAGCGATCGGGCGAGGTGTCGCAGCTTCGCAAGGTGCTGTGGTTTGACACGCAGGACCCGGCGGCGGTCGAGCGGCTCGAGGAGCTGGGCGAGATCGTGGGGCCGAGCTTTGCGGTGCATCCGGGGGCGGACGGGTAAAGGGCTCAGGCCTTGGGGCACGGCTGCCCGAAGCGGGTCAGCCGTGGCACCGATCGGGTCGGGCGCGGCGGCGAGGCGTTTGACGGGCGGGGATTTGGGTTGTACCATCCATCCGGATCAACGGATGAAGCACCCGAACGGCATCCAGACTGTGCTCGATCGAATCGCGGCATTGAGCGACCCGATCCGCCTGCGCCTGCTCCGGCTTCTTGAGACGGAGGAACTGTCGGTCGGGGAAGTGTCGCGTGTGCTGCAGATCCCGCAATCGACGGCGAGCCGGCATCTGAAGGTACTCAGCGAAGGCGGGTGGCTGGTGCGGAGGCAGCTCGGGACGGCGAGCTACTACCGCGTGGCGCCTGATGATCTGTCGAGCGATGAGCGGTCGCTGTGGGCGGCGGTGCGCGGGCAGATGGACGAGATCGCAGAGGTGGGCGAGGACGCGCGCCGGATCGGGGCGGTGATTGCTGAGCGGGCGACGGACTCGGTGTCGTTCTTCGGGCGCCTTGCGGGGGGGTGGGACGCGCTGCGGGGCGAGCTGTTCGGGAATCAGTTCACGGCGCAGGCGCTGCTGACGATGCTGCCGCGGACGTGGACGGTGGCGGATGTGGGGTGCGGGACGGGGAATGTTGCGGAGCTGTTGGCGCCGTGTGTGAATGAGGTGATCGCGGTGGATCAGTCGGAGCCGATGCTCGAGGCGGCGGAGCAGCGGCTGAACGGGGCGGGGAACGTGCGGTTCGTGCAGGGGGCGGTGGAGGCGATGCCGCTGGATGATTCGAGCGTGGATGCGGTGGTGTGTGTGCTGGTGCTGCACCATGTGGACGATCCGGCGGGGGCGCTGTGTGAGATGGCGCGGGTGCTGCGGAGCGACCGGGGGGGCGGGGTGGCGCTGGTGGTGGACATGCTGGCGCACACGCGGACGGAGTACCGGCACACGATGGGGCACAAGCACCTCGGGTTCAGCGAGGAGCGGCTTTGTGAGCTGTTCTGTGAGGGTGGCTTTGGGAAGCCGGATGTGAGAACGATCCGCGGGGAGAGCCAGGCGAAGGGGCCGGGGCTGTTTGCGGCGGTTGGGCGGGTAGCGGAAGAGATGTAGGACGGAAGAAGACAGAGAAGACGGAGACCCTCACCCCGGCCCTCTCCCTAAGAGGGAGAGGGAGGTAGTAAGGAAGCCGGCGCTCCGGCCCTCTCCCGAAGAGGGGAGAGGGAAGAAGAAGAAACCCTCTCCTTTGGAGAGGGAGGAAGAAAGCGGCGATAGGACGGACAGCGGAACGTACAACACGGACGCCCGGACCGGGCTCGATTGAATGGAGACATGGATATGACGGCGATGATGACGAAGCCCGACACGATCACGACGGATCGCGGGACGCTGGACTTCAAGGTGCGTGACCTGAGCCTGCACGAGCAGGGGCGGAAGGAGCTGCGGCTTGCCGAGCACGAGATGCCGGGGCTGATGGCGTTGCGTGAGCGGTATGGGAAGAGCAAGCCTCTTGCCGGGGCGCGGATCGCGGGGTCGCTGCACATGACGGTGCAGACGGCGGTGCTGATCGAGACGCTGACGGCGTTGGGGGCCGAGGTGCGCTGGGCGTCGTGCAACATTTTTTCGACGCAGGACTCTGCAGCAGCAGCGGTGGTGGTCGGGCCTGACGGGACGATGGAGAACCCGCGGGGTGTGCCGGTGTACGCGTGGAAGGGCGAGACGCTGGATGAGTATTGGTGGTGCGCGCGTCAGATCATGAACTGGCCCGGAGGGAAGGGGGCGAACCTGATCCTGGATGACGGCGGCGACGCGACGATGATGGTGCTCAACGGGGCGGAATATGAGAAGGCGGGGAAGATCCCGGAGTTTGACCCGAGCAAAGACCCCGAAGAGATCGGGGCGTTTTTGAGCCAGCTGCGCGAGCAGGAGAAGGAGCATCCCGGGAGCTGGACGGGGATCTGCGCGGCGATCAAGGGCGTCTCGGAGGAGACGACCACGGGCGTGCACCGGTTGTACCACTTCGCGGAGGAGGGGAAGCTGCCGTTCCCGGCGATCAACGTGAACGACTCGGTGACGAAGAGCAAGTTTGACAACGTGTACGGGTGCCGTCACTCGCTGATCGACGGGCTGAACCGGGCGTCGGATGTGATGCTGTCGGGGAAGGTCGCGGTGGTGTGCGGGTTTGGTGATGTGGGCAAGGGATGCACGCAGAGCCTGCGCGGGCAGGGGTGCCGCGTGATTGTGACGGAGGTCGATCCGATTTGTGCGCTTCAGGCGGCGATGGAGGGGCTCGAGGTCAAGACGCTCGACGAGGTCGTGGAGCTTGGCGACGTGTTCATCACGACGACGGGCAACAAGGACATCATCACGCTGGAGCAGATGAAGCGGATGAAGGACAAGGCGATCGTGGGGAACATCGGGCACTTCGATAATGAGATTCAGATCGAGGCGCTGGCGAAGGACGCGGATGTTGAGCGGATCAACATCAAGCCGCAGTTCGATGAGTTCCGGTTCAAGAGCCAGGACAAGAGCATCCTGGTGCTGGCGGAGGGGCGTCTGCTGAACCTGGGGTGCGCGACGGGGCACCCGAGCTTTGTGATGAGCGCGAGCTTTACGAACCAGGTGATCGCGCAGATGGAGATGCACCAGTCTCCCGAGAAGTATGAAAACAAGGTGTACATGCTGCCCAAGCACCTGGATGAAGAGGTGGCGAGGCTGCACCTGGATAAACTGGGTGTGAACCTGACGAAGCTGAGCCAGGAGCAGGCGGACTACATCGGGGTGCCTGTGGATGGGCCGTTCAAGGCGGAGCATTACAGGTACTAGGGGTAGGCATCAGGGATTAGGCATTAGGCATCAGGAAGAGCCCGGGGACGAAAGTCCCTGGGCTTTGTTTTGCGCTCGTCGTTGTTGTTGGATTAGTCGTCAAGGGGGACGAGGGAGAGGGGGATGGAGGGGTCCCACTTGAGCCAAGAGTCGGGGGCGTCGGGTTCGAGGGTGAAGGTGTGCCCGGATTGGATTTCGTCGCCGGTGCGGTCGGGGGTGGCGAAGGCGATGGCGCCGGAGAGGACGGATTCGAGGGAGTCGGCGCGGACGGAGAGGCCAGCGAAGAGGCCGAAGTCTGCGCTGATGCCCGAGGCGTTCCAGAAGCGGGTGCGCTGGCGGATGAGGGGGGCGTAGACGGGGTCGATGGTGGCGTGGATGAGGACGGTGGTGGCGTCGGGGGCGAGCTCGGTGTGGACGACGCGTCCGACGGGGATGTCGCGGTATGAGACGGGCGAGCCGACGGAGAGCGTGCCGAGGCGTGGGGCTTTGAGGACGATCTGGAAGTTGTCTTCCTGAGAGAGCGCGCCGAGGACGGGGGGGGTGGGCAGGCCATCGAAGGTGGTGGCGAGGGGGCTTTCGGGGGGACCGGGGAGGAGGGCGATGTATTGGGGGCCGACGAGTGTGTCGAGGCCGCTGATGCGTTCGAGGCTGACCTCGGGGCGGATGATCCAGAAGAGGGCGCCCTGGGTGGCGAGGGGGGCGCCGTCTTGGGTGAGTTCGGCGGTGACGATGATGTGGTTGCGGTCGGGCGCGAGGGAGAGCTCGCGGACGGAGCCGACGCGGAGGCCTCGGTAGACGATGGCGTCGCCGACGCGGGCGCCGTCGGCGTTTTTGAATCGGATGGTGATGCGTGGGCCGCGGCTTTCGTAGCCCTGCCAGGCGACCGCAGCGACGACCGCGAGAACGAGAAGGGGGACGAGCCAGGCGGGGTTGAACCGTCTCCGGCGGACGACGCGGGCGGTCGGGATGTTGTCGGGCGCGATCGTCATGAGTCACGTTCCTGCCAGATGGCTTTGGGGTCGAACGCTGCGGAGGCGAGCATGGAGAGAATGACAACGGCGGTGAAGGCGAGGACGCCCGGGCCTGGGTGGACATCGACCCAGTCGCCGAGCTTGACGACGGCGACAAGGGTGGCGACAAGCAGGACATCGAGCATGCCCCAGCGTCCGAGCCACTCGACGGCGCGATAGGTGATGGCTTGGCGGCGGCGGTGGAGGACGAGGTCGCCCATGGAGAGGACGAGCATGGCGCCGAGCTTGCCAAGGGGGGCGATGACGGAGCCGATGAGGACGACGACGGCGACAAGGAGCTGGCCAGCGCTGAACAGAGAGACCATGGCGGACCAGATGGTGGAGGTGCTCGAGTGCCCCATCTCGTTGATGTTGATGACGGGGAGGAGGATGGCGAAGGGGTAGAGGATGAGTGCTGCGAGGCAGAGGGCGGTGACGGTCGAGGCGCTGCGCCAGGGCTTGTCGTTGATGAGGCGGGTTCGGCAGCGTTGACAGATGGCGCGCTTGCCCCTGGGGACGAGGGGAAGGCGCTGGATGAGCCCGCAGGTGTGGCAGGCGCATAGGGAGAGGGCTTCGGGGGCGGGGGCGGGCATCTCAGAGAGTTTACTTGTGATGGGGGGTGGGTTGTTGCGGTTTGCGAGAGAGAGGCGAAGGCGGACCCTCACCCCGGCCCTCTCCCTGGGAGGGAGAGGGGGGGAAGGCATGGAGGAAGATGAAGAGGATGGAGCGGACCCTCACCCCGGCCCTCTCCCTGGGAGGGAGAGGGGGGGAATGCATGGAGGAAGAAGAGGAGGTAAGGAAAAGAAAGAGAGAGAGGGCGGTTGGAAACCGGCTCTACGAGAGGGGAGGTGAGGGAGGCCCCCTCCGTCGTCGCTGCGCTCGACACCTCCCCCGCTGGGGCGGGGGAGGAGGTGTGGGCGTCATGTGACGCGGGAGGGGCGGGCGCGTCCGATGAAGAGGGCGAGGAGTTCGCCGCGGCTGGAGACGACGAAGTGTCGGTAGAGGGCGGTGACGTATTCGTGGACGGTGGCGCGGGAGATGCCGAGGGTGTGGGCGATTTGTTTTTCGGCGTCGCCGTCGAGGAGAAGATCGAGGACTTCGCGCTGGCGCGGGGTGAGGCGGCGGAGGCCGGGCTCGGCTGCGGCGGCGAGTTCGGCGCCGATCATCTCCCCCACTTCTTCGTGGAGGAGGTTGACGAGATCGACGTCGCGCTTGCTGAAGGCGGGGGAACCGACGGAGCGGTGGACGAAGAGGCTGGTGAAGTGTCCGAGGCGCGGGACGCGGCGGATGGAGATGACGTAGTCGTCGATGCCGCAGACGCGGTGGATGTTGTTGAAGGTTTTGGAGCGGTACCAGTCGTCGCGCTGCCAGATTTCGTCGCGTTGGAGCGTGACCATGGGGCCTTGGAAGTTGCGCAGGCGGGGGTACTCGGGGGTGCGCTGCATGGGGGTGGTTTCGGCGTACTCGGTCCAGGAGCGTTCGGCCTGCTCGGATTCCCAGCCGACGCGGCGGATGCCCATGGCCTGGAACTGGCTTTCGGGATCGTCGAAGCCGCGCATCTCGCCGCCGATGACGACCTGGGCGTTGACGAGGGTGCGGAGGCCCTCGAAGAAGTGGTCGCGCCAGTCAGCGGGATCGACGCCGAGTTCTCGGCACTGGTTGAGGAGGCGATAGCCGCTAATGGTGTCCTTGGCGGTCATCCTGTCGGTGGGCATGGGTCGATCCTCGCGGCATACATCTATATGCGAATCTGACCCGGGCGGATGCGTATTCGTCTTGCCTTCGTGGGGGCGCTGGACCGAGAACAGGGTCGGAGTGGGCGGTCGGCCCGGGGCGGCATTTATCCGTTCATCCGGATATATGGTACTATGCTAAACTGGGTCGGGTGGTGGGCGAAACGCGGCGGAGCAGTTGATGCACATTCGGGATCTTCTCAACAAACACCGAACGACGTTTTCGTTCGAGTTTTTCCCGCCGAAGAAGCCGACGGGTGCGGAGGCGCTGTTCTGTGAGATTTCGGAGCTCGAGCAGCTCCGCCCGGCGTTCGTCTCGGCGACGTACGGGGCGGGGGGATCGACGCGGGAGCTGACGCATGAGTTGGTGGTGCGGATCAAGCGGGAGACGTCGCTGACGCCGGTGCCGCACCTGACGTGTGTGTGTCATGACGAGGGAGAGATCCGGGGGATTCTGGAGCGGTACGCGAAGGCGGGGATCACGAACATTCTGGCGATCCGGGGAGACCCGCCGGCGGACATGGCGGGGTATGACCCGGAGAGCGACCGCTTCCGGTACGCGGGGGAGCTGGTGCGGTACATCCGGGAGTTCAACGAGTCTGGGGCGCACCCGGACCCGCGGGGGTTTGGGGTTGCGGTGGCGGGGTTCCCTGAGGGGCACCCGGAGTGCCCAAACCGGATGGTGGAGATGGACCACCTGAGAGCGAAGGTAGACGAGGGGGCGGACGTGATTATCACGCAGTTGTTCTTTGATAACCGCGACCTGTACGACTTCCGGGATCGGTGCGAGATGGCGGGGATCCGGGTTCCGATCATCGCGGGGGTGATGCCGATCACGAGTGTGAAGGGGATGAAGCGGATGGCGGAGCTGGCGCTGGGGGCGCGGTATCCGGCGCCGCTGATGCGGGCGTTGAACCGGACGGACGGATCGGCGGAGGCGGTGCGGCGCGTTGGGGTTCACTGGGCTACGGAGCAGTGCCGAGACTTGCTGGACCACAAGGTCGCGGGTGTTCACCTGTACACGCTGAATAAATCGACGGCGACGCGCGAGATTTACAAGACGCTGGGTGTGAAGGATTCGACGGCGCTGGGGTAAGGGATGGGGAGGCACGGCTGCCCGAAGCGGGTCAGCCGTGGCACCGGGCGTGGCGGCGGACTAACAGGCGCTGACGAGGTCGTTGAAGAGTGACTGTCCGAGTTCGGGGGTATCGGTGCGCTCGGGGTGCCACTGGACGGCGCGGTAGAAGCGGCGGGCGGGGTCTTCGAGGGCTTCGATGAGGGCGTCGTCGGACCTTGCGGCGATGGTGAGCGAGCCGGGGTTGGTGATGGCTTGTTTGTGGCGGGAGTGGACCAAGCCCGGGGAAAGCCAGGCGCAGGTGGGCTCGGGGACGATGGGGTGCTGGGCGTCCCAGTGGCGGTCGGCGCTGGGGCAGGAATCGGGGAGGTGCTGGTCGAGATGAGCGCCAGCGATGAGGGCCATGAGCTGGAGGCCCAGGCAGACGCCGAGGACGGGCTTGTCGGGGAAGTGATCGCGGAGTTCGAGGAGGAGGGCGGTCTCGAAGGCCTGGCGGTCGGGGTGGATGGGGATTGCTTTGGGGTGGGTGGGGACGGCGAAGGGTTCGGTGACGGGGTCGTCGCCGCCGGAGAAGATGAAGGCGTCGAAGCGGCGGGCGGCGGCCTTGGCGAGCTCGGGGATCGGGAGGGTGAGGACGGGCAGCCCCCCCGCTTGCGTGACGCAATGGGCGTAGGCCATCGTGCAGATGGCGGTCGGGCGGGTGTTGCGCTCGATGAGGTCGGTTGTGATCGCGACGAGGGGGCGGGGTTGGAGGTCTGGCAGGGGCATGTGATGAGTATGTCGGGCGTCGGGGGGGGCGAGCGAGAGCGGGCGGGCGTTTGGGCTTAGACTCGGGGCGTGACAGGACGAACGGCGCTTATCTGGGTTGTGGTCGCGGCGGCGCTGGCCTGTGTGTATCTGCTGGCGGGCGGGCCTCGGGCGGATCGGGGCGGGGGGAGCGCTCTCGAGACGCTGTCGCGGATCCCGATTGATCCGGCGCAGGTCGAGCGGCTGGAGGTGGTGGGCGCGGACGGATCGGCGGTGAGCGTCGAGCGGGCGGGGTGGAGCCCGACGGGGTGGGTGCTGCGGTGGAGTGAGAACGGGCGCGAGATTGCGTGGGCGGCGCGCGAGCAGCGGGTGCGGGGGGCGCTGCGGGCGCTGTCGAGCGCGCGCCTGGGGGCGCGCACGGGCGAGGATGAGGAAGAGATCGAGGCGCGGTGGCTGATCGACAGCGCCGGGGGGCGGCGGACCACGGTTGAGCTTCTCGGCGGGAGCGTCGGGGGGCGGCGGGGTGTGCGCGTGATTGAGGATGACGGAGCGGCGGCGCTGGCGTGGGCCGGGCGCGATGTGGCGTCGGCGTTGACGTTTGAATCGATGATGACGTGGCGGGACGGGGCGGCGCTGGCGAGGGTCGGGAGCGGGGCGAGCTCGCTGAGCATCGAAGGGGGCGGGGCGCGGGTGGTGATGGCGCGGGCGCGCGGGCGGTGGGTGGTGCGCGAGCCGGTCGAGGTTCGGGGGAATGACAGTGTGATCGAGCGTGCGCTGGGGCGGCTGGCGACGCTTGATGGGGGGGACCGGGGCGGGCTGTGGGTGGGGAGCGATGACGACGCGGTGACGGGGCTGGACGCGCCGATCGCGGTGATCGAGGTCGAGACGGTGCGGCGCATCGCGGAGGGGGAGACGTTTGTGCGCGAGGTGACGCGCCAGCGGCTTGAGGTTGGCGGGGCTGGCGAGGCGTCGGGCGAGACGAGGTTTGTGCGCGCCAGTAGCGGGGTTGAGCGCGAGGGCGAGGTTGTCGCGGAGCGTGCGCTGGGGCCGGTGGTGCTGGTTGTGGGTGTCGAGGAGCTGTCGAGGCTGACGTCGCGGGCAGAGGCGTATGTGTCGCGTGTGCCGGCATCGGTGAAGGCGGCGGACGTGGGCGCTGTCCGGGTGCTTGGGGATGGGGGCGAGGAGCTGGCGGTGTACCGGCGCGATCGGCGGGGGTGGAAGGAGACGCGCGAGGGGCGGAGCGTGAGCACGGCGGAGGCGAGCGGGATCAAGGGCTTGCTGCTAATCGCGTGCGAGAGGGAGGCGGCGCGGGTTGAGGTGCTCGGCGCGGAGAGCGAGATCGAGGGGCGGCTGTGTGAGGTGCGGCTGGAATCGCTGGGGGGATCGGTGCTGGGGGTGTTTGAGGTTGGGAGCGGGGGGACGGAGGACGAGGGGGAGGCGTTGGTGCTGCGGGATGGGGCGGTGTTCTGGATCAGTGATGATCCGGCGCGGGTGGGCGTGCTGGAGTGGGTGCGGGGCGTGGTTGGGGATTCGGATCCGAGTGCGCGAGAAGAGAACCCGGAGGACTGACCAGACGGGTCGGTTGTGTCGTGGTCTGAGTAGCGGATTCGGACTCGGGCCGGTTGGAAACCGGCCCCACCAGGAAGGTGGATTTCACGCGAGGGCTAGCGCGGTATGACTGCTGCGCTGGAAGCGATGTCGGTGCGCATGGCTCTGCCGGGGAAGTTGATTTTGGCGCATGCGGCGTAGGCGCGGTCGTGGGCCTCGGTCAGCGTGGCGGCGCGGGCGGTGACGCTGAGGACGCGGCCGGAGGCGGTGAGGAGGCGCCCGGCGTCGAGCCTGGTTCCGGCGTGGAAGACGGTGACGCCGGGCATGGCGTCGGCATCTTCGACGCCGGAGATTTCGAGACCGACGTGGGGCTTCTCCGGGTATCCCTCGGAGGCGAGGACGACGCAGACGGAGGGCTCGGGGGACCAGGCGACGTCGATGGAATCGAGTGTGGCGTTGGTCGGGGCCAAGAGCAGTTCGATGGCGTCGGACTCGAGGCGGGAGATGATGGTCTGGCACTCGGGGTCGCCGAAGCGGCAGTTGAACTCGATGACCTTGGGGCCAGCGGGGGTGAGCATGAGACCTGCGTAGAGGACACCGGTGTAGGGGATGTCGTCTCTGCGGAGGGCGTCGAGGGTGGGGATGAGGATGTCGGATTCGATGCGTTGAAGTGTGTCGTCGTCGAGTTCTGGGGCGGGGCAGAAGGCGCCCATGCCGCCGGTGTTGGGGCCGGTGTCGTTGTCGGCGAGGCGTTTGTAGTCCTGGCATGGCGGGAGCATGAGGAGGGTGGCGCCGTCGGTGATGGCGAAGACGGAGACCTCGCGGCCCTGGAGGCGTTCTTCGATGACGACGGAGTCGCCGGCGGAGCCGAAGATGCGCTGGCGCATGATGCGGTCAATCGCTTCGAGGCTGTCATCGAGTGAGTTGGGGATGATGACGCCCTTGCCTGCGGCGAGGCCTGCGGCCTTGATGACGTGGGGATCTTCGTGGGTTTTGATGTACTCGTCTGCGGCGTCGGGGTCTGTGAAGATGCGTCCTTCGGCGGTGGGGATCGAGGCGGCGCGCATGAGCTTCTTGGCCCATCCCTTGTCGGATTCGAGGCGGGCGGCTTTGGCGGAGGGACCAAAGACGTGGCGGCGGCGCGATCCGTCAGCGCTGAGCGCGAGCTTGTCGGCCCAGCCATCGGCGAGGGGGCCTTCGGGGCCGATGACGACGAGATCGATTTGCTTGGCGTCGCAGAACTGCTGGAGGCGGTAGAGCTGCTTGGTCTCGGCGGGGACATCGACGGGCAGGGCGAGGGCGGCGATGCCTGGGTTGGAGGTCCCGGTGGCGTAGAGCTTGGCGAGCTTTGGGGAGCGAGCGATGGCAGCGGCAAGGGCGTGCTCGCGGGCGCCGGAGCCGATGAGGAGGACGTTGACGGGGCGATTGGGGGTGGGCATGGGCGATGATAGAGGCGAGGAAGCGGGCGGATCGAGGGGAGAGGGAGAGGATGCGTTGACGGGAGTTGGCGGTGCGCCTACCGTCGAGACCGATTGCGGGGTAGAGCAGCCTGGTAGCTCGTCGGGCTCATAACCCGGAGGTCGTAGGTTCGAATCCTACCCCCGCTATTGAACGCAACGTGAGTGCGGCCAGCTCTTTGGGGCTGGCCGTTGTTGTGCGCGGAGGGAGCCGAGAGTTTTGGCGCGGGCGCACGCTCAGGGATTAGGAGGCGTCAGGTTGGGTGGGAACACAGACTCTGCGTGCGATCGCGTAGGCTCGGTCAATGGCATCCGAGCGGACAGACGGTGAGCTGGTCAGTGCGATCGCCCGTGGTGATGACCGCGCCTTTGCTGAGTTTGTCGATCGGCACGGCGCCTGGGCGATGGGTGTCGGAGGGCGGCTTTCCGGGAATCGGGCGGACGGCGAGGACAGCGTGCAGGAATCGCTGCTTTTCCTGATCGAGAGAGCGTCCACCCTGGTCGTGACGGACTCCATCCGCCCTTGGCTGTATACGGTCATCCGGCGCCGAGCGCAGCACCGGCGGAGAGATCGGCGGGCGGCCGAACCGATGACGCGCACGGTCATTGCGGACCATGAGACCGTCGCGGCTGAGCCGGACGAGCGTCTTCGGCGGGCGGTCGCGTCGCTGAGCGACCCGGTGCGGGAGGTGTTGTATTTGCGGGTCGTCGATGGCCTGAGCGTGGCCCAGACGGCGCTCGCGCTTGAGATCCCCGAGGGAACAGTCAAGAGCCGGCTTGCGGCTGCTCTGGCCTCACTGCGGAGAGACCCGTCGCTCGGGCTATTTTGAGGTTTCTTCAGAATCGACCGAACGGAAGCGCCCCCCGGCGCTCTCTCCCTGGGAGGCCTCATGGATCCTGCTGAGCGTGACATCACAATCTCTGTCGAAACGGAGGAAAAGCTGCGCAACGCCCTCGGTGGTTCTGGGCTGGACCAGATCACTCGCGAGCGTCTCATCGAGCGTGCGGCGCCGGCCCTGGCTCGGCGTCGCCGACGTCGCATCGCCTGGCGCACTGTGGGCGCCAGCGCGGCGACCCTGGGGCTTGCGACCGTGGTCACGATGCTGGTTCTGCGGTCGCCCGCAGTTCCCGGGTTCGTCGAGGGCGCGGGGATTGGGCCTGCTGCGGACGTGAACGTCGACGGCGTGGTGGACATCCTCGATGCGCACGCGCTGGCCCGGGCGGTGGAGTCGGGCGCGGGCGGGCCTGATCTGAACTCCGATGGCGTAAGCACACGTTCCGACGCGGACTGGATCGCGGACAGCGTGACTAGGCTGGAAGGGGCGTCAGGATGAGCTTGCGGCGACTGATGATGGTTCCGTTGTTGTTCGGCGCCGTTCTGATGAGCGCGTTGGCGCCGCCCGTACCCGAGCGTGCGGCGGTGACGCGCGGCGCCCCGCCCATGAGGTTCGTGGCGGTTGATGTGCTGATTGACAGCGATAGCGTCCGGCTTGGAGCGTGGCAGATCGAGTATGAGGGGTCGGTCGGCGCAGACGCAGACGGGCGGGTGATGCTCGTCGGCGTCGAGGGCGGCGAGCACCCGGCGTATACCCGGGCGCCCCACTACGACCCTGCGGCGCTGTCGGGCGGGCGCATCGTCATCGCCGCGTACACCACCGCAGACGATGCGCCGTCAGGCGTGACCCGGGTAGCGCGTCTGCACCTGAGCATACCCCAAGGCGGCGAGTTCGTGCACGGGGTCCGGTTGATAGCGGCGGGCGACAGCGATGGGGATCGGATCGAGGCGCGTGTCTGGGTCGCCGAGATCACGCCCGAATCGAATACGAAGAGCAACAGCACCAACGAAAGCGAAGGGTCTGAACCATGAGTAAGTGTCGCTGGATCATGCTTGCCGCCTCGCTCGCGTTGTTTGCGGTCTTGTTCGGGATTGCCGGGTGCGAAGGCCCCGGTACGGCGCATCGGTCTACAGAGGGGCAGGCGCCTGGAGCCGTGCGACTCAACTCAGTGCCACTGAATCAGAACTCATTGGGGGTCACGCAGCGATTTGCATACTCCAGCTCGTACGAGGCGTCGCCGGGGTTTGACCTTCAGTCCACACTTCAAGCCGGTCAGGGCGGATCCAACCGTTTTCTGAGGAGATCCGGGCGCGGATCTCTCCGTCTCAATTCTATTACTCCAAATCGCATGAGAATGAGCGGACTGAATGAAGTGGAAGGCGCCCATGCAACGGCGACCTCCGAGCTCACGTTGGCTTCTTCTTCCCCCACCGACGAGCTCTGGATTATCGTCCAGCCCGAGACCGCCAGCGCGCCAAAGAGCGGCGAGGACATCCCCGGCTCGGGCGCCTTTATGACTCGGCTCACGCCGGACGGTGAGCCCGTGCCCGTCCCGCTCGAGCACACGAGCGTGACCGGATCGGTGGCGGGCTTTGTCGCGAGTGTCAACGTCAAGCAGCGGTTCCACAACCCGTACGAGTCGAAGATTGAGGCGATGTATGTCTTCCCGCTGCCACAGAACGCGGGCGTCAGCGGGTTCGTGATGACGATCGGCGACCGCCAGATCCGGGGCATCGTCCGCAAGCGGGCCGAGGCGGAGCAGATTTACGCGGCCGCGAAGTCTCAGGGGCACGTCGCGAGCCTGCTTACGCAGGAGCGAGCGAACATTTGTACGCAGCGCGTCGCCAACATCGAGCCGGGCAAGCGGATCGACGTGGACATCACTTACTACAACACGCTGAGCTATATGGACGGCTGGTTTGAGTTCGTCTTCCCGATGGTCGTCGGCCCGCGCTTCAACCCGCCGGTGCTCGCGGCGGCTGGCGGCGGGATTGGCGCTGTCGCCCGCGGGGCGCCCGGGTCGAGCCGCCAGGGGACGGAGATCCAGTACCTCGCGCCTAACGAGCGTTCCGGGCACGACATCTCGCTGGAGCTGGTGATCGAGGCGGGCGTGGAGATCGAGGGCGTCAGTTCCGGGTCGCACCGCATTGAGGTGCTCGAGGAATCGGGCTCGAGCGTTCGGGTTCGGCTGGCCAAGGACGACTCCATCCCGAACCGGGACTTTGTGCTCCGGTACCGCGTCGCGGGGGAGCAGATCAAGCCGGGGCTGATTGTGCAGGCGGACGCCGATGGTCAGGGGGGGCATATCGCGATGCTGCTCACGCCTCCGAGCGGGCTGAGCGACATCCCCAGGTCGCCGCTCGAGTTGGTTTTCGTGCTTGACTGCTCGGGCTCGATGAACGGGACGCCGCTGAACCAGGCGAAGGCCGCGATCGAGCGCGCCCTGGAACGGCTGCGCCCGCAGGACTCGTTCCAGATCATTCAGTTTTCGAACAACGCCTCGGCGCTGGGGAACCGCCCGCTTCAGGCGACAGAGGGCAACATCGCCAGGGGCAAGCGCTACCTCGCGGGCCTGAAGTCCGGCGGCGGCACCATGATGATCGAGGGTATCAGGGCCGCGCTCGACTTCCCGCACGACCCGGAGCGTCTGCGGTTCGTGGCGTTCCTGACCGACGGGTACATCGGGAACGAGACCCAGATTCTCGGCGCCATGAACGAGCTTCTTGGCGAGTCGCGCGTGTTCAGCTTCGGGGTCGGATCTGCGCCGAACCGGATGCTGATGGACCGCATGGCCCGTGTCGGGCGGGGTGTTGCAGCGTATGTGCCCCTGAACCAGCCTGCGGCGCCGGTGATGGACCTGTTCCTCGATCGGGTCGAGCACGCGGCGATGACGGACATCACGCTCGACTTTGCTGGGCTGAATGTGACAGAGGTTTACCCGCGCCGTCTGCCGGATCTGTTCGTCGGGCGCCCGGTGGTGGCGATCGCGCGGTACGAGGGGCGGGCCGTTTCGAGTGAGCTGGCGAAGGTGACCGTTCGCGGTCGCACGGGCGGCGTCGCGACCGAGATGCTCGTGACCGGGGCGGTTGGTCTCGATGATGCGTCCATCTCTGGTCTGGACACCGTCTGGGCCAGACTGAAGATCCGTGACCTTGTTGCGCAGTCTATCGCGGCACACGGCGATTCTCAGCGGCGTGAGCTGGGCGAAATGGTCGAGAGCGTGGCGCTGAACCACGGGCTCATGTCCGCGTTCACCGCGTTCGTCGCGGTAGATAGCTCGCGCGTCACAGAGGGCGAGCATGGCACAACTGTCGGCGTCCCCGTGCCTGTCCCAGAGGGCGTCCGCTACGACACGACCGTCAACTCATCCGGCGGCTGAGCAGCTCTTGATATGGATTGGCTGTGCGTTTGCAGTTGCGGCTGCAATGGCGCGAGGTGTGTGAACGCCTATGTCGTGTCTGACGGCTCGAATGTTCGGCGCATGAGCGGGGATTTGCTGTATTTGGTTGGCGGCGAAGATGTGCTCCGCAGACGCCGCGCAAGTGCGGCGCTGGCGCGCCGCTGTCGGCGGTCATTACCGCGAGGCAGACGCACGAGTCCAAGAGCGACGAGACGGCGATCGATGCACAGATTTGCAGCAGCAGGCCCGAATTGATGCGAGAAATGAGCCTTCGGCCGGGGTTTTGGGGCGCCACGGGGATCTTTCGGATGAAGCTGATACTCTGCTTTCATGGAGGAGTGGCCTGTAGATGTCCAATGTACGGGGGATGTTGTTGAGCTGGTCTATGCGGACTTGCGCGCGATCGCCGCTCGATACATGCAGAGTGAACGAGCCGAGCACACGCTCTCGCCGACGGCGCTTGTGCACGAGGCGTGGGTACGCCTGGATGATCAGCGGCGCGCTCACTGGAATGGCGCCGCTCACTTCCGCGCCGTCGCGTCAATCGTCATGCGTCGTGTGCTTGTTGATCACGCGGTCCGACGGGGCACGGCGAAGCGCGGGGGGGGGCGGGTGTCCATAACACTCGGCGCCGTGGAGACGGAGGCGGAGACGAGTCCGATCGACATCATCGCGCTCGATGATGCGCTGCGCCGGCTTGCGAGCATGGACCCAACTCAGGCGAGAATCGTTGAGCTCCGATTCTTCGGGTGTTTGACCAACAAGCAGACCAGCGAGTTGCTCGGCATATCCACGCGAACAGCGGAGCGTGAGTGGAGGTCGGCCCGCGCCTGGCTATTGGCACAGATCAACGGCGAGCCACTCGGCGGGCGATCCCCGGCGGACGAAGGATGAAAACTCCAACGCCGGAGCAGTGGGTCACGATTAAGTCGCTCTTTGACGGAGCACTTCACGCCAAGCCCTCGGAACGGGAAGCGTACCTCGTTGGGTCCTCCTGCGAGCCCGTGGTGATTGCGGAAGTGAAGAGAATGCTGGCGGAGGACGCGGCCGGGGACCTAGCTTCCGTCCTCGGTCCCGACGGGCTTGCGAGCATGGCGGCGCGTCTGGTTGCCGATGAAGAGATGTTCACAGCCGGAGACAAGGTCGGGCAGTTCGAGGTTCTCGGCGAGTTGGGGCGTGGAGGCATGGGCATCGTGTACCGAGCCCGACAGCAGTATCCCCCGCGAGAGGTAGCGTTGAAGGTCATCCGTCCTGAGGCTGTTTCGCAAGCCGGTCTCCGCCGGTTCGAACGAGAATCTGAGTTGTTGGCTCGCCTGAATCACGCGGGTATCGCCCGGATCTATGGGGCAGGTGTTGTTGATACGCCGGGCGGGCGACGCCCATTCTTTGCGATGGAGCTCGTCACTGGATTGCCGATCTCGGAATACATCTGTCGTCACACGCCCCCGATCAAGGAGCGGCTGGAACTGCTCGCCAGAGTGTGTGACGCGGCCCACCACGCCCATCAGAAGGGGGTAATCCACCGCGACTTGAAGCCATCCAACGTGCTGGTGGATGAGACTGGCCAGCCGCGGATCATCGATTTTGGTGTCGCGGGCGAAATCGACGCTCAGTCCATGGCGACCATGCTCACCACTGAAATCGGCGTGCTCGGCACACTGGTCTACATGAGCCCTGAGCAGTTGAGCAACTCGGGCGGGGCGCCGGACACACGCACGGATGTGTACGCGTTGGGCGTGATGGCGTACGAGGTTTTATCAGGTCATGCGGCGTTCGACGTGCGCGGGTCCGGGCTCGCCGCCGCGATCCACACGATCGAGCGGCAGACGCCCGTGGCGCTGGGCAATCGTGACCGTCGCCTGCGCGGGGATATCGAGACGGTCGTCGCGAAGGCGATGGCGCGGGATCGGTCGAGGCGGTACGGGGCGGCGTCGGACTTTGCGGCGGATCTGCGTCGGTGCATCACGCACGAGGCGATCCTCGCACGCCCCCCGTCGGTTGTGTACCAGGCCAGGATGTTTGCGCGTCGGAACAAAGCTCTTGTTGGCGGTATGGTCGCGGTGACGTTGGCCGTATCGGTCGGTGTCGGCGGGGTTGCTTGGCAGTCAAAGCAGACACGCCGGCAGGTCGCGATGCGAGACCTGGCGTTTCGGTTATCGACCGGGTCCCCGGTCATGACGAAAACAGGATCGAGAGAAGCCAGGCGTGCTGATCTTCAGACCGTCTCCGCCTGGTTGATGGGCGCCTCGTCGTTGCCGGCGCCCCTCAAGATGTCGCTGAGCAGATCGGTGGCGGATCGGCTCATCACCTATGGCGACTCCGAGGAAGCTGCGGCGTTGTACGGCAACGCGCGCCGCCTGCTCCCTGAGTCGGGGGTACAGCAAGTCTTCATGGCGATGCGCCTTGAGGATTCCCAGGCCGACGCGCTTCGGAGATCGGGTGATCCGTGGGCGAGTGTGCGGATCACCCAAGAAGCCCTGGCGCGAGACTCTCGGGCGACTGCCCCCGATCAGCTCGACGACGATGGCTCAAGAGCCCACGGCATCCGACGCGCCAAGCTCAGCCTGGCACAGGCGCGGTCGCTGCATGAACTCGGGCGGCTGGACGAGGCTGAGCGGATTCTGCGTGAGATTCTCCCGGAGCTCGAGCGCCTCCAGAGCGTCAGCCCGCCCGACAACCAGTGGGATGTGCTGGCGACCAAGATCGCGCTCGCACGGGTACTGGTGGATCTCGGGCCTGAAACCGCGGGCGAGGGGCTCGCCTTGGTGAACGAGGTTTTCGCGATCGACGCGGCGCGTGCCCACCCGAGCCAGATTGATTACACGGATTCGTTCGCGCTCCTCCGCGGGATCATGGGCGAGGCGATGCTCGTGCTGGGCAGTCCGGTCCAGGCGGAAGAGCTGTTCCGGGCGGCGCTCGGGGCGCTCAGGAGGAACAACCGGAGCGATCACCCGAGCGTGCTTCGCTGCGAGAACGCGCTCGGGCGGGCGCTGCTCGAGCTGGGGCGGACGGCGGAGGGCGAGCCACTGTTGCGAGCCGCAGCCGAGGGGATGGAGCGCCAGTACCCGGGGCACTGGCGGGGGTGGGTGTACAGCGCGGACTTGGGACGGGCGCTCGCAGAACTCGGGCAAAACGACGAGGCCAGCGAGCGATTGACACGGGCTCGGGATGCTCTGCGTGTCTTTGGCGAGGGGGATCGGCGATATGTCGAGACAGAGCGGGCGATCGATACGCTCTCGCAAGGCGCGGGGGCGCCCTAGCGCCTCGGGCACTGGCGCCGGCGGCGCCCTGCCAGTATTCCACAGGACATGACCAACACGACCGCGCCGCCAGGAGCGGGCGTCACCCACCTGCCCCGGTGAACGCCGACGCCGGGGTGAGCCTCTTGGATGATATCGAACTGGAAGCCGTCGCCCCCGCCGTGCCACCAGAACGTGCCGGCGGAGGAGAGCTCGAGGTTATCGATATCGACGGAGAGCGCGCCCGGGCCGCCTGCGACGGGGGTGAAGAGGGCGTCGGCGAAGACGTTGATGCTGGAATCGAACGTGCCCTGGAACAGGCCGTCGTCGTTCCACTCGTGTTGGAGCGTCATGGAGCCGAGCGAGCTGATGTCCGAGTCGAGCGAGAGGGTGACGTCGAAGAGCAGGCCGCCGATGTCGATCGGCTCGATGCCCCTGAGTTCGAGGACGACCAACTCGATGTCGATCGTGTCAAAGGTCCCGTCGAGCGGGGAACCGTCCCACGGGTTGCCGCCCTGGGTGGGGAAGTTGACGTCGTCCAGGCGGCGGATGACGGTGTCCCAGAGGTTGCCGTCGAAGGGGTTGCCGAGGAAGTTGACGATGCCGATGGGGCCGCCGAAGTCGAACCAGGTTCCGTCGAGGGTCTGGATGAAGTCGTCGTCGGCGGAGACATCGTCGGCGAAGGCGGGGGCGGTGAGGGTGGCGGCGGTCGCTGCGAGGAGGATGTGTTTGAAACGCATGGTTTGCTCCTTGTCTCAGATCCGTTGGATACTGCGTTGCTTCGTTCGCTCAATCATGGAGAAGCCTGCGTCGTCTCCTACGGCGCCCGGCAATCCCGTCCTGAAGAGCCACCGAGATCACGAGACCGATCTCGGCGGCGCGGGGCATGGCAGGCCGAGATCTCGATTCCAGCCCGCCTACCCCTTGGAGCCGAGGACTCTGATAGACTCCGAACTTGTTCGCTGCGGCAAGATATCTCGATCAACAGGTTCTTTCTTAGGTGGTTCTTTGCTCGTATAGCCTTTATACACATACCCAATTTTGCAGCAGCATCTTACTTTATAATATAGTTTCGTAGCGCCGAGCACTTTGAGAGGAGTTCCCAGGTCAAGACGGCAGATAATCGCATCCCTTGCTCGCGGACCCTTTCGGCACGGTGTTCCACCCTTCTTGATCCGTTTGCCCTTAAAAGTGTGTCCCTTCCGGGTGTACACAACCTCTGTCTCTGCTCCGGATTGACCCGAGGGCGAGGTGTCAGTTTGGCTAAGGCCGTAGGGATCGCTCCGTGACTCTGGGTTCGATCCCGCGAGTGTGAAGCCGTTCCCGTGATTTCCGAGATCTCCCCATACCCCGATCGTGTCCCGCGTCGTAAACCGCCCGGCGACAGGGTCGAGATACCGTGTCCGGTAGTAGTACCACCCCGTCTCCGTATCGAGTCGGCGCCCCGTGAACAGGTATGGATTCCCAACCCCCGACGGATCTCCCGGCGGCTCGACCGCCACGGTCGGGTCATCGGGATTGACCGGCTGGCCGTAGTCCGCGTACTCGTACCGCTCGACGACAGCGCCGGCGGCATCCGTCAGCGCCATGACGTTGTACAGCTCGTCCGTGTGGTAGTAGAAGTCGCTCCCGGCGCGGCGCATGGTCAGGGCTTCGTCGATGTAGAGGCCGTAGACGTAGGTTGCTTCCTCGGCGCCGAGCTCGTTTTGCTCCTCGTGGACTTGCCAGCCGCAGTAGAAGTAGCGGGTCTCGTCGGGGCCGGCGGCGGCGGCGTCGGCGTCCACGGTTCGCCGGATGCGCCTGCCGAGGGCGTCGTAGGCGTAGGTGTGGCGCTGGCCCAGGATCAGGTCATTGAACTCGACCATCTGGTTGCGGTAGTCGTACATGATCTCCGCGGCTACGGCGGCGGCGGCGCCTGCGCCATTGCCGCCCGGGGCTCCCGGGGCGGGCGAGTTCAGGATCCGAGTGATCAGATCCTGTACATCGAGAGCGTCAACCAGCCCGTCGGCGTTGACGTCCGCCCGCCCCGGACCCCTGCGTGCGCCCCCCCCACTCCCCGCACTCCCCCCCCGCAGGAGAAGGTCCGGTTGCATGAGCGAGAGCAGGGCCTGGAGGTCCATGATGTCGAGAACGCCGTTGGCGTCGAGATCGCCGGTGACGGCGAGGATTCGGACGAGGTTGCCGTTCTCGTCGTACTCTCGGCTGTCGAACGGCGTGTCGGTGTACTGGTTGACGGGGCAGTCCGCCGGAAGGGGCGCCGTCGAATCCAGGGCGTATGTGCCGGGATCGATCTCACCCGTGACTTCCAAGCGGTTGCCGACGCCGTCGAGGGTGTACCAGGTATCGCGGACCTGCACGGGGTCGAGCGGGTCGGTCTGGTCGGTGACAAGGGTGTGTTCGAGTCGGTAGA
The DNA here is from genome assembly GCA_024276195.1 of Planctomycetota bacterium. Taxonomy (GTDB): domain Bacteria; phylum Planctomycetota; class Phycisphaerae; order Phycisphaerales; family UBA1924; genus JAJRXR01. Next base: position 23,864 of record JAJRXR010000042.1, read on the forward strand.
TCGAGTCGTAGGTGTAGTCGTGGCGCAGGCGCGGCCCGCCCGCGCGGATGTCCTCACGCCGGGTCTTGTTGTACATGCGATCCCATGTGTAGGTCCGGTCGTCGATGACGCTGGTGTCGGCGATGCGGGTGTGTGAGGTGCGGACGATGCGTTTGACGGCAAAGTCGCCGGCAATGGCGGGGGCGCCGGTGAAACCGTCGTAGGTGTATTCGGCGCGGGTTCCGTTGCCATAGCCGCGGCGTTCGACGCGCCCGGGTCCGATGTAGTCGTACTCGGCGATCAGGCCGGTCGAGGCGTCTGATACAACCTTCATCCGCTCGAGTTCGTCGAACGCGCAGTCGATGGTGCGCCCGCTGGGGTAGATGCACTGGGTCTGGTTGCCGACGCCGTCGAAGACGCAGGTAGTGGTCTGCCCGTTGAGGGTTTCGCTCGTGACGTGGGAGAGAGAGTCGTGGGCGCGGACGACGACCGAGTCGTCGTCCGCGGCTTCCACAACTCTGGAGAGGCCGTCAAAGGCGTAGGTCTCGAGTGTGGTGTCGTCCGAGACGGTGGGACCCGGGATCACGCTCTTTGAGATGAGCCGGTTGTTGAGGTCGTAGACGCACTCGGTCTCGCTCAGGTTGGCGTCCATGGTGTGGATGCGGTTGTCGTGGGCGTCGTAGGCGTAGAGATGGACGGTGGAGTCGGCGTAGGTCTCGCTGACCATGCGGTTGAGCGCGTCGTATGCGTAGTGCGTGCCGTTGGCGTTGTCGTCGGTCTGGGAGGTGAGGCGGGAGGTGTCGTCCCAGGTCTGGCGGGTGACGATGTCCGGCTCGGCGTTGGGCGTCTCGCAGTCGTCCGAGGGCGTGCCCGCGGCGGCGACGCCGTCGTTAAGGTCGTAGACGGTTGTGATGAGGCGGTTGATGCCGTCGTAAACGTAGCGGGTTCGGTTGCCCAGTGCGTCGTCTGTCCTCGTCAGGTTGTCACGTGAGTCGTAGAGGGAGCGGTTGACATTGCCGATGTTGTCGGTTGTCGAAGTCGTTCGGTCGAGGCCGTCGTAGGTGATGTGCGTCAAAAAGACCTGGGCTGGGGCACCGAGGTCGGACAGCTCGATCTCGATAATCCGCGTGACGTTTGAGTTGGCATCATAGAGGTATTCGACCGTATTGCCCAGCGCATCGGTCTCGATGAGAACCCGGTTGGCTGTGTCGTAGGTGGTGAAGGAGGCGTGGTTGTTGTCGTTGGTGACCTGCAGGGCCTGGGAGTTCTGGCTCCAGGCGGTGAGGGCGCTCGAGAGGCCATCAAGGATGGGCGTCTGGGTTTCGGTATCGAAGAACTGGGTGTCCTGGCGGACGGGACGGTCCATGGGGTCGTAGAAGGCCATGGACTCGGAGAGGCGGATGTTGCCCGCGACTCCTTGGGCATCGATCAGCTCGCCAGAGGTTTGTATCGCGAATGGGTTGAAGACGCCCGGGTTCTCGGGGCCGATCTCGCCGCCGAGGTTGCTGTTCGGGTAGTAGTGGAAGCGGGTGACGTTGCCCATCGGGTCGGTTGAGCTGACACGCCGGTCGTAGCCGTCGTAGCTCGATGTCGTGACGCGCGGGGCGACGCCTTCGAGCCCCTGGGTGACGCGAACGGTGTTCTTGTTGGCGTCGAAGTCGTACTGATCGGTTGAGACCAGCGGGTCGCCGGCGGCTCGCACGGTTTGGAATGTAAGGTCACGCTCGTCGTAGAGCGTGGTCAGTGTGTTGGTGGGCTGGCGCATTTCCACGGCTTCGCCGTAGCTGACGAGCGTGCGGTTGCGGTTGGCGTCATAGGCGAACTCGGTCGTGATGAACTGGTCCGCCGGGAGCCAGTCACAAACGGGGACCTCTTGCGTACCGCCAAATGCCCCCGAATAGTCGCCGACCTCCTCGCACTGGCGGATCAGCCGGTTCAGAATCTCATACTCGTAGATGGTCGTGAAGTGGGTGTTGGGCTGGAGGGCGTCCGTCTCGTCGACGTTTTGGATGTCAGTGCGGACGACGTTGTCATTTGGATCGTAAAACGTGTCGCGCAGGTAGCGGACGGCGCCAATCTCAACCTCGCGGGAGATCGAGCGAACGACCTGGTTGAGTTGGTTGCGGACATAGAGCGTGTCGTGTCCGCGTGGGTCGATGGTGCGGATGATGTTGCCGACGATGTCGTATTCGCTCGTGGTGGTGAGCGAGAAGCCACCCTGGTCGATGATCTGGTCTTGAAGGTAGCCTCGCTGAGGCCCGGCGCCGTAGTACGTGTATTCGTCGGTGCGTCGGCTTGAGCTGCCGTTGTTGGGCAGGGTGTGTGAGGTCATCTGGCCGAAGGTGTTGTAGGTAAAATCTTCCTGACCCCCGTCGCGATGTGTGGTGTGCTCGCGGTTGCCGGTAATGAGGTCGTAGGTGTGGGTGGTGACATTGCCCCGAGCGTCGGTGTGGCGCGTGACGTAGTTGAACCCACAGCAGCCCCCGAAGTCGTCGAGATACTCGAATGTCTCGCAGATGATCCCCTGATCGGCGGCGAGCGGGCCTGGCGTCCGACAGTGCATGAGCACGTTCGAGCGCATCCGCGGGTCCGGGTTCGCGGTGTCATAGACGTAGACCTCCTCGTTGAGGTTCGGGTAGATGATCCGGAGTGGCAGGTCGTTGGTGTTGTACTCGTATCGAGTCTCGAAGAAGTCCGGGTCGACCGCTCTCAGTTTCGGGAAATCGGGTGAGCCCAGGTCGCCAACGGTTGTGGGGGCATCGGGATCCCATCGCCCGGTGTATTCCCGGAGGATGACGTTCCGGTTGTTCTCGTCGTAGAAGTATTCCTTGACGTTGCCAACGCGGTCGTTGACGATCGCTCGAGTTGTCGCGAAGTTGTTCACAGCAGCCGGCGACATGACGTCGTAGCTGAAGTGGAAGACGTCGCCCGGGTCGCCCCAGTCTTCACTCATGACGCGGTCGAACTGGACATTCGCCGGATCCTCGGTCGGGTTGTAGAAGATTCGGGTGTAGGTCTGGCCCTTTGGGTCCGTGATGCTCGTCATGTTGTGGTTGAGGCGATCGTCAATGAAACCTGTGGTGTATGTGTAGACCGTGGCCTTTCCGTCCGGGTACTCGTGCCCTGCGGGGATTGGGAAGTCGGGCTCAGCGAGAACACGGGGTGTGATTGCCGACCTGAGATCTCCGGCAGAGCCGTCGGCGTCGCCGTCCGCGTAATACTCGTAGCGAACAGATCGGTTTGCGAAGTCCGTGACGGAGGCGATGAAGCCGTCGCTGTTGTACGCGATGTGGATCGGTCGATCGAGAGAATCGATCACTTGGCTTAGCCGCCCTTGTGCGTCGTAGTTGAAGACGAGCACGTTCCCGTTGCGGTCTACGATCGAGGTGATCACACCCGGCGCAACCGGATGGTCGAGTGCTGAAAACGTCCACAGCGTCTGGCCAGCGAACGTCAGCGTGAGCGTGCCGTCAAGCTCCTGGGTGAATCGGCGGAAGAAGCCACGCGCCGTCCAGGCGCCGTCACCTCCCGGCACATAGACATCCTGGCGGGTGTTGCCATCGAACAGCACGAGGTTTGGCCCCTGCGCTTCAACACGGATGTTGTACGAGTAATCCCAGCCGTTTCCCAGGGGCGTGCTCGGCCCGATCTTGGAACGGTACTTTCTCGCCCAGATGAAGTCGTTCTCGCCGCGCCCGGGGATGCGGAGATCGACCACCGACTCGAAGAACTCGCCGGAGAACAGGTACACCGGATCGGCAACATAGTCTGTGCCGCATACCGGTGCGGTCGGGTCATTCCCGATGACGTTTCCGCCCTTCTCATCGCAGCAGGGGCAGGTCTTCTCTTGTTTGCGGATCTCGTCGATGCCCACCGAGTTGTCGTCGCCGCGGACGCCGACCCATCGCCATCGCCCGTGCTGCTGGTGGGCGCCGAGTGTATTGGAGTACGTTGTTGTGAAGTCCCGGCCGTACCCGGTCGTGGGCTCGGCGGTTCCGTGCTTGGTCGCGGCGAGCCAGTTGACGAGGTGCTCGAACCCGGGCGGGTTCGTCGTCGCATTGTACGTGACTTGGGCGTTTTCTGGCGGGCTGTCGTAGGGCCAGTCGGAAGTGATCTCGATTTCATAGGTCATCAGTGTGAAGCTGCTGGCGAGGCCAGGGGGTCCAACCTCAACCGCATGAACACCGGGAAGTAGCGAGCTGAAGGACGCATCGGCGACGCCCACGGCCTGACCATCGACTCGCCACTCGATCAGCGAGGACTCACGCGAGGGTGGGCCATCGACGCGGATGCCCGGTCGGCGTATGTTCCCAGCCCCGCGGGGTGGGATCGCGCGCGCAGAGAAGAGGATTGCCTTCTCGACCGATGTCACAAGCTGGTCCTGCGAGACCCACTGGACCGTCGCGATCGAGTCCGGGTGAAAGTAGCGAGCGACGGTCTCGACGTTGGTCGCGTCTTCGTGGACGTTCGTGAGGACCTCGCCAGCGTCGTAGGTGTAGGCCAGATCCTCGGGCTCGAACGCGCGTACTGAGATGGCGCATTCGATCCGTTCCCCACCGGGGAGAATCGTGCAAGCGATCCCAAACTCGCCCACCTGGTTGAACTCGTAGAGAGCGTTCTCGCCGTCGGCCCAGATGAGGCTTTGCCCCTCCCATTGGACCGATTCGCCCTCTTCCCAGCGGCGCACGATTTTGAAAGGGATCTGGTTTCCGAGGGGGATGAGCAGATCCGATGGCGCCTCGTTGAGCGCGGTCGTGAATCCTGGGACCGGGCCGAAGTGGAGCGATGTCTCAGGATCGGCGCCCGTTTGTGCAACGGCCATCCCTGAGCCAAGGAGTGCAAGCAGGAGTGTCAGCATTACTGATGATGCGAATGAACAGTCGCCGAGACGTCGGGTATTCATGGCGGACCCCTGCGATTCAAGACTGTCAGGTACAGGATTCATGGCGTCTACGCCGAGCTCCGACGAGGTAGATTGCGACCGACACCAAAAGCGGGGCGCCGGGCGACGGCACCTGGGTCCACTTGATCACGATAATCGGGTTTGTATCGAGGCCGATACCGCTCCCCGTCCAGAAAATGTTGGAGCCATCGGTCTCGACGAATCCCTCTCCGATGAGTTCAATCGAGTTGATGAAGTTTGGTTCGGATTGCTCTTTGATGCCGAGGATATCGATCTCGTGGACCGAGTACGCAACAGGATCGAAGTTGCTGAAGTCGATCGTGATGATCCCAGCGAACTTTTTGCCAGCGGGGGGCGGGATTGACTCGGTGGTAATCGTGAGTGTGAGCCCTGGCGCATTGATATCCGCGAAGATGGACGTGCCGCCGAACGCGTGCTCACCTTGCCCGGCGTGCGTGCCCCACATCGTTCCGCCAAGCTCCGGGCCTGCGAGCCCGTTGATCTCAAGACCCTGGCCATCTTCGGGGCTGCGTGGCGCCGGGGTCGTGAGCGGAGTCAAGGCATGGAGTTGCGCGTCAGATCGTCGCTCAGTAATTATGTCACCGATTGCGTGAGATCGAGCCACGACCAGTATCGTCACCGTGAGCAAACAGCGCGCCGCGTAACGCACATGCATGGATATCCCTCTCTCTCCGTCACCGTGAGCGAACGCAACAGCGCCACGTTCTTGACGTGTTCTCAGACAAACTCACCAGGAGCGATCCGTCTTCAAGAACGGTGGCTCCGTAGGACCACGCAGGATTCAGTGACGAAACCCGCCAACATTTCGAAGTTTTATTGTGCTATACGCTGTAAAGATGAGAAACTAGGCCATGCCTGACGGCTCCAAGAGTCTGAGGCATCGGCTGATGAAGGCGAGTTTGATGATTCGGAGTGTGAGCGATTCTCCATCGCCAAAACCGATCGGCGAATACTGTTCGCCTCGACCTCGTTAGGATCCTCCCGGGCTCGGGCCTCACGGATTTCGCTTTCGGACTGTGTCTGGCGCCGACAGCGAACTGTCGTTGTCAGGTTTTGGCACTTCGTGCATACTGAGGCGCAGAGCGTGTGTGGCGACCCCAACGACCAGACCCGTTGTGAGGAGCCCGGCGAAACCGATCACGACACTGATAGCACGCCCAACGCCCGTGGCTGGCTGGATATCTCCGTAGCCGATGGTCAACGCGGTGATGAGAGAAAAGTAGGCTGAATCCGCCAACTCGATTCCCTCAACCCACGAAAAAGCGACGGCCCCCACGGCAACCACACCGACCAAAGTGATCAGGAGCCCTCGAACATGCTGGAGGCAGACCCATGCGTTTCGCAGAAAGTTCATGTGGTGCTCCAACTCCGGCGAGCAGAGATTATAGAAGGGCAGATCCTTTGGACACGCTCACTTCAAGGCCGTGTCCAGATACGAAACCAAAGGCCGTCTGGTCTGGTGTCATCAGTCCATATCCATGCCTTCGGGCATGTCCGAATCATCATTCATCGTCGTGTCCCCACCCTTCTCCATCGTATCTTTCATTGCCATATGCATGACACCCTGGTCGTCTGTGTGCGTGATCATGAACAGGCGTTGCGCAATCAGGATGACCACGAACCCGATCAGAGCCACGACAACAACCAACGGGTCATTGGCGACCTTTAGCTGTATGAACGCGCCGAGAATCACGACATCCAGCAGGATGGCGCAGATCGGAATGAGCGGTTTCGCCTTCGCTTCCTTGAGAAGGTGGCGAAGAAGACCCCAATGGATGGAGATGTCCATGACCAGATAGAAAATGGCGCCGATCGAGGCAATCCGAGTCAAATCAAAGAGCACTGTCAGGGTAATCGCGAATACGACGGTCAGAACCAGAGCCGGATTGCTGACGCCTTTATACAGCCTCGGCAACTGCTTCATGTTGCTGAGCATCGCCAGCATTCTGGAAGCCGAGTAGATGCTGGCGATCACGCCGGAAACGGTCGCAACAATTGCAAGAGCCACCGTGAGGAACAGGCCCCATTCCCCAAAGATGGGCTTTGCTGCCGCAGCAAGCGCATAGTCCTTGGCCACGACTATTTCTTCGACACTCAAGCTGCTGGCTACTGACAACGCCAGAATCGTGTACATGGCCGAGCAAATGAGAATGGAGAGGATAATTGAGCGTCCAAGATTCTTATGCGGATTAACAATGTCGCCGCCCTGGTTCGTGATCGTGGTGAAGCCCTTGAAGGCCAGGATGGACAGAGCAAGAGCTGCAATGAAACTGAAACCGCCACCGCTGGCAACGCCCTCATTGGCATCGCCCCAGTCCCCGATCGAGGGGAAACCCGCGACGGCAAGTCCGGCCAACGCGAGCACGGTAATTCCCCCAATCTTGATTACCGCGGTCAGATTTGCTGCCCGCTCGATGGTCTTATTCCCCGAGATATTGACGATGTATGCCACGACGATCAGGAGCACTCCCAAGATGGGAACCAGGATTGCAGCCGTGTCCGACCCAAAGAGTCGGAGCGTGTAGGAGCCAAAGGTCCGCGCGACGAGGCTTTCAGCGATGACCATCGAAACATACATGAGCAGGGAAAATGTCCCCGCGATGGTGCCGGGGCCATAGGCGCGGCGCAAAAATGTAGCGACACCGCCCGAAGAGGGGTAGGCGTTCGAGAGCTTGACATAGGAGTATGCGCTGAAGCCGACGACCACTGCTCCGCCAAGGAAAGCGAGCGGAAAGAGAGCGCCCACCAGCTCGGCGATTTGGCCCATCAGGACGAAGATTCCGGCGCCGATCATGACGCCGGTACCCAGCGAAATGGAACCCAACAGTGAAATCTTGGTCCCAGATTTGTTTTCCATCTTCGATCCTTTCCATCTGTTGGGGACTCGTCAACTGGGGACTCGTCAACACGCTGGATCTTGCTCAACCATGCCAAGGCGACCGCATGACTCGCTCTGCTCTCGCAGGGGCAGACCGTCGCGCTGGCATGCAAGCCAACCGGGGTGACTGAACAGACAAACTGCCGTTGGCGCAAGGGATACGGCGGTCTGAAGACCGACCAGGCGAACATTCACCGATATGGATCGTAGCCAGATCGGCGTTCCCCGGTATCACGCGGTACGCCTCGGTATCCAGCGCCGTCGCCGAAAGCGTGGGGTCCGGGCGCTCGCTGGCCAGGCGAGGTTGGGCGTCTCGGCGCAGCTGCTCATAGACAAGGGGCAGCAGACAATCGGGGTCGGTTGAATCGCCGTCTGCTGCGGCTTGAATCAGAATGGTGATGCCGGGCTGTCCATTGGACGTTGGTATAAGGCCATGGTCGCCTCCTCCGAATCGAGGTCGATACCCCATGCGTTTCCGAGCTTGCCGGTGTTCGGACACGACTCAGCTCGCTGTTTGTACCGAAAATCGTGGTCCGAAGAGGGTTGCGCCTTCACTGTTGAACGCGAACCGAGTGCGGCCAGCCCGTTGGGGCTGGCCGCACTCGTGCGCGGAGGGCGTTGGGGTTGTACTCGCGGGGCATGTCTGGGCTTGGCGAGCTTTGGGGCTCTATGGGCAGCCGGCTCCGAAGGCCTGGAGGAAGGCGGCGACATCGGAGAAGTCGAACTGGCCGAAGGGGGCGGCGAAGTCGGCTTCGGGCTGTGATGCCGCGAAAGCGACCAGGAACGCGGCGACATCGGAGAAGTCGAGCTGGCCGAAGGGCGCGGCAAGATCTGCAGGGCAGGGTGGGGCCTCTGGATTGAGCCGGAAGATCGAGAAATCGCGTCGGTTGAGGGTGCTGGGCTGGAGATCGCTGAGCAGGTAGATCTCGCCGGCGGGCGATGCGGCGATCGCTCGGGCGCGGTCGGTCGCGGAGCCGGAGTCAACGGTGGTTGAGCTGCCGAAGGCGCCCTGGGCGTCGTGGACGACAAGCGCCAGATCCGTGCCCATCTGGTCGATGGTGGCGAACGAACCGGACGGAAGAAGAGTGAGATGGCCTTGGGCGTTGGACGATGCGAATGCGGCATCGACAATGGAGGACCAGAGAACGACGCCGGCGGGATCGACGGCGAGAACCTGCACGGTTGAAGCGCCGACGTTGACGCTGACGAGGAGTGAGCCATCGGGGCGAGGAGCAATCTTGGCGGGAGATCCAGTGGGGGCGAGGGCGATGTCCCAGAGGGGCGCGCCATCGGGGTCGTACTTGATCAATCGGGCTTCGCCCGCGGCGTTGCCTACGGCGAGGTAGCCGACATAGGCGGCGCCTGCCTGGTCGGTCCAGATGACCTGGCCGGAGGTCTGGTTGAAGATTGGGCCGTCGGACGCGTCGTGGCGAACGGCCCAGAGAACGGTCCCGTCGGGAGAGAGCTTCGTGGTGAGCATTTCTACGCCGAACTCGTCGGCGTCTTGCACCGCGCCGGTTGCGATGACGGCGCCCGAGGGGTCGAACGCTACCGCTTCTGACTGCCCGTCGGAGGCGGTGACACCCGGGCTTTGGGCGTCAAAGAGTAGATTCCCGTCGGCGTCGTAGAGGATGACAGAGAAGTGGACGTTGAGGAATGTGATGTCACGGGCCCACCCGGCGACGGCGACAGCGTTTGAGTCGGAGACGGCCATGGCGCGGGGGTACTGGGAGGCTTGCGGGTTGCCGCCGTCGTAGCGCCGGACCCAGAGCTCGTTGCCGTTCGGGTCGAGCTTGATGGTGACCCACTGGACGCTGAAGCTGAGGCCCCAGGATTCGCCGGTGATGAGGATGTTGTTGTCGGCGTCGGTTTGGAGTTCGTAGACGACGTCGTAGTGGTCGCCGTCGCCGTTGTAGGTGTATTGCCAGAGCACGACGCCATCGGGGTCGAGCTTGATGACTTGGATATCGTTCTCGTTGGCGGTGAAGTAGGTGGAACCGGCGACGATGATGTCGCCCATGCTGTCGATTGTGATGTGGGTCGGGATGTCCTCGTTGGAGAGGTTGTCATACTGGGTGTTCCATGCGACCTGGTATGGCGTGGGCTCGATGGGGGTTCCGGTGATGTTGCGGGAGACGACGAGGCTGTCTGCTCCGGCGGAGGCAATATCGAGGTCTCCATCGGCGTCGAAATCAGCCAGGGAGATTGAGCCGGGGCTGACGGTCGCCGGAAAAGCAATGAAGTCGTCGAAGGTTCCGTCACCGCGCCCGCGGAGAACAACGAACGACGAGTCGGCCTCGCAGCTGACGATGATGTCGGGGAAGGAATCGCCATCGATGTCGCCTACAGAGACGCTGCCCGGGCGGCCCTGGACGGTGAGCTGGAAGGCGGGTGTCGGGAGCGAGTCGTTGTCGAAGAGGACGACGGAGATGGTGTTGTTGATGGGGGAGAGTGGGCCCCAGTCTGCAGAGACGATGTCGGTGATGCCGTCGGCGTTGAGATCAGCGAGCGCGACGCCGGTCGGGCGTTGGCCGACTGGGATGGTTCGGGATGTGGTGAAGGCGCCGGAGCCATCGTTGTAGACGATGGTGACGGTGTCGGCGGTTTCGTTGGCGACGACGATGTCTTGGTCGCCGTCGGCGTCCATGTCCGCCGCTTCGAGGGAGTAGGGATCGGCGCCGCAGGGGAAAAGGCCGACGGAGGTGAAGCCGAGGCCGTTGATGTTGCGGTACGGGCGTATCTGCGATCCGAACTTATCGAGGGCGACGAAGTCAGGGTCCGAGTCACCGTCGATGTCGGCGAAGACAACGCCGAGACAGCCACCGCCTCCGGCGTAGAAGATGCCGGGCTCGAAGGTTCGGTCGCCGTTGTTTCGGAAGAAGTAGACACCGTTGCTGAAGTAGTTGGCGCGGATGACATCGAGGTCGCCGTCGGCGTCGATGTCGGCGAGATCAACTTCGCCGAAGCCCCAGCCGCTGAGGAGTGTGCGTCCGATGGAGAACGAGCCTGAGCCATCGTTCCAGAAGATGGTGGTCGGGTCGTTGCCCGGGCCGTTGGAGTCGGTGATGATGTCGATGGTCCCGTCGCCGTCGAGATCGCCAGCGGCGACGTATGTGGGGGAGGCGCCGAAGCCGCCATTGGGGACGAAGTAGGTCGTTGGCGGGTCAAAGTTGACCTGTGCGGCGGATGTGGCGACGAGGGCGCCGGCGGCGGTGGCAAGGATGCAGGTGTGGTTAAGGCGGTTCATCGATACTCCTTCGTGTGGGCGGGCGCTCGAGGGGTGTGACAGGATCAGTTTGCTATGGGCATCCGCTGGCGAATGCGACGAGGAATGCAGAGACATCGGAGAAATCGTACGAACCAAACGGCTCGGCGAGATCTGCTGCGGGGTCCATCGTGCCGAACGCGGTGAGGAAGGCGGCGACATCGGAGAAGTCGAGCTGGCCGAAGGGTTCGGCGAGATCGCCAACGCATGCGGATCCGATCGTGAACTCAACGGCGATAGGCGTGGTGCTCCTGGGCGCTTCGCCGACCGCCAGCAGCGTGTTCGGGCTAAGAATCTCGATAGAGCGCAGGTTTGCGGATGGGGCGTCTGGGCCTTCAATGTCCGCAATGATCGACCAGGCAACACCGTCCCAGTGGACCAGGGTGCTCCCGCTCACGCCGTAGATATCTGTCGGGCTCAGGGCAACGAGATCCTCGGCGTAAGCCGGGCTTTCGTGGCGAGTCCAGGATGACCCGTCCCAGTGCCAGAAGAGCGGGTAGGTGACAATCTGGGGAGACTCAAAGACTTGGTAAGCGCCGGACGCCCAGACGTCGTCGGGCGCGACGACGACAACCGCCCGAAGAACCTCTCCGGTTCCGGTGATCGGGGGCGACTGCTCGTGCCAGCCTGAGCCGTCGTTGTAGAGCGCGTAGGGGCGCCCGATCGCGACCGCTGATCCTCCGGCGCTGCCGACAGCCCATATCTCGCCTGACTCAGAGGAATCGATCGCGCGGATCCGGTGGGCGGAGTTTGAGATGAGCGGTCCGTCGTAGCGATCGAAACCACTATCGAGTGCGACGAGCGTGGCGGTTGGCCAGCCGACCAAGCTCGCGAACTGCCCGCCCATCCACGCGGTGGCGGATTCATCGACATGCACGCTCTCGAAGAGAAAGCCCTGGGCTCCGAAGGTGCTCTGGCCCGGCGTGACGACGTGTGTCCATGCTGAGCCGTCCCAGACGATCAGGAAGGTGTCTGGCGAGATGGAGCCGGTTGCGAGATATGTACCGACGGCGTAGACCGTCGAACCGTCCAGAGTATCGACGTCGGCGAGGGTCACGTTCACAGTGCCAACGTCGCTCGCGGGGCTGGGGGAATCGCGCATGGTCCACGATGCGCCGTCCCATGCGTATGTGAGCGTTCTGGTCTGAGACCCTGTTCGGTAGTACCCGACGCTCCATGCCTCGCCCTGGGCTGATGTGACCCCGGTCAGGAACACTTGCTGATTGCTTGGCGCATCGGGGAGCTGCTGGACTGTGTAGGTAATTTCGGGCTGTGCGCCCATGCTCAGTGAGCATGAGCCCGCGACGATGATTGCCATGCTTTGCTTGCGTGCGATCACGGTAAAACCTCCAGATCAGGGGCATCCGCTGGCGAATGCGACGAGGAAGGCAGAGACGTCGGAGAAGTCGTACGAACCGAACGGCTCGGCGAGATCTGCGGCGGGGTCCATTGAGCCGAACGCGGTGAGGAAGGCGGCGACATCGGAGAAGTCGAGCTGGCCGAAGGGCGCGGCAAGATCTGCGGGGCATTCGGCGCTGGTCTGCACGGTGATGACGGCGACGGCTTGGCTCGTGGCGGCGATCCAGATTTCGTAGCCGCCCGGAATGGCGCGGCTTTCCAAGTCCGAGATCTGGTTGTGGGGCAGCGGGCTCGAGCCCTGGCTCCAGACGGTCCACTGGTCGTCCTTGAGGCGTGCGACACCTCCGGGGTAGGGGAAGACGCTGTCGCGCATGGAGATCCAGACGGAGCCGTCCGGGGCAATCTCGACGTGGTGGATATCGTCGGAGGGAAGGGGAGAGTTCGAGAGGTCGTAGGTGTCGTAGAGACCGGTCGCGGGGTCGAGGTGGAAGAGGCCGATGCCAGAGCTGATCCAGAGGGTGGCGTCGGGGGCGACATCGAATGCGTAGATGTGATAGCCGAGGGTGTTGAGGTTGAGGCCGATGGCTTCGCGCGGGATCTGGAGCCAGTTGACGCCGTCGGTTTTGGCAAGGCCGAAGTCGGCGCCGACCCAGATTGAGGCGGGGTCAAGAGGATCGGCACGGATGTCAGCGATCCGGCCGGCGGGCAGGCCGTCGGCATTGGCGAAGCGGGTGTCCCACAGCCCATCGTCGCCTTCCATGAAGAGCGAGCCGTTGTTGGTGGCGGCCCAGCCGCGCCCGTTGTCGCTGGTTTCGATGTGATCGATGGCCCAGCCGTTGGAAATATGATCGAGGAAGACACCCTCGTTGGTGAGCTCCTTGACGCCGTTGTTGGTCGGGGAGAAGAGGAGCGAGCCGTCGGGTCGGTAGGCGAGTGCGGTCGTGTTGTCGGTCGGGTAGGGCCAGGGGAGACCGAGGGCGTAGGTGAGGATGTTGGCGTTGGTCCAGGTGCGATCGGGATGGAAGATATCGAAACCACCAACGCCCGGGCCGGCGTTGGCGGTCATCGCAACATCGGCGTTGGTTGGAGAGAAGGCGAGGGCCTCGACGAAGAAGTCGAGCATGCCGGTGTTGGTGAGGCGGTAGCGTTGCCATGAGCCGTTGTCATACTTGGCGGAGCCGCCGATGCCACCGGCCCAGACGGCGCCGGTGGAGTCTTCCGTGATGGCGTAGGTGGCGCTGCCGCCCCACGGACCGATCGCGGTCCAGGAGCCATCCCAGATGTGGGCATTCAGCGAGCTTGAAACGACGATGCGGCCGCTGGGGAGCAGATCGGTGGTTCCAGACGGGGCGCCGGGGATGATGGTGTAGGTACCGTCGGGAGCGCGGAGCGCCATGCCCTGGTCTGTGGAGAGGAGCAGGTTTCCCTGGGCGTCGAGCGCGTTCTTTCCGAGTACGCGGGTGGGCATGGGGTCGACGTTGGGCGGAGTCGGGCTGCCGTACCAGATGAAGAGGCCGTCCTTGTAGGTTGTCAGCCCCATCTCGTTGGAGCCGAACCAGACGGTGTACCCACCCGACGCATCGGGCTGCACGGCGACGTAGTCAACCCAGTCCCAGCCGGCCCACCATGGGAGGCCGTTGGAGGTGTCCCAGCTCTGCCAGGTATCGGTCGCGGGGTCGTACTGCGCGAGACCCCCGGCGGTGGAGCCGCCGACGGTGTCGCAGGCCATCCAGAGCGTGCCGTCCGGGGCGAGCGAGATGTTGTTGACGGAGGTCGAGGGGAGGCCGGAGTTGCTGGGTCGGTAGTTGGTGACGCACCAGGGTTCCTGGGTCGGGTCAAAGCGAAGGAGTCCGTTGTCCGAAGCGATCCACATGATGGAGTCGCTGGTCTTGACGATGGCATTGAAACGCGGCGAGAGAATCTGGGGGCAGTCAACGTTGCCGAGGACGCGCCAGCGGGTTCCGTCGAAGTGGCTGACGCCGCCCTCTTCCCAGAAGGGGGTGTAGGCGCCGATCCAGGGTGAATCGTCGTCGTCGATGAAGATGGCCTGGGTGAAGTCGCCGGGGATGCCGGTATTGGATGGGCGGATGAGTTCCCACGAGACATCCTGTGCAGTCGCGGCAAACGAGCAGACGCAAGTGAGAAGTGTCGAAACGGTCATCGAGTTGGGTTGCACGGGTACTCCTCCGGTTTGCAGGGGGTGTCGAGTGCCGCTGGTGGCGGTTTCTAATGCGGAGAGCGCCGATTCAGGCGCGTCCCGCGTGAGGTCGCTCGCCGGGAGCGGCGAGGGGATACTCGCGGAGCGACAGGACGCCTTGTCGGGTCTCGTACGAGTCCTCTCACCACAAGAGGGGGATGAGCGGGGCCAGATACACCTTTGGACCTGCTTTGTTCATAATCAGAGATTGGACGCGTCCAGGTCCCTTGCGTCACGCCTCGAGAGTCGCGAGGTACGCCAAGTCGCCCGGGGGACAAACCACACCTGCTCTGGACCATCGCTGGTTCAACTCGATCGCCTCACATCAACATCACGAAAGCGTTTCGTTCTGGAGATCCAGCTTCCGCAGCGCGAGTTCATCTCGTCCGAGATCTTCGGCGATGTCACTGAGCGATCAGGCGAACACGGCGGTCGAGATGCTCAACACCTTCGGAACGTCATATCTCTCGTTCTGGGAGCGGAGTGTGGCGTGATGGTATCTGTGCTTGTCAGGCCAGCTTGACTTGCCTTGGGCTCCGGAGACTTGGGTTCCCGCTGGCTCAACGGATCGGTCTCTCGCGAGAACGGGCGAGGGTCGATCCGGTGTGATCATCTATCAATTTTTTCGGATCGGTGACGCCCTTTCCATGAAGCGAGCGGCGCCCTTCAGATTCGCGCGTTGAGATCATGGTTGATCTCTCTCAAGGGAGTTGGCGCTACCTCTTGACGTTGTATGTCTTTCCCGCCTCGGGGGAGGCGATGCTTCGCTGCTCGCCATCGGGGAAGGTAATCGTGACACTTTTCGGGGTGTCCTCGGCGCCCAAGCCGAAGATGAGCAGGTTGCTCTGGTCGCTGGCGAGCCCTTCGCCGATGACGTACCAGTCGGTGAGCGTGGCGCCGCTTGTCGTCTTGACGACAACCTTGGTTCCGGGCGTGGCGTTGGTCTCGGCGATGCGCACACGGACCGATCGCGCCGGACCGGCATCGCTGAGGAAGACACGGGCGGGACCCTTGAGGTTGACCCAGGCAAGATCGGGATACCCGTCGTCGTTCCAGTCGGAGGTGAGGGGTGTGATGGCGAAGTGTTTGTTTTCAACGCCCGCTTGCTGCTCGACGGAAGCGAACGTGTGATCGGGGCGTTGAATGAGGAAGCGGCACGGGAGCGCAAAGAGAGCGTGCGGCGGGAACGCGACGTAGCTCTCGGCGACGATGAGATCCTGGCGCCCGTCAAGATTGAAATCGCCGATGCCGATGCCCATGGGGTAGGCGAAGCGTCCGGTCAGTCGCCGGTCCACGGCGATGGGCAACGGTCATGTATTTCATCGGGTTTGGATTCGTTTCGCTGCTCGCGATCGCGGCCAGCGTCATGGAACTCTTCCAGCCCGGTACCTGCCCCACCATGGCGGGCGGCATTCCGATGTGCTTCGCTTCACTGGCGTTGTGCGTGGTGACGTGGGTTCTGTGGGGGATGGGCGGCGCCTGAGAGGGGCTCGGTGTGCCCCGCTTCTTTCGAATACCCGCGCCGACACCGCAAAGGTCGGGGTCCGGGCGGGCAGAATGTCTGCGCTCATAGAAAGGACAGCCCGCGTCCGAGGAGGGCGCGGGCTGGCGGTGGACGTCGTTGTGATGGTGATCGCAGAGGCGGGTTATGGGCAGCCGGCGGCGAAGGCGCCGAGGAACGCCACGACGTCTGAGAAGTCGAACTGTCCGAACGGCAAGGCGAAATCCGCCGAGGGGTCCATCGCGCCGAAGGCGGTCAGGAAGGCGACAACGTCAGAGAAGTCGAGGGTACCGAACGGGGGCGCCAGGTCTGCGGTGCACTCTTGAGTAATCGCAGAACACAGCGAGAACTCTGAGGTGTTTCCAGTTGCGAGTTCGGTCGCCGTTGCCGTGAGCACCCACCCGGCTGGAGAAGCGACCGGGAGTGTGGCATCGAACATGGCGTTGCCGGCTGCGTCGGTGAGCACGGCGACCTGGCCGAGGAAGAGCTGGCCCTCGCCAAAGCCGGTGGGGTCACACTCGGGTGACGCGAAGAACTCGATGAAATAGCTGGTGCTGGGAGCGCTCGGGAGCGTGCCCTGCACGGTTGTGGAAGAACCCTGGGTCGATGCCGAGTCGATGACAGGGTAGTTTTGGAAGCCATTGCCGCCGCTGGTGTCGGTGTCGAGCGGGTCGTTTGGGGTTGGGCCGCTGGCGCCCGAGAACGGGAGAAGATCGATCCCGAGAGATGAGTTCGAATGGATCGAGTTCCCGGAGATGGTTGCGCCGATCGTCAGGGGACCGATGACCACGCCGAAGGTGTCGGTGAAGGCGATGGTGTTTCCCTGCCCGGGCTCGACGCCACCGATCAGCGTGTTTCGGGGTGTATAGAGCCCGGTGGATTGGGCGACCGAGACACCGATGTATGTCTGGATGCGGTTGAGGCCGGTGGCGTCGGTCCCGATCAGGTTGCCCTGGATGATGACACCATCGGTATCCGCGTTGATGGCGTTGACGTGGATCGCGGTGCCGAAGGTCAGGCCAGAGGCATGGTTGGTCCCGAGGACATAGAGGCCAGAGATGAGGTTGTTGCGGATGATCGAGTTGGTGGAGTCTCGGACCTCGATGCCCTTGGGGCCGCGTTGCATGGCCGAGCTCATGCCATCGGTGGTCGTGCCGATGTAGTTCCCCTCGATGATGGTGTCTAGCGCTCTGTTGAGGAGGATGCCCTCGCCGACGGGGAAGCCCTCTTCGCCGATGTACCCGAAGCCGTTGATGACATTGCGCTCTTCGGGGGTCGGGCCACCGATGCGGTTGGCGGTCGGGAAGTGGGTGAAATCAGTGCCGGCGATGCGGACACTGTTCAGGTGATTGCCGATGACGATGTTGTTGTCGGCCCACGAGAGGATGTCGATAAAGCCGATGTCGTTGGCCTCTCCGGGTTGGGCGCCACCGATGATGTTGTTCATCGCGACAGGCTGCTGCCAGACGGCGCCGATTTCAACGCCGAGGGTTTGGCACCCGATGACACGGTTGTTGTTTCCCTGGATCTCAATCGAAGGTGTGCGGAGTGAAACTCCGCCCATGCCTTTGACGACACAGTTGTCTGCGGCGATCACGAGTGCCGGTTGGCCCCAACCGTTGGGCTCGAGCCCGAAGACGCCGACTTCAAGCCCTGTCGGGTTGGTGTCGCCGATGTTGGCGGCCTGGGAGGAGAAGTCGATCGTGGTGTCGTCGTCGGTGACATACCAGAGCCCGCTTTCGAGGCGGAGCAGAGCCACGCCATCGCCAGACCAGAACTCAGATTGAGGGATCGCAAACTCAATGGTCTGCGCCCCAGGCGTGTTGTTGACTGCGGTCACCGCTTCCCGGAATGAGACCTTTCCATCAGGACCGGGGAGGTCTGTGACCTGTGCTGAGAGAGGGGTATCGCTGATGTCATTGAGCGTTGTCACCGTGATCGTTTGAGCGTGTGCGAATGAAGCGGTGAAAACGATGACGGCCGCGAGTGTGGTGCGTTTCATAATCTCTATCCGGAGTTGGTGGTGTGAGCTGAACCCGGGCTCACGATTGTCAATGTAGAGTCGCTCGGGGCGCGAGAGATACAGCATTTTTGACCGTTCTGAGCATCATCAGAGGTTTTTCCGATCTGTCAGGGGCGATTCGCTGCGGAGAGAGGGCGCGATGGTGTGAAGTTGGGACATATTTGGGTAGCGGAGTCGATTTGGGCAAATGGCGCCAATGGCCCAGAAGGAGGCGCCCTTCTCTGACGTCGATGTGATTGCCCAGGTGATGAGGCCGAGCGCCCGCATGGCGTCGTTGGATCGGAGTGCACAAAAAGGCGGCCCGCACCTGGAAGGGCGCGGGCCGCAGAGGGGGAAGCCTGGTGAGGCTGGGAGAGCTGGTATCGACCCTTTACGGGCAACCGGCGGCGAACGCCCCGAGGAACGCGACGACGTCGCTGAAGTCGAACTGGCCGAAGGGCATGCTCAGGTCAGCGCTGGGGTCCATCGCGCCGAAGGCGGTGAGGAAGGCGGTGACATCGGTGAAGTCGAGCGAGCCGAACGGTTCGGCAAGGTCGGCGGCGTTGCACGGCCCTGCAGCACCGGCGTTGAGCCAGATCGTGGTGCTGTTGCTGTCGGTGTTGGTGACGGCGATGTCGGTCGAGCCATTGGCATCAAGATCGGCCAGGCTCAGAGCGCCCGGGCGCGTGCCCGCGGCAAGAGCTTCCGATTCGATGAACGTCCCGCCGAGGTTCTCCATGATGGAGACGGTGTTGGAGTCGCTGTTGCTCACGGCGATGTCGGCGTCACCATCCGCATCGAGATCCGCAGCGGCAAGCTCGCTCGGGTTTTGACCGCTGACGAAGGCGAAGACAGGACCAGAGAGAACACCGGCGTTGTTGGTGTACAAGGCGACGGCGTTAAAGGCGGGGTCTGAAACTGTCGAGGCGATGTCGTCGTCGCCGTCACCGTCGATATCAACACCGATCACCCCATCGGGGCGGACGAGCAGGTTTGTGGGGAGCGTTGCGCTGAGGGCATAGGCGCCAGCGCCGTTGCCGGCAAAGACCTTGACGGACCTGCTGTCGCGGTCGCTGGCGACGAGATCCATGATGCCATCGCTGTTGAAATCACCAGCGCCGACGCCGCGCGGCTCGCCCCCCACGGGCACGGAAACAGCGGCGCCGAGGACGCCTGCGGTGTTGAAGACGACGGAGAGGGAGTTGGAATCGCGGTTGGCCGTGGCGAAGTCCGGGGTCGAGTCGGCGTTGAGGTCAACGGCGATGAGCGAGCGTGGGTTTGACCCCAGGGCAATGCTCTGCCCAGCGGTGAAAGCGCCCGCGGGGTTGGTGTAGATCCGGAGGGTGTTGGTGTTCTTGAGCACAACGGCCAGGTCGAGGTCGCCGTCGGCATCAATATCCACCGCTCGTAGGCTGTCAGGCCCGGTACCGGCGCCGGTAAAGATCGGCGTGGAGGGACCGAAGGCTCCAGCGCCGGTCCCGAGGAACACGTCGATTTTGTCAACGAGATCCGTGGCGATGGCGAGATCGGGGATGCCGTCGGCATTGAAATCGCCCGAGGCGATGCCGGAGGGGCGCATCGGTGTTGCGAGTGAGGCGGGGAGTCCGAACTCGATCGCGCCCAAAGAGGCTTGGGCGAGCAGTGTCACTGCGCTGATGCAGATGGTTGTGCGTTTCATGTGATTCTCCTTCAATTCCGGTTTCGTGTGCGATGAATGACGATGGTTCGGCCGCTCTCAAGAGGATGTCGGGCAGGTCTGGATACAGGCGTTCTTGATAAACTTGCGTGCTCGGTGTCGTCTCTCTGCGCGCAATAAAAAGGGCAGTCCGCGCCGCGGGGCGGACGCGAACTGCCGGGGGGAGTTGGAGCGTGACAGTGTGGCTTGGCGGTTACGGGCAGCCGGCGCCGAAGGCACCGAGGAAAGCGATCACATCGGTGAAGTCGAAGACGCCGGTCGGTGGCGCCAGATCCGCCGCGGGGTTTTGAGAGCCGAAGGCGGTCAGGAAGGCGAGCACATCCGAGAAATCAAGCACGCCGAGCGGTTCGGCAAAATCCGCGATGTTGCACGGACCGGCATTGGGCAGGTTCTGATCATCCGCAAAGACGCCGCCATGATCGAGAAAAACCGTGATCGGTTGCGTGATCCGCCCGGCGGGGAGGGATTCGCGGGTTTCGAGCGTGAGGATCATCGTGCCGGCGAGACCCGAACCGATGTTCGGCGTGTCGTCCCCTTCTCCCGGGTTGGCGTCGGTGAAGGCGGCGAGGGGGATGTTGTACACGCCCAGGCCGGGAGCGATCGGGACCGGATCGCTGATCCACTCATCGTCGTCGGCGAGGTTGATGATCGCATCATGGTTGTCGTCGTCGCGCAGTGTGACAAAGAGCTGCAGCCCCCCCACCGCAGGGGAGGGAGCGAGGATGGTGATGCTGAACGTGTCGGCCCCGGGCTGAATATTGAAGTTGGCGCCCGAGACGCTCTGGGCGCCGAGGCCGACACTCTGGAACGAGAAGAAGCCGCCATTGTTGAAGCCGATGTCTACTTGCAGAGAGCCGCCTTGGAACACACTCTGGGTCGATTCGCTCACGGTGAAGCCGACAACGCCGCCGACGGTGAAGATGCGGTCAAGCGTTTGGCCGGGCGCGTCGAAATCAGCGGGGAGCGTGGGTTGAGCGAAAGCGATGGGCGAAGCAGCGAAGGGCAGGACGATTGCGGCAATGAGGCAGCGTGTGTGATACATGACGTGTGATCCTTCGAGTGCTGCGGTGGGCGCTGGCCCGCGCGAGGGTTTGCGAAAGACCCGGCGCGGCTTTCGGCGCGCCGGGCATGGGATTGCGCTTTGCACGATGAACGGATCAGTCGGCCTGGAAGACGCCCTTGAGCGGGCCGACGCTGACGGTGTCGCCGACCATCAGGCGAGGGAAGTCGGGGTCGATGGGGGCGCCGTCACCGGGATCATCGATGAACTCGGCGGTGCGGAGCTGCATCTCGGCGACACCCAGGTCGTTGACGAACATGGAGCCGACGGCGACGCCGTTGACGGTGACAGCAAGCTCGGCGCCGGGCTTGAAGTCTTCGGCCTCAACATCGAAGCGCTGTTCGAGCAGGCCGTTGCGGAAGCGGTCGCGGTAGCGAGCCTTGGCCTGGTCCAGGTCGGTACCGAGTTCCATACGCGCTTCGACACGGATCTGGTCGGGCACTCCGCCGCGACCGGCGTGAACGCTTGCCATGCCAGCGAGGGCAAGAATGGCGCCTGCGGAGGCTGCTGTCGTCATCTTCTTGAACATGTCGTACTCCTAGCGAAAGCCCCGCGTGTTCTCTTGTGAGATCCCGGCTTGAAACTTGGCCGGAAAAATTCTCCGCAGCCCGGGAATCCCCCGCCGGCCTGCGGCTACGTCCGAAAGAGTGCGTTGCGGAGGTCGAGATACACGCCCCACAAGAAAAAGCACACGCTCGACGCCATGGGCGCTGCCGCCCACGTCTCGGGTGTTTACACTGCTGAGACTTGGGAGCCCCACCACACCGATGACCGAGCCGCCACTTTCTGAGCAAACCGATACTGACTTGGTTGCGTGCTGTATCGCCGGCGACGATCGGGCGTGGTCCGCGTTGATCGACCGGTATTCCAGGCTGGTCTACTCGATCCCGGTGCGCCATGGGCTGACGAAACAGGACGCGGAAGACGTGTTCCAGGGTGTTTGGACGCTTGTCGTCAAGCATCTGCCAAAACTCAGGGACGCACGCACACTCCCGGCGTGGCTGATTACCACAACACAGCGCGAGACCTGGCGAGCCATGCGGGGCAGGACGCCAACGGCGCAGTCCATCGCAGCAGAGAAAGAGGCGCCCCTCGGCACGCACGCGGAGCTGGAACTGAGCGAGCACCGACAGCGCCTGCGCGAGGCGATGAAGCGGCTGGACCCCCGGTGCCGAACGTTGCTCGAAACTCTCTTTCGCTCGGACCGCCCGTCGTACGAGGTTGTGGCGGAGCAGCTGGGGATCGCGCGGGGGTCGATCGGGCCTCAGCGAGCACGATGCCTCAAAAAGCTCTCCGATCTGGCGGCTGGGGGCGATGGGAGCGAATAAAGAGGGCATTCGAGCGATCTGGAGGTTTTTGGAGGCTGGGCGTATCTGGGGGGCTGGCGAATGCTCTTGCTCAGGGGAACACAACCATGACACGAGAAATCTCTGAACTTGAACAACTCACCGCCCTGCTGCTCGGGAGCCTCGATGATGAGGCGGCCGGCGCACTGCGAGCCAGGCTTGATGGCGAGCCGGAGCTGCGACGGAGCTACGAGCGCCTTCGGGCCTCGGCGGCGTTCCTCCAGGCCGAGGCGCACAGCGAGCCCTCGACTAAAGCAATCAAGAAAGCTCGCCGGTTGTTGCGTGACGCGCGCCCGGGCTTGATCGAGAAGCTCAGCGGTGGTGTTCAGCAGATCATAGCGGTGCTTGACTTTGATACACGCCTGACGCCTGCGGTCGCGGGGATCCGTGGCGCGGGAGGATCGGCCCAGGTTGCGTTCTCTTGCGAGCATGCGGATCTGGATATCGAGATCAGCGCGTGCGGCGAGAACTTGTGGAGCGTCGGGGGGCAGATCGACGCCGACGAGGACGGCGACTGGAGCGTGACCATCGTGGACGGCGCCGGGACGGCGACGGACATCGTTGTTGACGCCAAAGACGGCGCATTCAAGGCGAAGTTGCCGGCCGGGTCGTATGAGCTGCTTCTTCGGCGGGACGCCCTTGAGATCAAGGTGTGTCCGCTGCAGATCCCCTGAACATGTCCACCCCGGAAGCAAGAACGAGGATTGAGCATTTACTTTCTTTGCCGGTAGAGCAGAGAGAGCGAGAAGCGGCTCTGACAGACGTCGCAGAGCCGGCGCTGCTTGAACTGATCGACGAGGTTCGGGATCTGGTGATGAGCGATCTCGACCGCGCGCTGGCGATGGGCGAGGTGCTGCGCATGCTGTCGGATCGACTGGCGATCGCGAGCGCTCGGGCCAGGTCTCGCAGCGCCTGGGCGCACGCGTTGAACTACGCCAACCGGTTCGACGAAGCGATCGACGCCCTGGACGAGGCGGCGCGGA
Organism: Planctomycetota bacterium; assembly: GCA_024276195.1. Lineage (GTDB taxonomy): Bacteria > Planctomycetota > Phycisphaerae > Phycisphaerales > UBA1924 > JAJRXR01. The sequence goes on from JAJRXR010000042.1 coordinate 47,054, forward strand.
TTGCGCGTGAGAACAACGATCCGCTTGAGGACGCCCGAGCCAGCCTGGCCAAGGCGCAGTCGCTGGCGCGTCTGGGTCGGTTTGACGAGGCGATCGAGGCCTGTGTGTACGCGGAGCAGATCTTTGAGGATGCGAATGACCCGGGGCTGGCGCTCCGGGCGGTGACGAACCACGCGATCATCCTGCGGATGCTGGGACATTGGGTCGAGTCGGTCGATCGGTTCGATCGGGCGCTCGAGCTGGCACGGGTCGATCCCACGTTGTCGGCGCAGATCCAGTCGAACCGGGCAGAGACGCTGCTGGAGCTGGGACGGTTCGCGGATGCGGAGAAGGCGTTTCGTCAGTCGTGCGAGCTGCTTGAGATTGCGGGGATGGAGCGTGTGGCCGCGATTGTGCGCGGAAATCTCGCGGACCTGCTCGGGCGCCAGGGGCGCCTCTCCGAGTCGATCAAGCAGTTCGAGCTTGCGAGGCGGTTTTTCGAGCAAGATCGGGCGGCGGGTGATCTGGCGCGGATTGAGGCGGAGCTGGCGGACGTGTACGCCGCGACAGGGTTGACCGAGGACGCGGTCGAGCTCTACGCCAGGTCGTGCGAGGCGCTCGAATCATCGGGCCTGGCGGTCGAGCAGGCGAGGGCGTTGATGGGGCTGGGGGCGTTGCTGATCGCGGGGGAGCCTGATCGCGCCCGTGAGGTTCTGGGGCGCGCCCGATCGGCATGGGACACGCTGGGCGACGAGCGGGCGGTTGCGCGGATTGACCTTCTCTGTGCGCAGCTCGCGGTGCGTGAGGGGGATCTTGAAACGGGCGCCAGCCTCGCGGATCTCGGGGCGGAAACAGAGGGCGAATCGCACGTCAACCGGATCGCGCGGCGAACCATCGGCGCAGAGATTCAGGTTGGCCTCGGCGACACCGGCGCGGCGCTGGACCTGCTGGGACAAGCCCTGAGCATCGCGGATGGTCTGGGGCTGCCCCCGGTGCAGGCGGATCTTCATCACCGCCTGGGGCGGACGCTCTCGGCGGACGGACAGCGTGAGGACGCGCTTGCGAGCTATCGGCGCGCCATTGGCGAGATCGAGCGGATCCGTGGGGCGCTGCGGGGCGACCGCTGCCGCGCTGCGTTCCTCGGAGATCACAGTGCGATCTACCAGGATTGTGCGGATGCGTTGCTCGACTCTGACGCATTGGGCGCTGTTGTCGAGGCGTTTGATGTGACAGAGCAGGCACGATCACGGGCTCTCCTGGAAATGGTGCAGGGCGGCGTGGAGCTGGGCGAGCAGGTTGGACAGAGCGTCACTGCGCAGGAGCGCGGTCTGCTTGAGCGGCTGGCGCGTGAGCGGGCACGGGTGAACTATTGCTACAGCCGCCTCGACCCGTCTGGCGGGGAAGGCTCCCAGATCCGGATGAGCGAGTGGCTCGAAACACTGCGCGAGGCCGAGTCGGCGATCGGTGAGATCGAGACTCGGCTGGTCTCATCGCGCGCCGCTCGCGGGGTGCTGGGTACGCCCACCCCAGGGCTTGAGATCATCGGAGGCATCGCAGAGGACGCGGCATCGCTGGTGTTTGCGCGGTATCACGATTCGATGGGGTGCTACTGCCTCCGGAAGGGGACGGTAGAGTTTGTTGATCTTGGTCTCCCGATCGATCGGCTCGAAGAGCTCGCGGGAGGGCTGGGGTTCCAGCTTCGGCGGGTGGTGGTTCGCGGGAGCGATCAATCTGGGCGCGCGGCGCGGAGGCAAGCCGCAGCGGTCCGGGCGGCGCGAGAACTCTGCGACGCGGTCTTCCGTCCGCTGGAGGGACTCCTCGACGGGATCGAGCGGCTCATGATTGTCCCGAGCGCAGATCTGCACGCGGTCCCGTTTCCGGCGCTGCACGATGGAGAGCGGTATCTGGTGGAACGGTACTCAATCACGCGGATGCCGAGCGTGAGTCTTGCCCAGGCCATCGCCCCGGCGCCCGAGGGCAAGAGCGATAGCGCACTCGTTATCGGCGTCCCGGACCGATTTGCGCCCGAGATTCGGGCAGAAGCGGATGCGGTGGCGGGTGTTCTTCAGGGCGCGACGCTGCTTATTGGTGAGGCGGCGGACGCCGACCGCGTGCTTCGAGAGATGGGGCGCGCGGGTGTGATCCACATCGCGTCGCACGGGATTTTCCCCGCGGGGAACCCGATGGCGGCTGCATTGAGGATGGGGGACAGATGGATCACCGCTCGCGAGATCTTCTCCGCACGCCTCGATGGAGCCGTGGTTGTGCTTTCGGGGTGCGAGACGGGGCGTACGGAGACGGAACGGGGCGAGGAGACGTACGGGTTTATTCGGGCTTTCCTGGCGGCGGGCGCCGGGGGTGTGGTCTCGTCGCTCTGGGCGGCTCACGACCGAACCGCACGGACACTGATGACGAATATGTACACGCTGGCGCCCGATAACGGGTCTCCGACGGCCAAAGTTTTTGCCGGTCTCCGCTCGGCGCAGCTGAAGGCCATAGAAGAAAGCCTCCATCCCGGACTTTGGGCTGGTTTTTCAGCAGTAGGAGCTGGATAATGTTGTTCATGAACCGACGCCATACAGAACGCCGTGGGATGCTTGCGATCGGGATTGCCTGTGTGGTGTTGTTTGCGAATGTAGCGCACGCGACGAGCTCGCTCGGGGGAGATCCGATTTCGGACCAGGGCATTCTGGAGCTGGTCCCCGGGGCGGATATCGCGGAAGTGAATATGCGATATGGATTCACGCTGCTCGACACCATCGAGTCGAAAGCGACGTACCTCGTATCACTGAATCAGGTGATGACCGAGGATGCGTTCGAGCTGCTCTTTCTCGCTGATGTCGAGATTGATAACTCGGAGCTGAACTTTGAGGCGGGTGATGCTGGCCCGGGTACACAGAGCATCTTCCTGTTCACAGGCCCGGGCGCGTATCAGTCTCAGCCTGCCCGCGATGCGCTTGGCCTTGATGCGGCGCACGTTTCGTTCCGGGGCGCTGGCGTGACGATCGCCGTCATCGACAGCGGCATTGATCCGACGCATCCGCTGCTGTCCGGGTCGATTGCGCCTGGTGCGATCGCCTTCACCGCTCACCAGGACGAGAATGATCCCGCAGCATTCGTAGATACCTGCAATGGTGTGGATGATGATCTCGACGGGCTTACTGACGAGACCGTTGGGCACGGCACCGCCGTCGCGGGGCTCGCTCTGATGGTTGCGCCGGACGCCCTGATCCTTCCGATCAAGGTACTCGACGACGAGGGGACAACGACGTCGTTCCGTGTGGCCAAGGCGATCTACTACGCGATCGACCGGGGCGCCGATGTGGTCAACCTCAGCATTGGTTCACTGACGGATGTCAAGATCATCGCGGACGCTGTCGGCGATGGCGTGGATCTTGGCGTGATTTTCACGGCGTCGATGGGCAACTCGGGCGGAGCGGAGCAGCTCTTCCCAGCATCGCTGAACAAGGTCGCAGGCGTAGCGGCGACGGACAATACCGGCGTGCTCGCGGGCTTCTCGAACAGGAACAGAGAGGTCAGCGTGTGTGCGCCGGGCATCGATCTCATCAGCACGATCCCGACCGTTGATTGCGGGACTGCCCTGCCAGGTAGTTCGTTTGGCGAGGCCGACGGAACAAGCTTTGCGGCGCCGCTCGTAGCCGGGATGGCTGCGCTGTTGATCGAAAAAGGGACCGTGCTGCGGTGGAGTGACTTTCGTGACGCCCTGCGGGATACAAGCGACAACATTGAGAGCCTTAACCCGGGTGTTGATCCTGACGACCTCGGAGCGGGGATGCTCAATGTTGAGGCTGCGGTCGCGTGGGTTGGCCCGTGCCACGCGGACCTTGTCGAGAACGACGTGCTCGACATCAACGACGTGCTCGCCTTCCTCGTCGGATTCGCCGCAGGGGATCCGTATTCTGATATGGCTGAGCCTCGGGGTGTGTTCGATATCAGCGATGTCCTGATGTTCTTGCAGTTCTTTGCGGCTGGGTGCCCGTAGCGGCGTTGTCATGTGATCGCCGGTGAGCCCTGCGGCTCAGGCCCTTGGGCGACGACCGGTCCATCATCTGAACGCGTTCTGTTCTGGGCTGCGGGATTTGCTCGCTCCGCCGGCGCCCACTATCCTTGGAGGCGCTTATCACATGGCGGGCGTTGGGCTCAACGGATCGCATGAGCGTGCATTCAATCGAGCACATCACGAAGGGAAGAACGATGCGAATGGGATCAGTTCGGGCCAGGCTCGGTATCACACTGGCGTGTGCCGCGGTCATGGGGATTGCTCCGGCGTGCTCCACGACGCCGAGGAAGGGGGACCAGGCGACCGTCTCGTCGAACGCGCGGACGAATACAGCTTGGTTCAAGGACAACGTCTCCGGGCTCGACGGTCAGTTGGGCGCCTGCGCCGGGTACATCTCGTTCCCGAGCGTTGGTCAGTATGGGCTGGGCATCACTGGCGGCAAGTTCGGGCGCGGGGCCGTGTTCAACGGTTCTGGGACGCAGGTTGGATGGTCGTACATCAACACCGCCTCGGCGGGACTGCAGCTTGGCGCGCAGGGGTTCAAGATGCTGGTCGTGTTTGAGGACCCGGCGACGATGAGCAGGTTCCAGGAGGACAAGCTCACGGGCAACGTCGGGGCTGTCGCGGTGATCGCGGAGGAAGGCGGCAGCGCTGCAGCGGCATTCTCGGATGGCGTCGCGGTGTACCAAGGGGGCAACACGGGGCTGATGGCCGGCGCGAGCGTGGGGCTGGATTACATCCGCTACGAGCCTTACTAAGCAGCGCGACGGGCTGCCACTGTCACTTCAAATCGCCGAGCGGTGAGATCACCGCTCGGCGATTTTGTGCGCACCACCGCCTCGTCGCGGCCTCGGTTCTGCCGGGCGTTGGTGGGGCCTTGTTTTGTGAGGCGCCCTGGGTGAGGATCGCCGGATGCAAAAGCCGACCCCTTGAGACACATTGGGGAACAGAATCGGGGGCGCGGCAGTTTGGCCAACAGACTGACAACGGGCGGCTGCGCGGCCCAGCGGGAAGCCTGCTGCGAAGGGCGCGAGGTAGTCGAGTGTTTCGTTGCGCAGGCGGGGAGGGTCTTTCGATGGGTCACTCACTGCGAATGCTTGTCGGATGTGCGGCGCCGCTGCTGCTGATCTTTCTTCTGGCTCTCTTTGGCGTGAGCACAGGGGTGACACTGTTGGTGTTCATCGTCCTGATGTTCGCGTGTCATCTTTTTATGATGAAAGGCCATGGGGGCCACGGGCAGGATGACCACACAGAACCCGGAGGTGTCTGATGAATACGATTCGCATTACACGTTTCGGCTTTGCGCTCGGGGGCGCCAGCTCGGTGATGTACGTCGGGTGTGTCGTCGTGATGCTAGCTGTGCCGCGCGACGCGGCGATCCGATTCTTCAACAGCATCATGCACGGGTGGGATGTCGAGCCGCTCATGCGGTGGGATATGCCCTGGTGGGAAGCGATCATCGGTGTGATTGAGGTGTTCATCCTCGGGTGGCTCTTTGGGGCGGTTGTCGCGGCATTGTACAATCTGGGCTCGAAACCAAAGGGGGCGGCTTGATACGAGGCCCCCCCCCCTGCCAAGTCACAGTGGCCTCACATGCCCGCAAGCGTGGCGGATCGCCTATTCTGAGGCGCCAACTGCCCCACTCGAGCATGGTCGAGTTGGATATCTGTGCAGGGGTCTGGAATCTATAGAAGCTGAGGAGATGGCGCATGACACGGACAGGGGCATTGATTTTGAGCGTCGCGATCGCATGCGTTAGTGTGGCTGCTGCGGTCGGCGTCGCCCAGGACAAGACGGCGGGCATTGACGGGCTGGGTGTGGCCAAGGCGTACATCGCGGGGATGGAGGCGGGTGATCTTGAGGCCCTCACCGAGCTGTTCATCGGTGACGACCGCAGCTCGATCCTGGAGAACGCCTCCGATGAAGGGAGCTGGGAGCATTATCGTGACCATCACCTGAAGCCGGAGATGGATGCGGTCAAGAACTTCAGGTTCGAGATCGCCAAGGAAACCGAGGAGAGCTTCGGCGGCACGGTTCTTGTTCAGCAGACGGGGACGTTCACGGTTGAGGTTCAGGACGAGGTGCGCAGCTACCGGGTCGCGGTGAGCTATGTCATCGTCATGGAAAATGAGCAGGCGCGCATCGCGCACCTGCACTGGTCGTCACGCCCGAAGAAGTAAGCAGAGTCAATAGTAATCTCCGAGCAGCTCTTGAGGAGCATTCGATGACATCAGGCGAGAAACCGGGCGGGGGCGTTGAGGCGATTGATCCTGTGTGCGGGATGAGCGTCAAGGCGGGGGCTGAGGCTGAGCGGATCGAGCACGGGGGGACGACGCACGTCTTCTGCAGTGCGAAGTGCGCGGGCAAGTTCCGCGAGGATCCCGAGCGGTATCTCAACCCACAGACGCCGGCGCCCGAGGCCCCGTCGGATGCGATCTATACATGCCCGATGCACCCGGAGGTCCGCCAGGTGGGGCCGGGTGCGTGCCCCAAGTGCGGCATGGCGCTCGACCCGGTGGATGCGACGGCGGAAGAGGACGATTCGGAACTGCACGACATGACGAGGCGGTTCTGGATCGGCGTGGTTCTGACGACGCCGCTGCTGGTGTCTGTCATGGCGAATATGTTCTTTGACAACTGGCTCGCGGGGGCCATCGGGCACGCGCTCTCGCAGTGGATCGAGCTTCTGCTGGCGACGCCGGTGGTGCTGTGGTGCGCGTGGCCTTTCTATGTCCGCGGCGTGCAGTCGGTCAGAACACTCAACCCGAACATGTGGACACTGATCACGATCGGGGTGAGCCTTGCGTTCGGGTACAGCGTGGTCGCCACGCTGGCGCCGGGGTTGTTCCCAGAGTCGTTCCGTGGAGACGGCGAGCGTGTGGGGGTGTACTTCGAGGCCGCGGCGGTGATCGTGACGCTGGTGCTGCTGGGCCAGGTGATGGAGCTGCGGGCGCGTCGCCAGACCGGCGGGGCGATCCGGGAGCTGCTCAAGCTGGCGCCGACGACGGCGCGTTTGATCGCCAGCGATGGCTCCGAGAAGGAGGTCGCGGTTGATGCGCTCAAGCCGGGCGACCGGATCCGTGTCCGCCCGGGCGATAAGATCCCGATCGACGGCGAGGTGAGCGAAGGGCGGAGCACGGTTGACGAGTCGATGCTGACGGGCGAGCCGATCCCGGTGGAGAAGCAGGCGGGCGACGAGGTGACGGGGGGGACGGTCAACAAGGCGGGATCGTTCGTTATGGAGGTGAGCCGCATCGGCGCGGACACGACGCTGTCACAGATCGTGCAGATGGTCGCCGACGCGCAGCGGTCGCGTGCGCCGATCCAGAAGCTGGTCGATGTGGTTGCGGGATGGTTTGTGCCGGTGGTGATCGCGATTGCGATCATCGCGTTCGTGGTCTGGATGTTTGTCGGACCGGAACCGGCGTTCTCGTTCGCGCTGATCGCGGCGGTGTCTGTTCTGATTATCGCGTGCCCGTGTGCGCTCGGGCTTGCGACACCGATGTCGATCATGGTGGCGGCGGGCAAGGGCGCGAAGATGGGCGTGCTCATCAAGAACGCTGCGGCGCTCGAGGAGTTTGAGAAGATTGACACCGTTGTCGTAGACAAAACGGGTACGTTGACCGAGGGGCGCCCGGTGCTTGTCCTGATCCGGGTGGTGGGTGATATCGCGGAGGACCGCGCCTGTGCGCTGCTGGCGGGGGCGGAGCGCGGGAGCGAGCATCCGCTGGCCGAGGCGATTGTCAAGGGGCTCGACGCGAAGACCCAAGAGCGGTTTGAGGCGAGCGACTTTGAGAGTGTCACCGGCAAGGGGATCAGGGCCAGCGTCGATGGAAGCGAGGTGCTGATCGGTTCGGCGCGGCTGATGTCCGACGCTGGCGTGGACCACACGCCCCTGGCGGAGGAGGCGGAAGAGCAGCGCCGATCCGGGGGCACGGCGATGTTTGCCGCGATCGACGGGAAGCTGAGCACGTTGCTTGCGGTGGCCGATCCGATCAAGGAGACGACGCGCGAAGCGATCGACGCGCTGCATCGTGTGGGGCTGACGGTGGTGATGCTCACCGGCGACAACCGGACGACGGCCGAGGCGATCGGGTCTCAGCTCGGGATCGACCGGATCGAGGCGGAGGTTCTGCCCGAGCAGAAGGCGGAGATTGTGGCGACGCTCCAGTCGGAGGGGCGCAAGGTGGCGATGGCCGGCGATGGTGTGAACGACGCCCCGGCACTGGCCCGGGCGGACATCGGCGTCGCGATGGGAACCGGCGCTGGCGTGGCGATCGAGAGCGCCGGCATCACGCTTGTCGGGGGCGATCTCAATGGTCTGGTCCGGGCAAGATCGCTCAGCCGAGCGACAATGCGAAATATCCGGCAGAACCTGTTCTTCGCCTTTATCTACAATGCGGCGGGCGTGCCGATCGCTGCGGGTGTGTTCTACCCTCTGTTTGGCGTGCTGCTGAACCCGATGATCGCTGCAGCGGCAATGAGCGTGAGCTCTGTGTCGGTGATCTTGAACGCCCTGCGACTTCGCCGCTACGATCGCAAATGAGATTCACCCGATGAAGCCCCGCAAATCGACGTACCTGCTGCACCGATGGCTCGGGCTGCTGATCAGCATCCAGCTCCTCGCATGGAGTGTTGGCGGGTTTATTTTCAGTGTGCTCCCGCTCGACAACGTTCGAGGTGAGCGCGACGTCGGGGCTTCATTGTTCGCACCGATGTCCGAAGCCATGGTCGGCGCTCTTCCCGAGGCCATTGGGGCGCAGGTCGCGCAGCTCCGGATGGAGCACGCCGACCTCGCGACCATCTCGCTGCAGGATCGGGGGCTCGGGCCTGCGTGGGAAGTGCGCGACACGGACGGCGAGTTCGTCGCTCGTCTCGACGCGCTGACCGGCGAGCCGCTTGTGATTCTTTCGCCCGATGAAGCCCGGCGCCTGGCGCTGCGCGACTTTGCGCATGATGTTGAGGCGCTCAGCGTTGAGCTGATCGAATCGGACCCGCCCTCGGAGTATCGCAGCGGCGCCCTTCCGGCGTACGGCGTCAGGCTCGACCACCCGAAGCGCCCGCGCCTCTACATCGACGCCAGCACCGGACGGGTCGCGGCCAGACGCAACCGATCCTGGCGGGTGTTCGATTTCTTCTGGATGCTGCACACGATGGATTACGGCGGGCGGGACAACTTCAACCACCTGCTGCTGACGGTGTTCAGCGTGCTCGCTATTGCGACGTCCGGCTCGGGGCTGGCGCTGTGGGGATGGCGGGCGCAGTCGCGGATCCGGCGGCGTCAGCCGCGCTCGCCCCGAGCGTCAAGCCCGCAGCAGCAGACTTGAGACCGGCACAGTGTGCGGGAAGATTGGGGCGTTTTTCGTCATGCTCTGGCGCTCGCGTTGCGATCTGCCGCCGGGCACGTCTGGTTATGTTGACGGTGCGAGATGCTTGGCGGGCTGTTGCTTGGTCAGCGGGAGTAGTCGCCGTCGTCCCAGGTGTTGACGTCCTTGAGGACTTTCTTGCGGACGAACGAGGCGTGCCCGTCGAAGAAGAGCGCGTTGGCGCCGCCGTTATGGCGGGAGAGGCCGACGCGGATGATCCGGTTGGCGCCGCGGATGTGCCTGCGGCGCCATGCATCGTACCAGATCGCGATAGAGATGTCGGTCGCCCCGGGTGTGTAGGCGCGCTGGGCGTAGTGCCCGTCGGAATCGTTGCTGAAGGCCGTGAGGTAGAGCGTCTTTGATGAGCTGCGGACACGGGTGAGACGCCCGCGTCGCTTGCGCCCGTGTCTGTTGCCTGGCGCTTCAAAGTTAAAGCCGTTGGCGACGTAGTGGATCTTGTGCGCATCATCGAGCCTGCGGCTGGGATCCTGGAAGTACTCGGCGCTCTCGAAGCCATCCCGGGGCGAATCGCTCCAGCCAAAGCGATTGTCCATCAGAGGACGCAGCGCAAACGCCCAGGGAGAGTCTTCGGCCGTTGTCGCCTCGCGCGGCACCCAGTCGTCGAATGAGTTGGCGTACATGTTCAGGCCCACGCCGATCTGTCGCTGATTCGACAGACACACACTCTTGCGCGATGATTCGCGGGCCGACCCGAGGGCCGGAAGCAGAATCCCAATCAACAGAGCAATTATGGCGATCACCACGAGCAACTCGATAAGCGTGAACGCGGGCAGCAAACGCCCCGGCTTGGTCTGGCTCGTGTCTCTTGCGATCATTGTGTGCTCCCCGGGTGTGAGATTGGGGCGGCCATCTGCAAGACGGAACTGCGGGATACATTGCAAGATGGGCGAGGCCATCACGGGCATCCCTGGGCGAATGCAGTAAGGAAGGCGATGACGTCGGAGAAGTCCAGGACACCGAACGGGGCGGCAAGATCGGCGAGGGGGCCTGCGGCGCCGAACGCGGCCAGGAAGGCGATGATGTCGGAGAAATCGAGAACTCCGAACGGCTCGGCCAGATCGCCCGGGCAGGGTGGCGCCTTCTGGCGGCGCACGAACACATCTTCCAGGAGATTCAGGTCTCCCGCGTCGAGGTTGGTCGCGATACTGGCGAAGACGACGTGCGAACCATCGGCGGAGATGCGCGGCGTGTCGCTCAGCGCGTTGGCCTCGGCTTCGCCCGAGCTGACGTTTGCGCGGGTGATCTGAACGCCCCCGGGCTCGTCGAAGACGCCGTTGGCGTCGGAGTCGCGGTCGTACACGAAGATGTCAGCGATGGCGTTGGTGTCTCCGATGACAAGGTTTACCGCCGCGCTCCTGAAGACGACAAAGCGCCCGTCGGCGGAGATCTGGCCTTGGTCGCTGTCGGGCATGGCGCCCGCCGTGGCGCCCCCACTCACCGAGCGCGAGATGATGATCGTCTTGCCGGTGATCCGGTCGTGGACGAACTCGTCCTGGGCGTTGTTGGTGTCGTCCGGGACAAGGTTGGACGCGAAGCTGGCGAACTCGATGTAGCGTCCGTCGGCGGAGAGCGTCGGGCGTCCGCTGGCGGCGTTGCCAGGGGCGCCCGCAGAGGAGACGCTGATACGAGAGATAACGCTATTGCCCTCGTCGAAGACGCCGTTGGCGTCGGGGTCTCTGTCGTGAAGAAAGACATCGCGGGTTGGGCCGTCGCCTGGGATGAGGTTGGTGGCGTCGCTGAAGAAGGCGATGAAGCGCCCGTCACCCGAGATGGCGGGGCGATCGCTGCGGGCGTTTCCGGCGGCGCCGCCCGGGGCGGCGTCAACGAGCGTGGTCAGCCCGGAGACCCGGTCATGAAGGTAAACATGTCGCAGGGCGTCGGTGACACCCGGGACCAGGTTCGTCGCGCTGCTGCGGAAGACGACGTATCGCCCGTCGTCGGAGACCACCGGGCGGGTGCTGCCGCCATTGGCGGCGACACCAGCCGAGGAGACGCTGACTCGCTCGAGCACGACGGCGCCCTCGTCGAAGACGCCGTTGGCGTCCGGGTCACGATCGTGAATGAAGATGTCACGGCGTCCGGTGCATAGCGGGCACTGGGCCGCGTCAAAGGTCTGGGTGTCGCCCTGGACGAGATTCCAGGCGTCTGAGTAGAACACCACGAACCGCCCGTCCGCGGAGATAGATGGGCGATTGGACTTGGCGTTGGGCTCTGCGCCGAGCATGGCGACGCTGATGCGGACGACGGCGCCGGTGTCCGCGTCGCGCACATAGATGTCGCTGAACCCGTTGGTATCGCCGGGAACCAAGTTGGTCGCGCCGGATACGAACGCGACATATCGCCCGCTTGCGGACACGGACGGGCGCGACGACGCCCCGTCCGCATCCAGCCCGCCCGGCGCCAGGCTGACTCGCTCTGTCGTCTGCCCCGCCGCTCCCGCAGCGCTCAGACCCAACAGGAACAGGATGTTCAATGTGCTTTGTAGCTTGGTCATCGTGTCATCTCCTCGCCAACCGCAGCGCCCCCGCGTGCGGCGTTCATCCCCGGGATCAGACCCGCGAGCCACTCAAACGCAGCGTCGGTTGCGCTCCCGGGGTTGTAAAATAGATCTTTCGCCATCGCGCACCGGATTGTGGACTGTCGCTGAGGGTGGGTGAGCCCCTGCTCGATCGCTTCGAGCACATCGCCCGGGCTCTCGACCACGCTCCCGCACCGGCGCCCCCAGGTCATCAGATCCACCATCGCCCCCTCCTGCGCCTGCGCCTTGTTGATCAGCTTGGGCACATCGAGGAAGACCATGGGGCGGTCCAGCAGTGAGTACTCGCTCGATACGCTGGACGCGTCGGTCATGAGCAGGTCGGCGGCGCAGAGCAGATGCGACACGTCGTCCTCCCGCGAGAGAACCACATGCTCGCCAGTGAGCGGGCTGAGCAGTTCGCTCCAATCAACCCGGTTCCTGGGGTGGTCATGCGTTTTGATGATGAGGTCAAACTCGCCTGACTTGCCGATCCGCTTGATTACTTTCTCGCCCATCGTTTCGAGCGAGTTGTGCTTCTGGCCCGTCGGCGCGTAGAGAACAACCGGGCGATCGCCTGTCAGCCCGTGCGCGTCAAGCACCTCCTCGCGCCGAACGCTCCCGTTGCGCAGGGCGTCGGTTTTCATGAAGCCGATCGGCAGCGCTCGGGGATCTCCGTCTGGCATGATGTCCGAGTGGGCGAATGCGCGGCGCATGTACGGGCCGGCGATAAAGTAATGATCCGCGTCGGTATTCTCCGGGCGAACGGCCCGGTTCCGAAACGAGACCCCGTGGAAGATCTGCACCCGGGCGCCGGCGTGGCGGGGTGAAATCATCTTCGTGTTGGCCGCGAACTGAACGTCAAAGTCCCGCTCACTGATCTGCTCGACCGTGAGCATCTGTGACGGGTTGATGCCAAACCGCGTGTACATCCCGCCGAGGTCATACTCAAACCCTTGTTCGGTTTTGGAGCGGAGCCCGCCCGAGACAAACACGTCCACACCGTCGAGCGCGGTGAGGCGGTCGTACAGCGGGCGGAAGCAGACGAAGTGGACCGGGGCGTACCCGGTGAACAATACTGAGAAGGGAGAGGACATGATAATACAAACTCCATGGTACCCGAGGCCCGGGGCGCATCGCTCAGGGCCGTTTCTCACTCGCGATTCGCTGACCGTTGCGGTTCATGCCGGCGTTGAGCGTGCGCCGAACAACCGGGCGCCCTTTGACTGCCTTTCCTCCAAGAGCTTTCGCCTCGTGACCGTTGGCTCCCGGCTCCGCGAATGAACGTGTGATCGCGGGCCAGACCGTGTCCCGCGCGTGGATCAGGTCTTCGGGAAAGTCGATCTCGACCCATTCGAGATCCTGGACATCCACGCACCGGATCGGGCGGCGTTTGGCCAGGCGATCGACCGCAGCCGGAGCCCAGATCTTCAACTCGCCGCGTGCGATGATCTCGTCGGCGGCCGCGAACAGCTCGTCGGCGTCGGTGGCGTCGAAGCGGAGGATCCCGACGTCCTCGCCGTTGACCAGTTCGCCGGGCATGCTCTTACTGATCGAGCGGAGCATCCCGCTGTCGAGTTGAACCTTCATGTGCTCGTCGTCGTCGCCCGAGCCCGAGTCGTAGGCGAGGGCGGTGTGCCCCGAGTCGAGCAGACGCTCGAACACCTCCGGGTGGGCAAGGACATCGCAGTTCATGAGGATGAACGACCCGCAGATCGTGTTGCGAGCGAGCCAGAGCGAGTACAGGCTGTTGGTCTCGGCGTACCTGGTGTTCTCGACGTACTCGACCGAGTCTCCGAGGCAGTTGCGGATCGTCTCGGCGTTGTGCCCGACAACCACGACGATCCGCTCGACGCCGACCGCCCGGAGCGACCGCACATGGTGCTCGATCAGCGGGCGTCCGCCCACCTCGACCATGCACTTGGTAGCGAGGTTTGAGAACGTACCGAGCCTGCTGCCACTCCCGGCGGCGAGGATAAGGGCTTGACTAACGAACTTCACGCTCGGCCTCCATAACTTCTGGCCCGCCCGCGAGCGAGGGCAAGAGATCTGACTCATCAAACTGCGAGTCGAACACGACCCGCCCGCTGCGCAAGTGGATTGCGCGATCAAACAGGATTCCCATAGACGAGCGCCGGCACGCCACCACGACGGTGCGTCCCTCGCAGGCATTGAGAATCATCTCGACGCGCCGCTCCGCGGCGGCCCTGCTCCCGTCGGCGCACGCGTCGTCGATCAGAACAACTGGCGCCCGCGAGGCGACGGCGCGCGCAATGGAAATGCACGTCCGCTCGCCAAGCGAGCACTCCGAGGAGGAGAGCCTTGTCGCGGTCCCGTCCTGCAGGCAGCGGAGAAGACACTTGCCGCCGAGGGCTTCCATGATTTTGAGCGCGACGCTTTCTCGCTGCCCATCGCCCGTGACTCCGAGCACGTCGGACAGACTCTTGCGCGGCCATGTCATCTCGCTGCTCGCGTACGCGGCGTCCGGGCGTGACTGCGCGTCGTCGCCTGTGACGGCGGCGCCATCCCAAAAAATCACGCCCCGACTCGGGATATCGATCCCACCGAGCAAGCGCAACAACGCACTCTTGCCCGAGGCGCCCGGTCCGATCACGCCCAGCCGCTGCCCGGCGGGGATCTCGAGGTGATCGACCCGCACGGCCCGCTTCTTGCCCAGGGCCTTGCGCGCCACCAGCTTGATGTTGTCGAGCACGATGGCGTCGGTAAGCGTCGCGCGGGGCGTCTCGCTCAGCCCCGGGTCCGTCTCGAGCAGGTGAGCCACCCGTGAGACGCTCGCGAGGATCCGTCCTGTGCGCGTTCCCTGGCGGACGAGCTGGATCATCGGCGCCCGGAGCATGACCGCGTACATCGCGATCGCGACGAGGGTTCCGGTTTCGAGGCGTCCGATGGACACGCCGTGTGCGCCGAGGGCCACGGCTCCGATGGCCGCAAACCCGAAGATCGCGTGCGCCGCCCAGGTTGCTCGCCCTTGCGTGTGTGTGAGGGATGCCTCGGCAAGCGAGGATGAATCGTTGACCTCAGCGAACGCGGCTGCGCGTCCGGAATCGCCGGCGAGCGTCTCGTGGATGTGCTCGGCGAGCTGCCCCTCCTTGGTGCGGTAGCGCGAGGCCGTGCGGTACATCGACGCCGCGCCGATCACGGTCACCCCCAGCAGCGCGAGGCAGGCGCCCCCGAACACAAACCCCATCGGGAGGTACAGCCACAGCAGGATGGCCGTCACACTGACAAGCAGCAGGACGTTTGTCGCGACATGAATCAGGAACCCCTTGAGACCCGCTTTGATCCGTGCGGTATCGCCGATGAGACGTGCGACAAGATCACCTGACTCTGTCTGATCGTCGTTCAAGCGGCAGGCGCTCTCGAACGCGGCCGAACGCATATCGCGGACCGTCGAGATCGAGAACCGCGCGAACTGGAGGCGTTCTGTCAGATCCGCGAGACCCAGCAGCACGGCGATGAGAATGAACACCCCGCCGGACAGGAGCACAGGCGTCCATTCCAGAGCGCCGCCCGAGGAGCCGCTGGCGAGCATGGGGGTCAGGATTTCCTTGAGGGGCCAGGGCAAGAGGACGCGCAGGGTGACAACGCCCACTGCCGCAGCGACCCCGCCGTAGAACGCGCCCCGGTGGCGGCGCCCGAAGGTCACCAGGCAGGAGAGTGAGTGGGATCGTCCCTTTACTCCCACAGCCGTTTCCCTTTGCGCTCATCAACTCGCGTCACATCAAGGGCTCTTGCATCTGGCCACTTGAGCAGATCCGGATCATGAGGTTGAGCCCTGGTCACGATGTTCCCTCGCCAACGGTGTTGAGCGCTCAGTCTGCATCGCGGTGATGCGTTGGCTCGCCAGATACCCATGGGGCATCTGGGGAGTAGAACAAAGCGGGCGCCAACGGCGCAGATGGCGTCCGGCTTCGCGCACGCGAGACGCTGCGTGCGAGATGGCCACAGATGGTCAGGCACGGCCAGAGTTGGCCTCCACCTTGAGAGCTGAAGAGCGACAAGGGGCGGACTGCTCTGGGAGGCTGCGCTCAGGCCAATGGGGCGCCTGCTACCCAGCTATCCGTGACGCCATGGAGTTGGAGCAACCACCTACAGGTCGGCCCCAGAGCGCGGCGTTGGGTGTGGTCGCCATGATGAGCACACTCGAACCTCGCCCGCAGGGCAGGCAAGCTCATGGAGGCGGACGCCTCTGCAGCGGCGGGGCTGGATATCGCCCGTGTGATTTTCTGGTAGGCTCTTTCGGCTTGTGTCGCCCGGCAGGAAGGGACTGATCTTGACCAATGCGGACATCCATCTCCCGCAGCGCCGTCTCGGGGAGACATCGCGGACGGACCGGTGGTGGCTTCAGCCCGCCGTCGTTTTCGTGATTCTTTCGTCGTTCGTGGCGTACGCGACGTGGGCGGCGTTCCAGGGCGTGAACTACTTCTCGCACGCTGGCGGCGCTCATTATCTCTCCCCGTTCTACTCGCCGCTTTTGTTCGGGCAGGCGGGGGAACCTCGGTGGTTCGCGTCGGAGGTCCCGGGGTGGTGGCCCGGCTGGGCGCCGTTCTCGCCGGCGATGCTGATCCTGGGCGGGCCGGTGATGATGCGGATGACGTGCTATTACTATCGCGGAGCGTATTACAAGGCGTTCTGGGCGGACCCGATCGCGTGCTCGGTGGGTGAGCCGCGCAAGGGGTACCGGGGCGAGAACTCGCTGCCGCTGATTCTGCAGAACATTCACAGGTACGTGTTCTACCCGGCGGCGGTGTTCGTGCTGATCTTGCTCTACGACGCGATCCGGGCGTTCTTCTTTGAAACTTCAGAGGGAACGCGGTTTGGGGTCGGGCTCGGCTCGGTGATTCTACTGACCAACGCGATCCTGCTCGGCGGGTACACGTTCGGGTGCCACTGCGCCAGGCACCAGATCGGCGGGTATCTCAACTCGCTGGCGAGGCGCCCGATCCGCAGCAAGTGCTACTCCTGCGTGAGCGCGCTCAACAAGCGGCACATGATCTGGGCGTGGATGAGCCTGTTCTGGGTGGCGTGGACCGACATCTATGTACGCCTGCTCGCGGCGGGCGTCTTCTCTGACCCGAGGATCATCTTCTGATGGGCACAATCGACTACAAAACGCACGAGCACGATGTCTTGGTGATCGGAGCCGGTGGAGCGGGGCTTCGGGCGGCGATCGAGGCGTCCAGCGGGGATGTCTCGGTCGGGGTGGTGTGCAAATCGCTGCTGGGCAAGGCGCACACCGTGATGGCCGAGGGCGGCGTCGCGGCGGCCATGGGCAACGTGGACGACCGCGACAACTGGCGTGTCCACTTCGCCGACACGATGCGCGGCGGTCAGTACCTCAACAACTGGCGCATGGCCCAGGTCCACGCCCAGCAGGCGCCCGACCGCGTGCGCGAGCTCGAGGCCTGGGGGGCGCTCTTCGACCGCACCAAGGACGGCAAGATTATCCAACGCAACTTCGGCGGGCACAAGTACCCGCGCCTCGCCCACGTCGGCGACCGCACCGGCCTCGAGATGATCCGCACCCTCCAGGACCACGGCATCCACCGGGGCATCGACTTCTACATGGAGTACACCGTCGTCACCCTGCTCAAGGACGGCGACCGGATTGCGGGCGCGTTCGGCTATGACCGCGAGCGCGGGCGTTTCCATGTCTGGAAGGCCAAGAGTGTCATCCTCGCGACGGGGGGCATCGGGCGCGCGTTCAAGATCACGTCCAACAGTTGGGAGTACACGGGCGACGGGCACGCGCTGGCGTACAAGACGGGCGCCGCTCTCAAGGACATGGAGTTTGTCCAGTTTCACCCGACGGGCATGGTCTGGCCCCCGTCCGTGCGCGGCATCCTTGTGACCGAGGGTGTCCGGGGCGAGGGCGGGGTGCTGCGCAACAGCGAGGGCAAGCGGTTCATGTTCGACGACATTCCTGATCTGTACAAGAACCAGACCGCGACGGACCCCGAGGAGGGCTGGCGCTACGTCACGGGCGACAAGGACGCCAACCGCCCGCCGGAGCTGCTCACGCGCGACCACGTGGCGCGGTGCATCGTCCGCGAGATCCGCGAGGGGCGCGGCAGCCCGCACGGCGGGGTCTACCTCGACATCGCGTGGATCAAGGAAAAAATGCCCAAGGCCGAGGCGCATATCAAAAAGAAGCTCCCGAGCATGTACCACCAGTTCAAGGAACTGGCCGGCGTCGATATCACCAAGGAGGCGATGGAGGTCGGGCCCACGACGCACTACGTCATGGGCGGCGTGGATGTGGACGGCAACACGCAGATGTCCGCAGTCCCGGGGCTGTTCGCCTGCGGCGAGGTCGCGGCGGGGCTGCACGGCGCCAACCGGCTCGGCGGGAACTCGCTGTCGGACCTGCTCGTGTTCGGCAAGCTGGCGGGCGAGCACGCTTCGCAGTGGGCAAAGTCGCACAGCGCCCCCACCGTTGACGAATCACAGATCGGCGACGCGCACGCTGCGGCACTGGCGCCGCTCGACGCGAACAGCGGCGAGAACCCGTACGACATCCAGCACGATCTGCAGGAGATGATGCAGGACCGGGCCGGGATCGTCCGGAACGAGGACGATCTGGCGTCGGCTCTGGATGGGCTGGCGAAGCTGCGGACGCGGGCGGGAAACGCCGTCGCGCACGGGCACCGCGAGTTCAACCCGGGCTGGCACACGGCGCTGGATCTGGACAACCTGCTGGTTGTCGCCGAGGCGGTGGCACGCTCGGCCATCGACCGGCGCGAGAGCCGCGGCGCCCACTTCCGCGAGGATTATGAGGGCAAACGCGATGACCACGCGTCGCACAACACGACGGTCTCGCAGAGCGCCGATGGGTCGATGACGCTCGAGCGCCGGGCGATCGCGCCCATGCCCGAGGAGCTGTCCGCGATCATCGAGGAGATGGGCTGATGTCCGGAGGCTCGCCAACCACGTTCCGAATCTGGCGGGGCGACCACGTGACGGGCTCGTTTACCGAGTACACGACGAGCGTGGGCGAGGGGATGGTCGTGCTCGACGCGGTCCATCAAATCCAGGCGGAGTCGGCGCCGGACCTGGCGTGCCGGTGGAACTGCAAGGCGGGCAAGTGCGGCTCGTGTTCTGCAGAGGTCAACGGCAATCCGAAGCTCATGTGCATGACACGCCTCGACCAGCTTGACCTGAGCAAACCCGTGACGATCGAGCCCATGCGATCGTTCCCGAGCATCCGCGATCTGGTGACGGATGTGATGTGGAACTTTGAGGTCAAGAAAAAGATCCGCCCGTTCAAGCCCCGCAAGCCCGACAACGAGGACGGGACATGGCGGATCGACCAGCGGGACGTCGAGCGTGTGCAGGAGTTTCGCAAGTGCATCGAGTGCTTCCTGTGCCAGGACGTGTGCCATGTTCTGCGCGAGCATCACAAGCACGACGGGTTCGCTGGGCCGAGGCACTTTGTCTATCAGGCCGCGCTCGACATGCACCCGCTGGACATCGAAGAACGTCTCGACCAGGTCAAGGACGACGGCGGCATCGGGTACTGCAACATCACCAAGTGCTGCACGAAGGTGTGCCCCGAGAACATCACGATCACGGACAACGCGATCATCCCGCTGAAAGAACGGGTCAACGACGAGTTCTATGACCCGATCACAAAGCTGTTCCGGATCTTCCGCGCCAAGAAGAAGGTCGATCGAGAGACATAGACCAACGTTTTAGAAGGGGATTCCGCATGCACGAGCTCAAGAAGATCAGCTTCGACTCTGTCCCCCGCGCGATATCGAAAGCGGAGCGGTACCGTCTTCTGAACGAACCCCGGGCGGCCGCGAGCATCTGCCGGGACGTGCTCGCGGCGGCGCCGGACCACGACAAGGCCACGCGGATTCTGCTGCTCGCGCTGACCGACCAGTTCCGAGGCGCCGACGTCAGCCCGGACGAGGCGCGCGAGCTGGCCAGCACGCTCAGCGACGAGTATTCAAGGGTCTACTACGAGGGCGTCATCCTCGAGCGCTGGGCGAAGGCGCTGCTCGATACCGGCTACCAGGAGCACACGGTGTACGACCGGTTCCGCGAGGCGATGGACGCGTACGAGCGTGCGATGCCGATCGCCGAGGGCGGCAATGAGGACGCGATCCTGCGCTGGAACACGTGCGTTCGGATCATCAAGCGGAAGGGGCTGCGTCCTGCGGATACGTCGGATCGCATGGATCCGCCGCTCGAGTCGTTCGACAGCGAGGTGCCGTACCGGTAGAGCTCAGCCCGTACTCTCGGCGAACGGTCCGCGATGCGCTAGGGGAGATCGGGATCCTGAGCCGGTCCAGCGCTTTGCGGCATATCCAGTTTATCAAGAGAGGCGTGGGCGCCGATCGTGGCGGGGTGGGCCTCGCCGAGCGTCGCCTGGAGTGCGCTGAGCTGTTCTTCAAGCAACGTCCGCGCCTCAGCGATCCGGTCCGGGGCGTGCTTGGCGATGGCTCGCCCAAAGGCGCCCTTGATCTGCGCCGTCTGCGGGTGGATCGCACCGAGCCGCTCGGCGCACAGGGCGATGACACCGCGGTACATCGGCTCGGCCTCGGGGAAACGGTCAAGATCCGAGAGCAGCTGCGCGTGGTTGAAGGTCGTGGAGATCGCGTCGTCGTGCGATGGGCCGAGGATCTCTCGCTGGAGGTTCCCCACGGCCTGGAACTCGCTCTCGGCCTCATCCAATCGCCCGAGCTTGTGGAGCACCGTCGCCCGGTTTGATCGTGGGATCATCGCCATCCTGTGGGTCGGGCCGAAGACCGCCGCCGAGGCTTCGATGATCTGCTCGTACATCGCCAGCGCTTCCTCGTTTCTCCCGGTCCGGCGCAGCAGCACAGCGAGATTGTTCGCCAGCGAGAGCGACTGCGTGCTCGGCGGAATGTTCGAGGTCTTCAGCTGTTCATTGGCGGCGCTGAGTATCTGGATCGCCTCCTCGCTCCGCCCCAGCTGCGCGAGCGCAACCGCGTGCTTGCCGTAGCTCGCCAGGAGCTTGGGGCTGTGAGGGGCGACGACCTGCCGATACATCTGACCAGCAAGCTCGAATCGCTGGCTCGCGTCCTCGTAGCGTCCCTCCATCAGGGAAACACACGCGAGCAGGTCTTCCGCGTCCGCCAGGCGAACGGAGGGCTCCGAGTCAAGGGCGCGGAATGTCTCGATCGCCTGGCGTCCGTACTCACCCGCGAGGCGAGGGTTTGTTCGGTCGAGCTCGAGCAACGCTCGCTCATGCAGAGTTTGTGCGAGCTGCTCGCCCAGCTCATCGCCGTGTTCACGGCGGATTGACTCGGCGATGGCAAAGTGCTTCTCGGATTTGTCGTAGTCTCCGACAAGCCGATAGCACTCGCCGAGGGTGTGCTCGATTCGCGCCCTGACCCGGGGCTGGTCGTCCAGCTCCAGCTCCACCCGGCGTTCGGCGGCGTCGAGAATCGCCCGCAGCGCCTCGGGGTCGCGTCCGTCCGCCTGGTCTGGCGTCGCCGACTCGAGCATCTGCTCAAGGAAGGTCGCCACCCGGTCGGCCTCGACCAACCTCGCCTCCGCGGCCAGACGCTGCTCATACTCGGCGCCTTCGGCGCTGCGGGTCCTGGCGTACATCCAGCCCAGCAGCCCCACCGTCCCGATCAGAACGATGAGTATCGAAGCCCCGCTCACAACCGCAGCCCGATTCCGGCGCAGAAACTTCCTCGTCCGGTAGCCCACCGTGTCCGGGCGCGCATGCACCGGCAGATCCGCGAGATGGCGGCGGATATCCTCGCCAAGCAACGCCACGCTCGCGTACCTCCGGTCCGCCTCCTTTCGCATCGCCATGAGCACGATCGTGTCAAGATCGCCCTCGAGCACGCGCCGGAGGCGCGATGGCTCAATCACGCTCGATGCAACGCTCCGGCGTCCCGATGAATCGCTCGACCTCTCGACCTGGGTCACCGCGGTGCTGGGCCTCGTCGGTTCCTGCTCGCAGATCAATCGCCCGAGTTCCGCCTGTGACCCGGACGCGGAATCGAACGGCGGGCGCCCGGTCAGCAGCTCGTAGAGCACCACGCCCAGCGAGAACACATCTGTCGATGTCGTCACTTGCTGGCCCCGGATCTGCTCCGGGGAGGCGTAGCGGGGCGTCATCACGCGTTGTTCCGTTGCGGTGAGTGTTTGCTCCTGGCTCTCGGTGGAGAGGAGCTTGGCAATGCCGAAGTCGATGAGCTTCACCTCTCCCGTGGGCGTGACAAAGATGTTCGACGGCTTGAGGTCCCGGTGGACCACGAGGCGCTGGTGCGCATACTCGACGGCATCGCAGATGCGAAGAAAGAGCCTGAGACGATCCGGCACCGAAAGCGCACGCTCGGCGCAGTACTCGTCGAGCGGCAAGCCCTCGACATATTCCATGACGATCGCCGGGCGTCCGTCCGGGGTCATCGCGGCGTCGAGCAGCCGAGCAATGTTCGGGTGTTCAAGGGCGCCGAGGGCGCGGCGTTCGATGCGGAAGCGGCGCAGCACCTGATCGGTGTCCATGCCGCGCTTGATGACCTTGACGGCGACTCGACGCTCAAACTCCTCATCGTCGCGCTCACCGAGCCAGACAGAGCCCATCCCGCCCTCGCCCAGGCGGCGCACCAGGCGGTAGGCGCCGACTCGCTGGCCTTCGAGGTCTTCGGCGGCGCCCGCCGAGCGAGCCATCTCCCCGGCGACCGGGGCGACGTGCCCATCGCCCAGCGGCGCGCTCTCGTCGTCGTCGGCGCTGAGCAGGCTGATAACCCGATCGCGCAGCGCCGGATCGGCGGCGCACGCGAGTTCGACGTACGCCTCTCGCTCTTCGGGCGCGCGCTCGAGAGCAGCGTGAAAGATCGACTCGACACGCCGAAGCGTTTCTCGCTCGGGATTAGCCATGCTCGCGCCCCTCGGGAGTGCGGAGCTCTTCGCGGAGCCAGGCCCGTGCGAACCTCCAGTGGCGTTCGACGGTCGCCGAGGATACGCCGAGCGCCGCAGAGGTCTGCTCGATGGTGCACCCGGCAAAGAAGCGGAGTTCGACGACATGCCCCTTGTCCGGGTCGAGCTCGGAGAGGCGGCGCAGGGCCTCGTCGAGTTCGAGCAGATCCAGATCCTGGGTCTGCGAGATGAGCGACGTCTCGTGGAGACGCAGAGGGCGGTCCCCGCCGCCGCGTTTGAGCGCATTCTTGGCCTGGGCGTGGTTGATGAGGATGTGGCGCATTGCCTTGGCAGCCGCCCTGAAGAAATGCGTGCGATCCGTCCAGCCGCTGGTGCGGGGTGTGAGGGATATATACGCCTCATGGACCAGGGCGGTCGCCTGGAGGGTGTGGTCCGGGCGTTCGTTGCTGAGGTATGACTCGGAGAGGCGACGCAGCTCGTCGTAGACCAGCTCGATCAGGGCGGCGGCATCCCCGCCTGGGCGGGAACCGAGATCGTTGAGGATCTGGGTGAGCTCATCAGCCCGGGATACGCGCACAACTTCTCCAAAATATCTCTGGAGCCCGTGATGGGCTGCCCGCCCCGTTCCTGCTTCTCACTCCAGAGCGGGGGGAGACCCCTCGCCAGCCCAGTGTAGCCCATTTTCGGCCCGATCCAAAGGCCCTTCAAGCACATAGATGCCTATAGGCACAGGAGTTCGACATGAGAAAGACTGCGTTGATCCGAGCGATGGCGTGCGGCGTTCTGGCCGCGACTGCGGGGCTGGCCCAGGCCCAGCCCCTGACCGAGACCTTTACCTACCAGGGTCGTCTGTCCGATACCGGGGCCCTGGCCGACGGGACGTACGACTTCCAGTTCCGCCTCTTCACAGATGCCGGGGCGACCACCATTATCGGCAACCCGATCACGCGCACCAACGTGCAGGTCGTTGATGGGCTGTTCACCGTCACCGTCAACTTCGGCGGCTCGGGCCTGCTCTTCACGGGCGACCGACGCTGGCTGGAAGTCTCGGTCCGTCCTGCTGGCGTGGGCGGGTACACCGCGATGAGCCCCGCCCAGGAGATCACCACGGCGCCGCACGCGACGTACTCGTCGTACGCGGGCATCGCGCAGATCGCCGAGTCTTCGATGGGCAACCTGACCGACGCCTATCTCAACGGGCCGACGCTCGACGCCACCGCAGGTGATGTCGCGATCGAAAAATCCAACGGCGGCATCTTCGACCCGGCGACGCTCCGGATCGGCGGTACAGGGGGAAGCGCGGGCGGCGAACTGTTTATCACCAGCTCCAACGGCGGCAACGCGATCCGCGCCAACGCCAACGGATCGAACAACGGCGGCAACCTCCAGATCTTCGACGCGGTTGGGACACCGATCATCACCGCCCAGATGGATGTCAGCACTGGCTCCGGGGGGTACTTCAACGTCTATCGCAGGAACTCCGGCGGCTCCACCGTCGGTTTCGAGGTTGACGGCAACTGGGCTGGCACCGAGAGCACCCAGGTCACGATCCGCGGCGAAGCGAGCACAATGTTCTTCCGAACCAACGTCACCGGTGATTCAGCGGTGCAGTTTCCCTCCGGCTCGATCAACGCTGTCGAGATGCTCAATGAGCCGGGCGTCGCATCCATCACAAGCTCTGGCGTCGTCCTGACGGCAAATAGTGCAACGATGGATATCATCACCCAGCGCACGATCAACTGCCCGACCAGCGGCTATGTCTTGGTCATCGCCTCGGCCGAGGCGCAGGTCTCGCACGTGCTTGGCTCCAACTCCACTGCGAACTTCGGCGTGTCCAGCTCCGATGGCTCCCTCCCGAGCAGCCAGGACCTCGAGCTCCGCATCCCCGCGATCCTGCCCACAGCGGGCTACGACAACCCGATCACGGTCCATGGCATGTTCTCTGTGAACTCGGGCTTCAACACGTTCTACTTCCTCGGTGACCAGAACTCAACATCTGGCATTTTCAACACGTTCGATGTCACGCTCTCGTGCATCTTCATCCCGACCCCGTACGGCACGATCTCCTCGCCCTCAACCTGGGACGGCCCCGACATCTCCAACCGGTTCGTCGGCGGCCTGACGCCCGAAGAGAGTCAGGCTGAGATCGACCAGTCCATCCTTGATAACGAGTTCCGCATCCAGCGCGAGCTGCAAAGCATGCGAGCCCGCCTCGAAGAGATGGAGCGTCTCATGGCCCGTGAAGAGCAGCAGTAAGGCCTACCCACACGCTCTAGCAGCAAGGAGTTCAACCATGCGATTTCATCTTCTGACCATCATCGGCGCGCTCGCACTGCTCGCGCCGCACGCCCTCGCTCAGACGGGCGGCCCGTACGACCTGAGCTGGAGCACCATCGATTCAGGCGGCGCCAGCGCGATGGCCGGCGGCGCGTTCACGCTCTCGGGCTCCATCGGGCAGTTCGACGCCGGTTCATCCGGCGCTGGCGCCTACGCCACCGAGGGCGGGTTCTGGTCCGTTCCCTTCGCGTTGTCGATGGGATGCAACGAGGCGGACCTGGCCGAGCCCTTCGGCGTGCTCGACTTCAGCGACGTGGTCGCGTTCCTGGGGGCGTACGGGGCAATGGACCCGATCGCGGACCTGGCGCCGCCGTTCGGTGTGTTTGACTTCACCGATGTGGTGACGTTCCTGGGCGCGTTCGGCGCCGGGTGTCCATAAACAGCCCAGTTTCGCCCATCCGCATCCGCCCACAGCCCCCCTTGAGCTTTCAAGGGGGGCCTTTCATTTCTCGGGTCTACCGGTTGCGAGATAAGCATGGGCAGGTCTCCCCCCCGGCTCCGCCTGTATCACCCCCAGAAGCAGGCGAGATTCGCCTCATTGGGCTCGTGAGATGATGTCTCACGGCAGAGATCCCGCCCAGGTCCAGACACCCTCGGCTCGGGAGACCTCGCGGTCAATAACCGCGTCCGACGGTGGGACCAAAGGGGCGTTGCCAACGCTTCAGCCTATTTTTTGATCCGAAACGGGAATAGGCGCCCTTTCTGCCGATATAGTTGGCTGTATATGCGCGTCACACTGTCGCTCATCCTGATCCTCCTGGCCCAGACAGTTCCGCTCTCCGGGCTGGTGGCGAGTCTCAGCCACGAGGCGCTCTGCGCCGATCCGGCGTGCTGCCGGGTGGTCGAGGCGTCGAGCTGCTGCGAGGAGCCTGTGGTCGAGTTGGTCTGCGATGAGAGCGGGGGCGAGTGCCTCTGCATCATTTCGTCAGACGACTCCTCTCCAACGCACCCCACTGCCCCGAACCCTCGGGGCGAGCATCGCCTCAGCTTTGTGGTATCGGCTCCGGCTGATCTGACCAGCGCCGCCCCTGCTCTGGACTCGGCGCAAGCCCTCAGCGCTGACGGGCTTCGTGGCTGGCTGAATCAACGATCGAACAACGAAGTTCAGGCTCTTCTGGGGATCTGGCGGACGTAGTTCGGGTGATCCTGCAAGGATCGTGCGCGCCGACTCTGGAGCGCCGGTTCTGGCTGTCACACTCGAACTCATCACCAGATTCTCAGGAGCGTTCCATGATTTCGCGATTGTTCGCGTGCGTGACTGGCGTCACGGGCGCCGGGCTGATTCTCGGTTGTTCGTCGCCGTTCGACCGAAGCACGCCCCCTGCAAGCTGGAATCCGCCAGGCTCGGCCTTGACCGACGGGCGGGCGCCGGATTCTCGCTTCCGTGCGGAAGCGAGCGAGGTTGACCCTGCCCTGCTCGAGCTGGACATCAACGCCGATCCGGACGCGTACGTTCGGTACGCGATGTACAACAGCCCGGAGGTCGAGGCCGCGTACCAGCGTTGGCTGGCCGCGTCAGAGCGCATGCCGCAGGTCCGGGCGCTGCCCGACCCGAGGCTGAGCCTGGGGTTCTTTCTCGATGAGGTCGAGACCCGAACCGGCGCGCAGCAAGCCCGGGTTGGCCTGCAGCAGACGCTCCCGTGGCCGGGCAAGCTGCAAGACCGCAAGGACGCGGCGGCGCAGGGCGCTCTGGCCGCGTGGCGAGGGTTCGAGGCGGCACGCCTTGCCGTCACCGAGCGCGTTGTCGCCACGCTACACGAGCTTGCATACCTCGACGCGGCGATCCGGATCACACAGGAGAACTTCGAGCTGCTCCGCTCGATCGAGGAGGTCGCCAGGGCGCGCTACCGCGTCGGCGCGGGCTCGCACCCCGAGCTGATCCGGGCGCAGGTCGAGCTCGGGCTGCTCGAAGACCGCATCGCCCGCCTGGTGGCGACGCGCCCGGCGTACATCGCCGAGCTAAACGCGGCTATGAACCGTGACGCCTCCAGCGAGGTTCCATCGCTCGTCCGCCTGCCCGTGCGGGTTGTGGACGCGGACGCTGCAGTGCTTGCTGATCTCGCTCTGGAAGCGAACCCGACGCTGCTGGCGCTGCGAGACCGCGCCGAGCAGCAGCGGATCCTGGGCGAGGTCGCTCGCAAGGATGGCCTGCCGGATCTGACCGTCGGGGTTGATTATCTGGTGACGAACAACTCGAGCGTGGGCTCGCTCACCGAGAGCGGCGACGACCCGATCTTGCTGAACTTCGGCGTCAACCTCCCGATCTGGCGGGAGAAGTACGACGCCGCGGTCCGAGAGACCATCGCCCGGCGTTTGGCGATCTCGCACGAGCGGGAAGATCAGGCCAACCGAATCAGCGCCGCCATCCACCGCGCTTGGTTCGAGCACACCGACGCGGACCGGCGGGTGCGTCTGTACGAGCGGACGCTGATTCCCAAGGCCGAGGAGTCGCTCCGGGCGTCGCTCGGGGGGTTTCGGACGGGCGATACGACCTTTCTTGAGGTGCTCGACACGGAGCGCACCCTTCTTGAGTTCGCGGTCGCCAGTGAGCGGGCGCGGGCGGACCGCGGCGCGGCACTCGCCCGCATCAACACGCTTGTCGGACGATCGGCGCCAACCTTGCCTGCTGAGCAGACCGACCCGATGGGGGGCCAGCCATGAAGCGATTCCTTGATACGTTGCGTTCTGCGATCAGTTGGTTCTGGCGGTTTGCCGGCGCTGGCATCGCCGTTCTGCTCATTGTCGGGGCGTTGATCCTCGGCTACCGGATCGGGCGCCCAGGCGCCGACCATGCGGTAGAAAGCTCCACCGGTGAGCAGAGCCTCGTGAGTGACGAGCAGCAGATGTACACCTGCTCGATGCACCCGGCCGTGCGTCTCCCGGACCCGGACGCCAAGTGCCCGATCTGCTTTATGGATCTGATCCCCGTGCCGAAGAGCTCTGGTGCTGAAAGCGGCGAACGCCAGATCGCGTTCACCGACGCCGCGTCAACGACCAGCCGCGTTGAAACCGCGACCGTCGGGCGATTCTTCCCGACCGCGACCGTGCGCCTGTACGGCAAGGTGACGTACGACGAGACCACCGTCGCCCGCCTGACCGCGTACTTCCCGGGACGGATCGAGCGGTTGTTTGTCAACTACCTCGGCGCCTCCGTGAGCAAGGGCGACCACATCGCCGAGATGTACAGCCCCGACCTGCTCGCCGCGTTCGCCGAGCTGCAGCAGGCCCGGCGCGCAATGGACGAATCCATGACCGGGAGCGAGCTGATGCGCACCGCAACCGAGGACACGCTCGCCGCATCGCGTGAGAAGCTGCGACTGTACGGGCTGACGCCGGCTCAGATCGCTCCGATCGAGGACGGCTCGTACGTCTCTGACAGTCTGACGATCTACGCCCCGATCGGGGGCGTTGTCACGCACCAGTCAGTGCGAGAGGGTGATTATGTCAAGATCGGCGACCCGATTGTCACCGTGGCAAACCTCTCACGTCTCTGGCTCGATCTCGAGGCGTACGAGTCTGAAATTTCGCTGCTCCGGTGGGGGCAGCCGGTGACCATCCGCGTCGAGGCGTACCCCGGCGAGTCGTTCGAGGGGAGCATTTCATTCATCGAGCCCACCGTTGATGAACGCACTCGGACCGTGGCGGTCCGGGTTGCGGTGGATAATACCGATGGAAGGCTCAAGCCGGGGATGTTCGCCTCGGCCATCGTTCGCCAGCGGGTCGCGGCCAACGGCGCCGTGGTGAACGACGAGCTTGCCGGACGCTGGGTCAGCCCCATGCACCCGACCATGGTGTACGACGAGCCCGGCAAGTGCGAAGTCTGCGGCATGGACCGCGTCACCGCAGAATCACTCGGCGTCGTTGGGGATCCGTCCTCGGCGGTGAAGCCGCTTGTCATCCCGCGCACGGCGGTGCTGTTCACCGGCACACGCTCCGTCGTCTACGTCGCGACTGAGAGCGACGAAGGCACACTCTATGAGGGGCGCGAAGTCGAACTCGGGGCGCGTGCGGGCGAGTTTTACATCATCCGAAGCGGACTCGAGGAGGGTGAATCGGTCGTCGTTGAAGGGGCTTTCCGGATCGACAGCGCCATGCAGATCAGCGCCAAGCCGAGCATGATGACGCCCGGAGGCGGCGGCGGTGGGAACGCGCACGCCGGTCATGGAAACATGGCCAGCAACCGCCCTGCCAGTGGAGCGAGCGACTCGGTCGTGCCCGAAACATTCACCCGCAGCCTTGAGCCCGTGTACAAGTCCTATCTCCAGGCCCAGGAGGCGCTGGCCAACGACGACCTCGGCGGGTTCATCACAGCGAGTGATGCACTGAAGAATGCCCTCGGGTCTGTTGAGGAGGTCGGCCTGGGGAGCGAGCACATCGGCGCCTGGCGGACTGCCTCGGCGGAGCTCCGGTTTGAGCGTCCAGCGACGACCATCGACGACGCACGAACCCAGCTCGAGCGGATGAGCAAGGGCGTCATCGCCCTCCTTCGCCACTTCGAACGCAATGAGGGAGAAACATTGAGCCTTGCGCATTGCCCCATGGCGTTCGACAACAAGGGCGCCGACTGGGTCCAGCGGGGCACGCAGGTCAGCAACCCATACTTCGGGTCCATGATGCTCCGGTGCGGCGACGTGCGTGAAGAGTTTACAGCGCTGAACCCGGGCGCTGAACCCGGGAACGATCACGGGGGTCATTCCGATGATTGACCCGACCCCTCCCAAGGCGCGAGGCCCGGTCAACGGGTTGATCCGCTTCTGCCTGGAACAGAAGTTTATTGTCGCCCTCCTCCTGATCGGCACGATCTTCTGGGGCTTGCTCGTCGCCCCGTTCGACTGGCACATCCCCGGGCTGGCGCGCAACCCGGTCCCGGTCGATGCGATCCCCGACATCGGCGAGAACCAGCAGATCGTCTTCACCGAGTGGCCCGGGCGCAGCCCCCAAGATATCGACGACCAGATCAGCTACCCACTGACCGTCGCGTTGCTCGGCATCCCGGGCGTCAAGGACATCCGGAGCTATTCGGTGTTCGGGTTCTCGTCGATCTACGTCGTCTTTGAGGACGGTGTCGAGTTCTATTGGTCACGCTCGCGCGTGCTTGAGAAACTCAACTCGCTCAACTCCGGCACGCTCCCTCCCGGCGTCAGCCCCGCGCTCGGACCCGACGCCACCGCTCTCGGGCAGGTCTACTGGTACACGCTCGAAGGCCAGGACAGCGAGGGGAACCCGACCGGCGGCTGGGGTCCGGACGAGCTCCGATCCATCCAGGACTACATCGTCCGCTACAAACTCGCCGGGGTGAAGGGGGTGTCGGAAGTCGCGTCCATCGGCGGGTTCGTTCGTGAATATCAGGTCGATGTCGACCCGGACGCGATGCGGGCCGCGGGCGTTTCGCTCGCCCAGATCATCAGCGCCGTGCGAAAGAGCAACCTCGACGTCGGCGCCCGCACGATCGAGGTCAACCGGGTCGAGTACATCGTCCGGGGCCTGGGGTACATCGAGAGCGTCGAAGACCTTGAGCTTACCGCTGTCACCGCCAATGACGGGCTGCCCATCCTCATCCGCGACATCGCCAAGGTCTCGCTCGGCCCGGCCCTGCGCCGGGGCGTGCTCTCCAAGGCCGGCGAAGAGGCGGTCGGCGGCGTGGTTGTCGTCCGCTACGGCGAAAACCCGATGGGCACGATCAAGCGTGTCAAGGAAGCAATTGCCGATATTGCGCCGGGCCTGCCCTCAAAGATCCTCGCCGATGGCACGGAAAGCCGCGTCACCATCGTCCCCTTCTATGACCGCACGGGTTTGATCAAGGAAACACTCGAGACGCTCAACTCGGCGATCTCTCAGCAGGTGCTCGTCACGATCATCGTCGTTGTGCTCATGACCATGCACCTGCGCAGCAGCCTGCTCATCGGCGCCATGCTCCCGATCACGGTGCTCATCGCCTTCATCGGCATGAAAATGTTCCGCGTCGATGCGAACATCGTCGCCCTCTCGGGCATCGCCATCGCCATCGGCACGATCGTGGACATGGGCATCGTGCTGACCGAGAATATTCTGCGCCGACTCGACGAGGCCGGCGACGGCGAATCTACGCTTGATGTGGTGTATCGCGCCTCGTCGGAGGTTGGCGGCGCCGTACTCACCGCTGTCGCGACTACAATCGTCGGCTTCCTGCCCGTCTTTACCATGGAAGCCGCAGAGGGCAAGCTCTTCAAGCCTCTGGCCTACACCAAGACGTTCGCGCTCATCGCGGCCATCATCATCACGCTGACGGTTCTCCCCGCGGGCGCCCACATACTCATGGGAACCCGGATCCGCGCTCGCGCGGTCAAGACCAGCGCTTCGGTTCTGCTGACGCTAAGCGGAATCGGCGTCGCCATCTGGGTTCACCCGCTCGGGGGCGCGATCATCGCCGCGTTCGGCGCGTACGCCCTTGCCCGCCCGTCGCTCCCCGACAGCGTCGCCAAGGTGTTTCAGTGGTCGTCCAACTTCGTCGCTGTGCTTGTGGTCCTTGTGATGCTCAGCCGATCATGGGAACCGCTCGGCCCGGGTCCGGGCTTGTTCGGCAACGCGCTGTTCATCGGCGTCATCATTGGGGGCCTGCTGCTGGTCTTCTGGATCATCCGTCTCCTCTTTCCGCTTGTTCTCACCTGGGCGCTCCGCCACAAGCCCGTCGCCCTATCGCCCGCGCTGATCCTTGTTCTGATGGGCGCCACGATCTGGTTCGGCTTCGACAAGGTCTGGGGGTGGCTCCCCGAGTCGGTCCGCCAACGCGAATCAGTGATCGGGATCGCCCACTCGATGCCCGGCCTCGGCAGCGAGTTCATGCCCAGGCTCGACGAGGGCGCCTTCCTCTACATGCCCACCGCCATGCCCCACATCTCGATCGGCGAGGCCACCGCGATCATCCGTGAACTCGACAAACGCATCATGAGCGTGCCCGAGGTCGAGATCGCCGTCGGCAAGATCGGGCGTGTCGATAGCCCGCTCGACCCGGCGCCGATCTCCATGGTCGAGACGCTTATCCAGTACAAGAACGAGTACCGTTCCGATGAGGACGGGCGACGACTGTCGTTCCGGTACGACCGCGACACCGACGAGTTTGTCCGGGACGAAAATGGTGAGCTGATCGAGGATGACGACGGTCTGCCGTTCCGCCAGTGGCGCGACGAAATCCAGTCTGTCCAAGACATCTGGAGCGAGATCAGCGCCGCGGCAACGATGCCGGGCGTCACCGGCGCCCCCGAGCTCCAGCCCATCGAGACCCGGATCATCATGCTCCAATCCGGGTTCAGAGCCCCGATGGGCATCAAGGTCTATGGCCCTGATCTCGAGACCATCGAAGCGTTCGGGCTTGAGCTCGAACGCCTGCTCAAGCTCGTCCCCTCGATCCAGCCCGCCGCGGTCTTCGCCGACCGCGTGGTCGGCAAGCCCTACCTTGAAATCAATATCGATCGCGAGAAGATCGCCAGGTACGGGCTGCACATCGCGGATGTCCAGGAGGTCATCGAGGTCGCCATCGGCGGCAAGGCCCTCACCATGACCGTCGAAGGGCGCGAGCGCTACCCGGTCCGTGTCCGCTATCTCCGTGAGCTCCGCGACCAACCGGAAACACTCGGCGACATCCTGATCCCCACGCCCATGGGCGCCCAGGTGCCGATGCGCGAGCTGGCAACGATTGAGTTCAGGCGCGGGCCTCAGATGATCAAAAGCGAGGACACGTTCCTTGTCGGCTACGTCCTGTTCGACAAGCTCGCGGGCTATGCCGAGCTGACGGTCGTCCAAGATGCCCAGGAGTTCATCCGGGGTAAAATCGAATCCGGAGAGCTCATCGTTCCGCCGGGCGTCAGCTACGAGTTTTCTGGAACATACAAAAACCAAATCCGGGCCGCGAAGCGTATCCGTATTGTGCTCCCGGTTTCGCTGGCGGTGATCTTCATGCTGCTCTACCTCCAGTTCCGAAGCATCAGCGTCACGCTGATGGTCTTTACGGGCGTATTCGTCGCGTGGAGCGGCGGGTTCCTCATGCTCTGGCTGTACGCGCAGCCGTGGTTCCTCGACGTCAACCTGCTCGGAACGAACCTTCGAGAGCTATTCCAGGTACGTCAGTATCACCTGAGTGTCGCCGTCTGGGTCGGGTTCCTCGCGCTGTTCGGCATCGCAACCGACGACGGCGTCATCATGGCCACACGCATCGAGCAGCTCATGGACGAGAAGAAACCCACGTCCATCAAGGAGATCAGACAAGCGGTCGTGCAGGGCGGACGCCTCCGGATCCGCGCCGCAGTCATGACCAGTGCCACCACCATCCTCGCCCTGGTCCCCGTGCTCACCAGCACCGGGAAGGGCTCGGATATCATGATCCCGATGGCCATCCCGACGTTCGGCGGCATGGCCGTCGCGTCGCTCACCTGGTTCGTTGTGCCAATACTTTACTGCTGGGTTGCAGAACTCAGATTCCGTTTCTCTCGAAAGAACGTCCCCGGAAATGATCTTTACCCCGAAGGAGAATTGAAATGAAGTTGCTCTATACCGGATCCCTGTTCGCATTCATGATTCTGGCCCCGGCGTCCGCGCTGGCCCAGGGCGGCGACGCGCACGGATCGCATGACCGCGGTTCGCATCAGGCGGAGGAGACCGCAGCCCCCGTCAACGCGATCTGCCCCGTTGGGAAGGAAGCGATCGACCTTTCCGTTGGTACAGTGGAGTACAACGGGCACGAGGTCGGCGTCTGCTGCGCCAAGTGCGGAGAGAAGTTCCTCAAGTGGGACGATGCCCGCAAGGACAAGTTCATCGCCGTGGCGATGGCGGCAGAACCCGGCGAGCACGCCAACATGGGCGCTGACATGGGCGCCCACGCTGACGCCTCGAAGGCCTGGACCGAGCCGTACCCCCTCGGGACCTGCCCGGTCTCGGGCCAGCCCCTCGGCTCGATGGGCGACCCGGTCGTGAAGATGTACGACGGGCGCGAGGTCCGCTTCTGCTGCGGCGGGTGCATCGAGAAGTTCGAGAGCGATCGCGCCGGCTACTGGAAGAAGATCGACCAGCAGATCATCGCGAGCCAGCTCCCCTACTACCCGACCCAGACCTGTGTCGTCTCCGATGAGCCCCTCACCGAAGATGGCGAGGACATCGCCATCAACATGGTCTACGGCAACCGCCTCATCCGCCTCTGCTGCAAGATGTGCCGCTCCGAGTTCAAGGATGACCCGGCCAAGTTCATCGCCATGCTCGACAAGGCGACCGCCGACGCCCAGCGCGCCGATTACCCGCTCGACACCTGCATCGTCAGGGGCGGCGCGCTCGGCTCCATGGGCGAGCCCTCCGAGATGGTCATGGCCGGGCGTCTGTTCCGCTTCTGCTGCCCGATGTGCGAGCCCAAGGTCCGTGCAAACCCGAGCAAGTACATCACCATGATCGACGAGGCGTGGCAGGCCAAGGGCATGTTTGCGGCAGACGCTGACGCTGCTCACGAAGGCCACAAGGCCGATGAATCTGGCGAGCACGGCGGCCATGGCGACCATGACCACGGCGGCTGATACACATTCTCACACCGAGAGGAACGTCTGATGAACACGATGCTGCGTCTTATCACAAACAAGGTCATCATCGCTGTCATCAGCACGGCGACTCTCACACTGCCGGCGCTGGCCCAGGCCCCCTCCCCGGATTTGGCCGGGGAGGGAGAACCGGCGAACGCAACGGTCAACGCTCTGTGCCCGGTCACGACCGACGAGGAGATCGACCCTCGTTTCACCGTTGAGTATGAGGGCCAGACGATCGGGCTCTGCTGCCGGAAGTGTCGCACAAAGTTTGAGGCGGACCCGGAGGCGTACGCCGCAAATATTCTTCGGGTCGGCTTCGTGCCGGCGTCTGACCCGGCGCAGGCTGACGAGCCCGACCATGATGATGGGCACGAACACGCGGACACGGAGCCGGAAGAAGGCGCCGCAGATCACGACGAAACACCAGACGCCGCCGCAGGTCAGGACGACGACCATGAGGAAGGCGAGGAGCATGAGCACGACCACGGTGTCTCGGAGTCCAAGCTGATCGCCTGGCTTGGCAACTTTCACCCGGCGTCAACGCACCTGCCCATCGGCCTGCTGATCGGCGCTGCACTCGCCGAGCTCTTGTTCTTTGTCACGAAACGCGATCTATTCCGCCACGCCGGCAGCTTCTGCGTCGGGGTCGCTGCGTTCGGCGCCATCGCGACGGCGTCCCTCGGATGGTTCAACGGCGGCTTCGCATTGACCGACAATGACTGGGTCCAGACCACCCACCGCTGGCTCGGGACCAGCACCGCCCTCCTGACCCTGATCACGTTCGGGATGCTGCTGCGTGTCTCGCGCCCGGCCCCCGAGCCGCGCCCACGAACCGCCTACCGCGCAGCGCTCTTCCTGACGGTCGGCGTCGTCAGCGCTACAGGTTTCTTTGGCGGGGCGCTGGTCTACGGGCTGAACCATTACGCCTGGTGATCCAGCTTTCCGCTCGGGCCTTCCGCCTGATCGTTACAACTCGATCGAATGAGCTACCCCCCCGGCGCCAGCGAGAGCTTTCAGAGCCCTCGCCAGCGCCGGGGGGGGTTCGTTCTCAATCACAGGCGCCGCCTTGCCCCGCGCCTTCGGGGCTACAGTCAGCCCCCGCGAGCGGCCAGATCCATGAGCCAGAGCATCGACCCACTCAAGAAAGCCCTGACGCGCGTCACATGCGTCCCGCACATCCCGCCGATCCTGCGCGCCGAGCTTGAGGCTCTCGGGCACGAGGCGCAGAACGAGGACCACGTCGCGATCGACATCGGCGCCACACTCGTCGAGTGCCTGGACCTCTGCCTGAAGCTGCGCAGCGCCCACCACGTTCTCTGGCTGCTGAGCCGGTTCCGGTGCCCCTCGCCCAAGGCTCTGTATACGCAGATCGGCGCCTTCCCCTGGGAAGAGCTGATCCCCAACGACTCGTTCTTCTGCGTCACCTCCAACGTATCGCACCCTAAGATCGACAACTCGATGTACCCCAACCTAGTCGTCAAGGACGCAATCGTTGACCGCATCACCAGCCGCACCGGCGCCCGCCCCGACAGCGGATCGGACCGCTCGCGAATCGTCATTCACCTGACCTGGAAGGGCGAACGCGCCTGGGTCTATCTCAATGTCAACGGCGTCCGTCTCTCCGACCGCGGCTACCGCAAGCTCCCCCACGGCGCACCGATGCGCGAGACGCTCGCTGCGGCCGTGCTCCTGGGCGCTGGCTACGACGGATCGCGCCCGCTTGTAAACCCCATGTGCGGCAGCGGAACTCTTGCGATCGAGGGGGCGCTCATCGCCGCCAACCGAGCCCCGGGCCTGCTCCGCAGCAACTACGCCTTCGGGCACACCTCGCTCGACCTCGACGACCAGTGGCGCTCGGCCCGGGTCGCGGCCCGCAAGCTCGGCAAGGCCGGGGATGTCCCGCCCATCGTCGCGTCCGACCATGACCCTCGCGCGATCGAGGCCGCCCGGCGCAACGCCAAGACCGCGGGTGTGGACCATCTCATCGAGTTCATCGAGTGCGACATCGCCGATACGCCGATGCCCGATGCGCCGGGCGACGTCATCATGAACCCGGAGTACGGGCTGCGCCTCGGGGATCAGACAGGACTCGAATCCAGCTACGAACGGATCGGCGACTTCCTCAAGCAGAGCTGCGCCGGATGGTCCGGGCATGTGTTCACGGGCAGCCGGGAGCTTTCCAAGCGGATCGGCCTGCGCACCAGCCGGCGCCAGGTGTTCATGAATGCGCAGATCGAGTGCCGCCTGCTGACGTACGAGCTGTACGCCGGATCACGCCGCGCTCACGAATGATTCTTGCAATCCGCCGCGTCGGCGTCGTCCGGCTGGATCGCCCGCATCGCCGGAGTCTCCGTGTCATCGTGAAGTACAGCATGATCACACCGCCACCGATTCGCAACGCTGTCCTTTCTTGCTGCTCTTTACCGACTCGCGCTTCTGGCACATTGGCTTGGACGCGCTCGATCCCGTGACAGTTTCCTGGATCGATGTACCCCGGAAGACCTGCTCAACGCTGGCCGTCGCATCGTCGAGCAATGGCCACCCAACCCACTTTCCATACTGGATTTACATCGCCTCTGGCCGCGACAGCGTCCCGCCAGCCCCCGAACGGACCGAGCGCCAGTTGGCCGCCCGGGCCACCTGAGCCAGCGCCCCGGCAATCGCGTAGCCAATCGCTCCGACCAGCGTGATTGCCCCGGCGCTGCTCGCAAGGCTGGGAGGCAGGTAATCGGGCGCAGGCCCCGCAAGCGGGGTTGTCGTCTCGAGCATCTGCCCGATCGAGAACACCAGCAACACCGGCGGGCACGCCAGCCCCACATAGGCCCCCGCGACGTACGCGTCGAACGCGGCCATCATGATCATCATCGCAAAGAACGGGATCATCCAGAACAAGAACGCGGCCACACCAAAGACAAGAAACCCCAGCCGCTCGCGCATGCCCTGCACAAACAATGCGATACCAACGATCCCGAACGCCATCAC
The DNA here is from genome assembly GCA_024276195.1 of Planctomycetota bacterium. GTDB lineage: Bacteria > Planctomycetota > Phycisphaerae > Phycisphaerales > UBA1924 > JAJRXR01. Next base: position 84,701 of record JAJRXR010000042.1, read on the forward strand.
CAGCATCGATCCTGCGGACGGACCCCGGGCGTAGTACTCCCCCTGGCGCCCGACCAGCCAGAGCACAAGGGCGCCCCCGCCCAGCGTGAGCAGCACCATCGCCAGCGTGAGAGGCAGGCTCGAGGCGCCGTCGGCGTTGAGCCCGATCCGCGATCGACCGAGCTTCCTGGCCCGCCTCCACCCCTCGACCGCGGTGTGGCGCGACGGGGTCGTAGAGCTGACAAGCAGAAGAAACGTCGCGCCGACAATCATGACTGCGATGATGAGCAGCAGCTCGACCGTCTCCGGGTTTCGCCCGCCGCCCATGCCCCCGCTCATGGCGCCAAACACCTGGCGATACGCCTCGTCATTGACCACGATCGCCCAGACGCTCCCGAGCAGGAACACCAGCACGCCCGCAAAGGTGGCCAGAGCCCCGGCCTTCGAGAACGTGTGGCTGGCCTGGTCGCGCCAGCGCCGGTGTACCACGGAAAACATCACCGCGAGCATGAACCCCTGCACCAGCAGCGTGTACAGCGTCGGGTGCGCCATCCCCGAGAAGAAGGGCACATCTCGGAAGCTGTCGATCCCGCTCGCCGCGGCTGGCCCGCGCATGCTCTCGGGCAGCTCCTGCCACAGAAGCCCGAACAGCGTCGGACGGATCGTGAGAAACTCGAAGAACGTGATGCCAACGAGCGACAGGTTCGGCAGCGCAAAGTACAGCACCACCACAAGCCCCATCGACATCATCGAGGCCAGACGCGGCTTGTGCGAGATCACCCCCGCGACCATCCCCGTCATGTGATACACCCACACCGACGTGAAGAAAACCGCATAGAAATGCAACAGCGTCAGCACGCTGAACTCGCCGATGATCGCCGCGACCACCACGAACGGCATCGTCAGCGCAAACAGCATGTACTCCCGCGCCGGCAACCCAAAGAGATACCCCAGGATCTTGCTCGTCGGGCTCATCGGCGTCATGCGAACATAATCGAGCAGCCCCTCCTCACGCTCGCTCGCCACGCCCGACGCCACGGCCCCCGTCCCGAACATCATCAGCACGATCGCCTGAATAATGACAATCCCGAGCAGCACCGACTTGGCCGCGTCCTGCGGCGAGGCGAGCTCTTGCTCGGTCATCGTCATGTAGGTCATCAACGCGACGAACGCCGTAACCGTGAGCGTTACCACGCCCCAGCTCAGCGCGTGCTTGAGACGCACACGGGCGCGCAGCCCCTTGAGCAAAAGCGGGTTAATCCTCGGGATTGTCATCATCGTGCTCACGAGACCTCCGACGCTCCGATCTCCATCATCACGTCCTCCACACCCCGCCGTCGCTCGTAGAACGCCTTGACGCCCGCACACTCGCCAACAAGCCTTGCGAGCACCTCCGCAGCACGCTCATCGCCCGCGTCGAGCGTGAACTCGCACCCGCACTCGATCGCGCGGACCTCGCTCACACCGTCGAGCGAGGCAAGCAATGTGACCGCCGCGTCCGGGGACGCGAGCGTCTCGACACTGAACCTTCGGATCTGGTTGAGGCTGGCGATAATCTCATCGATGGCGCCGCCAAGGACCAGGCGCCCCTTCTCCATGATCGCGACGGAGGTGCAAAACTCGTCGAGCTCCTGGAGGATGTGCGAGGAGATGACGATCGTCTTGCCCTCATCCCCCAGGCGGATCAGGAGCTTGCGCAGATCAACCCGCGCGATCGGGTCGAGCCCGCTGGCCGGTTCATCGAGCAGCAGCACCGTCGGATCGTGCAGCAGCGTCTTGGCCAGAACAAGTCGCTGGGTCATGCCGCGCGAGAGCGTCCCGGCCATCGCGTTGCGCTTGGACTCGAGGCTCACCGTCTCGATGCAGGCGTCGATCCGCGCCAGACGGTCGCGCCGGCTCAGCGAGTACGCCCGTGCGAACAGGTCCAGAAACTCCCAGCAGCGCAGATCCTTATAGACCGGCGCCAGATCGGGCATGTACCCGATGATCCGCCTGACCGCCGCCCGGTCCTCGAAAATGTCGAGCCCCGCGATCCGGACGTCGCCGTAGGTCGGCTCGCGCAGCGTCGCCAAAACACTGATGAGGCTGGTCTTCCCAGCGCCGTTCGGCCCGATCAGGCCCAGCACCTCGCCCGGAGCAATCGAGAGCGTCACATCCGAGACGGCGGTGACATCGCCATAGTCCACCCGAATGTCCCGTATCTCGATCATCTGAGCGTTGGATCCCCGCAAACACCCTTGGACGCCGGTTGTTGGGTGTGCCCTCCGGTTTGTTTCATCGGAGGGGGCGTGGCAGAGCGTACCGGGCGAAGAACAATGCTGCGGACGAATACTGGCCTGCACAAGGGGGTTCTCTACACTGGACCAGAACCCACACGCCTCACGCCGCCCATTGGGCGCCGCCCGGGAGCAACGATGAGACCCACAATCATGACCCTGTCCATGGCGCTCGGGCTGTCGATCGCGTGGGCGTTGTTCGCCCGCCCGGTCTGGGCGATCCAGCAGGAGACGCGAGCCTCGATGACCCAGCCTACCTCCGAATCCCAGACGGCGCGATACTCCAAGAGCGGGCACGACGTCACCCCCCTGGCGCGCGCAGAAGTGGAACGCCTGGCAAAGACGCTCGACCCGGAGACCTACCGGATCACACAGAAAGCCGGCACCGAGGCCCCGTTCTGCGGCAACCTGCTCGACAACAAGCTCGACGGCGTCTACACCTGCGTCGTCTGCCAGCTCCCGCTGTTTTCCAGCGATCACAAGTTCACCTCGGGCACCGGCTGGCCCAGTTTTTTCACGCCGTACGACCCCGACCACGTCACGGAAATCCCCGACACCTCCATGGGTATGGTGCGCACCGAGATCCAGTGTGCGCGCTGCTCGTCGCACCTGGGACACCTCTTCGAGGACGGCCCGCGCCCGACCGGGCTGCGCTTCTGCCTGAACTCGGCCTCGATCATCTTTCACGAGAAGGGCGCCGAGCTGCCCGCCGCGGCTCTCCCGGTCACAACCGAGACCGCCTACTTCGCCGGCGGATGCTTCTGGGGCATCGAGCACTACTTCCAACTGGGTGACGGCGTGCTCAGCGCCACGAGCGGGTACATGCAGGGCAAGACCGACAACCCGACGTACGAGCAGATCATGGACAAGGACTCCGGGCACGCCGAGACGGTCAAGGTGGTGTTCGATCCGAAACGGATCTCCTACGAGCGTCTCCTCCGAGCGTTCTTCGACATGCACAACCCCACGCAACTCAACTACCAGGGGCCTGACTACGGAACCCAGTACCGCTCGGGCATCTGGACCGCCAACGACGAGCAGCTCAAGCTGGCCAAGGCGTACCGTGACAAGCTCGCTGAGTCCGGGAAGTACGCCGACCCGATCGTGACACAGATCGAGCCGGGCAAGAAGTTCTGGGCCGCCGAGGACTACCACCAGGACTACATCGCAAACACCGGTCGGGCCTGCTCTGTCAAGAACCCGTGGTAGCACGGCGCACAAACCGCCCCCCGATCCTTGCGGACCGAGGGGCGTGAACCGCACAAGCCGAGAGGTTGCGGGTTATGGGCAGCCGGCCCCGAACGAGCTCAGGAACGCGAGCACGTCGGAGAAGTCGAACGCGCCGAACGGAGCGCTCAGATCCGCAGCGGGGTCCATCGAGCCGAAGGCCGTGAGGAACCCGAGCACGTCGGAGAAGTCGAGCACACCGAACGGCTCGCTGAAGTCCGCCAGGCAATCGGGTGTCACGCTCAGCTCGTAGGCGCCGATGTCGATCGGCTCGAACAGGCCCGAGTTGAGCGTGTCCAGATCATCAACGATGCGGGCGTTGCCGTCCAGGTCGGTCGTCATGCCCAGGAACGCGACGTTGAACGAGTCGCCGGCGTCGATCGCGGGCGAGCCGGGCAGCACGCGGTAGTTGGCGCTGCCTGCATCGGCAAACATCGGGTCGCCGATCGCGAAGGCGAAGCCGAGCGAGGTCGTGCCCGAGCCGGTGAAAAAGTCTTCCATGCTGTCGACATCGAAGAGGTTGGAATCGCTGGCGATGATGGCGTCGCCGCCGGTGCTGAACGCGAAGGCGTTGAGCGGAGCGCCGATCGAGAAGATGTTGTTGATCGCCTGGACCTGGATGCCAGCGGTCGGGCTGGAGGCCATGAGGCCGGCGCCGTCGGCGTACGAGCCGTACGCGCCATTGACACCGTTGTTGGGACGGGCCTGACCGGTGCCATCGATGCCCTCGCAGTAGTTGGGCCAGCCGCCGACCGCGCCGTTGCCACCAAAGCTCGGGGTCGTCGAATCGACCCTGGCGCCGCGCACGCCGCGGGCGCCGGGCAGTGTGTTGACAATGGTGTTCTGGCTGACGACGGCCCGGACCGGGGCGTTCTCGATCACGACGGCGTTGCTCATGCCCGCGTCGCCGCCGCGTGCGCCGTCCGTGTCAAACCCGTTCGCGCCGCCGTTGCCACCGTTGCCACCGCAGACAAAGAGCAGCTCCGTGGGGGCGCCGTTGCCGCCGCCGCCGCCCTGGGCGCCGTAGCCGCCCCGCCCGCCGGCGCCGCCATCGCCGCCCGAGATCGAGTGGAAGAGGTTCTGGTAGACGAGCACCTGCCCGCTCGGGTCAGAGGCCCAGACCGCACTGGCGGCGCCCCCGTGCCCGCCGAGCCCCGCGGCGCCCGCGTTGCCGCCGGACCCGCCGTTGCCCCCGTTTCCGACGGCGAACAGCGCGAAGCCGTTGCCACCGTTGCCGCCGCGCGAGCCGCTGCCGCCGAAGCCGCCGGCTCCGCCGTTGCCTCCGACGATTGAGCTGATCTCGGTGTACGACACGCTCGCGGTCGCGCCGGTGGCCAAGCGGATCGCGACGGCGTCGCCCCCGTTCTTGCCATGCCCGGCCGCACCGCCGGGTCCACCAGGACTGCCGTTGTAGCCATCGAGATGCCCGCCATCGCCGTTTTCGCCATTTACCGAAGCCGTCCCGCCCGCTCCCCAGGCGCCATCACTGCCCGTCGAGCCGACGATGTTGAACAGCGTGCTCCACACGACCTCGATATCCGCGTTGTCGCTCGCGTAGACGCCAAACACATCCATCTCCTCGCCCGCCGCTCTGACATCTGAAATCTCGCAGTACTGAAGAACGGGCGAGGTGCCGACAATGCGGACCGCCTGTCCCACCGTGCCGCGGATCGCGGCGTAGCTCAGGGATCCGCCGGACCCATTGTCATAGTGAATCCCGCCCCAGCGTCCGGACTCGGGCTGGAAGACGCTCATCTGTCCCTCAGCCCCGTTGACGATCAGGAAGCCGCCGCTCTGGACGACAATCCGAAAGCCGTTCTGAATGGAAACCGTGACACCGGGCTCGACGGTCAGAGTCCCCTGGATGATCAGGTCTTCGTCGATGGTGATGGACTGGCCCGCAGTCCAAGTGAGATCGCCGACAATCGTGTCCGCATTGGCGCCCCCGGTCAGGGCGAGCATTGCGAGCAGGGCTGCAGCAGGTTTGAGCGTGGTCGTGAGGCGGTTCATGGCATTCTCCTAGGGTATGTGTTCGGGGCTCTGGTTCGGGGCTGATTTCGCCCCTCCCCCCGGAGTGCGATGCCCACACGGGGTGCGCCTCACCCAAACCCAAGAAACTCTGAACCACCCTCCCATTTCTCGTACAATCGCCTCTGGGAGAACGACTTGGACGATCTTCGCAACTCCGTCACCATGCTCCTCGCCCGCGTCAGCGACGGGAAATCGGGCGCTGTCGATGAGCTGCTCCCGCTCGTCTACAACCAGCTCCGAGCGATGGCCGGCGCCCAGATGGGCAATGAGCGGGACGGGCACACGCTCCAGGCCACGGCACTCGTCCACGAGGCCTACATGAAGCTCGCCCACGACCCGGCCCTGGCCTCCGCCGACCGTCGCGTCTTCTTCGGCGTCGCCGCCCGGGCCATGCGCCAGATCCTCGTTGACCACGCGCGCACCAAAAACCGACTCAAGCGCGGCGGAGCCTGGAACCGCGTCCAGGTCCAGCCCGAGGCCAACTCCCCGGACGCCTCCCAGATGCTCGATCTGCTCGCCGTCGATGAAGCCCTCTCCGAGCTTGCAGCGTTCGACGAGCGCAAAGCCCGCCTCGTCGAGCTGCGCTACTTCGCGGGGATGTCGGCAGAGGACGCGGGCGAAATGATCGGGATCTCACGGGCGACGGCCGCGCGCGAGTGGCGCCTGTGCCGGGCCTGGCTCGCCTCCCGCCTGAGCGAGACCGGGCAAGCCCCGGACAAACGCTGAGTCACCCCCAAGCGAACTGATTTCACACCGGCGGGGTTCCGAGAATGACCGCTCCCGAGGGCTCTGCGCAGGGATTCGCCCAGTGATTCCAGCATTCCCCTACCCCGCAGTGCCAGCGCAGGCACACTCTGCTCGTCGTCCGGACCCGAGCAGAAAGCGCCCATGGTACCGCTCCACTTCGCACCCATTGCCCTCCTCGCGATCGCTCAGCCGAGTGTGCTGTTCGTGCGCGGCGCCGACCGCAGCGGCGGCTTCCTCGAAGCCCAGAACGACGCCCAACGCACCGAACACCTGGCCGACATCAACAACACCTCGACCTCGTCCGGAAACCACGGCTGGTACGAGCTCGCCCAGGCCCTTGCCGCCGAGGGGTTCCTTGTCTCCCAGGCAATCGAGCCGCTCGAACCCGGAGCCCCGACGACAGGCCAGACCCAGGGCGCCCACATCGACCTCGAGCTGCTCGACCTCTCGGGCTACGACATGATCGTCATGGGCTCGAACAACGCGGTCTATGACACCCCGGCGATCGACGCCATCGAGCAGTTTGTGCTCCAGGGCGGGGGCGTCCTGTTCATCTCCGACGCCGGCTTCGGCTCGAACTGGGCCGACGCGTCCAACTCCGACCAGCAGTTCCTCGACCGCTTCGGATGGGTCATCCAGCAAGACCTCGGCCTGTACGCGCTCGAACGATCGCTCGGCGATTTTCTCGTCCCTCAGCACCCGGTCCTGCTGGGTGTCGATGCGATCGACGGCGAGGGCGTCTCGCCCGGCGTCTGGACCGGAACCGACGTGGGCACGGTGACAACAACTCCGCTTGTGCGCACCATGCCGGGCGCTCAAACCCGGAACAACGACGCGATCCCCGGCTCCGTCCGCCCGACAACTCCCTCTGATTTCGCCTCGGTCGTTGCGCAGGCCGGGTGCGGGAGAATCGCGATCCACTTCGACCGGAACACCTTCTTCAACGCCAACGGCGCCGGGACGGACCTCAGCAAGTTCGACAACCAGCTCTACGCCATGAACCTGTTCTACTGGCTCTCGGACGCCGGGGTTGATACCAACGACAACGGCGTTCTCGAGTTCGACGATGTCATTGACTTCCTGGTCGCCTTCCTGACGGACGATCCAGCCGCGGATCTCGCCGCCCCATTTGGCGTGTACGACATCACCGACATCCTCGACTTTCTCTACGCGTACCAAAACAACTGCCTCTGACGCCGCCATCCGCCGACGCCCGATCGCCGGGGGCTGTATCGTGCCCGGACTGGATCGAGTCCCGCACACGCCGCCGGGAGGCGCCCGTTGCCCACCCTGACTTCTCAGCCCCCTCAACGAAGTGATAACGCTCTGCGCCAGGATGTGCTGTCCCTGGCCGAGGGTATCAAATCTCAACTGGCGCCTCGCTCTGCAAAGCCGGAGTCGCCCGCGCCATCCGCCCGAGACCGGCGCCATCTTGAGCACACCCCGAACCCCGTGCTCGCGACCCTGATCCCCGCGCTCATCCGAGCCGTGGCCCGCGCGCAGGGCGCCGCATGGGCGAACGCCGAGTACCTGGCGCCACCAGATTCCAATGACGCACTGACTCCCCAGCAGAGCCGCGACCTGGATCTGAGTCTCGACAAGTTTGTCCGAGGGCGCCCCCTGCCGATTGACCTCGGCGAGATCTACGAGATGCTCCTGGACCAGTTCCCCGCACAGCCCGGCGCGCTGGCCGCCGGGACAACCCGCTCCGACCGAAACGCCTGCGGCTCGTTCTACACGCCCGAACCACTCGTCGAGCACCTGCTCGACTCCGCGCTTGAACCCGTCATCTCCGAACACCTCGCGCCCGCGTCCAACCAGGCGGAGGCCCTGCTCGAGCTGCGTCTGTGCGACCCCGCGTGCGGCTCGGGGCGCTTTCTTGTCGCAGCGGGCGCGCGTCTGGCCGATCGCCTCGCCGTTCTGCGTGCGCACCCGAAGCAGCCATCGCTCTGCCAACACCGGCGCGCGCGCCGCGATGTCTTCCAACGCTGCCTGTTCGGCGTCGATCTCGACCCGCTCGCCGTCGAAATCTGCCGGTTCAACCTGAGCCTGGCGGCCAATGACCCCGCACTCGCGCCCAGCGCCTTCGAGGGGCAAGTCCGCATCGGAAACGCGCTGCTCTGGACCACACCAGACCGCGCCAGCGCGAACCAGTTGGACTCGCGCCTCGTGCGCGATCGCTGGTGCGCCGAGCGAATCCACAATGCGACCCACCCAGACGCCCCGTTCACCGAGGACGAGATCACACGCCTGTGCGCGCAGCACCGGTTCTTCCACTGGGATCTGGAGTTCCCCGCCGTTTTCAGATCAACAACAACCTCCCCCGCCGGATTTGATGCCGTGCTCGGCAACCCTCCGTTCCTGAACCAGCTCGAAACCGCCACGCAGACCGCCGCCGCATTGGCGCCTCTGATCCGAGACCTCTTTGGCGGCGCTGTCTCCGGCTACGCCGACCTCTCCAACGCCTTCTTGCTTCTTGCCAAACAGATCGCGGCCCCCGCCGGGCGGATCGCGCTGGTCATGCCGCAATCGTTTCTCGCCGCCCGAGACGCGGCTCCAATCCGCCGACGCCTCCTCGATGGCGCCCGCCTTGAATCGCTCTGGATCTACAACGAGCGTGTTTTTCCGGGCGTCAGCGTCCACACCTGCGCCCCGACACTCTGCCTCGCCCCGCGCCGCCGGGGCCTTGTGCAGCGCCACACGACCGGGACGTTTCGAGAGCTCGATCCAATCGAGATCGACGCGGACGAGCTGGCAGCGGCGCCGACCTGGTCGCACCTGGGCGCCGCCGCAATGGGCATCCCCGAAGCTCAACTCAAATCCGATGAGCGCCTCGCCGACTGCGCCGACGCGACCGCGGACTTTCGGGATCAGTACTACGGCTTGGCCGGGTTCATCATCGAATCCGAGGACATTGATCCTGCGCAGCAAGACGATTTCGAGGCGTACCCACCCATCGTGACAACGGGCCTGATCGACCTCGCCGTGTGCCGCTGGGGCGCCGCCCAAACCCGCCTGCACAAACGCCGCTGGACAGCCCCGCGAATCGACCGGCGCCGAATGGAGCGCGACGGCGCCCTGGCGCCGTGGATCACCGCTCGCCTCGTCCCCAAGCTCATCCTTGCGACCCAGACGCGGGTGATGGAGGTCATCGTCGATGCCCAAGGGCGGTACGTCCCGAGCGTCCCGCTGATTACAGTCACGCCCAAGGCGGGCACGGATCTTTGGATGCTCGCCGCCGCTCTCGCATCGCCCGTCATCACGGCGTACGCGCTGCGCCACCACGCCGGCGCCGCCCTCCACTCCGACGCGATCAAACTCAGCGCCGCACAAACACTCGATCTGCCCCTGCCAACAGACCGCACCTCCTGGAAACGCGCAGCCAAACTCTTCCGCCAAGCCTCGGACGAGCACGCCGAGAGCAAACGGCATTACCGCCTGCGCGCATTCGGCGCCCTCTCGTGCAAGGCCTACGGGCTCTCGAAAGAGGAGACCGATTCCATGATGCTGTGGTGGGCGCCTCGTCTTCAGGGGAAGATCAGGCGGACACCAACAACGAGCGGCGCTTCGAGTGATCCGCCATAATCGACGGTTCACACATTGCTCCAGCCGTGGTGATAGGATGCCAACTGAACTTCCGACCTGGATACCGCCTCTTGGATCTTAAAACTTTACGCGGCTTCCGCAGCGAAGCGATGTTCGCTCCGAGGAGCTCCCTCCGGCACTCAACGCTAAGGCCGCACGAGCTCTTGCGGTTTGTACCGCCTCAATCCATGGCGGGCAGCTGCGCAACCGGGTGCGTTGCGCAAACGATCCGACAAGCAGAGTCAACCATCAACCAGTGCATCAAGCATCCGATCTAGCGCCAAATAAATCTGCTTCTTGCGGCTCTGCGAATGAGGCGCCTCCGCCAACCACAGAGTCGCTTCATTGACAGCGCCGCTGATAAGCCGGGCAAGTGGCTCAATAGGCTGCTTGCGCAGAACACCAGCCCTGATGCTCTCTTCCAGACCATCTCGGAGTGCGGCCACCCCATGGCGCGCATCGATCCGCCTCCACCGATCGACTCCCAATACAGAAATCGCGTCCACGAGAAGGACCTGTCGGACGTCGTCCTGCGTGCAGGTTCGCACGAATGCGGCACACCCCGCCTTAACCCCCTCCCAGGGCTCACTCTCCCGTGACGCCTCCCGCTCGAGCGCTTGCGCCACCTCTTCCTGGATTGACTCGACAACCGCCTCAAACAGCCCGAGCTTGCCGTCGAAGTGATGATAGAGAGCCCCCCGCGTCACCCCACATGCCTCGACAAGCTGCTCGACGCCCACATTGGCATACCCCATCTCGGCAAAGAGGGCTCGCGCTGACCCGATCAGGATGGCCCGAGTTGCAGCCGTTCTCTCCGCTTGGGTGCGTCTTTCTCTTCCAGGTCCTCTTGCCATACATACCGACTGTATGTATTATCCGCCCACCGGTCAACCCCAGACACCATCAGGAGAGCCCCCATGCCATCCGTCAAGACCGCATTCCCGTTGCTGCAGGTTGAGTCGCCCTCGAATGCCGCACGTTTTTATACCGAGCACTTCGGGTTCGAGCCTGTGTTTGAAAGCGAGTGGTACTTCCAGATCCGCTGCGGCGCCCAGGAGATCGCGTTCATCAAAACGGGGCACCACAGCATCCCCCGCGACAGGCACGGCGACTCGCGCCACGTCTGCCTCACACTCGAAGTAGACGATGTCGATTCGGCCTATGCCCGGGTCAAGCGGGCAATGCATGTCGTGACAACGCCGCGCGATGAGGAGTGGGGCCAGCGCCATTTCCTTGGGTACGACCCCTCTGGCATTATGCTTGACATCATGGCGATGCTCAGCAATGACACCACCACCACCTGATCGGCTGCACAAAAACCCTGCTCGACCGCCAGCAACTCACCGGATGGCGTGAGGCGCTTTCCATACTCAAAATCGGCAAGTGCAGCCGCAATCATGCGCACCGTCACTCAACACCGATCCGCTCCCGCTCTCTGTGCAACTCCTTGCTGTAAAGGCAGGTCATGGCGATCATGCCCAAAATCGGGGTGACTGTCCGAACTTCGAACCCCCGCAGGAACCTGTAGAACCGTTTGTGGCCGCTTTTCTCTTGCCACCACCGCCGTATCTCGCCCGGGCGAATCAGATTGTGCGAGAATCAACTCAGAAGTATCGGTGCAGCCGACCCTAAATTTTGTAATCGGTAATGCCCCGGTACACGGTCTCCAAGAGGAGGGCCGCCTGTACAGCCACCCGCTCATAACCTGCTTTCACCGTGAACAACGACACGCCAGCCCTCTCGACTTCATATCCAGCTGTCCAACACTATTCTCCGCCACTCCGCATCTGGATCCGTTTTTTGGGTGTGCTTCAGTTGTCTGTTGACTCAATCGCCTCGATCGCTGACTCCAACGATCGCCAGATTTTGTGCTCTTTGGGTTGTGGACTGACTTTGACGCGAAGGATCACGCGATTCTCGGTTTTATTACCCGTTTCGATACCCGTTTCGATCATGGCGTGCAGATCGAGTGGTTTGAGTGTGGTGAATCCGTCGATGAGGCGGATTGTTGCCTCGAACTTATTTGATCCTGTACGCACGACTTCGACTTGCGCGGGGCCGTTGTTCTTTTCGATATCTTCTTCGATTCCCAATGCCGACATCAATCCGTCATAGTAGGTTTCGAGCAGCTCGTCGATCCGCGCCGCATCGGGAGCGGGTTCGTCGATCCACATCACAAAGGCATACGACCAGAACTCATCGGCGTCCGAATCACGCCATCCGGGCGCAAAGAGCAACATCTCTTTGCCTGTTGGCATCTCTGGCGCAAATCCAGGGGGGAGCATGATGGTTTCGGACGGCCAGTCATCGACTGATACGGGATCAGATTCATGCGCATCTGTAGTCGGGTCCGCTTCATTGATTGGTGCTGGAAGTTGTGGATTGTTCATTGTGAAGTTTACAAAGCGTTCCCCGTTGTAGTGATACACGCCGCCCGTCGTTCCAAACCAGAGATTCCCGCTTCTATCCTCCCGAATGCTTGGAACGCCGCCAGCTCCGAGTCCTGGGTTCCCAGTAAAATACTCGAATGATTCGCCGTCGTACCGATAGGCGCCGCCGCCCTCATACGCCGCCCCGAACCACACACCCCCTTGGCGGTCTTCATGTATCGCGAAGTATCGACCCCACCCTGAATGCTTCGAGAACTCTTTGCTTCTCAAGTGTGTGGTAAAGGTGTTGCCGTCGAAATGACTCACGCCTCCATTTGCAGTCCCAAACCAGTAATCGCCGCGGCTGTCCTGGAATATTTTACTGACATTGTCGCTACTCAACCCGTGGGTTTTCATCGTATAGACAACCATCGTCTTGCCGTCCCATCGCACGGCTCCCGCCCCGTCAGTTCCAAACCAAAGATCACCGCCTTGGTCCTCAAAGACGCAAGATACTTTCCGAGGTGTAAACAACCATTTTCGATCCACAGCGACGACTGGCATCTCAAAGCGTGTAAATATTTCGCCATCGTACTGAAAAACACCATCCATTGTGGCAATCCACAACTCACCGTGACTGTCAACCAAGACATCCCACAGATCCCGATGATTCCCGTGCTCAGTCCAACCCTGCGTGACCGTGATCGGCTCATAGTTCGTCAGCGTTGTGAATGCTACCCCATCATACTTTGTGAGCCCGCCGCCTGTTGCGATCCAGAGTGTCCCATCCTCGTCTTCGATGATGCCCCGGATCATATTGCTGCCAAGACCATCTTTTTTGGTGAATGTGACGAACTCATTGCCGTCATACCGAATAAGCCCTTCGAGCACAGTACCGAACCAGAGATTTCCATGTTGGTCTTCGTATGGCGCACCGGGATACTGCGCGAGCTGAACTGGGGCCTGGCCGCCATCACCGTCTTCCTGAGCAGCCGCGCAGGGTGACAGTGCGACAGTGAAAGGCAAGGCAAAGGCTGCGAAATGAAACCGTATGATGCGGCATAGCGTCCGAGATGACATGGACATCCTCCAATTTTTCGATAAACAAAGGTCAGGCTAAAACAAATGTTCAATGTCAGCTGTTGTACATTTCGCACACCGATGAGTTGCATAGCCAAGCGATTCGGCATTCACCCTTGCATAGCAGCTATCCTATCCCCCGGTTCGCTCAGCGCAGAGAAAAACGGAAGACCTTATATTTTAGGTGCTTCCGCTTCAAATCGGGGTGAGAGGATTCGAACCTCCGACCTTCTCGTCCCGAACGAGACGCGCTACCAAGCTGCGCTACACCCCGGAAATCTGCGCCGGATCATAGCCGCAGCATCCGCCCCCCACCACCTCGCCCCGCCCGCCTACTCCCGATCCTCCAAAAACTGCGGCTCCGTCGAATACACGTTGTCATCCCGCTTGGACGGGTCAGCGTCCGGGCCCATCGAGTAGAAATACGGGCGCCCGCCCACGCAGATGCCCCCGTCGCCATCGCCGACAAGATCCGCGTCCGCCTCCCGGTCTGCTGTGGTGATGAAGTTCCGCCTGATGTCCGCAAAGTCAGGCGCAATGTTTGCCGCAACTCTCGGATCATAGAAAAACCCGTTGTTGGGAGGATCATTCATATCTCGAACAGTGACCGACATTCCGGGTGTCCCAACCGGGCGATTCTCGATTTCAAGAATCTCACCGTGGAACTTGGGATGCACAAATCGGATCGGCTGATCCCAGGCGTCAAAAACAGTCGTCAGCTCGGGGTGCGGTGATGTTGCTGGTGAGAGATCATCCGGGCTCGTCGGCGCATACAAACGCACATGCTTCGCGTTGATCCCGCGCACAAGCTCATCGCCCGCGCCCGAGCCATCGATCGCTCGCAGGTACAGCCCGACCGAGTTGACCACGATCAAGCCCTCGGACGTGTCGCTCACGCCGTCGATGATCGGCATGATCGTGTCTGTATCCGGATTCCCGGGGTTGAGTTCTCGAACAAGCACAGACGCCGGCGGGATCTCGCTGTTGTTGTCCCCCATGTAGCTCTCGAGCGACATGTCCAGCGTTCGGATCAGATCCCCGGTCAGGTTCGCCTTGCTCGCGCCCGTCACCTTGCTCCCCACGGCGATCACCAGCGTCAGCAGCACGCTGATGACCACAATGACCACGAGCAGTTCGATGAGCGTGAACGCCCCCGCGCGCAGCGGGTTCGGGCGTCGGTTCTGGCTGGGCATGGTGCTGATCTCCTGCGTTGGCGCTCCCGCGCCGAACGCGATATCCCCGGCGTATTCATCGCCCTGTCCCCACACGCCGGGCCTCGCCCGGACGCCGCCCGGGCACTATACGGGCGTTGAGCCCCGTCTGATCCTCATTCACCCCTTCTCGGGCGGGGTGCTCGCCGGGGGCTTCCCGCCCTTGTTCTGGCCCGATTGCAGGGGCTTTTTCACCATGCTGGGCGTAAGGCTGCCAAAGCCAGGCCCGCTGATGGCGCCGCCGACAAACCCGGAAGTCGCCCCGACGGGCGCCCGTGGTCTCGGAGGCGTCGGCGCCGCTTGCGGGCGCGCCGCCCCGGGGGGTGGAGGCGCCGCCTGCGGGTTCACGCGAGCCTTGAAGATGAAGTCCGTCACACGGTCGCGCACCGCCTCCATCATCGACAGGAACTGACGCTGCCCCTCGCGCTTGAACTCGATCCGCGGGTCCTGCTGGCTGAACGCCCGGAATCCGATCGCGTCGCGGAGCTGGTCCATCTGGTACAGGTGGTCCTTCCACGTCGTGTCGAGCGTGTCGAGCAGCACCAGACGCTCGAGCATCAGCAGCTCCGCCCGCATCTGATTCTCGATCAACGCCCGGATCGCGTCCTCGCGCTCCTCCTCGTCGAGATACCGCATCCGCTCGGGCAGGTCCATCGTGAACCGCTCCTGGAGATACTCGCCCAGCTCCTCGTCGCTGGTCGTCGCCATCGCACGCTCGATCTCGCTCGTCAGGCGATCCTCCTCGATCAGCTTCTTGCTCTCCTCAAGCAGCCGCTCCCGGATCTTGGCCGGGCCCATCCGCTTGATCTCGTCGGCGTTCAACCCGCACTGGTACCGGTTCTCCGCCCACAACGCCAGGTTCTCGAACGCCAGATCCGGCGACTGGCGAGCCTCGTTCATCGCCATCTGCAGCGCGAAATCCACCGGGTACCCGATCTCGCGCTCGGCGTACAACGCACGCGCCCGCTCGATAATCAAATCTCGCGGGTTCCGCTCGTCGTCGAGCTGCGCCTGTCGGATCTCCTTGGCATCAACCTCGAAGGTGAACTTGGTCTTGACCCACTCGCTCAGACGCTTGGCGCCGTAGGCCTTGGCCGTGAACTCCGCAAGCCCGCTCAGGTCGGCCTTGTCGATCCGCTCGTGCGCCGCCTTCTCGAGCAGTTCGGTCACATGCCTCCGTTCGCCCGCCCCGCCCTCGCGCAGCTCGCCCGCGTCCAGCTCGACCCCGAATCGCCGGTTTGCCCAGCCGATCAGCCCGGCCGTGTCGAGCTCCACGCTGACCTCGGAGCCCTCGATGGGCATGTACTCGCCGATCGTCACCCCGATGGTGGCCGAGACGTCCTCCTTGGCGAGCTGGCGGATCGTCCTGTCCATGTCCTCCAGGTCCTTGCCTCTGAGGCGGTCGGACATGATCGAGCAGTCCAGCTCGCTCTTGGCGTACTCCGCCGCGCAGATCGCCGGGAAGTCGCGGTCGAGGTACTCGTCGATCGCGTCGTCGGTCGCGTCGTCGATGTACTCGAAGACCAGCCCCTTGACGTCCCGCCCCTCGAGCACGCGCTGGCGCAGCCCGTAGAACCGCTGACGCTGGTGCTCCATGACCTCGTCGTACTCGAGGATGTTCTTGCGGATCTGGAAGTTCCGCTCCTCGATCTTGCGCTGCGCCTTCTCGACGTTCTTCGAGAGCCACGGGTGCTCGATCGCGTCGCCCTCCTTCATGCCCAGGCGTGAGAGCAGCTTCATCGTCGTCTCGCCCGCGAACATCTTCATCAGGTCGTCTTCGAGCGAGACGTAGAACCGGCTCGAGCCCTTGTCCCCCTGACGCCCCGACCGCCCGCGAAGCTGGTTGTCGATCCGGCGCGACTCGTGGCGCTCCGTCCCGATCACGTGCAGCCCGCCCAGGTCCTCGATGTCCTTGTACCACCGGACCCGGTGGATCAGGATCCGCCCGGTCTTGTCCAGCTCCGCCCGCAGCGTGTCGGCGTCCATCGACTGGATCTTGCCCTCGCTGATCCAGGTGTGCTCCGCCGCCCAGTGGCGCAGCAGCTTGAGCTCGAGCTCCTCGAAGTCCATCTCCTCCGCGTCGCGCTTGCGCACCCCCTCGTCCTTGAGAACGGTCTGGGCGATCTTCCGGTACACGTTCTCGCGCAGCTCCTGCTCGCTCGCATCGACGCTCAGGCCGCGCGAGCACAGCGAACGCCGGAGCCAGTGGTCCAGCAGATCCTCGCGCGTGATCGAGCCGAGCTTGATGTCCGTGCCTCGCCCGGCCATGTTCGTCGCGATCATCACCGCCCCGAGCTGGCCCGCGTCCTCGACCACGTTGGCCTCGCGCTCGTGCTGCTTGGCGTTGAGCACGTTGTGCTTGACCCCGTGCTTGCGCGTGAGCATCTGCGCGAGCATCTCGCTCTTCTCCACGCTCGTCGTGCCGACCAGAATCGGACGCCCGAGGTCGTGGAACCGCTTGATCTCATCGACGATCGCCTCCCACTTGTCCTTGACGCGCAGATACATCAGGTCGTCGAAATCCTCCCGGATGACCGCCTTGTTCGTCGGGATCGAGACCACGTCCAGCTTGTAGATGTCGTGGAACTCCTGGGCCTCGGTGTCCGCCGTGCCCGTCATGCCCGACAGCCGCTTGTACATCTTGAAGAAGTTCTGGATCGTCACCGTCGCGACCGTCTGGGTCTCGGGCTTGATCGGGACGCCCTCTTTCGCCTCCACCGCCTGGTGCAGCCCGTCGGACCACTGGCGCCCGATCATCGGGCGACCCGTGTTCGTGTCCACGATCACGATGCTCTGCTCGCTCCGCCCCGTCGCCCGGTCGGGCACGTCCATGACGATGTAGTCCTTGTCGCGCGTATACACCGCGTACGCCCGCAGCGACTGCTCGAGCAGGTGCGGGATGTCCATGTTCTCATCGACATAGAACGACCCCACCCCCGCGACCCGCTGCGCCTCGGTGATCCCCTCGTGCGTCAGGTACGCCTGCTTGCGGTCCATCTTCAGGTCATAATACTGCGCGTGCTGGTCGCGTTCACGCTCGAGCTCGGGCAGGCGGGCCTTCTGCTCTTCGAGCTCCTTCTGCATCGCGGGAACATCGCTCTTGTTGCGCGTCTGGCGGATGTCGCCCTCGAGGCCCTTGATCCGCTCCTTGCACGCCGTCACCCGGTCCTCGATGTCCTGCCAGGGTTTCTGCTGGTCCACCAGGTGCCTCGCCAGCTTGTCGGCGATGTCGTACCGCGGCGCATCATCGTGCGCCATGCCCGAGATAATCAGCGGCGTCCTCGCCTCGTCGATCAGCGTCGAGTCCACCTCGTCCACGATCGCAAACTGACGCTTCCGCTGCACCTGCTGCTCGACCGTCCGCTTCATGTTGTCGCGCAGGTAATCAAACCCGAACTCGCTCGTCGTGCCGTACACCACGTCACACCGGTACATGAACCGCTTGATCTCCTCTGGCTGGATGTGCATCGGGTGGATCGCCCCCACCGACAGCCCCAGCCACAGGAAGAACGGGAACGTCCAGTCCCGGTCTCGCTGCACCAGATAATCGTTCACCGTCACCACATGAACCTGCTGACGCTCGATCGTCGCCATGTACGTCGCCAGCGGCGCCACGATCGTCTTCCCCTCGCCCGTCTTCATCTCCGCGATCTTGCCCTGCCCCAGCACCATCCCGCCGATCAGCTGCACATCGAACGGCCTCGCCCGGAACGGCGGGCGGCTCTCGGGATACAGCTCCCGCACCTCCTCGTACAACGCCACCGGGATCGCCGTCAGCATCCACCCCGGGATCGCCTCCATCGACCCGAGCACCAGATCCTCCTCGTCCGCCTCCCCCCCCTCGACGCGCTGCTCCGCCGCCACCGTCTTGGCGATCAACGGAGCCCGCGCGTCCATCTGCGCCCTCGTCTCGCTGTACAGCTTCTGCCCGCTCTCGCTCAGCGCGCCCGGGTCGAACCCGTGCTCGGGATTGAAAATGTTTCGAATCCCGACGTGCCGGTCCATCGCCTCTCGGGCGACGGCGAACGCCTCGATCTGCAGGTCGTCCGACTTGGCGCCCTCGTCGTGACGCGTCCGGAACTCCTCGAGCTTGTCCCGGAGCTGCTCATCGGTCAGCTTGCGCATCTCCGGTTCATGCTCGGAGATCTGCCCGACGCGCGTCGTGTACCGCTTGACGATCCGCTCGTTCCGCGAGCCGGCGAACTTGCTGATCAGCGGACCAATAAGGGGAATATCTGAGTTGCCCATGTCTGTCACTTTCCCGGGCGTCTCTCGACGCCGCGTCGGCGGGGCGCGCCTCGGCGTCGCTCCGCGATACTCGTTTGCTCTTGAATGCCGCGATTCCCGGGCGGGCACAATGCCGCCCGGTCGCGCACAACTCGTGGAACTTGTGGATCAAGGTTGAAAGATGACCGCCGGCCTCTGCGCCGACGCCAGAATCACACGACCCGGGGCGGGGGCGGCAGATCCAGCAGCCACTCCCCCATCGCCTCGCGCACGCTGCCAGCGACACGCCCAAGCTCCGCCCCTGGCGCCGCGCTCGCCACGCGCCACGCGCTCGGCGCCCGACGCTCAACCGCCGGCTCGCAGCGCTCGACCAGATCTCGGATGACCCGGGCGACCTCCGTGGGCATGCGCCGCAGGCAGACCCGCTGCGCCACCGAGGCGTCCCCGCCGGCCGCGAGCATCAGCCCCTCGCCCCCGAGCACAATCTGCATCGAGAGCGTCAGCAACACCAGCAGCGACACCCCCCCGCTCATCGCAGGGGCGCCCACACGAGGCTCGCCAAGCTCTGGAGGACTGCCCTTCATCACCACAAGTATCGTCCCGCCAACGCCCCCGAGCAAACCGAACCCCGACTCAACCTGCCATCACCCGCCCCCAGGCGCCCCTCCCGCCGCTCGATTCGAGAACGCCCGCCGGTTCGTCCGATAGTCTTTCCGTCCCGAAGATGCCCGCGAGGCCCACCCGTCCGAGCCCGGTCGGGTACAGTCCCCGCCCTATGCCAACGGACAAGGATGTTCCCGTGCTCGTCGCCACCCGACAATCTCTCGATTCCACCCGCGAATCGATCACCCACAAGTTCACCGTCGCCGGGCACGAGGGCTACCTCACGATCGGCCTCTACCCCGACGGAACCCCCGGCGAGCTGTTCATCAAAATCTCCAAAGAGGGCTCGGCAATCTCCGGCATGTGCCAGGCTTTCTGCCGCGCCTTCTCCATCGCCCTCCAGTTCGGCCTCAGCGTCGAGGAAGCCGTCACCCGCTTCAAGGGCATGCGCTTCGAGCCCATGGGCGCTACCTCCAACCCCGACATCCCCGAGGCCCAGTCCATCGTGGACTACGTCGCCCGGTTCCTCGAAATCGAGTTCTGCTCCGACTCCGCCCGCCGCTGACGCCGCTCCCTATCCCCTACACCACGCGGAACGCCGGCTCTCGACCGTTGAGCACCGCCGACACGCTCTCGCACGCCATCCGCGTCATCTCACGCCGAAACCGGTCCTCCGCGCTCCCCACATGCGGCGTCATCACCACGTTGTCCAGCCCCACCAGCCCCGCGTGGACCCGCGGCTCGCGCTCAAACACATCCAGCCCGGCCCCGAAAATCCGCCCCGCCTGCAGCGCCTCCGCCAGCGCCCCCTCATCGACGATCGCCCCGCGCGCCGTGTTGATCAGGATCGCGTTCGGTTTCATCCGCGCGATCTGCTCCGCCCCGATCAGCCCCCGCGTCTGATCCGTCAGCGGGCAGTGGATGCTCACCACATCCGCCCTCGCCAGCCCCTCATCGAGCGAAACACGCTCCGCGCCCAGCGGCGCCAGCTCAAACTCCCAGTGCTGCGAACGCGCCACATACGCCACGCGCATCCCGAACGCCTGTGCCCGCATCGCCGTCGCCAGCCCGATCCGTCCCGCCCCGACGATCAGCATCGTCCGCCCCGTCAGATCCTGGCCCACAAAGTCCGTCGGCGACAACGCCCCCTGCTCAGCCCATCGCCCGCTTCTCGCGTGCCGATCCCCCGCCAGCACCCGCCGCGACACCGCCAAAAGCAGCGCCCAGGCCATGTTCGCCGTCCCCTCCGTCACCGCGTGCGGCGTGTTGGTCACCACCACATTCCGCCCCCGGCACGCCTCCAGATCAATGTTGTCATGCCCCACCGCGTAGCTCGCCACCACCCGCAGCCCATCGCCCGCCGCGTCGAGCACCTCGCCGTCCACCCGATCGCTGATCCAGCTGATCAGCCCGCTGGCGCCGCGTATCTCGCGGAGCAGGCTCTCCCGCCCCGTGTCCGAGGCGTCCCGCACACGAGCCTCGGCCCCCTCGATCTCGATCAACCCCAACACGGGCTGGCTCACCAGCACGAACCGCTGTGACGATCTGCTCATGCCTGTAGGATACCGGCACTTTTCAGCCCCCCGCAGGGCGCGCTCCCACCAACCGCTGGCAGCCGAACACTGATTTTCTAACCAAAAAATCCTTCACATCGAGCGCCGCTGGCCCGCTTGCGCACACGCCCCGCCAACGCTTCACGCCGGTGTTGACCCGGCTTTTTACGCAAAAAAGAGCCTGTTTCAGGCCTGCCAGGGCGTGCGCACACGCCTTCCGAGCATGAACTTGTGGGTTGTGGTCCGCCCGCCCGAGCGATCCTGTCGAAAAAAACACTTCAAAAACAGTCTCGATCCCGGTTGATGGTCCGAGAATGCTGGTATACAACGCATTGAAACACGTGCCGCGCCGTGTCCAAGGCAGGACACGCACAGGCGGCGGATGGAGCGAAACGACCTCGAGTTTGATCGGAGCAAGGAATGGCCAAACGAACCACTCGCAAGAAGACCGCACGCAAAAAGGCGCCCGCACGCCGCAAGACCACCGCCCGGAAAACCACCGCCCGCAAGAAAACCGCGAAGCGCACCGCCAAGAAGACCACCGCCGCCGTGCGCAAGCCCGCGAAGATCACCTCCGCTCGCGCCAAGGCCCGCAGCAAGTCCGAGGTTTACTCCGTGATCGCCGACCACGTCGGCATCAGCAAGAAGGAAGTCGCCGCGGTCTTCGATACCATGGGCCAGATCATCGAGGCCGACCTCAAGAAGGGCGCCATCGGCGCCTTCAACGTCCCCGGCATGATGAAGGTCCTCGTCCAGAACAAAAAGGCCACCAAGGCCCGCAAGGGCATCAACCCGTTCACGGGTGAAGAGACCATGTTCAAGGCCAAGCCCGCGCGCCGCATCGTCAAGGTCCGCCCCCTCAAGGGCCTCAAGGACCTCGTCGCCTGATCGCGACGCACACGCCTCAATGATTCACGACCGAGCCCGGGCGCAACCGCCCGGGCTCGCGTCTTTTCCCTTGCCCCCACAAGCCCCCACTCCAACCGAGCCGCGAGCGTAAGCTCGCGCCGATTGCACGACTCCGATCCGAGCCGCGAGCGTAAGCTCGCGCAGTCTTCCCAGACCCATCACGAGCTCACGCTCGCGGCTCGGCTATCCCTCGCCCCCGCTTCCCAACAAACACCCCCGCCTCAACCACGATCCATATCTCCAGCCCCAGCATCAGAATCGAAATCCCCAGCAGCAGCGTGTTCTGATCGCCCGAAGCGAAGTGCCGGATGAGCTCGACGATCGCCCAGCCCGTCATCGCCAGCATAAACACCATCGGCAGCGCCGAGACCCACGCCGGGCGTTTGTTCCGCACCAGCCAGACCGTGATCACAAGCAGCGCCAGCCCAGCAAGAAGCTGGTTCGTGGCGCCGAACACGGGCCACAAGATCAGGCCACCTTTGCCCGCGCCCGCAAGCCCCGCCTGCGGCGCATCCGACAACGCCAGCGCCCCCGCCGTCACCACCGCCAGCCCCGTCGCGACAAACCGGTTCGCGACCAGACCCCGGAATCCGTGCGCGCGCCAAACGGTGTTCCGCTCGCCCGTGCCGCACTCGGGGCACAGCGCATCGTCGCCCAACCCCTGCACGTCATACCCGCACGCCCGGCAGACGATGCCCGCCGTGACCGTTCGGTTCCCGATCACCAACTCCGCGATGATGTACCGCTGCAACCGGCACGCCGAGTCCATCGTCGTCGCCGCGAACGACGCGACAAACACACCCATGATCGCCGTCGCCAGCGACATCGAGATGCCCAGCGCCCCGATCATGTTCGCCGCCCCACGAATGAACGGCGCCAGCTTGTCGCCGAGACCCTTGTCCCCGCCCCAGAATTGGTAATGCTCGTTCCAGGCTGCCTGCCCCAGCAGTGATATGTAGATGCCGGTCCCGGGCGGTTCAGTGATCCGCTTAAGCCGCTCGACGTCCTCGCCCATCCCAATCCCAGCTACGCACGCCAGAATCACCAGCACCGCCAAAAACCCCTCCGTCAGCATCGCCCCGTACCCGACGTACTGCGCGTCCCCCTCGCTGCGCAGCTGCCTGCTCGAGCACCCGCTCGACACCAGGCAGTGAAACCCGCTGATGGCGCCGCACGCGATCGTCACAAACAAAAACGGCATAAATGACGGAACCCAGCCGCCCTCGACCGCCGGCTCGGGCGCGAAGTTCACCGCGTCCGCCACAATCGGCGGGTGTGCCACCACCAGCCCCACCAGCAGCAGCCCCATCGCCACGAGCAGTTGCCACGAGTTGATGTAGTCCCTCGGCTGCAACAACCACTGCACAGGAAGCACGCTCGCGATTGACACATACCCCAGCAGAATCAGCGTCCAGAACCCGATCGCCGAGAGGTGATTGGTAATCACGCCCGGCACGCTCAGCTGCGCCCACTCATAGTTCGCGCTGACCACGATCGTCGCGTACATCAGCCCCACCGCGACCACCGTCCCCAGCAGCAGGCTCCCCCCCCGCTTCATCCAGATCCCCAGCCCGATCGCGATCGGGACCTGCAGCATCACCGGCAGCACACTCGCCGGGAACATCGAAAACACCGCCGCGATCACGAGCCCGAACACCGCCAGCACGATCCACAAGCCCATGACCACGACGAGCAGAAACAACAATCGCACGCGCGGGTTGACCACATCCCCCGCCAGGTCCGCGACCGTCCGCCCCCGGTGGCGCATCGAGATCACCAGCGACCCGAAGTCGTGCACCGCCCCCATCACGATCGACCCGATCAGCACCCACAACAGCGCCGGGACCCACCCCCACACCACCGCGACCGCCGGCCCCACGATCGGCCCCGTCCCCGCGATAGAAGTAAAATGATGCCCAAAAACCAGCTCCTTGCGCGACGGCACAAAGTCCACCCCGTCGCACAGCTCCTCGCTGGGAGGTGTCCGCGTTGGGTCGATCTTGAATACCCGGCGCGCCAGGAACCGCCCGTACGTCCGGTACGCGACGATGTAGAGCACAAAGCTGCCCAGTGCGATCAGTACGGTCATCATCGCTCGCGTACGCTCCCCGCGGCGTCTCCATGCCGCGCCCGCCAGCATACAGGCTGACCCCCCCGCCCCCACCCGCGTTC
This sequence comes from Planctomycetota bacterium, assembly GCA_024276195.1. Taxonomy (GTDB): domain Bacteria; phylum Planctomycetota; class Phycisphaerae; order Phycisphaerales; family UBA1924; genus JAJRXR01. The sequence goes on from JAJRXR010000042.1 coordinate 108,670, forward strand.
ACCGGAGCGAGCGAATGCAGATTGTCAGCCGAGCATCCGATCCCAGCGTCGCGCTCGAAACCACCCTGCTCGTCCACGGCGTCCCCGCCGACGCCGCCCGCCCGCTTGCGACCGAACTCAGCGAGATCGTCCGGTCCGAGGGCGCCTCCCCCGCGCTCGTCGGCGTCGTCAGCGGCGCCCCAACCGTGGGCATGACCGACGACGAACTCGACACCCTGCTCAATGCCGAGTCCGTCCCCAAGGCCAACACCGCCAACCTCGGCGTGCTCATCGCCCGCGCTTCACACGCCGCCACCACCGTCAGCGCCACCATGGAGCTCAGCGCCCGCGCCGGCGTCCGCGTCTTCGCCACAGGCGCACTCGGCGGCGTCCACCGAGGCTACAGCAAACGCCTCGACATCTCCTCCGATCTCGCCGCCTTCACCCGCTTCCCCGTCGCCGTCGTCACCTCGGGCGTCAAGTCCATCCTCGACGTCGAATCAACACGCGAAGCCCTCGAAACCCTCGGCGTCCCCGTCGTCGCCTACCAGACCGACGCCTTCCCCGCCTTCTACCTCCGCGAAAGCCGCGCAGGCGTCGATGCCCGCTTCGACGACGTGGGCGAACTCGCCTCCTTCATCGCCTCCGAACTCGCCCGAACCGGGCGCGGCGTCGTCGTCGCCAACCCAATCCCCGAACCCGACGAACTCGACCCCGACGACTGGTCCGCCTGGTTTCGCGAGGCCGAGCGAGAAGCCGACGCCGCGAACGCCTCCGGGCGCGGCCGCACCCCCGCGCTCCTCGCCGCCCTCCACCGTCTTTCTGGCGGACAAACCCTTTCCGCGAACCTCGCCCTGGTCCGCTCAAACGCCCGTCTCGGCGCGGCCCTGGCCGCCCGCATGCCCCGGGCCTGACCGTCCACATCCCAACCAGACCCCCTCCGCCCCCACCAGAGCCCGACTTATGGGCCTCCTTTGACGCAACTTTGACTCTTTTCGCCCTATCCCTTACCCCAATTCCCCCCCCACTCGGATACATTTGGGGTAGAGGAGAGCCGTCGAACCGAACCAACGCCCGAGATCGATTCTGTAGATCACGGGATTCGGCCACGAACGGCTTGGATATCAAGGGTCGGTTGTTGAGCACGCGCCCAACCACGCGGCGCGGTGGTCTCGGAGTCGATCAATCAAACCAGAATCATTCATCGCAAGCAGAACGAGGAGATACAAGCATGCGAATTAGCACCCGAACCCTGGCGCTCGCCGCCATCGCCGGAACCGCCTGCGGCGCCTTCGCCCAGGACAGCGTCAGCAACACAGGCGCTGGCCTCCCGGGCGACGCCTTCAGCCCCTACGACCCCGCCACCTGCCAGGACTTCGTCGTTGACCTGGTCCCCTTCACCACCTCCACGGGCGCCACCTTCGGCATCGCCCCGCTGATCAAAACCAGCAAGGTCAACGACGCCTTCTTCGGCTCCCTCGGCTCCGCCCAGGCCGTCAGCCCCGACCTGCTGACCGGCGTTCCCTACGCCGCCGCAAGCTACGCCTTGTGGACCACTCCTGGCCAGGGCGTGCACCCCACCAACAACGCCGCCGCGAACCTCATCAACCCCCCCGGTCCGACGGGCAACCAGTTCTCCGTCGCGATGAACGAGTTCGCCACCAACAACGGCGGCGGCAACCACGAAGGCATCATCGGCGCCATCGTCAACTACGACACTGCCGAGCCCGGTCGCCTCTACGTCCACCGCGTCATGGTCGCCACCGCGGGTGTTGACAACCTCCAGGGCAACGCCGCCGCCTTCGGTGGCATCTCTGTAGACGCCAACGGCAACACCTACATCCGCGCCGACAACTTCGGCGTCACCCCCCCCCTCGGCGTCGTCCCCGTTGCCGGCAACAACTGGTTCCGCACCCGAATGCAGGACCGCGCCTGCAACACCAGCAACCTGCTCTCCGGCCTCGCCGCAACCATGGACGCCACAGACGCCCTCCTGACCGGCGCCGCTTCCGCACACAGCCCACCCACCAACATCGCCGCCAGCACCTTCGGTGGCAACGGCGCCGTCTCTGGCCCCAACTTTGCCAGCCAGTGGGTCCGCGGCGCCATGGCCCCGCTCACCGCTGATATCTCCCACCTCCTCGGCTCCGACCAGCGCGGTACCCTCGGCAGCTCCGCCAAAACCCCCCTCGCCAGCGGCATCTGGACACACGCCGGCATGCAGCGTGACGCATTCGACGCGACCCGTCGCGTCGCCGTCTGGAGTGTTGACGCCTCCCTCAGCGTCGCCGAACAGTACGCCTTCGACCTGCCCATGAGCATCTCCGATCCCTGTGATCCCGTCACCATCGCCACCGCCATCAGCGAGTTCCGCGGCTACCTCAGCCAGGGCGCCTTCCGAGGCGGCACGGGCATGATGGCCGTCGGTGGTGACCAGGCCGGTCGTGTCCTCGCCGCCGGCGCCATCTCCGAGTTCAACATCCAGTCCGACCCCTTCACCCACATCCCCGTCCTCCGCTTCAACGAGGACGGAACCAACCCCGAGTGGACCCTCGCCGGCTGGACCAACGCCCTCGCCGGAACGGGCAAGCCCATCTACGACGGGACCGGAGCCGCCATCGGACAGATGACCACACTCCTGACCGCCACCGGCGGCGCCGTGGTCGGCCCCTCCGCTTCCGTCCCCACAATCGACAGCGCCGGCAACGTCTGGTTCCTCGCCGCCGTCGAGCTCTTCCTCCGCATCGACACGGACATGGACACCATCCCCGACGCCTCCGACTTTGACACCGCGCTCGTCCGCGCCATCTACGACCCCGCAAACTTCTGCTACTCCCTCGAGCTCGTCGTCGAGCTGGGCCAGGTCTTCTCCGGCGCCAACTCCGGTCGCGACTACCAGATCCAGTTCCTTGAAATCGCCGACAACAACTCCATGTCCTCCGGCTCCTTCTACTCCGCCAACGGCGCCTCCAACGCCTGGAACAACTTCGATATCACCAACCTCGACCCCGCCGATCCACGCACCAACGGCGGCATCGTCCTCAAGGCCTCCATCGTCTACGACGTTGACGCCGACCTGGACTTCGACAACCCCACCGCCTTCGGTGGTGATCCCCTCTCCATCGACGAGCAGTACAACGTCCTGCTCTACATCGGCAACCTCGACAACACCGATCCGCCCGCCGGTGGCTGCAACATCGCCGACCTCGCCGAGCCCTTCGGCACCCTCGACTTCTCCGACGTCATCGCCTTCCTCGTCGCCTTCGGCGCCATGGACCCGGCCGCCGACCTCGCCCCGCCCTTCGGCACCTTCGACTTCTCCGACGTCATCGCCTTCCTCGGCGCCTTCGGCGCCGGCTGCCCGTAACCCGCTCAGCGTGAGGGCTCGTCCCTCACCGCTTGACCGGGTTTGATTCGATCTCACCCCCCCGGGCCGAAACGCCCGGGCGGTTCTTCAAGGCCGCCTCCCGAACCGCTCACGCCCCGAATGCGTACCGACCCTTGCCCACTCGGGTGTTCAGTCCGTATCCGCCACGCACTCAGATCAAGCCCATCCGCACGCTCAACCGAGCAAGGAATCGCACGATGAAAGCCGCAAGCCGCCTCCTCCCGCTCGCCGCCGCCCTGCTCGCCAGCCCCGCGCTCGCCCAGTGGGATCCAAGCAACGGCGACTGGAGCAAGGCCGACCCCGACGACATCCGCGTCATGACCTGGAACATCCAGAACGGCATCGCCACCTCGAACTCCGACAAGTCCGACGGCTTCAACCAGTGGAACGCCCTCGTCCGCATCGTCGCCGCCCTCCAGCCCGACGTGCTCATCATGCAAGAGTGCGGCGACGGCGACTCCATCCCCGTCCTCGAAAACCAGATCGACATCTTCCTCAACGGAGGAGGAGGCGCCGAAGTCTGGGTCAAGCAGTTTGTCCCCAGCTACGACCTCCCCTACGTCTTCGTCAACGCCGTCACCGACAACTTCAACCGCAACGTCATCCTCTCTCGCTACCCCATGAGCGACATCAACGGCGACTCCCTCTTCAAGTACACCGACTTCCTCACCATCAACGACCCCAGCGTCCCCTACCAGGACGGCGGCACCGGCGGCATCCGAGGCTTCATGTTCGCAGAGATCGATCTCCCCGACGAGACCTACGCCGGAGACCTCGTCGTCGGAAACTCACACCTCAAGGCCTTCTCCGACACGAGCAGCTTCAACCAGCGCGTCGAGGCCACCCAGAACATCGCCTACTTCATCGACGCCTACTACAACGGCCTCGGGACCGGCACGTCCGACCCCAACGGCGCCGTCATCCTCCCCATCGCCGGCTCCGTCCTCGACCCCAACACCCCCATGATCTGGGGCGGCGATCTCAACCAATCCAACTACTCATTCCCCGCCACCACCATCTGGCAGGCCGGAATGTTCGGCGGAACCGACGGCGTTGACCGCGACGGCTCCGACGCCTCCCCCGATGTCGCCGCACACCCCATCTCGGGCGACACCAGCACCCAGAGCTCCTCCAAAATCGACTACCTCGTCTACCAGGACTCCATCGCACAGCCCCGCACCGAGTTCATCTTCCGCACCAGCGGCTCGGGCGTCACCCTCGGCACCCTGCCCCCGCCCGTTGATTCCTTCCCCATCGTCCCCCAGTCCGCCTCCAACCTCGCCTCCGATCACCGCCCCGTCGTCATCGACTTCATCCTCCCCGCCGCCGCTGGCCCCGAAGGCTGCAACGAGGCCGACCTCGCCGAGCCTTTCGGCGCGCACGACTTCTCAGATGTCGTCGCGTTCCTCGGAGCCTTCGGCGCGATGGACCCCGCCGCCGACCTCGCCCCACCGTTCGGAACCTTCGACTTCTCAGATGTCGTCGCGTTCCTCGGAGCCTTCGCCGCCGGCTGCCCCTGATCCCGTCCTCGGGTCAGTGATCCAACCAAAACCAGCAGCACCGACCCGAAGACGGGCGGGTGGCGTGGAGACGCCGTCTTCGGCTTCTCCACGAGCAGACCGTGCAGAAGGCTGGCGCCCTCTGCACGCCACCACCCTCATCAGCACCGACCCGAAGATGGGTCAGTGGCGTGGTGGCGCTGAACGCCCGACGTGCAGAATCTAGTCGCGCCCACCCAGCCGCCGAACCTCGTTCATCGCGCGGTCGAGCTGCATCTTGAGCTGCCGCACCCGAAGCAACGATCGCACCCGCGTCAACAGCTCGAGCCGGTTCACCGGCTTCGTCAAAAAATCATCCGCCCCGGCCTCGACCGCACGCTCCACATCCCCCACCTCGTTCAGCGCCGTCACCATGATCACCGGGATATCCCGCGTCGCCGCGTCCGCCTTGATCTTCTCGCACAGCTGAAACCCGCTCATCCGCGGCATCATGATGTCCAGCAAAATCAGATCCGGCGGACGAGCCTCGATCGCCGCCAGCGCCTCGAGCCCGTCCTTGCACGCCTCGACCGGACACCCGAGTTCGTCCAGATACGCCTGGAGAAGCTCGAGGTTCTGTTCGTTGTCATCCACGAGCAGCACCCGGGCGGACTTCGTGTCCAGTGCAGAATCGCTCAGCGCCTCGCCTTGCGTGTCCATCGCCGTCCTCCGCGTTTGTCGCCCGGGCATTCGCCCCAGGGCGCCATCACGCCAATAATCCCTATTCCGAGGGCGCCCCGCACCCTCAAGACCCGCAACGCGGTATCGGAGCAGGGTATGCCCGCCTCACTCGCCACAGAAATCTCGCCCTGGCACAACCAGTTTGCCCAGCCTTCCACCGAGTCGCTCCTCGCCGGTGTCGAGGAGGAACGCCTCAGGCTTGTCAAACTCGTTCGTAAAGGCCTGCTCGCCCTCGATGGGTGCGAAGAAAGCCTCGGCTGGCACGGCATCCCCTGGCGCTGGTCCATGACCTACGCCATCAACGCCCAGACCCGCGCCTACCTCATCCCCGAGCCCGAACGCCCCGCCCTGGCCATGCCCATCCGCGCCGCTGAGATCGACGCCATCAACTTCCGCCCCCTCTCTCGCCCCGTGCGCGACGGCGTGATGAACGCGGCCTACGTCGCCGGCATCCTCTGGGCCGAGTGGGAACTCACCGCCGCCACCCAGATCAGCGACCTGCTCAGCTTCCAGAACAAGCTCCTGGCCAGCTCCGGCAAACGCTGATCCCTCCCCGCTCGCCCCCTCAGATCACACCCGATCCGACAGATCCGTACCCGCTGGCGAAACCCCCGCCGCCGGGCCGATGATGCCCCCGCCGAGCCGGACCCGTCCCGGCGGACCCCACCCGCATCATCGAGGTACCCACCGCATGCCCCGGACCAGCCGCCGAGCCGCCCTTCCAGCCGTTCTTGTCGCCTGCGCTCTCGCCCTGCTCACCCCGCTGGCGCTGGCTGGCCCGCTCGACTCCGACCTCAACGATCTCCTCAACCACATCGACCTCGGCGACGCCCAGGTCAGCGTCCTCGTCATGGACCCCGTCACCAACCGCGTGCTCGCCTCGCACAACCCCAATCTCGCCCTCATCCCCGCGTCCAACCAGAAACTCCTCACCTCCGGCGCCGCCCTCATCACCCTCGGCGAGTCCTTCGTCTTCCGCACCGAACTGCTCCTCGATGGCACACGCCTGATCATCCGCGGCTCGGGCGACCCGGGCCTGGGCGACCCCGTCCTTCTCGAACGCTCCGACCCCCCCATGACCGTTGACGACCTGCTCGAACGCCTCGCCTCGAGCGTTGCAGCCCGCGCCCAAGATGGCATCACCGAGATCATCGCCGACGACCGCGTCTTCGACCGCCAGTACGCCCACCCCTCCTGGCCCGAGAAAGATCTCAACCGCTGGTACTGCGCCGAGGTCGCCGGGCTCGGGTTTCACACCAACGTCATCTCCGTGTTCGTCTCCCCCGCGCCCGAAGGCCCAGGCGCCGCCCCCCGCGTCAGCGTCCAGCCCGACGCCCCGGTCTACACCCTCAACAACCGCGCCCGCACCACGACCTCGGGAGCCAACTCCGCCTGGATCGCCCGCCCCGCGCCCGCCAACGTCTTCACCCTCTTCGGCGACGTCCGCCGCCCCGCCCTCGCCCCCATCCGCGCCTCCATCCACGAGCCCCCCCTCTTCACCGCAGGCCTCATCCGCAGCGCTCTGCACAACGCGGGCGTGCCCGTCCCGAGCAACTCAGCCCTGCGCCTGGCCAGCGACCGCGACCAGTTCACCAACGCCGAGACCGTCGCCGTCGTGATGACCGCGCTGCCCGAGGTCCTCCGCCGGTGCAACACCGACTCGCACAACCTCTACGCCGAGGCCTTGATCAAACGCATCGGGTACGAGGTGACAAGCGACGCTGGCTCCTGGGCCAACGGCGCCGCCGTCATCCGCATGCTCCTCTCCGAACGCCTCGGCCCCGATCACGCCTCGAGCGTCCACATCGCCGACGGCTCGGGCATGAGCCGAAACAACCGTGTCTCCCCCGCCACCCTCGCCGCCTGGCTCGACTCGATCTCCGATGATCCCGCCCTCTTCACGCCCTTCGTCGATTCACTCGCAGCCCCAGGCGAAGGCACCCTCACCTCCCGCTTCAAAAACGTCTCTCTCGACAACCAGGTCCGCGCCGAGAGCGGATACCTCACCGGCGTCTACGCCCTCTCGGGCTACCTCATCGACCCCACAACCTCGCGCCGCATCGTCTTCTCGATGATCATCAACGAGGGACGCCGCTCCTCGGGCAACGCGCGCCGCTTCCACGAGGCTTTCGTCGTTGACATCGACCGCTGGCTCACCAAACAACGCCCCGCCCGCGCCGACGCCCTCGGCGGCTAGGTTTCGTTCGGCCCCCCCTGAATGCAATGCGCCCGTGCCACTGACCCGTCTTCGGGTCAGTGCTCATTCCGCCGGGCGCCACAGCTTGGCCGGCTCTGCGGCAAGCTGTGCTCCGCTCCCGCTCACTCCAGCCCGTATTCCGACCACCGACGCTCGATCAGCTCCCGCGTCGCGTGATCAACCTCCAGCACCGGGGGCCAGGCGCGCACCGCCTGCCCGTTGGCGCCGTCCTGCCCGGTCTTGGGCGTGCAATCAAACACCACACGCTCATCCGCCCAGATCGCGTCCCGCCCCGCGTCGAAGTTCGCCAGCCAGTGAAACATCGCCAGCTTCGTGTCGAACACGTCCACGTCCCGCCCGAGAACAGCACAGAACCGCGCCGCCGGCGCGAACGGGATCTCCAGCAGCGATTCACCGACCCGCCTCCCGAGCCCCGCCCGGTCCGCCTCGCCGTGCCCGCGATCGACGCGCACAAACACCCACCCCGGCGCGTCGTCGTTGAGCGCGACATCGAGCACGCCCTCAATCGTGCGCGCCCGCCCGAGCAGCTCGCCCCGCGCCTCGCCCCGGTCCGCCGTCCACTCGTCCATCGCCCCGCCAACGGGCACGCCCCGGACCTCCTCGCCCGGAACTTTCCTCGTGCAGTCAAGCCCGATCTTCATCCCCGCGCCCAGGCGGGGCGCCGCGTGGTCCAGGATGTCCAGCGCCCCGTTGACACACTCGATATCCCGAGCCGGACGGCAGTACCTCGCGCACGCCGCCAGAACAGCGCCCGCGTCGTGGACATCCACATCATCATCCACCACAAAGATCGACTTTGTCCACGCCATCTGCCCCGCGCCCCAGATCGCGTGCATCACCCGGCGCGCGTGCAGCGGGTACTGCTTGCGGATCTTCACGAACACGCAGTTGTGAAACGCACCGAACATCGGCAGGTCGTAGTCCTCAATATCATGGATCAATGTCTGCAGCAGCGGCAGCATGATCCGCTCGGTCGCCTTGCCCAGGAAGTAATCCTCCTGCGGCGGCAGCCCGACCACCGTCGCCGGAAAGATCGCGTTCCGCCTGCGCGTCACCGCGCTGACCTCCATCAGCGGGTACCGGTCCGGCATCGAATAAAACCCGGTGTGGTCCCCGAACGGACCTTCAAACACCGCCCCGGCGCCAAGCTCACCCGCGCCCGCCTCGCGCGGGTCCCACCCGGGCATGCCCGCGTCGGTGCGCACAAACCCCTCGATCACGATCTCCGCGTCCGCCGGCGCCCACAGCGGAACGCTCACCCCCCGGACCATCCGCATCCCGCGTCCATTCAAAAACCCCGCCATCAACAGCTCGCTGATCCCCGGCGGCAGCGGGCACGTCGCGCTGTATGCAAGCACACTCGCCCCGCCCAGCACGATCGCCACCGGCATCGCCTCGCCCAGCTCTTTCCAGCTCCGCCAGTGCGCCGCCCCGTCATGGTGCATGTGCCAGTGCATCGCCATGCGGTCCCGCCCGAGCAGCTGCATCCGGTACATCCCGATGTTGTGCGACCGGGGCTTGTCGCTGTCCCGGTCGTCCGCGTGGATCGTGTGAACCCCCGCCAGCGTGATGTACCGCCCGCGCTGCGTCGCCTCCCACTGCTCGTCGTTCATCTCCGGATGACCAAGCCCCTCGACGCTCTGGTTCACGTCCGGGGGATACCCAAGGGCGCCAAGATCGCCGTCGTGCGCCCAGCACCGGATCAAGCCCAGGCGCGTCAGGTCGATCTCGTCGCCCGTTTCGATGATCTCCTGGCAGGCGCCGCGCCCGCGCAGACGCTTCGGCCCGATCTTGAGCAGCGGCAGCATCGACCGCCCCTTGGCCAGCGCCTCGCCCAACGAGCGCGGCGCCTCGGGCTTGACCAACGCCCCGATCTGGTCCCCGATCTGCTCGAAGCTGCGCCCGAGCGCCATCTCCATGCGCCGGTAGCTGCCGAAGGCGTTGATGAGCACGGGCGTATCGCACCCGGTGACATTCTCAAAAAGAATCGCAGGCCCGCCCAGGTGGTGGAAGGCCGGGTCGGCGCGCATGGCCGAGGCGCTCGCCGCCCCGGGCGCTGGCGTCTTGCTCACCCGATCGGCGATCGCCCCGATCTCGCAGATCGGGCTGACGGGCGCCGAAACACGCCGAAGCTCTCCGGCGTGCTCAAGCGCCGCCACAAACTCGTGCAGATCTCGGTACATTCATACCAGCGTATGGCGCCTCCCCAACCCAACACGGACCCCGGCGCCCCCCCGCCCGCCCAAGGCTCTCCCCACGAGGCCGCCCAGCGGCGTGACTGGGTCGCGTATTTCGACCGCATGGAGGGCAAGCCCCCCCGCGACACGCTCCTCGCTGCCCTCGACGCCTTCGGATCGGTCGATCCCGACGCCCCGCCTCTGGCGCTCGACCTCGGGTGCGGCGACGGGCGAGACACCAGCGAACTGCTCTCACGCGGCTGGCGGGTCTGGGCGCAGGACAGCCACCCCGAGGCCATCCGCCGCCTGCAAGCTCGCCCCGGCGTCGAACAAGCTCTTGGCGATGGACGCCTGCGCATCGCCCAGGCCGACTTTGTGGATCTGCAACTCCCGTCCACCGCCCAGCTCGTCAATGCCAGCTTCTCGCTGCCGTTCTGCCCGCCGGATGAGTTCGCCAAACTCTGGGCTTCGATCGACGCCGCCATCCCCCCCGGCGGGCGATTCTCCGGCCAGCTCTTCGGCGACCGCGACGACTGGGCGCCCCTCGAAGACCGCACCCACCTCACCCGCCCGCAAGCCCTCGCCCTCTTTGACCAATACGTCCTCGAACGCTTCATCGAAGAGGACCGCCCCTCCACACAACCCGGCGAGGCCCACAAGCACTGGCACCTGTTCCATATCATCGCCCGCAAACGCCCCGCGCCTTCGCCCCCGGCGCCCGCCCAAGGACACGCATGACCAGCGAGCACGCCATCGAACTCTCGCACGTCGCCAAAACCTACCGCGGCAAGGTTCACGCCCTGCGCGGCGTAGACATGCGCGTCGCACGCGGCGAAGTCTTCGGCCTGCTCGGTCCCAACGGCGCCGGCAAGTCCACACTCGTCAAAATCCTCATGACCGTCATCCGCCCCACCCGGTGCGAGGGCTCCATGCTCGGGCATCGCATCGGGCACAAGCCCACCCTCGGGCGTGTGGGGTATCTGCCCGAACACCACCAGTTTCCGGATTATCTCACCGGGGCGCAGGTGCTGCACTACTTCGGCGCCCTGGCCAAGACACCCCGACGGGTGCGCAAAAAGCGTGTCGGCGAGCTGCTCGATCTCGTCGGCATGACCCGCTGGCGATCGAAAAAACTCGGCTCATACTCCAAGGGCATGCGCCAACGCATCGGCGTCGCCCAGGCCCTCATCAACGACCCGGAGCTGGTCCTGCTCGACGAGCCGACCGACGGCGTGGACCCCGTCGGGCGGCGCGACATCCGCGCCATCATCGCCCGCCTCCGCGACGACGGCAAAACCGTCTTCCTCAACTCGCACCTGCTCAGCGAACTCGAGATGGTCTGTGACAGAGTCGCCATCCTTGTCCAGGGACAGATCCACCAGCAGGGAACGATCGACGAGCTCACGGCCGACCAGCACCGCTACCTGATCCAGGTCGGCGCGAGCGATCTTGAGCGGAGCGAGCAGATCGCCGGCGCAATCATGGCCGAAGGTGTCTCGCGGGGCGAAGAGACCTCCACGCTGGTTCTGGACACGACCGACGCCGAGCGGATCCAGCCGGTGATCGACGCGCTCCGCGGCGCATCGATCACGATCGAGGCCATCCGAACGCACCGCCCATCGCTCGAAGACCTGTTCATGCGAGCCGTGATCGACCCGGAGACCGGGAAAGAGCACGGGCCGGGCGCCGCCGAGAACACACGCCCAAGGGTGCAAGCATGAGCCAGACCACGACCCTCCTGATCGACTCGCTGCGTCACCTGCGCAGCCGGTACCTGTTCTGGATCAGCCTCGCGCTCTCTGCGCTCGGGGCGGTCGCGCTGTTCGGGACGTACTCGTTCACGCCCGAGGGAATCCGTATCCTCTGGTTCCGACCGATCGAGAACGCGGAACTGGTCGCGGGTTCCGACGGCCCGCGCATGATGGTTGCCGGCATCTTCAACGGATTCTTTGTCCGGTTCTGGCTCTCGTGGGGGGTCATGATCCTGGCGCTCGTCTCGACCGCGAGCGTGCTGCCCGATTTTCTCCGCTCCGGCGCGATCGACACCGCGCTGGCCAAGCCGATCTCGCGCGTCAAACTCTTTTTGGTCAAGGTATTTGGTTCGCTGCTGTTTGTCCTGTTCCAGGTCGCTGTCGGCGTCGTACTCGCGTACCTGCTCATCGGACTCCGCTTTGACATGTGGATCCACGGCGCTCTCTGGGCAATCCCGCTAATCACACTGCAGTTCCTGTATCTGTACTGCTTCGCGGCGCTCATCGCCGTGCTGACCCGGTCCACCCTTGCCAGCCTGATCGGCACGATTCTGATCTGGTTCATGGTCTTTATTGTGCAGTTCGCCGCGAACCAGTTCCAGGAGAACGCGGCAACAGTCCGTGCCCAATCCGAGCTGTTCCGCACGCGCATCACCCAGACCGAGACACTCGCAGACGAAGAGAACCGAGAGCTGAACAACTTCGAGCAGTTCAGAATCAATCAGTACAATAAGCGGATCATCGAGAGCGAGAAGGCGATCAACGGCTGGCTCGGAACCTGGGACAACCGCCTCCAGAGAATCGAGCTCGGTGTCCCAAAGACCGGCGATATCCGACGCATCCTTGCGAACAAGGTCAAAGCCCCGATTGCGACAGAAATGATGTCGCTCTTCATCGATGTCAACAGCGACGAGTTCCGCCCGCCGAACGTCGATGAGGACGAATGGTCCGCCCAGATTCAGGCGGGCGACGAGGGAAAGCGTGCGGTCCGTGATGTCGATACCTGGGTCAGCATCGGCTCATCCCTGGGCGTCAGCTTCTTGGCCCTCGGGTTCGCAACACTTGTGTTTGTCCGCCGAGACTTCTAACCCCTCACCCCGCCCCCAGCTCCGCCCCCCGGTGCCGCGCCGCAGCGATCGCGCGCCCGAGCGCGTCCATCACGCCCGCCTCATCGAGCACGCGCGTCGCCGCCGCCGTGGTCCCGCCCTTGCTCGTCACCTTCGCCCGCAGCTCGTGCGGGTGCTCGGGCGAGCTGACCATCAGCTCCGCCGAGCCGGCGATGGTCTCGCGCACGATCAGCAGCGCCTCCTCGCGCGTGAAGCCGAGTTCGACCGCCGCGTTGATCATCGCCTCAGCCAGATAAAACACATACGCCGGCCCAGACCCCGCGAGCCCCGTGTACGCGTCCATCAGCGACTCGCGGATCTCGACAACCCGCCCGACGCCCTCGAGCAGCTCGCGCGCCCGCGCATCATCTCCCGCCTCGGCCCCCGCGCCCAGCGCGATCGCGCTCATCCCCCGCCCGATCTGCGCCGGCAGGTTCGGCATCGCCCGCACCACCCGCGCCCGCTCGCCCAGCGCCCCGCGCACGCGCTCGCTCGCCATCCCCGCCAGGATCGACACCACCACCCGCGATGGCCCCCCGCCGAGCGCATCGCGGATCTCATCGCCGACCGCCGCCAACATCTGCGGCTTGACGCAGAGCATCAGCTGCCCCCGCCCGGGGCTCGTCTCGGCGTCCACCAGCCAGGCGAGGGCCTCAGACGCCGAGGCGACCGAACGCTCGAAACCGCCCCGCCTGCCCGCGTCGGGCTCAGCGACAATCCAGCAATCGCCCAGCACGCCCGAGACGGCGGCGCCCTCGATGATCGCCCGAGCCATGGCGCCCCCGCCGATGAACGCGATCGGATCCGCAGTGGTATTCATACCAGGAGCCTAGCCGCGACTCCTCGCGCCGTGGCGCCCCCTAAACTCTGCCATGCCCAGCTTCTACCAGCTCGATTTCGAACAGCCCGTGCGAGAGCTCGAAACGCGGATCGACGCGCTCGAGCGTGGCGCCCCCCAAGACAGCGCCGACCTGCCCGCCCCGGCACTCGGAGGCGTCGAGGCGCCCGAGCCGAGCGAGACCGGCGAGCTCCGATCGCTTCGCAGCGAGCGCAGCAAGCTCCTGAGCGATCTGTACCAGCAGCTCTCACCCTGGGACACCGTCCGCGTGGCGCGCCACCCCGAACGCCCGCAATCAGGCGACTACATCACGCTCATGTGCCGCGAGTTCACCGAGCTGCACGGCGACCGACGCTTCGGCGATGACCCCGCCATCATCACCGGCTTCGCACGCCTCGGGGCTCACAAAGTCCTCATCGTCGGACACCAGAAAGGGCGCGATACGCAGGAAAAGCTCGCGTGCCACTTTGGGTGCGCCCACCCGGAGGGGTATCGCAAGGCGCTGGCCAAGATGAAGCTGGCCGAGAAGTTTGGTGTGCCAGTCGTCACCCTCGTTGATACGCCCGGCGCCTACCCGGGGCTCGGCGCCGAGGAGCGGGGCCAGGCCGAGGCCATCGCCGTGAACCTGCGCGAGATGAGCCGCCTCAAGGTTCCGATCGTCTCGGTTGTCATCGGCGAGGGCGGCTCGGGCGGGGCGCTCGGGATCGCTGTGGCAGATCGTGTCGCGATGCTCCAGCACGCGTGGTACTCCGTGATCTCGCCCGAGGGGTGCGCCGCGATCCTGTGGAAGCAGGCCAACGAGCAGACCAACGTCGCGGCCGCCGGGGCGCTCCGACTGACGGCCCGAGACAACCTGAAGGTTGGGATCGTCGATGCCGTCATCGCCGAGCCCCCCGGCGCGGCGCACCGCGATCCCGAAGCCGCCGCCGGGGCCTTGTCCGACTGGATCATCTCCCAGCTCGACGAGCTGCTCACGCAGAACACCGAGGATCTCCTGCAAGCCCGATACGATCGGTTCAGGCGCCTCGGCGAGTTCGAAGAGAGCACGGAGACGATCCCGGCGCCTGAAACGCCTGAAACACCGTAGCTTTCCTACTAAAACCCAAGCAGAATGGACCAATCAAGGCGCATTGCTTTGACATGCGCACTCGCGCCGCCTAGCCTTGTCGCCCTTGCGCCCGCCCAGCGGGCGCGGCTGGCGTTCCGTCCACCCCCCGGCGAGCCGACGCGTGGCCAAAAAGACCCGAACAACGTCCAAGAAACCCGCCCGCAAGGCGCCCGCCGCCTCTTCATCCAAAAAGAAGAGCGCCGCCCGGACCACTGTGAAGAAAAAGACGCCCGCGAGCAAGCCCAGCGCCAAGAAGCCCGCTGCCAAAAAACCAACCTCGAAAAAGCCAGCCCCAAAGAAGGCGCCCAGCTCGCCCGCGCGCAAGAAAGCTCCCGCCAAGAAGGCGCCGCCTTCATCCAAGAAGACGACCAAAACGCCCGTCTCCAAGGTGAGCACGAGCAAGAAGGCGCCGGCAAAGAAAGCTCCCACGAAAAAGCCCGTCCCAAAGAAACTGGTTTCGAAGGTGACGCCCCCGCCCTCGACCAAGAAAAAGATCGAGCCGAAGAAAAAGGCCGTGCCCAAGGGCGGCGCAGCGCCCGCGACGGATGCGAAGGGCAAGCCGATCCGCAAGGGCATCACCATCGTCTCCGATCGCCCGCGCAAAAGGACACCCCAGAAAAAGAAGGTCGCTAGGTTCCCGCCCACCGGCCCCCGCCTGCTCGGCCCCGATTCACCGATCCGCAAGCCGCTGATCCCGTCCGGACCCGGGCGAGCGCAGGAGGTCAGCCGCCAGCGAAAGGCGGCGGCCCCGAACGAGAAAAAAATCAAAAGCCCCTTCAACAAACGCGAGCTCGACAAGTTCAAGGCGATCCTGATCGCCAAGCGGGGCGAGCTGTTCGGCGACATGTCGCAGATGGAGAGCGGGGCGCTCCGCTCCGATTCGGGCGCCCTCAGCCGCACGCCCCAGCACCACGCCGAGCAGGGATCCGACAGCTACGACCAGTCGCTCGCGCTCGATCTTGCCGCGGCGGACCGGCGCCTGATCCTTGAGATCGACGACGCGCTCCAGCGCATCGAGGACCGCACGTTCGGAATCTGCGAGCTGACGGGCAAGCCCATCAAGAAAACACGACTCGAAGAGCTCCCCTGGGCGCGCCACTCGATCGAGGCGGCCCGTGAGCTCGAACGTCAATCCGGGTTCCGCGCGTGAGCGTGGATCTGGCCCAGTCCACATCGCCACCCCCAGCATCTGATATCCCCAGCGCCGGGCGAAGCCCCGTCGCCTGGATCCTGCTCATCGGAGCGGTTCTGATCGCGCTCGGGATCGACCTGGGCAGCAAACACCTCGCGTTCGAGCGCGTCGCTGGCGTACCCGTTCGGATCGACCGCCAGAGCGTCATCGACGCGACCTCGCTCGACACGCTCATCCCGTTCCACGACCCGGTTGTGGTGATCCCGAGCGTGCTCGAGTTCACGCTGGTGCTCAACCCGGGGGCCGTGTTTGGCATCGGCGCCGGGCAACGCTGGTTCTTCGTCGCCTTCACCGTCGGCGCCCTCGCCTTCGCGATGCTGATCTTCACCCGCTGGACGGGCGCCCGAGACCGCGTCGCCCACCTCGCGCTGTCCCTGCTGATCTCCGGCGGGCTGGGCAACCTCTACGACCGGATGCGCTTCGCGTGCGTGCGCGATTTCATCCACCCCCTGCCGGGCGTGAAGCTCCCGTTCGGGATCCACTGGCCCAGCGGGTCGCCCGAGGTCTGGCCCTACGTCTCGAACGTCGCCGACCTGTTTCTGCTCATCGGCATCGGCGTGCTGCTGGTCTACTCGTGGCGAAAGCCCGACCCGCAGCCCGAAGCCAAACCCGACCCGAAGCCCGAAGCGCCCGAGAGCTAGCCCCCGCCTACGTCGCGGCCCCGGCCCGCGCTCGCACGCCCTCGATCATGTCCCGGATCTCCGCGGCCATCCGCGTGTTCGGGAACTCCGCCAGCACACGCTCCCCCGCATCGAGCGCCCGGCGCCAGTCCCGGTCCTGCACCGCGAGCTTGAACTGCACACCCAGGTTCTCGCGGGCCTTGCCGATCACGCCCCGCGCGACCTCGCGGAACGGCTCCGCCTCAGCCTCGGTCAGGTACGAATCGAGCTCCTTGACGAGCGCCAGGGCCTCGTCGTGCTGCTCGCCCTGGGCCGCGTGCAGGAACCGACGCTCCAGGTCCATCTTGTACCGCGTCCGCGCGTGCTCCACGCGGTGACGCAGCCCCTCAACCCGCGGCGAATCCGGGTACAGACGCGTCACGCGCCCGGCCTCCGTGAACGCCTCGTTCCATCGCAACTGCGTGATCAGACGGTCAACACTCCCCACCGCCTCGATCACACGCCGGTCCACGGTCTGGAACCGGGCCGTCTCGATCCGCTCGCGGAACTCCTCGGCGTCCACCCGATACCCGAACCGCTCGGCCAGCTCTTTGACCAGCACCATCGCCGCGTCCCAGTCCTCGCTGATGATGTCCTCCTCGATCGCCTTGCGCAGCAGCTCACGCTCGCGCTTCCGGTTGAGCACGCGCCGGGCATCATCTGACAAGGCGCCCATCTCGCCGAGGCGCGCGATCTGTGCGCTCAGCTCCGCAACCTCGCGCCGCAGGGCGTTGCTCGGCTTGGCCTGACCTGGCCCCTTGTGCAGCATGAACGCGATCGGAGCCGCCGCCGCGACAACCACCAGCCCCAGCGCCCCGATCGCGAGCAGGTCGAGGCTCGAGGTCGTTGCGCCCTGGACAATCAGGCCCAGCGCGATGAACGCGCCCGCGACGTACGCCGCGATGGTCCAGTACGGGGTCGGGGGGCTTTGCTGGTCACTCATGGCTTGCTCCGCGTCTCTCTGCTCTCATCGGGGTTTCAGCTAGGTCGGCTCGAATCAGGCTCAGCTCGCGGGGACCGGGTCGCCGCAGTCGCGTGTCATCGGAACGGCGCACAAAAACCGCAGCCCCTCCCCCTGCGCATCGGCCCGAAACTGATGCTCCTCCTCGACGGGAACGTAGATCACATCGCCCCCGCGGATCGCATGGCGCTCGCCCCCGAGCAAAATGTCGCCCCGCCCGGAGATGACGAAGACCTCGTGCTCGTAATCGTGCTGGTGCTGGGGCGTGTGCCCGCCGGGCTCGACGCAGATATGGCGGATCGCGAAGTTTGGGGCGCCGTCGGAGCGACCGACCATGATCGCCATGCTCGCCCCGCGCACGCCCTCCATCTCGATCTCCGCCTGCTCGGCCTCGTCGATGTTTCGGATTACTGCGCTCATGCGTCCTCCCGTGCGAGCTTCGCCCGCCCCCTATCTTATCCGCAGTCCCGCCGCCCCCCGCCATCGAGAGGCCTCGACATGCCAGAATCCCCAGCAGCCCCGCCCCAGATCGTGTCCTTCCCCCTCGGGCCGTACGAAACCAACTGCTACGTCGTCCGCTCCCCCGGGGGCCAGATCCGGACGCCCAGCGGGCTCGAGGCCTGCTGGGTCGCGGATCTCGGGATGCAGCCCGAGCCCCTGCTGGACTATCTCGGGCGTGAATCGCTCGAGCCGGTGGTGATCGTGCTCACGCACTGCCACGTCGATCACATCGCCGGGCTGTTCGAGGCCCGTTCGCGGTTTCCGGGCGTCCCGATCTGGGTCCACCCCGACGAGGCGCTGTGGCTTTCCGATCCGATGCTCAACCTCAGCGCCGCGGCGGGTATTCCGGTCACGGCCCCCGACGCGGATCGCCTCATCACCCACGCCGAGGTGCTCGATCTGCTCGACCAGCCCTGGGAAGTCCGCCACACACCCGGGCACTCACCCGGGAGCGTCAGCCTCGTCCACCGAGGCTAGCGCCAGGTCATCGCGGGCGATGCGCTCTTCGCTGGCTCGATCGGGCGCACCGACCTGCCCGGGGGCGACTTCGCAACCCTGGCCCACTCGATCCGCACGCGCCTGTACGACCTGAACGACGAAACAGTGGTCTACCCCGGGCACGGCCCCTCAACGACGATCGGTCACGAGAAGCGGACCAACCCGTTTGTGCCCGCGCTCGCGCAGGCGTGAGCGTCGCAGAGTCCGCGCCTCACAACGCCGAGCCGAGACCCATGAAGCGTCGCCAGGCGCTCACCTGCCCGAGGTGCATCATGACGTGGCTGGTGAGCAGGAAGTTGGCCGCGATGCCCAGCGTGGGAAAGATCTTCTTGTACGACTCGCCGCCCTGGTGCGGGCCAGCAAGCGCCTCGTTGTCCCAGCTCGCGACGAGCTGGAGCGCGGCGCCGTACCCCTTCTGGAAGTTCTTGATGATCTCGTCCATCGCGGGGTAGATCGTCGCGTCAGGATCATCCACGCACTCGGCGCCGATCTTGAACAGCTCCTCGTACTCATCGGACAGCGCAACCTCCGACGGATCAAGCCCGCCCAGGATGAAGATCCGCGACGGGTACAGGCTCAGATGCCCGAACACGAACGCGGGGTGGTTGGTCTGCACGGCCGCCCCGTCCTGGACGGGGAGGCGGGCGAACATCTCGGGGGTGATGCCCTGGATGAGCATCCCCGCGAGCCCGATGCCACGCGCGGCGGTTCCGTTGATCGTGTCTGCAGCCTGATTCATCGCAAATCTCCGTGTTCGCTGGCAGAGCGGAAGGCGTCGCTGGTCCACTCCGCCGAGGCGAGCCCCATGCAACGCCTCCAGGCGCTGACCTGCCCGAGGTGAAACATAGGGTGGTTGTTGAGAAGATAGTCCGCCGCAGCCCCGAGCGACAGAATCGTTGACCCCAGCTCCGGGCTCATCGTGTGCATCTCGCACAGACGCTCATCGTCGATCGTGCGGATCCGGTCGCTCGTGTTGCGCACCGACAGGCGAAACTGCTCGACGATCTGGTCCCTTTCCGGGTAGATCTCCGCGAACGGGTCGTCCTGGCAGATGGCGCCGGGCGAGAAGAGCTCGTCGTACCAGTAGGGCGCCGCCGCCTCGTCCGGGTCGAACCCCGCCATCTTGAGCACCCGGGCCGGGTACAGAGACAGATGCCCGTACACGAACGCCGGGTGGTTCATGAACACCGGCTGACCATCGACCAGCGCCAGGCGCGCAAACTGTTCGGGCGGGATGTCCCGCGCCAGCGCCAGCCCGATCTCTCGCGTCCGGACCGTGTTGGCCCAGAGCATCTCAGCGATTTCGCCCATCCACCGGCTCCGCGCCGCCCGGGTCCCCCGGTCACCCGCCGACATACCGAGCGTACACACCCCTCGCCCGCTGGGGATCCGTCACGCCGCCCACAATCGCCCGCCCGTCGCTGAACACCGTCAGACGCACGCGCCCGCCATCCTCAGAGCATTCCGCGTCGAGTGCGCCCCGGACACTCTCATGTTCGACGAGAAACCGTCCGTGGTTCTGGAGACTTTGGGCGAGCGAGGAGAGATCGATGGCCCGCGAGCCGGGCGCCGGGCTGATCTGCACCGAACCCTGCCCGCAGAGCGCGATCGCTCGCGCGGTCCGGGACGAATCAAGAAACTCAAACCGCCTCCGCCCGCAGCACACGCACCCGGGATCACGCGCGCCCAGCTCCACCCACCGCCGATCCAGCTCCCAGAGATCCAGCGACACCATCGCCGTGCTGGTCAGATCAACGCGCCCGAGCAACAGCTTGATCGCCTCGCTCGCCTGGAAGGCGCCCATCATCGCGGCGATCGGCCCGAGCACCCCCACCGTGTCGCACGTCTCACCGCCGCCGTCCTCGGGCGGGTCAAACTGGCAACGCAGGCAGGGCGTCTTGGGCGAGCGGACCGTCATGCTCACGCCCCGGCTCGCCACCGCCCCCGCGTACACCAGCGGGATCGCGTGCTTGACCGCGAGATCATTCACCAGAAACCGCGTCTCGAAGTTGTCCGTCGCGTCGAGCACCACGCCCGGGCGCCCGAGCGGCCCGTCGAGCACCGTCGCCTCGGCGCTGCAGGGTTCAAGATCGGTCCCGAGCGCCTCGATCCGGACCGACGAGTTGACCGAGACAAGACGCCTGCGGGCCGCCTCGACCTTCGGGCGCCCAGCCCGGGCGTCGTCCTCACAGTACAGCGTCTGACGCTGGAGGTTGGTCAGCTCGACCACGTCACGATCGACCAGCGTGACCCGCCCGACCCCCGCGCGGACGAGCAGATCCGCCGCCGGGCACCCGAGCGCGCCCATCCCGACGACCATCGCGTGCCCCTCGCCCAGGCGGAGTTGCCCCGCCTGCCCCACCCCTTCAAGGAGCGTCTGGCGGTGATACCGGTACAGTGGGTCGGTCGGGTCCACGCCCGATCGTAGCCCGAGGGAGCCCCAACGCATGACCCACTGCCACTCCGAGACGCTCACGCCCGACACCGGCTTCGCCTGGAAAGAGCCAGCGGCGCTCGACCTGCGTGTCGAGACCGAGCGCGTCATTGTCCGCCCGTATGTGCTCGACGACGCCCAGCCGGTCTTCGAGGCGGTCAACCTCAGCCGCGACTCGCTCCTGCCCTGGATGCCCTGGGCCAGAACCGACCACCACGAGCTCGCGTCAACTGTGCACTACGTCTCGCAGCAGATCGTGCGCCTGTCCAAACCGCTGACCACCGAGGGCGTCGGCGTCGGCATCTTCGACAAAGCCTCGGGCCAGTTCCTGGGCGGGACCGGCTTCCACGACCTCCGGCGCGACACCGCCAGCGTCGAGACCGGGTACTGGATCCGCGCCGATCGCCGGCGTGAGGGGCTCTGCACCGAGGCCATGGCCCGCTGGCTCTCGAAAATGCTCGCCCCACAGAACAGTGGCGGCCTCGGGCTGCGCCGCATCAGAATCTACTGCTCAAGTGGCAACACCCCCTCGACCCGTGTGCCCGAGAAGCTCGCCCTCCGGGGCGAGGTCATGCAGCGCCAGGACTACTACGTCCCCCACCACGGCGTGACGGACCGCCTCGGCTGGGGCGTCATGCACGACGAGTGGGACTGCGTTCGCCACCGCGTCAAAGACAGCGGCGCAGAAAGAAACGGACCCCGGTTCGGGGTCCGCTCTGGGTGAATCGTTGAAGCTGGTCCGCGTCAGCGGGCGTAGTGCGCGAACGCCTTGTTCGCCTCGGCCATCCGGTGCGTCTGCTCGCGGGTGGTCATCGCCTTGCCCTCGCCCCGGCTGGCGGCAAACAGCTCGTCGGCCAGCTTCATGTGCGCCGGACGACCCTTCTCAGAGCGCACGCTCGAGATGATCCAGCGGAACGCGAGCGACTGCTGGCGGCTGGTCTTGACCGGCAGCGGGACCTGATAGTTGGCGCCGCCGATGCGCTTCGAGCGGACCTCAAGGTACGGCTTGACGTTCTCGATGGCGCGCCGGAAGACATCGATGCCGTCCTTGGGTTTTTCCTCGACGTCGCCGACCTTCTCGAGCTTGACCTCGATCTCGTCGAGCGCGTTGTAGACAATCCGCTCGGCGGCGGTCTTCTTGCCATCCTGCATGATGCAGTTGATGAACTTCGCCAGAACCTTGTCGTTGAACTTCGGGTCCGGGCGGAGTTGCGCTTCTGAGTTGGTGATGCGTCCAGCCATGATGTGCTCCTTCGGCTCATCCCCCGCCGCGTGGCGGGCGTCTGTTCACCCCGTAGATCCGGCTGGAATCTCGGGATTACTTGCCTCGCGCCGGGCACCGCGCCCGGAGCGAACGGTCTGTCTTACTTGCCTCGCTTGGCGCCGTACTTCGAGCGACCCTGCTTGCGGTCCTCGACGCCCAGCGTGTCGAGCGAGCCTCGGACGATGTGGTACCGAACACCGGGAAGGTCACGCACACGCCCGCCGCGGACGAGCACGATCGAGTGCTCCTGGAGGTTGTGCCCTTCACCACCGATGTAGGCGGTGATCTCCTTGCCGTTGGACAGGCGGACACGCGCGATCTTGCGAAGGGCCGAGTTGGGCTTCTTCGGGGTGGCGGTCTTGACGAACAAGCAGACGCCTCGCCGCTGGGGGCACTGATCGAGGTCGCGGACCTTCGACTTGACCTTGGGCGATTTACGGGGCTTGCGGATGAGCTGGTTGATCGTCGGCATAAGTCTTCCGGGGTCACTGTGCGGAACTATCCCACGGTCCTCCGTGGGGCTTCAATCGTAGCCCGCTCGCCCGCCCGGACAAGCCCCGTCCCCACTCCCTCCCGACGCCCGAGCCTGCCGGGCGTACCATCGGGCTGTGACCCAGACCGACCCCACCGGAATCACCATCTCCGCCTTCCAGGATCTGATCCGAGAGCGGTATTTCGCCTCCGATTCGGCCCGCGGGACCGCCGGGACGTTTCTCTACCTCGCCGAAGAGTTTGGTGAGCTGGCCACCGCCCTGGCCGCCAACAACCGCCCGGGCAAGCCCCCCACCGACGCCGAGCGTGCGAACCTCGAAGAGGAGTTCGCCGACGTGCTCGCGTGGCTGGCGACGCTGGCCAACATCAATCGGGTGGACCTGGCCCAGACGCTGATCAAGTACACCGACCCGACCCGGGTCAACGGTGTCAAGGACTAAGCGCCCCAGCCCCCACACCGACCTCGTCCTCGTCGCGCTCCTCATCCTGCTGCCCGCCGACCGCCCCGAGCGGGCGGTACAGCTCGATGACGAGCGTGTCGTCCTCAGAGGGCAAACCCGCGCGGTGCGCTGTGACAAGATCAATCACACGCTCGGGCCACGACCCGTGCTCGACGGAGTCGCCCGAGGCGATCATGGACCGCAGGCCGCTGATGCGGACCATGCGCCCGGATTTGTCGCGGGCCTCGCTGGCGCCGTCGGTGTAGGCGATGATCGAGTCGCCCGGGTGGAAGGCGCAGGACTCCTCGACGGGGTCAAAGTCACGCTCGGCGCAGGCGCCCAGAACGAACGCGGTCGAGCCGAGCTCGTTGACGGTGCCATCCACGCCCCGGAGGAACGCGGGCGGGTGCCCGCCGCTGGACCACTCAACGACGCCCCGCTCGGTATCGACGCGCAGGCACAGCGCGGTGACAAACAGCGAGTGCTTGGCCATGGTCAGATAGACGTACCGGTTGAGGCGTTCGAGGATCTCGCCGGGCGAGATATCCGGGTCGTCGGCGAAGCGGAGTTCGATCTCACCGTGGAGGCGGTTGACGCTCAGGGCGGCGGGGATGCCGTGCCCGGTGACGTCCATGACGACAATGCTGACAATCTCGTGCCCGTCGGGCCTGGTGATGGTCTGGACGAACAGAAAGTCGCCGCCGATCTGGCGCATGGGCTGGTACTGGTACGCGTACCGAACCGCGCCCGAGTCCTTGGGATCGGGGAAGACAGCCTCGTGGATCTGGCGCGCGTACGCGAGCTCCTGGCGGAGCATGCCGTATTTCTCGCGCAGAAACTTGTGGCTCGACTTCTGGAGGCGCTGAGAGTTTCGAAACCAGCAGATCCCGATGGCTGGCGCGGTCGTGAACAGGAACAACGCCGTGCTGAAGAACGTGTACGGGCTCCGCCCCTCGATGGTGAGCAGGCTGACCTGGCTCAGGCTCACAACAATCGCCAGCGGGATCACCGCCTGGCGGACCGTCCACGGGAACACACAGCACGCGACGAGGTGGATGAACCAGAACATGGACAGGTTGCCAAACGGCACGCCCGCAGCACGCGCCACAATCCCGAGCAACCCGTCCGCGACGATCAACGCCATGCTGAGCTGGACGATGCGCCGGTCAGACAGATTCGCCCGCCAGACGCGCCAGATGACCGAGCCGTAGAGCGCATACCAGGCGCCCGTGAGCAACACGAGCAACACCGTCCGCCACCCCGGCCCCAATGTATTGGCGACTGACTGCTGAACCGCCTGAAACACCGACAGCGGGCTATCGGTCTCCGCAACGCCGGCAATGCTCTGCCAGGCGAGCAGCGCCAGGACACCGATCGAAACAACCGTGTTCACCCCCAGCCAGATGACCGCGAACCAGAGCAATCGCCGGCGCAAGAGACGGTCCGTCTCTGCGCGAAACTCATGGCGAAACTCGAGGGTTTCCAGCCCGCCCGTCCTGCTCACGCTCAACGCTCCGATCGGCTCTCGCGCGGGCGTGATTCGCCCGCATGATTCAGAAGATACCGCGCAACCCCCTCCGCGAGGGCGGGCGATTGAGATTAGGCCTTCCCATCGCCCCCCGAGAGCACCCCCCCGCCCAGGGTCCGGAACAGCTCGACCACCAGCGTGTCGTCGTCCGACTCACCCTCGCGATACCGCTCGACCGCCTGGACCATCGCTGCGGGCCAACGCCCCTTGGCGTCCGCCCAGCCCGAGCGGTACACATCGCGGAGCCCCTCGATCCCGAGCATCTCCCCGTCACGTCCCCGGACCTCGATCGCGCCGTCTGTATACGCGACGATCGAGTCGCCCGGCCCCAGGCTATGAACGCCCTCGTCGATCATGTACTCCTCGTCCGGCAGCGCCCCGAGCACCATCGCCGTCGAGGCCAGCTCCTCGATCACCCCCGTCGAACCCCGCAAGAACGCGGGCGGGTGCCCGGCGCTGGCGTACTCGAGCACGTTGTCGCTCGGGTCCGCCCGCATGATAAACGCCGTCACAAACAGCGAGTGCTCCGACAGCGTGAGGTACACATACTTGTTGAGCGCGCGCAGCACGTCGATCGGACGCAGGTCCGGGTCCTCGGCGTACAGGCGGCTCAGCTCCCCGTGCAGACGGTTGACCGTCAACGCCGCGGCGATCCCGTGCCCGGTCACATCGAGCAGCACCAGACTCAGCGCCGGCTCCGTGGGCGAAGCGCCCCCGCCGACGTGCGCATGGAGATAGTCGCCCCCGATCTGGCTCATCGGTTCGTACACATAAGTGAACTGCACCGAGCCCCGGCGGATCGCCTCGGGAAACGCGCCCTCGTGGATCCGCCTCGCGTCGAGCAGGTCCTGGTTGACCTCGTGGAAGCGGTGCGCATCGCCCGCGTCCGCCTCGCGCTCTTTCGACCCCGCGTCGCGCACCGCGCTGATCACAATCCCCGGAACGCCCGCGCCGAGGCTCACGGCGATCACGCCTGCGGAATCGAGCAGCCTCGCCGGCTCCCCGAGCGCCAATGCCAGTGTGCTGCCCAGGAACCAGACCCCGACGGGCACGAGGGCCTGCTGCGTCCGCCAGGGCAGCAGGGCGGCTGCCGCGCTGTGGATCACGAGAAAGCTGATCGCCGAGCCCACCCCGCCAAACTCGGCGCCGAGCGTCCGACGCACGACATCAATCACGCCGATGCCTGAGACCGCGACGACCGAGGCCAGCACCAGGCGGTGGTCATCGAGCTTGGGCGAGAGCACGGCCCCGACGAGCCCGCCCAAGACGCCCACCCACGCAACGTCGGCGATCGCCCGCGCCCACGCCGGCGCCAGCGTCCAGCCCCGGTCCTCGCTCATCGGCGCCCCGACCAGCCAGTACACCGCGATGAGCACCAGCCCGAAGGCCGATGCCAGCAGCGCGAACTGGATCATGCGCTGGCGCAGCTCGCCCGCTGCGGTCTGGGCGTCTGGTCCTGCACCGGGCGTGGTCATGCTCATCCCAATCGGCTCGTCGCGTTCGTGTCGGTCAATCGTTGGCGCCCGGGCTCTTGCCCTGGCCCTGACTCTGGCCCGGCTCCCAGAGCACGTCATCAGCGCCGTCGCTGTTGGCCACCCGGGCCATCACAAACAACAGATCACTCAGCCGGTTCACATACCGCACCGTCTCCGGGTTCGTCGCGTCCGCCTCCACCTGGAGCAGCGCCACAATCCCCCGCTCGGCCCGGCGCGCCTGCGCTCGCGCCACGTGCAGCGCCGCAGCCCCCGTCGAGCCCCCGGGCAGCACGAAGCTGGTCAACGCCCCCAGGCGCGCGTTGAGCGTGTCGATGTCCCGCTCGAGCGCCTTGGTCTGAGGCGCGATCACCCGCAGGCGGGCGCCCGCCTGCTCATCTTTTTCAATGGGCGTACACAGATCCGCCCCGACGTCGAACAGATCGTTCTGGCAGCGCTTGAGCGTGCTCACGATCGAGCCGAGCACGTCATCAGCGCCACCCTGCGCCGCCTGCTGCTCGCACGCGACAATGGCGACGCCGAGAAACGCGTTCGCCTCGTCCACCGAGCCGTACGCTTCGACGCGGACCGAGGTCTTGAGAACCCGGGCGCCCGAGCCGAGGCCGGTGGTCCCGTCGTCGCCCGAGCGGGTATAGATCTTTGTGAGCTTGACCATGATCCCTCGCGTGCTTGTATGCTCGAGCGTTGGCGCCCGAGTGTGCGGACGCCAACGCCTGAGACGTTCTGCTGTGTAGGCTAGCGGCTCACGCCGAGGATCGGCGCCCGAGGGGGACGATGGTGACGCGAGGGCTGACAAGGGCGTGGAGCACTGGGGCGTCCCCCGCGCCGGGCGGGTCGCTGCTCGATCGCGTTCTCGAGGTCCGCGGGCTGACAGGACCAGAGCGGGAGGCGTTTCTTGAGCCCTCGCTCTCGGGGCTGCACGACCCGTCGCTGATCCCGGATCTGGATCTCGCCGCCGAGCGTCTGCTCGTCGCGGCCCTGGGCGACGAACCGATCGTCATCTACGGCGACTACGACGTTGACGGCGTCACCGCCACGGCCATCCTGTTCCACACCATCCACGCCATCGCACCCAGCGCCGACGTGCGGACCTACGTCCCCCACCGCCTCGAAGAGGGCTACGGGCTCAACTCCACCGCCATCCGCACGCTCGCCGAGCAGGGCGCCCGGGTCATCGTCAGCGTGGACTGCGGCGTCACCGCGGTCGAGCCAGCGCACGTCGCCCGCGAGGTCGGTGTTGACCTGATCATCACCGACCACCACAACCCGCCTGCCGATGGCGACGAACTCCCCGACGCGTTCGCGCTGGTCCACCCACGCTCGCCCGGCTCGGCGTACCCGTTCGGAGAACTGTGCGGCGCCGGCGTGGCGTACAAGCTCGCGTGGCGCATGGCGACCATGCACTGCGCCTCGGACAAGGTCAGCCCGGAGCTGCGCCGGGTCTTGATTGACATGCTGGCGCCGTGCGCGCTGGGTGTGATCGCCGATGTCGTCCCGCTCGTGGGCGAGAACCGGGTGATCGCGCGGTACGGGCTGTCGATGGTCAAACGCTCGTCGCTGGTCGGGCTGCGGGCGCTGGTGCGGGCCGCGGGGCTTGACGGCGAGGACATCGACGCCGAGAAGGTCGGCTTCCGAATCGCCCCGCGCCTCAACGCCTGCGGGCGGATGGGGCACGCGCGAGAGGCGATCGAGCTGCTGACGACGACCGACGAGAAGAAGGCGCGCCGCATCGCCGAGGATCTGACCGTGCTCAACGACGACCGGCGGCGCGTCGAGCGGAAGATCCTCGAACAGGCGTGCGAGATGGCCGAGGCAAGCGGCATGACCGGGTCCGGCGCGCGCGCCATTGTTCTTGCGCACAAAGACTGGCACCCGGGCGTGGTCGGCATCGTCTGCTCGCGCCTCGTCGATCGGTACGCCAGACCCGCGATCCTCCTCCAGGACCAGGGCGACATCCTGACCGGCTCGGGGCGGTCGATCGACGCCTTCAACCTGCACGGGGCGCTCGGGGCCTGCGCCGAACACCTGATCGGGTTCGGCGGGCACGACATGGCCGCGGGCCTGCGCCTGGACCCAGCCAATCTCGGCGCCTTCACCGACGCGATGCTCGCCTACGCGGGCGCTGCGCTTGATGAGGATGATCTCATACTCGGGCTCCGCTACGACTGCGAGGCGAGGCCGGACGAGCTGACCCCGGCGCTTATTCGGGGACTCGAAACGCTCGCGCCGTTCGGACGATCGAACCCGCGAGTGCGTGTGCGCCTCAACGGGCTTCGCATCGCGGGGCAGGTGCGTGTGTTAGGCAAGCTCGGCGCCCACCTGAACATCATGCTCGAAAACCGCGACGCTGGCCCGCGCGCGTTCGGGACCGTCGCGTGGGGCTGGGCGGAGCACGCCGAGCGGTTGCCTCGCGGGACGTGTGTGGACGCCGTGGTGTCGCCCCGGATCTCGGATTACTCGGGGCGGGTCGAGCCGGAGCTGCTGGATCTGCGTGTGTACAGCGCGCACAAAGAAGCCGCCCCCGGGAACCCCGAGGGCGGCGCTGTGGTCTTCACTGATTGAGCCTCTGGCTTAGTTGTCGTCCTCGGTCGGAACCGTCGCGACAACCCCGTCGCCCGCGGCGATGAGGTCGTTCACATCGCCCAGGAGCTGGCTGAAGGTCCGGTTGCCCGGGTCGATGTTCGAGGCCGAGGCCAGGCTGCTGCGGGCCTGGTCGAGCTGGCCCATCTCCATCAGGAGCACACCCTCGAAGGCAAGCAGGTCGGCGTCCCGCGGCGATGCGTTGATCGCGTCGCGAGCGCTCTCGAGCGCGCTGGCGTTGTCGCCCTTGTTGCGGAACCACAGGGCGGTCAGCGAGTAGCCCTCGTGACGCTCGGGCGCCAGGGCCACAACGCGCGAGGCCGAGCGTCGCAGCGAGCGAGAATCAGACAGCACATACGAGACGTTGCCCAGGCCAACCCAGGCATCGATGTCGGCCTGCCCGGCCTGGTCCTTGGTCAGCGAGAAGTAGATCTTGCGCGCCTCGACCGGGCGGTCCAGCGCCATCAGGCACGTCGCCCGCATGTGCTGAAGATCGCGCGGAGACTCATGCTCCTCGTTGCTGAGCATGGTGGCCAGGTTGTACTCCGCCTTGCGGTACTGCTCGGTCGTCATCTGCGCCCGGATCAGACCCTCGAGCACCACCTCATCAGTCGGTGCAAGCAGAAGCGCCTCCTCGAACAGCGACACGGCCTTCTCGGGGGCGCCCTGCATCAGCGCGATGTGCCCCAGGGTCTGGCGCACGCCCGGGTGATGCTCGAACGCCGGCCCGTCGTTCATGTACGCCTCGGCCTCGTCCAAACGCCCGAGATCCACGAGCATCTCGGCCGCAGCGACGGCGTAGTCCGGGTTGTAGTTGTCCAGCTCGGACGCCAGCGCGTACGAGGCCCACGCCTCTTCGGTCTTGCCCAGGCGCTCTTGAATCACGCCCAGGTAGTAGTGCGCATCAACGAACTCCGGGTCGATCGCCTCGGCGGTGCGGAGGCTCTCGATCGCGGCGCCGATGTCGCCCTGCTCAAACTCGATCCGCCCCCTAAGCACATAGCTCTTGGGCACCTGATCGTTGTGCGCCAGCGAGGTGTTGACCTTGGTGAGCGCCTTGTCCAGGTCGCCGGCGAGGAAGGCCTGGCGGGCCATGCTCCACTCCGTCGCGGCCTTCATGATGCTCATCTTCTGCTTGGCGAGGCTGGCATGCTCGGAGGTGTACCCGCCGTTGCTTGCGCACCCCGAGGCCAGCAGCGCCATCCCCATCATCCCACCCGCCAGGGCGACGAGTCCGATCCGATTCATGCGCTCAGTGAGCATCGGTGTCTCCATCACGGGGCGGGTAAACGCACGCCCGTCGTGTCTTTGCGTGCGTCTGTTCAGTCTTCGATTTCGCCCTGCACGCCCCCGTCGGTCGGGACGCTGACGAAGTTGTCCCCGAGCGGGTAGCCCCGCTCGAACACCTGGAACGAGCCCGAGCCGGTCAGGGGGATGCGGAGCATCTGCCCGTTGGGGATCGGGATCCAGAGAACCTCGGCGCCCGCCGGGGCGAGCACGGGGCCAAGCACCGGCCCGGTCGCCTGGGGCTGGCCCCATTCGATCAGCGCGCCGGAGTTGTTGTCGAACTGCAGGCCCTCGATCTGCGAAGGCCTGAAGAAGTTGATGTTCGAGCCCGAGGCGCTCTTGCGCCCGCCGGCCTGCTCGTTGAAGAACATGTCCGCCGGGCTGGCGCCGGTCGTCACGGGCTCGATGAACCTCGCGTCGGGCAGCTCAGGGGTTGAGATCTGCTCGTTGATGAACACGTCGGAGTGGTGGTCATCGGAGAACGAATCATCGAGGTCCACGAGCGCCCGCGGAGCGTTCGCGTCGAAGGCCTCGATCGGTGTGATGTCCTCGATGTACTCCATGTACTCGGGGTTCACGCCCTGCGAGCTGGCGCTGGGCTCAAAGCCCTGGGCCTCGCCCTGGCCGACCACGTCCTCGTCGAAGAAGGAATCGCTCTCGAACCCACCGTTCGGCGCGTCGAAGGAGTCGAGATCAATCTCGGCCTCGGGCGCCGTCTCGTCGAAGCTCAGGCTCTCGCCCGAACCCTCAGGCATGATCTCGGAAATCTCGGAAATCTCGGAAATCTCGGTGATCTC
The DNA here is from genome assembly GCA_024276195.1 of Planctomycetota bacterium. Taxonomy (GTDB): domain Bacteria; phylum Planctomycetota; class Phycisphaerae; order Phycisphaerales; family UBA1924; genus JAJRXR01. The sequence goes on from JAJRXR010000042.1 coordinate 139,580, forward strand.
CTCGATCGACTCGATGAAGGCGTTGTTGACGCCGCCCTCGTTCGTCCCGGCTTCGGGCTCGAACTCGGCGTTGAACTCGGCATCGAAGCCGGAGTTCTCTCCCGTTTCAATCTCGGCGACGGGCTCGATAAACACATCATCGACATCAGCGTTGGATCCGAACCCGGTCTTGCCCGTGACCTCGAAGGTCTCTTCAAAGCTCTCCTGTACGGGGATACCGATGTTCTCGCTGGGCGCCGCGGATCCTGCGTCCACATTCAGATCGCTCATGGAGCGGGCGTTGCGGGGGGCGACAAGGAACTCCTTGCCCCAGACCGCGTCGAGAACGGAGTTGCTGGGTGTCACCGTCTGCGTGCCGCGAAGCTCGGCGAGCATCTTGCGAACCTCGGGCGACTGCGGACGCAGCGTCAGGGCGCGGTCGAGCGCGAAGATGGCCTTGTCGGTCTCGCCATTGGCGGCGTGCTCGCGGGCCTTGATGAGAAACTGGCCCACACGGCGTTCGCGGCTGAACCTGAGCAGCCCCTCGCGGGCGCCGGCGCGGGTGTTGGCGAGGAAGTCGTTCCCCTCTTCGCCGGCAAGCGTGATATCAGCGTCGTTGACGAGCGAGGGCGTGATCATGAAGATGATCTCGCTGCGCCGTGTGCTGTCCTCGTTGCCACGGAACGCGGCTCCGATGAGCGGGATATCGCCCAGCACGGGCACCTGGCGGCGCGTCGCGGTTGTGGTCTCGGTGAAGAGGCCGCCGAGGACAACGGTCTGCCCGTCGCGGACCATGACGTTGGTGACGAGCTCGGTCGTCTCCTCGTCGGGGATGGTGACGGGGCCGCCGTTGGCGCCTGTGGTCTCACGCAGCTTGAAGTTGGAGACCTGCGGCTTGAGCTCGAGACGGATGATGCCGTTGGACGCGACGAACGGACGCAGCGAGAGCTGCGTGCCGGTGTCGAGAAAGGCGACCGTCTCGGTGGTGGAGGTCTGGGTGGTCGTGGTGTTGAGGTAGCCGACGCGGGTACCGACGAGCACGCGGGCTGGCTGGCGGTTGAGCGTCAGGATCTTGGGGTTGGACACGACGGTGACGTCCGTCACCTCGTCGAGCAAACGCAGGAACACGGCGACGTCGTCGGTGATGATGCCGCCCCGGATCGAGGCGCTCCCGCTGATGTTGCCAAAGCTCGACGTGACCGCGCCCGTGGTGCTGTTCACCTGGGACAGGTCAACCGCGGTGCCGTCGAGCGTGGTGCCGACGCCCTTAATAAACTGGTTGGCGACGCTCAGCGGGCCGCCGACGCCGGCGAAGTCCGCAAAGTCGAGATCACCCAGGATCGAGAAGTCCACGCCGAAGGCGTTGTCCTCGGTCAGGCTCGTCTGCAGGATGGTCGCCTCGACGAGCACCTGGACGGGCTTGGTGTCGAGCTGCTCAAGGAGTGTGAAGATCGACTCGACGTTCTCCTCAAAGTCCGTGATGACAACAATCGCCTCGTTGGCGTAGGTGTCGGCGCCCGCAGGGTTAGAATCATCGAGACTGAACGGCTCAGCAGCGGCGCTGGTCTTGATGACCCCGCTCTCGCTGAGCAGCTGCTGGACAAACTCCGCCGCGTCCACCGCGTTGAGGTAGTCCAGGGTGTACACCCGGGTCACCGGGGTCCGGAGGGACTGCTCGATGGCGGTGATCTCTTCGCTGGTGTAGACGTGGATGAAGTTGCCCTGCTCGATGTAGCCGTAGCCGTTGACGTGCAGGATGGCGTCGAGCGCCTCGTAGAACGTCACGCCGTAGAGATCGGCGGTGATGGTCGCCGAGACCGCGTTGCTCGCGACGATGTTCCGCTCGCTCTGGATCGAGAGCAGCTGGAGAACACGTCCGAGATCCTCGTCGTTGACGTGGAGATCGACCAGGTCGTACTTATCGACGCTGACGTCGAGCCCGCCCGTCCCGTCGAGGTCCTCCTCGAAGAACTCCGGGTCCGCAAACTCCATCCCCTCGGCTCCGATATCGCCCTCGATCACGGGCTGGTCGGAACCGCCGCTGAACGCCTCTGCGGCGAGTTCGTTCAGGGAGGATGTTTGGGCCAGGCCCTGGGACGTACCCGCCAGGAGCACGAGCATGGCCGCTGCAGCCACGCTCACACGCTGAACGACCACGGGGAGGGACGACTCGGAAACGGTTTGACGCTGATCCATCACTTGTGTCCTCGCACTAGAGCAACTCGCTCGGACGGTTGTGCAATCGTTTCGCTGGCGATGCCCGTGATCCCTCGGATCTACACATGTGGAGGGGCGCCCCCGGCGGTCTGCGTAGACCTTTTCGGCCGCTTCGATTGGAGACTTTGGGACGATTCCGCTTTGGCCCGATCATCTCCGTCCCCACCCCGTTCCCGGGGGGATCTCTCCAGATAATGGGCTGATTTCAGGGTTCCAGACCTCGATCACGCCCGCAAAAACGTGTCAGTCCGAGAGCACGGCGTCCACCGGCTCATCGATCGAGACCGGGTTCTCGGGCTTCTCGGGCGCCTCTGCATCCGGCTCGCCCTCGTCGTCGATCACATGCGGAACCGCGTACGCGCTGCGTGGCAGATCGCTCACCAGACGCAGCTTCGTCCAGATCAACAGCCCCGCGAGCGCCCCGATACTCAGTGTCGTGCTCAGGGCGTAGCGTCCGCGTCGCTGTTTCATGGCGTCCCTCGGGTCCAAGCCGGTCCCCGCCCCCGTCAGATCCGGCGGCGTTTCATCCTCTTTCGGCCCATCGGACGCGTGACTTCTTCAGGATTGCCTCGAACTCACGGCGCCGTGACTTCGGTCACCGTCACCTTCCCGCTGAACGCGGCGATATCGATCCTCCACGTCGAGGTCGGCCCCGCGACCTCCAGCGACCCGCCCGAAGACAGCACGTCCGATCCCGGCGCCGTCACCGGTCCGCCGATCTCGTCAAAGATCAGCGTTGAATCACCGTCAAAGTTCACGTTCTGGATCACGGCCCCGCCGTACCGCGGATCGTCCAGCATCACGATGAACTGCTGGCCCGGCCCCGAAGGCGAGTACAGCGTGTCGTTGGCCGGGTCGAGCGTCAGGCCCGTCACCTCCAGCAGCGAGTACGAGTTCGTCCCCGCGTCAAACACCACCGCCCGCCCGGACTGGTACGCCAGCGCATCGTACTGCGCATAGGTAATGTCCGAGATGATCGTCCGCACCGCCGCCTGCACCCGCAGCACATGCGTCTGCCCCAGCGACGGGATCACCAGCGCCGCCGCGATCCCCATGACCGTGATCACGATCAGGATCTCGATCAGCGTGTACCCGCGCCGTGCTTGCTCGTGTTGATGCTGGGCCATGGTGTTGCTCTCTCTGACCCGGTTTACTGCGGGATGGGCTCGTCGTTGAGGTCAAACCCCCCGGCCCAGATCGTGCCGGTCGCGCTGTCAAAGACCCAGGCGTAATCCGTCTGGTACGCCACGTCCGGCGTCGCCCGGATCAGGATCGTCCGCGCGTTGGCCCCGCCCACATACGGGTTGAAAGGCGACGCCTTGAGGTACTCGCCCGTCGTGCCGACCAGCGCCCCCCACGTCCCGTTGCCCGCCGTGATCACCGGAAACTCGTTGTTGTTGCGGACTTGGTAGACCTCCACCGCCCGGCGCAGCTTCTGCAGCTCGGAGTACGTCGTCCCGGCCGCCGCCTCATCGCGCGCCGACGCGAACCTCGGCACGACCACCGCCGCAAGGATCCCCAGGATCACCACCACAATCAGAATCTCAACCAACGTGAATCCGCGCCGTGTGCAACGCATCGTCACTTCCCTTTCAGAACACGCCCGCTGCCGAGCGATTCCACGCTGTTCCCCCCGCAAAGCGCCCAGGCCCCTTTCGGGGCCTGGGCGAAGTTGATCGTCAGATCAGGTGAACCCGTGTTTACGGGATCGGGTCGGGGGCGCCAGCGGCACGGATCAAGCCGGTGGCACGGTCGTAGAGCCAGCCCTGGTCGGGGTTGGCAGCGGCCGCAGCGGTGTCGGCGGCGTCCGGATCGGCCATCACGACTGCGTTCACGTCGGTCGCGTTGGCGGCGGGCGAGAACGGGTTGCGGGGTGCAGCCTTGACGTAGTCCTCGCCGATCATGGTGTTGGCCGTGCCAGCCGCGCCCCAGCCATCAGTAGCGAGATCGGGGTACGTTCCGCCGTTGCGGGCGGCCCACAGCTCGAGCTGGGTTTCCAGGGTGGTGATCTGGGTCTGGACGTTGCCGCCGCGGGCTTCATCAGCAGCGCTGGTGAACTGCGGGACGACAATGGCGGCCAGAATACCGAGGATCACGACCACGATCAGGATTTCGACCAGGGTGAACGCCCCGGCCCGGTTGTGCTTCCGATTCGCACGCATGCTTGATTCTCCTTGAACACATTCGACTCGCGAGAACAAATGACCCGGGTCCCCCGGGGGTTCGGCCCATTGCCGCAGCCCGCAAGGGCGTTCTCCTCCGAACGCCCGCACGAACCAGCCTGTCGTGGCCCCGCTCGTCTCCCCGCACTCACGAGAAGACGGGCGGCGACCACCACTGGCATCTAAACCATCGACACCAGAATCAACCCGGATGAAGGTCGAGACACGATCCCCCCCCGAACCGGGCGCCGTCTGTGACGCCTGGGCCAAGCGTCCGGGCGGGCAGGGGCGTACTCGGACGAAGCGATCACTCCGTTCGACCGCGCACAAACAAGCGGGCCAATCCTGGCCCGCTTGCGTTGGTCTTCGTTGAGTTATCGAGCGGGTGCCGTGGAGACGCCGCCGCAGCTTCTCCACGAGCGAGCGCAGAGCGTGCCAGAAGACTCGCGTCTCTTACGGGCGTCGCGCCCGCGCCGAGCGATCCTCAAACTCCCCGAACATGATCGGGAGCAGGTCCTCGTTGGGAAGCTGCATCGCGCCCATCACCGCCGCGGCGGAGGTCGCCAGGGCATAGTCCGTGCTCCGCGCCAGCTCCACAAGGCGGCGCGTCTGGCGGTCGTCGAGGAAGTTGCCGTGGCGTTTGCCCGAGTCGCCCACCAGCCCCAGCATCGCACGCTGCTCATCCCCCGAGAGCTCAAACGCCCGGTTGATCAGGGCGCCCTGGGCCCGGGGCTGGTTGATATGCGCCAATACCTCGCCGATATCGAGCATCACCCGCCCGCTCTGGTCGCCCATGACAAAGATCAACGGCGCTGCGGCATCCGAGACGTTCAGCACCCGGTTCTCGGACACCGCCAGATCACGCAGAGCGCTGATCGCCCGGTCGGCGTACGCCTCGGCCTCGTCCTGCGAGATCGCCCCGCCCGAGGCCGACTCGATCAGGTCGCTCGTCGCCCGGACAAACATCGAGCTGTCGATGCCCGTTCGCCTGACCATGACGCTGTGGTCTCGCCGGTACAGGCGTGAGAGGTATTCCAGCTCGTCGGCGGGCGCCATCGCCAGCACCGGGGTGACAGAGAGCTTGTTGTCGGAGCGGACAAGCTCGATGAGTGCCCGCGTCGCGTCGGCGCCGAGCGAGGTCACAATCAGATCCACACCCGGGGCCTCGGCGATCGCCGCACGAAGATCCTCGAGCCCACGCTCCGCCGGCGGCAGCACGATGTACCCCTCGCCCTCGAGCATCCGTCGCCGCCCGTCGTACTCCTCCCGGTCAGACCCCGTCAGCACGATCGCGTACCGCGCCGCAGCGTCGCGCACCGCGCTCGCCAGCAGCGGCACCACCCGGTCCGACCCCTCAAACCCGCTCACGGGCTGGGCCGCACCGAGCGCCAAGGCCGCCTCGTACTGCACGCGCCGGTTCGGGTACGACAACGCCTCGAGCAGCGGGCGACGCTGCCCAGGCCCCCAGAGCGACTGGCCCCCGGCCGTCATCTCGATCGCCGCGATTGCCCGACGCGTCAGCGGCGTATCCCCGTCATCAATCCCCCGCGCCAAAACGCGCTGCGAGATATCCGTGCCCGCCGCCACCGCAAAGTATTCCGCGTCACGACGCTCCGGCGGATACGCCGGGTTCGCGTACCCCTCGGGCGAGTCAATCTCACGCGAATAGTTCGACGCGATCCACAGCGCCACCGCCTCGGTCACGCCCGGGTCCAGGCGCAGCGCCTCCTCGGCCATCCGCATCGCCATCGCCTCGTGATACGCCTCGGTCAGGATCGGCGTCGGGATCAGCCCGATCGTCGGCTCGAACTCCCACAGAAGCTGGAACTTCTCGCCCGAGAAGCTCGTCAGCTCCGACCGCTCGTCGTAGTACGCCTCGCCCAGGCTGTAATACAGGTTCGCCACGTCCATGTTCGGGCTGCCCTCGAGACGCCCGATCGACCACGCGCACGCCTCCCGCACAGACTCGACCTCCGTCTCCTGGTACAGCCTCGTCAGGAACGGCAAGCTCGAGCGGTAATCAATCAGGCCCAGAAGCTCGGCCACCGCCTCCTGGCGGGCCGGGTCCAGGCTGGGAAGCGCCGCCGCCATCGGCATGATCGCCTGACGACCCATCTCCACGATCACCTTCTGCACCTCGGCCTTCAGACGCGGGTTTCCCTGCGCCAGGTACGCCTCGAGCAGCTGCGGCATCGCGTACTCACCCGCCGACAGCAGGCGGGCCCTGGCAAGCGATCTCGCCAGCATCCCTCCGTCAGCAAGGAAGTTGATGTTCCGTGTCACCTCGTCGGGCATCCTCGCCCGCGCGAGCTTGCCGTTGCGGTACGCCCGGTCCATCTCCGCAGCCAGCGCCTCGAGCTGCGGGGCGCGCATCGCCGCTGCGACCGCCTCGGGAAACCGGTCTCGCTCGCGCGTCCGCTCGACGAGTTCGACAAACTCGATGTCCGTCAGGCCCCGGTCGAGCAGCTCACCGGCGATCCCCTCGGCCACGTCGTACGCCCCGAGGGTGACAAAGTGGTTGAAGTCTCGCAGCAGCTCTATTTCTGTTTTTTCCGCAGCGTCGTGCTGCGCCGCCGCCTCCGACGAAAGGCCCGGCAACACTGGCACGCAGACCAGTGACCCGGCAAACAACACCAGCGACAGGCAAGAGATTCCGCAAGTGGCTCTGGGCACGATCTTCTCCTGCTGATCCTGGATCTCAGTCGATCCGGCGATGGGCGTCCGCGAGCGCGCGGATTCGGTGTATGTCTTCGATCCCCCCGAAGGCCCGGTCCGGTCCCATACGCCCCCAAGAGCGTCTGGATGCCGCTGGACCGACAATCCGAGGGCAGGCACTCTATCGAAGGCGGGAGAGGGGTGTCAACGTCGCGCCAACATCGGCCGCTCCAGAGCCCAGGCCCCCCGCCCATGATCGGACCCCCCAATCGCCCGGTACCGATCGCCCCTGAGCGGGCTGCGGGCGAGTTCGGAGAGATCGAGAGGACGCCAAGCTCCTGATTCTCGGCCCGGGGGCGGGGCGCCCGGGCACGTCCCAAAACGGGAATCTCGGTTGATTCCGGGACAGAACGGTGCTGAGCGTCAAGCGTCAGGCGGTTTGCGACGATGCTGCGGCAGCCGAGGGGCGTGCCATTTGGGACGCCGTCCGCCGATGTGTTTAGTGAGGTGAGACGACATGCCGCTTGACAAAGACGTACTGACGACCGGAGAGGTCGCCAAGATCTGCAACGTTGCCCCCCGAACCGTGTCGAAGTGGTTCGACTCGGGCCAGCTCAAGGGATACCGAATCCCCGGGTCCAAGGACCGCCGGATCCCGGTCGCCGAGCTCTACCGGTTCATGAAAGAGCACCAGATCCCGATGGACGGGATCACCTCGGGCCAGACCCGGGTGCTGATCGTGGACTCGGACGCCGAGATCGTTGACGCCCTCGAGCGTGTGCTCACCGAGCAGACCAACTACGAGGTCCAGACCGCGACCACCGGCTTCCAGGCCGGGCTTGAGTGCGAACGCTTCCGCCCCCACGTCGTCCTCATCGATGTCCACCTGTCCGACACCGACGCGAGCAACATCACCAACATGATCCGCTCGTCGAGCTCGATGCAGATGACCCGCATCATCGCCATGAGCGGCAAGCTCACCGACGGCCAGGCCCAGGGCCTCCGCCAGTCCGGCTACGACAGCTTCCTCAAAAAGCCCTTCCAGGTCCGCCAGGTCGTCGATTCCATCGAGAACGTCACCTCGATCGCCGCCTGAGCCCACGCCCGGAAGCTAATCCCAGACTCCTTCGCAGGACCCGCCTACATCTTCGGCGGGTCTTGCATTTGGACGACCCACACACCCGACCCGCGTCAGGCCAACGCCCGGCGCGGGTTTGCGTTTGCGCCCCCGGTGGCCCGGCTACTTCTTGGAGCCGAGGTACGCCGCGAGCACGTCGCACGCCGCGTTCAGATCGCGCTTGTGAATCATCTCTGTCACGGTGTGGATGTACCGCGTCCCGACGGTGATGCCCACGGCCTTGGCGCCCGCCGCCGCCTGCTGCGCCGCCGCCCCGTCCTGCCCGCCCGCGCCCAGGATCGACCGCTGATACGGGATCCGCTTCTTCTTGGCCAGCGCCTCGACCTCACGCACGAGCGCCGCGTCGGAGATGAACGACCCGTCCTTGATGTGCAGCGCAAAGCCCTCGCCCTGGGCCGTCACCTTCTCGGCCTCGGGCACGCCCGGCGTGTCGCACGCGAGCGTGACGTCGATGCCGAAGCCGATATCGGGGCGGACCGCGAACGACGCGGTCTTGGCGCCTCGCAGGCCAACTTCTTCCTGCGTCGTAAACGCGACGATGACCTCGCACGTATTCCCGGTCCCGCTCTTCTCCAGCTTGCGGACGGCCTCGATCCCGAGCCAGCACGCCACGCGGTTGTCCAGCGCCTTGCTGACGATCTTGTCGCCCATCTCCACCAGCGGCTCGTCCATCACGATCGAATCACCGATCTGCACGCGCTTCTTCACGTCCTTCGCGTCGAGCCCGATGTCAACAAAGAACTCCTTGACCTCCGGCACCTTCTTCCGATCCTCGGCGCTGGCGATGTGTACCGGGCGCCCGCCCGGGTTCATCACCCCCTTGTAATCACCCGAGTCCGTGCACACCAGCACGCGTCGGCTAAACAGGTTCCGCGTATCAAACCCGCCCGCAGCGTTCACCCACAAAAAGCCCCGGTCGTCGATCGAGGAAATGTAAAACCCGATCTCGTCCATGTGGCACAGCAGCATGACCTTGGTCGCTCCGTCAACGGGTTTCGGCTTCGTCGCCCGCCCGCTCTTCTTCGCGCCCCGCCCCGGGCGCGGGTACCGCCGGCAGATCAGCGAGCCCATCGCGTCGGTCTCAACCTTATCAAAGAGCCCCTTCACCTCGGTCTCGATGAGCGCTCGGACGCGCTCTTCGCGTCCGGGCACGCCTGGGGTCTCGCACAAACGCCTGAGCAGATCGGTATTCACGGGCACTCCTTTCGGGTCGGTCCCGAGCATAGGACCACGCTCCGACCAGCACCCGGGCGTACCGTTGCTCGATTGGAGCCATGATGACCGCAGACCACCCGCTGCTCGCCCAGCACCAGTCCCGCGACGCGCTGCTCAGCGTCTACGGCCCCGACCGCTCGGGCGCCCCCATCGTGCAGACCTTCGGGCAGCTCGACCTGGAATACGCCGCCCTGCGCACACACTGCGTCCTGTTCGACGCCGCCCACCGGGCGACCCTGGAAATCACCGGCGCCGACCGCCTCACGTTCCTCAACGCCATGGTGACCCAGCGCGTCGGCGACATGACCCCCGGGACCGTCCGCGAGACGTTCTGGCTGAATCGCAAGGGGCGGATCATCGCCGACCTGCGCCTCATCGAGCTGGGCGACCGGATGCTCGTCGATCTCGACACGCTCGTCGCGGGCGAGACCGCCGCCTCGCTGAGCGAGTTCCTCTTCAGCGAGGACGCCGCCATCACTGACAAAACGAATGGCCTCCGCCGCCTCTGGCTGATCGGCCCGACCGCGCCAGCGCTCTTGAACGAGGCGACCGGCTTGCCCAAAGCCGCGTCGATCGAGACGGTTCGCGCCTGCGAGACCACCATCAACGGGGCGCCGATCGTGATCGCGCGATCAACGTTGGGCGACGTCCCCCTGTTCGAACTGACGGTCGCCAGCGCAAACGTCGAGGAGGTCTACGAGCGCCTCCTGACGCTGGGTCAGAGCGAGACCGAACCGGGCGAACCCGCTGCGGGCTCTCCCTCGGACTCGATCCGCCTCCGCCCGACCGGCTGGCACGCGATCAACGTCGCCCGGATCGAGTCCGGCGTCCCCATGTTCAACCTCGACTTCGCCTCGACCAACCTCCCCGCAGAGACCTCCCTGCTCGCCTCGCGCGTTGACTTCAAAAAGGGCTGCTACCTGGGCCAGGAGATCGTCGCGCGGATGGACGCGCTGGGCAAGCCGACGCGGTCGCTCGTCGCCCTGCGGATCGAGGCCAGCGACGCCCAGGACCAGCCCCCGCAAGCCCAGACCCCCCAAGCCGAGACCGGCGCCGAGCTGTTCCCGATCGACAACCCAGAAAAATCCGTTGGCGCGGTCACAAGCTCGTGCATCTCCCCGATGCTCTCCGCCGCCTCGATCTGCTTCGCGATGGTCCGATGGGGTTCCCACGAGCCCGGGACGCGCCTGTCGCTCACCGCCGAGGGGCGCGACGCGATCGCGACGGTTCAGCCCTCGCTGACGTTCTGGCCGCGCGCCGAGCAGGACGGATCCGCCGAGCGCCGGTAGGTCAGCTCGACATCATCCCCGATCGGCTTGACCCGCCAGAGCCCCATGCGTTTGCCCATGCTCAGCGTCGGAGCCGATCGCCCGCGGACCGACGCCAGCGCCTCGTCATCGCCCAGGACCATCGGCGCCACATACACGACCGCCTCGTCCACGAGATCGTCCTCGAACAGCGACCCGATCAGCGCCGGCCCCGCCTCGACGAGCACATTCGTCACATCATGCCGCTGCGCGAGCGCCTCAAACACCGGCAAAAGCCGCAAACGCCCACCCTCCGCCGGCGCCCCCAAAATCTCGACCCCCGCGCCCTCAAGCGCGGCGCGCCGTTCATTCTCGCCGCTTGGCGCTGCCAGGTCCGCAGCGCACACGATCAGCGTTGGAAACTCACGCGCCGTCCGCACCAGCTTTGAATCAAGCGGCGTTTTCAGGCTCGAATCAACCACGACCCGCTTGGCGATCCGCCGGACCCGAACCCCCCGCGCCGTCAGCATCGGATCATCGGCAAGCACCGTGCCCGAGCCCGTCAGCACCGCGTCCACCCGCCCGCGCAGGCGATGCACCCGCGCCCGCGAGCGTGCCGAGCTGATCCACTGGCTCTCGCCCGTCCGCGTCGCGATGCGCCCGTCGATCGTCTGAGCCCACTTGACGATGATCCAAGGGCGCCCGCGCTGCACGCGCATCACAAACGGATCGCTCAATCGCGCCGCGCTCTCACTCGCCCCGCTCAGCTCGGCCTCGATCCCTGCGGCGCGCAGCACCGCACGCCCCCCGCCCGAAACCTCGTGCGGATCCGGGCGCGCGTAGACCACCCGCGCAATCCCGCGCTCGATCAACGCCTCGGTGCACGGCGGCTGCTTGCCCGTATGGCAGCACGGCTCGAGCGTGCAGTACACCGTCGCCCCGCGCGGGTCGTTCCCCTGCGCCAAGCAGCTTGCGATCGCCTCGCGCTCGGCGTGCAACGCCCCATACACACGATGATGCCCCAGCCCGATGACCCGCCCATCGCGCACCACCACCGCCCCCACCATCGGGTTCGGCTCGACGCGCCCCGCGCCCCGGAGCGCCACCCGCGCCGCCAGGTCCAGCATCTTCTTCGCCTCGTCCACGCCCGAGCCTACGCCTTGCGAACCATCATCGCCCGCTCGTCGCCCGAGACCACACCCTCGCTGTCACGCAGCCACCGGCGCGCGTCCGTCACATACCCCGCCGTCGGCTTCAGCTCCGGCGCCCGCGCCGACCAGTACCGATTGAACCGCGCCATCGCCAGCTCGCGGATGTACTTGGCCGTCATCGAGGCCAACGCCACCGGCAAATGCCCGTCCTCCGCCTCGGGCAAAAACAACACCCCGACATCCCGGTCGCCCGCCACATACCGGCTCGCGCGCGAAGACTGCTCGAGCGTCTCGAAGCCGTCCCCAAGAACCGCTCTCACCATGTTCGAATAATCCGTCCGCCCGCTCTGCCGATCGCAGACCAGGCGCACGCCCGCGCCCTCGCCCCCGAACTTCTCGAGAGCGCTGCGCATCAACGCCACCACCGCGTCGCCAACCACCGCCGCCTTCGACCCCCGCGCCCGCAGCACCTCGTTGAACCGCCCCTCGCAGATGGTCAGGCACCGGATCCCGAGCAGCTCGACGCCGCTCTCAACCATCGCGCTGCGCACCACGTTGCTCGCGATCCGAATCTGGTCGGCGCTGGTGCTCACGGGCAGCTCCGGCGCCCCGCCAACGTACCACGCCGCCCCCTCGAGCCTCGCCCCGACGCGCTCACACAGCCCCGCCTCGTCCCACGCCTCCTGCCCCGCCGCGCCCAGAAACGAGAGCACACCCCGCTCAAGATGCGTCAGCGGGTGCTTGGTCTTGAGCTGGTTCGAGAGCTTGAGTTTCTTCGAATCCGCAACCGGAACGCGCCCGCGCGCGCCGCGCACCGCCCGGCACACGCCCTTGTCCAGCACCGCCCACAGGTCCGGCGCCCCATCCCCCGCCGCCCAACCCTCCACCCGGAACACCGACGCGCTCACGCACAGCGGCCCGAGCATCGGCCCGTACCCCGCCTCATCAATCCCCCAGTAGATCAGCGCCACGCCGACACAATACACGGAGCGGGCGCTGCGCGCCCGCCCCGCATTCTCTACGGGCACCCGGCCCCAAACGCCGCCAGGAACGCGACCACATCGCTGAAATCGAACACGCCGAACGGCGGAGCCAGATCCGCCTGCGCCTCCTCCATCTCAAACGCCACGAGGAACGCGATCACGTCGGAGAAATCCAGCACGCCGAACGGCTCGCGCAGATCCGCCTCGTTGCACCCCTGGCTCTGACCCAGATCGCTCAGCGAGATCGAGATCTGCAGGAACGGGTCCGAGTCGGGCGTCTCACACGTCCCGCCCTGCACGAGGTTCCCCGCAGGCCCGATCAGGTCAGGCCCGACCCCCTGCGCCGCCGGCGCCGGCGCAAACTCAGGACCCGAAAGCGAGATCGAGGTCGCGCCAGTCAAACCGTCCGGCACATCAAACCGCACCGCGTACCCGAAGTCGTGCAGCCCATCAGCGTCCAGATCAACCCCGCCGAACGGAACGAAGTTCCCCGTGTTCGTGACCCCGTCGGTATCGCCAAGCTCGAACGATTCGCCCGCAAAGTCGCCCGTGAGCTCGATCGTCAGCGTGTAGACCGCGAACGACGGCAACTGCGGGCTCGCCCCGGGCAGCCCCGTGATCTCGATCGAGTTGACCAGCTGCGCCCCCCCCGCGCCGTTGAACGAGTCAAAGAAGAACAGCGTCAGCCCATAGCCCGGAACCCCGGGCTCCCCCACATCCACGACCGACGTCCCGTACGTCAGCGTGATCCGCCGGACGCTCGTGTCGAACGCGATATCGCCCCAGTCCGTGTACGGGGCGCCAGAGAGCACATCCAGCGTCGCCCCCACGCCCCCACAGTTCGGGGCCTCGGCGACCCACACCGGCTCGAACACATGCGCCCCGCGCTGCCCCGACTCGCTCGCGGGCGCCCGCGCCCCCGCAACCGCATCAACCCGGTGCGCGGTCCACCCGTTCCCCGTCACCTCACCACCGACACTCCCCGCGCAGACCCCTCCGAGAACCGCACAAACCGTTACAACGCGTGATCCGATCATTCGCATTTCTAGACCCTTTCACTGCTGCCCCACGAGCGCATGGAGAACAACGCGCACCCAAACCCGGGTGTGCAAAACGGAATCAGATTTGACGTATCCAAAGCGAACACAGAACCGGCCCGCTTGTGTCAGACCCCATCTTTTCGCCGGAACAACTCGGGTGGTTCCACTGGTCTCCCGATTTTATAAGACCCCGCCCGCCGCTGGGTCATCGCGCCAAAAAAACACCGCCCCCAGCCCGCAAAAACACAGCCGGGCCTCCGAAGAGGCCCGGCGATCTTCAGTGCGGGCGAGAGGGCTCGAACCTCCACGGGGTTTTACCCCCACTAGGACCTGAACCTAGCGCGTCTGCCAATTCCGCCACGCCCGCTCGCGTACCGAATGCCAAGCGTAGACCCCCCCCCCGCAAGCGGCAACACGCCCGCCGCCCATCCCCCGCGCCCTCCCATCATCGCGAACAAAAAGATGGCCCCGGGATCTGAATCTCCGGGGCCACCCTCTGGTGTCAACGTGTTGATACGCGATCAGTCCTGATCGCTGGGCGCAGTCTCCGCCTTCTTCGCGGGCAGACGCTTGGCCAGGATCTTCGCCCGGATCTCCTCGAAAAGCTCCGGGTTCTCGCGCAGGAAGTCCTTGGCCCGCTCGCGCCCCTGCCCGAGGCGCAGCTCACCATACGAATACCACGCGCCGGCCTTCTCAATGACATCGTCCACGACGGCCATATCCACCAAGTCGCCCGAGGTGCTGATGCCCTCGTTGAACATGATGTCGAACTCCGCCATCCGGAACGGCGGCGCCACCTTGTTCTTCACGACCTTCACCCGCACGTGGTTGCCCACGGGCACGTCCCCGTCCTTGAGCGTGCCGGTCCGCCGAATATCCAGGCGGACCGACGCGTAGAACTTGAGCGCCCGCCCGCCCGGCGTCGTCTCGGGCGAGCCGAACATCACGCCGATTTTCTCGCGGATCTGGTTGATAAAGACCACCGTGCAACTGCTCCGAGCGATCACGCCCGTGAGCTTGCGCATCGCCTGCGACATCAGACGCGCCTGGAGCCCGACGTGCGTGTCGCCCATGTCCCCGTCGATCTCGGCACGCGGGATCAACGCCGCCACCGAGTCCACCACGATCACGTCCACCGCGTTCGAGCGCACCAGCAGCTCGCAGATCTCGAGGGCCTGCTCGCCGTTGTCCGGCTGGCTCACGAGCAGATCGTCAATGTTGACGCCGATCTTTCTCGCCCACGTCGGGTCGAGCGCGTGCTCGGCGTCGATGAACGCCGCCACCCCCCCGCCCTTCTGCGCCTGCGCGATCACCGTCAACGCCAGCGTGGTCTTGCCCGATGATTCCGGCCCAAAGATCTCGACGATGCGCCCGCGCGGGATGCCCTTGCCGCCGAGGGCGAGATCCAGGCTCAGCGCCCCGGTGGAGATGCCCGGGATACTCAGGTACGCGTCCTCGTCGAGGCGCATGATCGAGCCCTTGCCGAACGCCTTGTCGATCTGGGACAAGGCCCGGTCGAGGGCCTGGGCTTTCTGCGGGTTGGGCTTGGGCGCCTCGGGGGCCTTACTCGGAGCCTTCACCTCAACGGGCGCCGTCGGCTTCGGCCCCGTCTTCCCGCCCGCCTTCGGGGCCAGCTTCGGGGCCTTGCCACTCGTGGGAGCCTCGGTCGCCGTCGCTCCGTTGGAATCTGCGCGTGCCATATCTGAACCGTCCTTTCGCGACCGTGCGGGCCTCAGGCGCTGTTGGGGCGGCGGGCCAAAGCCCGGATCCCCTCAGCCGTGCGGGCGCACGGGGCTCGGCGCGAGTTCGTCCGATGGTGCTCATTGCCCACCGATCCGACCCGGGGGCGCCGCCGCTCGCGAGCCCGGTTCTAGGACGGTACCAGACCCCAAACGCCCTGTCAACCTGTACGGGTCCCGCTCGCCTCACGGGCACCAACCCGCCCCCCGCCCACCCTCGCTCCACCCCTCACCCACCCCGCCTCACGCGGCCCCCTGCACAGGCCGATACACGACACAATCGCCGCCTGCCAGGAGAGATCCCATGCCAGATTCAGGCCCCTACGCCCTCGACACATGGATCGCGATCGATGTCGGCGGCGTGCAGTACCTGATCAACGCCGGGCACATCTCCGAGATGCTCCAGCTCTCGAGCATCGAGGTCACGCCGCTGCCAACCCTCCCCGACGAATACGCGGGCGTCATGCAGCTCCGCCACGGCGCCGTCACCCTGCTCGACCTACGCCGGGCGTTCTTGCTCCCGCCCTTGAGCGATGAGACCAGCACGCTCCTGCAGATGTTCACCGACCGCGAGCAGGACCACGTCAACTGGCTCAAGGAACTCGAACTCTCCGTCAACGAGAACCGCCCGTTCCAGCTCGCCACCGACCCGCACAAGTGCAAGTTCGGTCGCTGGTACGACGAGATCATGAGCGACGACACCAAACGCCTCAAGATCACACGCGACAACAGCTCGTTCAACCGCCTGCTGATCGACTTCGACAAGCCGCACCAGAGCATCCACGCCATCGCGCACGATGTCATCGAACTCGTCGCCCACGAAAAACAGTCCGAAGCCCTCGCGCTCATCCACGCGACACGCGACTCCACCCTGCACCGCATGATCGACATGTTCGACCGCGTCCGCCGCCTCGTCACCGAGCTGCACGTCTCCATGGTCGTCCTGCTCGAAACCGAGCACGCCACCCTCGGCATCCAGGTCGATCAGATCAACTCCATCGTTCGCATGACGCCCGACGAGATCGCCCCACTCCCCGCGGGCGTGCCCAAGACGGCGCTCATCCGCGGCCTCCACAAGAACCAGACCTCCGACTCGCACCGAATCTCGTACATCCTTGATATCGACGCCCTCGCCCTGCACATCCGGACCGCCGCCGAGCCCAGCGCCCCGGTGCTCGGGCAGGCCGTGTAAACGAATCCTGGCGCCCGCTTCCCAGCCGCGCATCCCACCCTCAGTGGTACGGGCTTCCATCCCGTACAACATCCCTTTCTGCGGGTGCCGTGGAGACGCCGCTTCGGCTTCTCCACGATCAGGCGCCTCGCGTGCAGAAGGCTGTCGCCGCCTGCACGCCACCCATTCTTCGACACTGACCAGAAGACGGGTCAGCAGCAAGCCAAGGCCAACCTAGTCGTCGCGCTCAGCGTCACCCTCGTCTGAACCCGCCGCCGTTGACACCGGGCTCGCGGGCGCCATCGGCGCCCGAACCCCATACGCATGCACCAGCTCCGCGCCCATGTGCCCCGCCCAGGCCAGGCGCGTCGATGCGAACCCGTACACACCCAGGAAAATGACCCCGCCGACGATCAGTGTGATCTTGCGTCCCTTGCCCTTCTTGAGCCCAACGCCGAGCCCGAACACGACCACGAACAGCGCCGTCGCCGCAACGAACATCGTTCGGGCGAACTCGCCCATCTCCTCGTGATCGTGGACAACCCGCTCGATCAGCTCGCTGGTGATGACCGCCTTGTCCTCGGTCGCCTCCCCGCTCATCACCGCGACAAACGCAGCCCCCGTCCCCGCCAGCAACATCAGCAGCGCCCCCGCCATCCAGACCCAGCGCCGCCGCCAGTCAATCAGCCCGATCACCATCGGAACCCACGCCAGCAACAGCAGCACCAGCGGAAAGTGGACAACCAGCGGGTGAGCGCTCTCCCACGTCGGCAGCGGCGGCATGATCTCCATTCACTCTCTCCTCTTACGGTGCTCGCCAGTGTACCTGGCGCGAAACCTTGCGCCGCCCAGACGCGGCTCCCCGGTTCTCAACCCGCATGCCCATCAAACCGGGTCCGCCAGAGTAGCGCTCGCAATGGACGGATCGATGCGGATGCGAAGAGAAACACTCCCCGGCAAACATCTTCAACCTCTTGACATCTCCGCGTTCTTCGCGCCCCTCCGCGCACTCCGCATGCTCATCCCCCACAAAAACCACACCGCCCTACGCCTCGATCGCCGCGATCATCTCGTCCATGTCCTTGTTGATGCACTTGACCATCGTTCCCTTCATCAAAAACCCCAACGGCGCCATCAGCTTCGCCCCCTAGCCCATGCCTCAACTCCCCGTACCGCCCACCGCACCACGCGCCGGGCCACTATCCTCTGTTTCCCCGCCCAGCCTACCCGCACGAGACCCATCGATCATGCCCGACCCAAGCTCAAACCCGCTCCGCTCCACCACCGCCGCCTTCCTCGAAACCGAGGCGACTATCCGCCAGGGCGGCGGCCCCAAGGCCATCGGACGCCAGCACGCCAAAGCTCGCCTCACCGCCCGCGAGCGCATCGCCAAACTCATCGACGACGACGCCAGCTTCCAAGAGCTCGCCCTCTGGTCCGCCCACGGCATGTACGCCGAGCATGGCGGAGCCCCCGCCGCTGGCGTCGTCACCGGCGTCGCCCGCGTCCAAGGGCGCCCCCACATGCTCATCGCCAACGACGCCACCGTCAAAGCCGGCGCCTTCTTCCCCATGACCTGCAAGAAAATCATCCGCGCCCAGACCATCGCCCGCATGGCCCGCCTCCCCCTCATCTACCTCGTCGATTCCGCCGGCGTCTTCCTCCCCATGCAAGAAGACGTCTTCCCCGACACCGACGACTTCGGCCGGATTTTCTTCCTGAACTCGAAGATCAGCGCCGAGGGCATCCCCCAGATCGCCGCCATCATGGGCTACTGCGTCGCCGGCGGCGGCTACCTCCCCGTCCTCTGCGACACCCTCATCATGACCGAAGGCTCTGGCCTCTACCTCGCAGGCCCGGCGCTCGTCAAAGCCGCCATAGGCCAGGACGTCACCGACGAAGAACTCGGCGGCGCCTCCATGCACAGCTCCATCTCCGGCACCATCGACTTCAAAGAACCCGACGACGACGCCGCCATCGCCCGCGTCCGAAACCTCGTCGCAAAATACCCAAGCTCCTACGTCTCGTCGGATGCTTCGAGATTCTTCGATCAGTTCCGGGATGAGGCGCAGGACGACCTGACCGAGGCGCAGAAGATTCGGATCGAGTCCATTCTCCAAGACTCCAAGGGTCGATGTTGCCCCCGCGCCCCCTTCCGCGACCCCCAAGACATCTACTCCATCTTCACCGACGAGCCCGCCAAGCAGTACGACGTCAAGGACATCCTCGCCTGCATCGTCGATTCCAGGGTAGATCGGCTCTCCGAGCCGATCCGTTCCCCCTCCGACACCGACTCAAAAAACCAACCCGCCCCCATCGGCTCGGAGAGCCGACCTGCGCGCATCGGCTCGGAGAGCCGATCTACCCTTGAGACCCTCGCCCCCGACCTCGACGAGTACAAACCCGACTACGGCGCCTCCCTCGTCTGCGCCTACGCCACCATCGCCGGGCGCCCCGTTGCCATCCTCGCCAACCAGGGCAAGCTCACACACCAATCCACACCCGGCGGCAAATCCGGCCCCTCCACCTCCGCCAACATGCCCCGCGTCATCTACGAAGAGTCCGCCAACAAGGCCGCCCGTTTCATCATGGACGCCAACCAGCGCAAGATCCCACTCATCTTCTTCCACGACACCACCGGCTTCATGGTCGGACGCGACTCCGAACAAGGCGGCATCATCCGCGCCGGCGCCAAAATGGTCAACGCCGTCTCCAACTCCGTCGTACCCAAAATCGTCGTCATCATCGGCGGGTCCTACGGCGCCGGAAACTACGCCATGTGCGGCCGCGCCTTTGACCAGTTCCTCTCCCTCGCATGGCCCTCCGCCAAGTGCTCCGTCATGGGCGCAAGCCAAGCCGCCGGCGTCCTCGCCACCATCGAGGAACGCTCACGAAAGCGAAAGGGCGAAGAGATCGACAAGACAACCCACGACCAGATCCTTGCCGCCATCCGCGAGAGCTACAACGAGCAGCAAGACATCCGCCACGCCGCCAGCCGCGGCTGGATCGACCGCATCATCGAACCCCACAACACCCGCCAAGAACTCATCGCCGCCCTCGACGCGGCCAGCGGATGGGACTACTCGCGGGAGTTCAAAACTGGTGTACTGCAGACATGAGCCAAACGGAGGACACCACCGAATCCCGTCCGATCCCGACAACGGATTACTTTGCTCGGGCCGAGGTGGTTCTTGATTCACACCACAGACTCTTCACTGGGATCTACACCAGTGTCATAGCGGGCTCCATTCTCCTCTTATTCCAAAAGGAGCTCTCACCGTGGGCTGGAGCATTCTTCTTGATCGCTCTAATCCTGTTCGTACTTGGGCTCGGCCACACTCTGCTGCATGGACTCTTTCACGCAAAGCTGCTTTTGCTGCTTGAGAATCTTGTGAACGGGTCAACTCACGTTCCGAACATACTCGATGAGGAGGAGCCAACCCAGGATGCCTATGCGAAAATGCTGCGACACTCCAGGCGAGCGTTCGCAGGGTCGCTCTACTACCTGTTTCTAGGCATTAGCGTTTGCGTGCCGGGAGTCGTGATCGAGCTATGGACGTATTCGTGTCCTGCACTTGTGGTGCTTTCCATCGCACTTGGCATCCTGCTTGCCACAGCTCTACTTCTGAGAGTGTGGGCACGACCGCGCGCTTCAGATCTGTAGCAAACTCGCTAGGCCACATGGCGCGGGCGCAATGCGGAAACCTAGCGACCAAGTCGAATGCCACTCGACTTCTTCTTGCGTACAGCGCCTCGGTGTCTGTATGCGCTTCTCAAAGATGAAATGCCATCACAACTCCCCGCGGTCAATCAGAGATCGATAGAACTGTGCGCCAGTTCTGAACTGGTCTGGAATCGCCTCCCCACGTTCATGGTTATACCAATGCGCAAGAACACGCCTGCGGAGTTCCCATGGAAGTGGTTGCTCTTCGTCACTCTCGATGGTTGGCAACTTCTGCCCAAAGCGAACACACCTTCGCGCACATATCACTGCTCCTCGCTGTGCATCACCTACCTGTTGTATGATTGTGTATGCTATCGCCATCATCGCATAATCCTGCATGAGCGCGATGAGCAACTGCTTGGCGATATGTGAATCGTGCCATTCCCGAAAATCGCTCTCGGTCGCACCCTCAGCGAGTGCCGATTCAAATCGGTTCATCATCTCAGGGTCTGCATCCCCCTCTGCTCGTTGCTTGAGGAATCGCGAGCCTCTACCAGTAGGTTGTTCAAGATTGAGCTGAAATGTATCTGAAGAATCTAAAAAGTCTCTGATAGCCATATCGGCTGCAAGTTCGCGCTGCTCTGGAGGAAGAGGAAGGACAAGAAGATCAATCATCAACTCGCCACGCATGTACTGCGCTAGCTTCTCTTCGTTCGCTTGATTTGCGCTGGGGACTGCCTGCGGTGGAGTTTCGGAATGGGCTAGAGACGCAAGTGCAGACTCCCACGCTCCGAGGCGCCGCGTGACCTGCATCAGATTGGGATGCGTATTGGGCCGAGCGACACCATGAACGTGATCGAGCAGCACAGAGAGGATACGTTCGCCTTCGGCAATGTTTCTACGAACCTCGGACGCAAACCGGGGATCGGCATCGGCACCTGGGATCGATTGTTGCAGCAGCCGCAAGCTCTCCTGCACTCTTGGAACAGTTATCGCAGCGCCGCGTTTCAACAGCGGAACTTTCCTGCCACATCCACACGGGCACTTTGCCATGATCAACTCCACTCGGCCGCAAGATCAACTGCATTGTATCGTTCTCATTGCCGGGTGCCTTCACTGACCCGAAGACGCGTCAGTGGCACGATAATCTCCCCCCCACTCACTGCCTGCGCGCGCAACATCCTTGCCCTCCCCCTCCCCCCGCTCGACACCGCACGCCGCCGCTCTACCGTGCCCCATGCACGACCAGAACCGCGCCGCTCAGCCCGACCATCTCGACGCCATCGCCGCCCTCGACGCGCCTTCCTCCCTCTCCCCCCTCCCCCCCCTCGTGGCACGGGCGTCCCGCCCGTGTTCTCCTCTTCCTCCTCCTCCTACCTCCCCTCCCCCCAATGCCCAATGCCTGATCCCCGATGCCCAGCAACGCTCCGCGTTGCTTCGCGATTACCTCGACGGCGCCCCCGACCTCTTCTCCCTCGCCGAGCTGCACGACCTCGACCTCGACACGCTGCTCGATTTCCTTGAGCACCCCGACACCCGCGCCCGCCTCGACCGCCTCACCCGCCTCGCCGACGAACGGGCAAGCCGCGTCGCCCGCGCAGCCAGTGCCGAAGCCCTCGTCACCCTCCGCGACCTGACCCGCCGCCAGCTGCGCACACCGACCGACGCCACCATCGCCTGCCGCGCCGCGAGCACCCTGCTCCGCGAATCCAGGCATGACCCAAAGGGTGCCGTGGAGACGCCGCCGCGGCTTCTCCACGAACTGGCGCCTCCCGTGCAGAAGGCTGGCGCCGTCTGCACGCCACCCTGTGGCGCCGCGTTCTGCCACCCCCACCAAAACCAGCAGCGGCGACCCAGAGGAGCCGCCGCCGCCGATCTGATTCGATTGTCAAGCCGCGGGCGCCTGAGCGCCCCCCGCCCTACTGCTTGTCCGGCGCCATGGTCGAGAGGTACAGCGACACATCCAGCGCCACCTCGTTGGCGACCTTATCCCCGATGACCGGGTGGCTCACGCCGTAGTCGCTGAGCCTGACCGAGAACTTGGTCCGCACCAGCATCAGGTCACCCTTGGCGACCTTCTGCGTCGCGCTGCTCTCGTTCATCACAGTAACGCTCGATTCCGGGATGCTGACGGTGTGCGTCACGCCATGGAGCGTGACATCGACAACAAGCGTGCCCGAGTAGGCGGTAAACGCCGCCGACCGGCGCGTCTCGCGGAACTGCTTGGACTCGCGCACCTGCACGATAATGTCCGGGTACGAGCCAGAATCGAGCCAGTCTGACCCGCTCAGGTGCTTGTCGCGCAGCTTGATGCCCGTCCGCATCGACTTGACCGGCATTCGCCACTCGCCAGCGCTCAGCCCGCCCGAGCCGCCATGGGCCAGCACCGCGTACCCGATCACCTGGTTGCTCTGGCCCTTGATTTTTTCGAGCGGCGCGTCGGACTCAAAGTAGACCTGACGGTCACGATCAGTCAGCGCGAAATAGACCGTGCCCATGGAGCGGTGGGCGTCGGGCACGACAAGGGTCTTGCCGTCGCGGGTCCGCTCGGAGACGGGCATGCCCGGCTGGGCGAGCGAGCCGACGGAGGCCGCGACGATCGCCGCGCCGATGAGTGAGACAAAGTTCATGGTCGTTCTCCTCGATCGGGCGCCGACGGCGCCCGGGGGAAACGGATCACGCGCTTGGCGCGCTCTCCGATGTTGCAGAGACTTTGGCGCGGGCACGCCGCCCGCGCCACCACAGGAATCCGAGCGCAACCAGCGCCGGGCCAGAGAGGGTTGCGACCGAAAGCGACGCCAAGCCAGGCCCAGAAGGCAGCAGCCCGATCGCGTTGACACTCTCGACGACGCCGGCATCTTCTGCCGCTTCGTCACTGGTGTCGGAGAAAAGATCCGACAGGTCCGTCTCGGCGTTGGCCTGCTCGATCGCTTCATCGCGGAAGCGTGTGTACGGACGCATGCCGGTCGCGACGAACGCGACGAGTGATCCGAAGATCGCGACCAGACACACAACGATCACACCGGTACGCACGTGCCGAGCCATCCAGACACCTCCTGGAAACAGGTTCGAGCTAGCGATTGACCGGGGTGGTCACGACGAACGAGGCCTCGTCGAGCGACGAGGCGCCCGAGGCCATGTCGAGACGACCGGAGAACTCGATCTCGCTGGCTGCGGGGTCGAGCGAGGGGGAGGTGAAGACGATCTGCTTTGAGAAGCTGTGGGCGCCCTTGCTCGGGATGTTCACGCCCATGTCCCACGTCCCGTCGGCGACGGGCAGGGGGCCTTGGACCAGCGTCCAGTCGATGGAATCGACGCGAACGTCCATGCTGCTCGGATTGTCGATCCGCATGTCGAGCGTGGCCCGATCGCCCTGGACACTGGCCCGGCTGATCGAGAGCGTGGGGTTGGACGAGTCGGGCATGGAGCATCCACCGAGCGCCAGCGCGAGCACGGTTGTGGTTGCCGCTGCGGAAAGCGAGCGGAGAGGACGAGCAGGACGGGTCATGGGCGATCCCTCGCGAGTTGCCTTGGGTCACTGAAGTACAGCCGCGCGTGCGGCGGTGGCCCGGCGAAACCGCTGGCTCACGGGGTGTATTCCGACAATCCCCGGTGATCGAATATTTTCGAGGCGGCGTAGGCGCAATGGGCGGCGGCGCCAGCGCGGACCAAGTGAATCCCCCCGGCCTGCGGTCTATTCCGGCGAGGGCGAACATTCGCAACTCCCACCTGAGAACGGTTGGGGGCGGCAATGGATCGGGCATGGGCAATTGCCAGGGCAGTAGCGTCTGCGCCCTGGTTGTGCAACGATTACGCACGCGGAAGGGGGAGGAGATCAACAACGGAGCCCAAAAACTCATATCCTGAGCTTGGCGTGCGAGTGGCAGCGAGCAGCAGGACAGCCCCGACACCAAAGAAGACGGATCGGGATTGTTGGAGAGCGTTCAGGGGCGGAGAGTTGCAGACATGAGCCGATCAACCACCCCGCCCGGCTCGCCGCCGCCGAGTCCCCCGCCGAGTTCTCCTCGGTGGAAGATCGGCGATTGGGAGTTCGATCCCAAACGTCCCGACTGGGACAACCCGAAAATCAAGCGCCTCATCATCGACGATCCGCAGGAGTACAAAGCCCTCGGCGACGCCGTTGTCCGCGGCGCCTCGGTCTGCTATTGCGTGATCGAAGACCTCCGCGCCCTCGTCGATGCGGTGCAGAGCCACCCGGACGCGAAGCTCGCTCGGGCGACAAAGCCCGACGCCAAAGGGCTCATCCATCCCGACGGCGTGTTCCGCGCCAACGCCCGCCTGCCCGACGACGCCGAGGCGACCGAGTTGACGCTGCACGCCTGTGTTGTGGAGCGCTGCGAGTTCTCGGATCTTGACATCGGGTGTACACTCACAGCGAGGGTCCGATTCGACCGGGTCGCGGGGTTCGACGGGGCCGCCTTCGCCGGGGACGCGGGGTTCATCGAGGCCGCCTTCGCCGGGGTCGCGCGGTTCGAGGGGGCCGCCTTCGCCGGGGACGCGTGGTTCATCGAGGCCGCCTTCGCCGGGGTCGCGGGGTTCGACGGGGCCGCCTTCGCCGGGGACGCGTGGTTCATCGAGGCCGCCTTCGCCGGGGACGCGTGGTTCATCGAGGCCGCCTTCGCCGGGGACGCGGGGTTCATCGAGGCCGCCTTCGCCGGGGTCGCGCGGTTCGGCGGGGCCGCCTTCGCCGGGGACGCGTGGTTCGAGGGGGCCGCCTTCGCCGGGGACGCGTGGTTCATCGAGGCCGCCTTCGCCGGGGTCGCGGGGTTCGGCGGGGCCGCCTTCGCCGGGGACGCGCGGTTCGGCGGGGCCGCCTTCGCCGGGGACGCGGGGTTCGGCGGGGCCGCCTTCGCCGGGGACGCGCAGTTCGACGGGGTTCATGTGAGGCGATCGGCGACTCTCTTTTTTCTATCTGTTCGAATCAAACAGAGCCTCTCATTCAACAAGGAATCCGACGAGCGTCCCGACGAGCGTCCCTCGATCATCCAAGGCGCGCTCTATTTTACCGACTCCAAACTCGATGAACGCCTCACGTTCGACGGCGCGCTGTTCGGGCGAGACGCCCGCCTCGGCTTCAACCGCTTCCTGGCCCGCGCTGGCGCCACGGTCGAACTCACCAACGCCCAGCTCACCCGCAATCGCCACGACCGAGCCATTCTCGCGTACGCTCAACTTACCAGCAATCCCCACAGCCAAGCCCTTCTTGCGGATCTCAAGGAGGACCCCTCGCTCTCGAGCAGGCGACGCCGCACGCCGGGGCGCATCCTGGCGTTCGCACTCGAGAGAACCATCGTACCGTGCTTGCGTGCCGCCGGTCTCTGGCGCGGCGCGCCGCTGATCAAGGGCGAGGACACCTGGGACGCGGACAAGCTCGACCGGGGCGCGGACGATTACGAAATACTCGCCTCGAACTACACCAGGCTCCCCGCAACGGACAACGCCGAGGACCATTGCCGCTGGCGCGCCCACGATCTTCGGGCGCGATCGGATCTGCTCCGGCGTCTCAACCGCATCCGCGAGTCCAGGAATCCCGCCGCGATTCTCTGGAACTCATTCTTGGTCATTGCGGATGACGTCTTCTTCCGCTGGCTCATCATGCGCAACGCCATCGGGTACCTGCTCTATCTCCGTCGCATCGTCATCACGGGCGCGGTCCTGATCGCGGGCTCGGCCGCGCTCTACACGCTCGGGGCAAGCCCGAACACAATCGCCTACAACGGGTCTGTCCCGAATCCGCTCCCACCCGAGGCGACCGCGCTCAAAGACACGCTCATCCAGGGCGGGTACACCCCGACGGACGCGCAGGCCTACGGGCTCTGGCTCTGGAACCAACCCGAAGCGTTCGGGCTCGATTTTTCTGGCTTCTACTTCTCCCTGACGACCTTCGTCACCCTCGGCTACGGCGACTTCGCCCCGCTCGGCTGGTTCAAGCTCGTCACCGGGCTCGAAGCCCTCTTCGGCGTGACGCTGCTCGCTCTATTCACCGTCGCCTGGGGTCGGAAGATGGTGCGCTGAGCGCCGGGCGCCGTGGAGACGCCGTATTCGGCTTCTCCACGATCCCCACTCCATTCCCCAACCGCCATGCGAGGGAATCCAAAGGCATCCTCGCTTGCGCTTCGGGCTCGCCATTCACTGTGCCGCTGACCGGTTGGCCGGTCGGTACTCTCTCCCCCCGCCGCACTGACCCGAAGACGGGTCAGTGGCACGATACACCATATTTCGACGGAGCTTGACCGCATCGATCTCGCATGGTACACTTGCATGATGGCACAATCATGCAAACTTCCGTCCGCGACCCCGCGCCAGGCGTCTCGCAAGCGGAGCCCGGTTGATCGGTTGCTCGATCCGGCGCTGTTCAAGGCGCTGGGCGACCCGACACGGGTGCGGCTGCTCGCGTGCGTCTCGAAGTGTTCGCGCGAGTGCGCCGTGACCGAGATCGCGCAGGGTTGCAGCGTGGACCTGTCGGTCGTCTCGCGGCACCTGGCGACGATGGAGCGGGCGGGCTTGGTTGAATCCCGGCGTGAGGGACGGACGGTGTATTACCGGGTGCGGTACGCGGATCTGTGCGCGCACCTGCGCGACCTGGCCGACGCGCTTGAATCATGCCAGCCTGACTGCGATTGCGACTGCTGACTGACACGCTGATCCCTTTCACTTCTGTCCGGAGGAATACCAATGACCGCTGAGAACAACGAGAACGCATCGAGCTGCTGCTCCGACAATTGCTGCTCGGACGCGGGCGACATCCGCGACACTGTTCGGGACGCCTACGCCAAGATCGCGCGATCCGGGCGGTGGTCTTCTGTCGGCGCTGACTCTGCGTCCGACTCTGGATGCGGGTGTGGGACTGGTGGCGGGGGCGGGGGCGGGGGGTGCTGCGGCCCGACGTCGCTGACGCCCGATCAGGTCGCGGGGAGCGTGGGGTATGCGCAGGCTGAGCTGGGCGCTGTCCCCGAGGGCGCCAACATGGGGTTGTCGTGCGGCAACCCGACGGCGCTGGCCTCGCTCAGGGCGGGCGAGGTCATGCTCGACCTGGGCTCTGGAGCGGGGTTTGACTGCTTCATCGCTGGGCCAAAGGTCGGCGCGGGCGGGCGCGTCATCGGCGTGGACATGACTCCCGATATGCTCAGCAAGGCCCGCGGGGCGCTTGCGTCGTATCGCACGAGCTCGGGGCTGGACAACGTCGAGTTTCGCCTGGGCGAGATCGAGCACTTGCCCGTTGCGGACGCGAGCGTGGACGTCGTGATCTCCAACTGCGTGCTGAACCTGTCGCCGGACAAGGCGCGGGTGTGGCGGGAGATTGCGCGTGTGCTGCGCCCCGGCGGGCGGGTGGCGATTTCTGACCTGGCGCTGCTCAAGGCGCTCCCGCAGGGTGTGCTTGAAGATGTGGAGGCGTTGATCGGGTGCGTGGCGGGCGCGTCGTTGGTTGAGGACATCCGTCGAGACGCCGAGGCGGCGGGGCTGGTTGAGATCGAGTTGGATTCCAAGCCCGAGTACATCGCGGCGATGACGGACTGGCAGGACCCGTTGTACCGGAGCATCCTTGAGCGTTTGGCGGAGGGGTCGTCGGCGAGTGATTACATCACGAGCCTGGACATCAGCGCTCGGCGGCGTTAGTCAGTACGCGAGCCGATCCGTGCCGACAGACGGGCGAGTTGCAGTTCCATGCGCTTGATCTCGCGCGTGATGGAGTTTTTGTACAGTTCCATCCAGTACCAGGTCTTGAGCAGGCCCACGGCCTGCATGCCGACGACGAAGCCCAGCCCCCAGGCGATCGCCTCGCGATCGGTCCCGGCCCGGAAGAACTGCACGGCGCAGACGATCGACGCCGCGAAGATCACGAGTGACCAGAAGAAGACCAGCGCGATCAGCCAGCGCTGGCGCGAGCGGAAGCTGTCGATCACCATCTGGGCCATGGACTGCTCGCCGAGCGTGTCGAAGGCTTCGGCGTCCTCGTGGATCATGGCCTTGCGGATCGTGTCATCAAGATCGTTCATCGCGATTCTCCTGGTGTTCGAGTGTGCGGCGCAGCTCTTCGCGGGCCGCGTGCAGGCGTGACTTGACCGTGCCGACGGGTATGCCCAGCGCCTCGCTGATCGCCCCGTCGGTCATCGAGTCCGAGTAGCGCAGGGCCAGGATCGCCCGGCGCTCGGGCGGGAGCCTGCGCAGCGCCGCGCGGACCTCGAGCGTGCGTTCATCTTCTCCGGCGTGCGGCGCACCCAGCTCTTCGACAGGGCGGGCGTCGCAGTTTGAGCGTTCGCGGCGCTGGCGGCGGACCCAGTCGGCGCACTTGTTGGAGACGATGCGCTGAGCCCAGGCGGGGAAGCGGGCGGGGTCGTCGAGGGAGCGGATGCCGCGGGCGATGGCGAGGAGCGAATCCTGAACGATGTCCGGGGCGGCGCTGGGGCTGGAGAGGTAGGCGGCGTGGCGCGAGAGGCGGGGCGCCCAGCGGCGGACGAGCTCTTCGAGCGCCTCGGTGTCGCCGCCCTGGGCGAAGACGACGAGCAGTTCCTCGAAAATCTGATCCTGATCCCTGGGCATCACACCTCCGCGTCGCACCGCTGGTCTCCGCCCGGGTCGGGCGGTTCACGAATCTGAGCGATTGTGCCCACTACCATCGGGGCGTGCCGCCCAGATGGGCGAACCCCGCACGGAGGCGAGCGTGACCCCACCACCTACCCCACCCGACTCCCCTCCACTGTCTTCATCATCCCGAGCATCCCCCCGCCTGGCCCTTACCACCTGCGCCGCCCATCCGGGGATGATTGCGCACGACGACGAGGCGTTGATCGAGCGGCTCGTTCCGATGGGCTTTGTCTGCGAGCGCCCGCGCTGGGACGATCCCTCGGTTGACTGGGCTTCGTTCGACATGATTCTGATCCGCACGACCTGGGACTATCAGGAGCACCTTGGCGCGTTCCTGGCCTGGGTAGACCGCGCGGGCGCCCTGGCGCCGATGCACAACCCGCCCGAGATTGTCCGGGCGAACATCGACAAGCGATACATGCGGACGCTTGAGCGGGCGGGGGTTCCGATCGTGCCGACGGTGTGGTTCGAGCGGCGGACTGATCCTGAGACGCTGGCGGGAGCGCTCGATGCGCTCGGGGCGGCGGCGGGTGGGACGGCGGGAGCACTCAAGCCCGCGGTCGGGGCCGGGGCGTCGGGGCTGCTGCTGTTTTCGCGCGACGAGCTGGACCGGGCCTCGGTCCACGCGAACGAGCAGATCGGCGTTTGCGGGTGTGTGCTGCTCCAGCCGGCGATCGGCAGCGTCCGGACGCGGGGCGAGCTGAGCGTTGTGCTGATCGATGGTGAGGTGACGCACGCGGTGCGGAAGGTCCCAGCGGCGGGCGAGTGGCGGGTGCAGATCGAGTTCGGGGGGCGGTACACGCTTGAGGAGGCGGGCGAGACGGAGCTTGGGATCGCGCGGCGCGCCGTTGCGGCGCTCGCGGGCGACGAGGCGCCGCTGTACGCGCGGATCGATCTGGTAGAGGTCGATGGGCTCGGCCCGGCGGTGATTGAGGTTGAGCTGATCGAGCCGGAGCTGTTCTTCGCCAGGGCGGCGGACGGGGCGGACCGGTTCGGGCGGGCGGTCGCGCGCCGGCTCGCGTTCGAGCTACCATCTGTTCTATGAGCGAGCGTGTCCGGATCACCGATGTCGCCCCGAGGGACGGGCTCCAGAACGAGCCGGGCCGCGTCGCGACGCGCGACAAGGCCTCGCTCGTCCGCCTGCTGATCAGATCCGGCGTCGATGAGATCGAGGTCTCGAGCTTTGTCAGCCCGAAGTGGATCCCGCAGCTTGGCGACGCGGGCGAGCTGCTCGCCATGCTCGCGGGCGACAAGCCAGCCGGGATGGTTTTTTCTGCGCTCGTGCCCAACGAGCGGGGCCTGGACGCGGCCCTGGCGGTCAACGAGCGGGCGGGCGCTCGTCTGATCGACAAGGTCTCGGTCTTCACCGCGGCGAGCGAGACGTTCAGCGAGAAGAACACCAACGCGACGATCGCGCAGACCATCGAGCGTTTCCGCCCGGTCATCGCCCGGGCGAACGGTGCGGGGCTGCGGGTGCGCGGGTATGTCTCGTGCGTGATCGCGTGCCCGTTCGAGGGCGAGATCCCGCCGGCGCGGGTCGCGGATGTCAGCGCTCGCCTGCTCGATCTCGGGATCGACGAGCTGGATCTGGGCGATACGATCGGGCAGGGTGCGCCCGACTCGATCGAGGCGATGCTCATCGATGTTCTTGAGCGGACCAACCTCGCGCCGAGCACACGAGACGGCGACCCGAGCCTGACGCTGCACCTGCACGACACCTTCGGGCGGGCCAGCTCGTACGTCGAGCGGGCGCTGGAGCTGGGCGTGCGCTCGTTCGACGGGGCAGCGGGCGGGCTCGGGGGGTGCCCATACGCATCGACGGCGCAGCGCCGGGCGCCGGGCAACATCGCGACCGAGGCGCTCGTCGATGTGGTCACAGCGAGCGGGTACACCACGGGCGTTGATCTCGACG
Source organism: Planctomycetota bacterium (assembly GCA_024276195.1). Classification (GTDB taxonomy): domain Bacteria; phylum Planctomycetota; class Phycisphaerae; order Phycisphaerales; family UBA1924; genus JAJRXR01. The sequence continues at coordinate 170,460 of JAJRXR010000042.1, forward strand.
CGCTGCGCGAGGCGGCCTCGTTCGCCCGCACACTCTCGGCGCCGACGGAGCCAACGCCGGGAGACGCCCCGTGATCCGCCTGGAGACTGATGGTGGGGTCAGCGTTCTGACGCTCGATCGCCCGGAGCGGCGCAATGCGCTGACGCCCGAGATGCTCGACGAGCTGATCGCCCGCATCGGGCAGTGCGCCGGCGCGCGGGCGGTGGCGCTTGTGGGCGCGGGGAGCGTGTTCTGCGCGGGGTTTGATCTGAAGCGGTGCGCCGATGATCCGTCGGGCGAGACGCTCGGGGCGTTGCTGCGCGGGCTCAGCCGGGCGATTGCGGCGCTGCGTGGGCTCGATGCGCCGGTTGTGGTCGGGGTACACGGCGGCGCGATCGCGGGCGGGGCGGCCCTGCTGGGGGCGGGCGATGTGGTTCTCGCCGGGCGCGACACGACAATCGGATACCCCGTGGTCAAGATCGGGGTTTCGCCCGCGGTCTCGGCCCCGTTTCTTGAATCGAGCATCGCGGGGATGGTGCGAGAGCGGCTGCTTGATCCCGATCTGATCGACGGTGTTCGTGCGCACGAGATCGGGCTTGTGCATGAGCTGGTCGATGAGCAAACCGACGTGCGAGAGATCGCGATAAGCATGGCCCGGCGTCTGAGCGAGAAGCCCGCGGGCGGGATGAGCGCGACCAAGCGATGGGTTGATGAGATTCACAGCGCGCAGTCTCCGCTTGGAGAGCGTGCGCCGCAGCGTGCGCTCGACGCGAGCCTGTCCATCGTCGGGTGTGATGAAGAACGCGAGCGCCTGGGCGCGATCTGGGGAAAGGGAGCTCAAGGATGACCGATCTGGCCCTGCTGCGTGTTGATGGCGGCGTCGCCACGCTGACACTCAACCGACCCGAGCAGCACAATGCGCTGTGTATCGAGCTGCTCGACGCCCTGCATGAACGGATGAGTGAGGTCGAGAGGCTCACGGATGTCCGCGTGCTCGTGGTCACGGGCAGCGGGCGATCGTTCTGCGCGGGTATGGACCTGAAGCAGGTTGTCATCGAGCGGTCGGGGGATGCGGGGCTGGCGCTGCGGTTGCTGTCGTCGCTGGGGGAGCTGACGTTGCGGGTGCGCCGGGCGGCGATGGTGACGGTGGCGCAGATCAACGGCGCCGCGATCGGGGGCGGGTGTGGGCTGACGTGTGTGTGCGATATTTCCGTGACGCACGCGCGGGCGAAGCTCGGGTTCCCGGAGGTTGATCTCGGGCTGTGCCCGGCGGTCGTGGCGCCGTGGGTTGTGCGGAAGGTCGGGGCGGGGATGGCGCGCAAGATACTGCTCACGGGCGGGCTCATCAGCCCGGTCGAGGCGCAGCGCATGGGCCTGGTCAACGCGGTGCTGGATTCGCCCGAGGCGCTCGGGGCGCACGCGGGTGAGCTTGGCGAGAGGCTTGCGAGCGGCGGCCCGCGCGCGCTTGCGGCTACCAAGAAGCTGCTCAATGAGCTGGACGGTTCGCTCGATGAGGCGTTGATCCGGCGCGGCGCGGAGCTGTCGGCATCGGTCTTGTGCTCGCCCGAGGCGCAACTCATCCTCGCGGAGCGTCTCGACTCGTCGGGATGATGGTTCTCGCCCGGACAGGCGCCAACCAGAGCCCCGATGATGCCCAATCGGCCTATACTGTGCGGACCCGTGCGGGCGTTCCGGCGAGCCCCGGCGACGGACCTGCGGGCGAGTGAACAGGAGTCCGATGGGCGAGCAACCGCTGCCAATCCGGTTTGACGGTCAGGGCGATCAGGCCCGAATCGCGACGTTGGTTCTTGAACAGGGCGGGCGCCCGGTTGTGGTGATTGACAAGAGCTTGGTTGCGCGTCTGGACCAGGCGATCGACGCGCTGCCGGACGATCTCGACGGGCTGATCCTGGCCTCGGGGTCGAAGAAGGTCTTTGTCGCGGGCGCTGATCTGGGCGAGATCGACCGGAGCGATGACAACGAGCTGCGTGAGTATCTTGAGGACGCGGCGCGGGTGTTCCAGCGGTTGAGCAAGCTGCCATGCTGGACGGCGGCGGCGATCAACGGCGCGGCCCTGGGCGGGGGGCTTGAGCTTGCCATGCACTGCGACGGGCTGATCGGGGCTCCGGCGGAGGACGACCGCCCCTATATGGTGGGGCTGCCCGAGGCGGGTTTGTCGATCTGCCCGGGCTGGGGGGGGACGAACCTGCTGCCGGCGAGGATTGAGCCTTGCGACGGGATCTTGCGCGCCGCGACGGGCAAGGCGATGACGTTTGACGAGAGCGTGAAAGCGGGGCTGTTTGATGTCGCGTGCGTGATGTCGGAAGAACTGCACGACGCGGCCCGGTTCTGGATCGGCGAACAGAACGGGAAGGGGCGTCCGGAGCGAGACGGGGCGCCGAGCCGGTGGATCGGGAGACCCAGCTCGATTGAGGGCGTGCGGCACGGGCTCAAGATGTGCAAGGGAACGCTGCCCAAGACCCAGGCGGCGCAGGCTGTTGCTGAGTGTGTAGAGATTGGCCTGAGCGAGGGCTGGAGCGAGGCGATCCGGGGCGAGCGAGGGCGTCTGATCAAGCTGCGTCACACGCCGGAGGCCAAGGAAGCGATCGCGCGGTTCTTCGCCAAGAGCGCCAAGAGCGCGCGTCGCTGATTCGGGATCGCGCCGCCCCGTCGGGCGAACGCGGAAGGACAATCGGACCCGATCGTGTCCGTTCTCGCCCATGAGCGCTCAGCGAGCGCTGAGCGCGGCGGGCGACACGACACTGCGGAGGAAAGCGTCGATGGCCGACCTGAAGACGATGAAGGGCGTGTCCGAGAAGGACCGCAGGATGATCGCGGATGCCGAGACGCTGCTCGGTCCAGAGCCGGATTCGATGGGCGTGGTAAAGAACTATTTCTGGGGCAACCTGCGCCAGGAGTTGCTGTTCCCGTACCCGGATATCGCGCACGACAGCCCGCAGGAGACGGCCGAGTGTGACCAGCTGCTGGCACGCCTTGAGGAGTACCTCAAGAACGAGCACCCGGCGCTGGAGATCGACCAGGACCAGCATTTGCCGGAGTGGGTGATCCAGAGGCTGTTCGAGCTGGGGGTGCTGGGGCTGACGATCCCCAAGGAGATGGGCGGGCTGGGGATGGGGATTACGAGTTATAACCGCGTGCTGGAGATGATCGGCAAGTACTGCGGCTCGACGGCGGTTGTGGTGTCGGCGCACCAGTCGATCGGGTGCAAGGCCGTGATGCTGTTCGGGACGCCCGAGCAGAAGGAGCGGTGGCTGCCCAAGCTGGCGCGGGACTGGCTCAGCGCGTTCTGCCTGTCCGAGCCCAACGTGGGGTGCGACGCGGGCGGGCAGGAGACGCACTGCGAGATCAGCGAGGACGGGGAGCACCTGATCCTCAACGGCGAGAAGAAGTGGGCGACGTCCGGCGCCATCTCGGGCCTGTTTACGGTCATGGCCAAGCAGACGATCAACGGCAAGGAACGGGTCACCGCGATCGTGTGTACGCCCGACATGGAAGGCATCGACATCTTCCAGAAGAACCGCGCCAAGTGCGGCATCCGGGGGACCTGGCAGGCGCGCATCCGGTTCACCAATGTCAAAGTCCCGCGCAGCAACGTCCTGCACAAAGAGGGGCACGGGCTCAAGGTCGCGCTCACCTGCCTGAACTACGGGCGGTGCACGCTGAGCGCGGGGATGCTGGGCGGGGCCAAGCGGGCCAAGGACCAGGCCATCAAGTGGGCGCAGACGCGCTACCAGTTCCAGCGCCCGCTGGCGGAGTTTGAGCTGGTGCAGGAGATGATCGCGCACATGAGCTCGCTGTGCTTCGCGATGGATTCGGTCCTCTATATGACGACGGGGATGCTCGATCGGCACGATGAGGACATCATGCTTGAGACGGCGATCTGCAAGGTCTTCTGCTCGGAGATGGGGTGGCAGTCGGTCAACGACGCGGTCCAGATCATGGGCGGCGAGGGGTACATGACCGAGAATGAGGTCGAGCGGATCTTCCGCGACTCGCGGATCAACACGATCGTCGAGGGCGCCAACGAGGTGATGCAGGGGTTCATCTTCGGGTACGGCGCCAAGCAGCTGGCCGAGCAGATGCTCGGTGTGAAGGAGGCGGTGGACGACTTCAGGTTCTCGCCGGCGGTCATCCGGGCGGCGATCCCGCTCGCGTCCGAGGTGCTCCTGGGCATCCGCAGGCGATCGCCGGACGCGCCGAGTGTATCGGACGAGCTGCGCCCGCACGCGGAGCGTTTGTGCCGCCAGATTTCGGAGCTGACGTATCAGTTCAAGAAGGCGAGCCAGAAGCACGACGCGAAGATCATCGAGCGTCAGTGCGTGCAGGCGCGGATCGCCGACGCGGCGATCTACATCCACGCGTGGGCGTGCACGCTGAGCCGCCTGGACCGCGATATCCGCGCGGGGACCGACGGGACGGAGTTTGAGGCGAACAAGGCGGCGGCGCTGCACTTCTTCGAGATCGCCGAGCTTGAGATTGCGAATCGGTACCGCGGGCTGTACGAGAACGCGGACAAGTCGATGCTCAAGGCCGCATCGGCGGCGCTCAAGCACGCGGACACCTTGCCCAACTCGGACTACTTCATCCACGAGAAATCGCCCAACGCGCAGGACACGGGCATGGCGCCCAAGCAGGACAGCATCAAGCAGTTCCCGGGCCATCATCACTACGTCGCGGGCGGCACAGGGCGAGAGGCCATGGAATCGGCGGGCTGAACGCGCCGGCGGCGCACCGGCGCTACGCTCTGTCCCGGGATCGCCGGGTTCAAGTGACACTCACCACACGGAGGCGGTCATGCCCCGACGCAAGGCCTACGAGGCCAAGATCGACTATCTCCAGATCCTCGACGAGAACGGCAAGTTCGACGCCCGCCTCGGCAAGGACACGCTGACGGACAAGCAGGTCATCGACGCGTACGAGCAGATGTGGATCTGCCGCGAGCTTGATGAGACGGCGTTCAAGCTCCAACGCTCCGGGCGGATGGGCACGTACCCGCAGAACAAGGGGCAGGAGGCGGCGGCGGTGGGCTCTGCGCTGGCGATGACCAAGGGCAAGGACTGGCTTGTGCCGTGCTACCGGGAGAACGCGGCGCTGTTCATGCACGGGCTGCCGATGCACTACATCCTGCTGCACTGGATGGGCGACGAGCGGGGCAACCAGATCCCCGAGGGTGTGAACCAGACGCCGCTGTCGATCCCGATCGGGACACACATGCTCCACGCGACGGGCATCGCGTGGGCGATGAAGCTGCGCAAGGAGAAGGACAAGGCCGTCATCACCTACTTTGGAGATGGCGCGACGAGCGAGGGCGACTTCCACGGCGCCATGAACTTCGCGTCCACGCTGAAAGTTCCGGTGGTGTTCTTCTGCCAGAACAACGAGTGGGCGATCTCGGTGCCGCGGCACGAGCAGATGAACTCCCCCACCGTCGCGCAGAAGGCGATCGCGTACGAGATGCCGACGATCCGGGTGGACGGGAACGATATCTTTGCGGTCTACAAGGCGGTCAAGGACGCGCGCGACCGGGCGGTCGAGGGCGATGGGCCGAGCTTTATTGAGGCCGTGACGTACCGCCTGGGCGACCACACGACGGCCGACGACGCGCGGCGGTACCGCGATCAGAAGGAACTGGACGCGTGGCTGGAGAAGGACCCGCTGATCCGGACGCGGATGTTCCTTGAGTCAAAGGATCTGTGGAGCGAGAAGCAGCAGAAGAAGCTGGGCGAGCGGGCGAAGAAGATTGTTTCGGAGGTGGTCAAGACCGCCGAGGGGATCGAGGATCCGACGACCAACGATATCTTCGATTACACCTACGCCGAGTTGTGCGATGATCTGAAGACGCAGCGCGACACGATGCAGACGCACTCGCTTGGGCAGTTTCCGGAGCAGGCGGGGCTCAAGGCGCAGTCGCAGCGGGTGTAAGCAGAAGAGACGGAGTGATCCGGTTGGAAACCGGCTCTACTGAGGAACGATACATGGCTCAACTGACACTTGTTCAGGCGATCAATCAGGCTCTTGACCAGGAGATGGAGCGCGACGAGCGCGTCATCATTCTGGGCGAGGATGTCGGTGTCAACGGCGGGGTTTTCCGTGTGACGGAGGGGCTGGCCGAGAAGCACGGGCAGCACCGGGTGCAGAACACGCCGCTGGATGAGTCGGGGATCATGGGCTCGGCGGTCGGTCTGGCGATGGCGGGCATGCGCCCGATCCCGGAGATCCAGTTCGAGGGCTTCCTTGGCCCGGCGTACGACCAGCTCGTCAACCACGCGGCGCGGTTCCGCACACGCACACGCGGGGCGATCACGATCCCGCTGACCGTGCGCGTGCCCGTCGGCGGGGGCATCCACGCGCCGGAGCTGCACTCGGACTCGCCCGAGGCGATCTACGCGCACCACCCGGGGCTGAAGGTGCTGATGCCGAGCACGCCGCACGATGCGAAGGGGATGCTCATCAGCGCGATCCGCGACCCGGACCCGTGCGTGTTCTTCGAGCCCAAGCGGGTGTACCGCTCATTCCGCGAGGAGGTGCCCGAGGAGGAGTACACGATCCCGATCGGCAAAGCGAAGATCGTCTCCGAGGGTGACGACCTGACGATCGTGTCGTGGGGCGCGAGCGTGTTCCAGTGCCTGGAGATGATGGATGAGCTTCCCGAGGATGTGAGTGTCGAGCTGATCGACCTGCGGACGATTTATCCGATGGATATTGACACGGTGGCTGCGAGTGTCGAGAAGACGGGGCGGTGCGTGATTGTGCATGAGGCGCCGAAGACGTGCGGGCTGGGCGCCGAGCTGACGGCGCGGATTCAGGAGCGGTGCTTCCTGCACATGGAGGCGCCGGTCCAGCGGGTGGCGGGGTTTGACACGGTGATGCCGTATTACAAGCTGGAGCTGGATTACCTGCCCGACGCGGAGCGGATCGGGGCGGGTGTGAAGGCGTGTCTGGCGTACTGAAGAAGAAGGCATCGGGGATCGGGCATTAGGCATTAGGAAGAACAATGGCGCACGCGAAGAGCACAGATCCCAATATTTTCATCCTTCCCGATCTCGGCGAGGGTGTGCACGAGGCCGAGCTGATCTCGTGGAAGGTCAGCGAGGGCGACACGGTCGAGGAGCACCAGATCCTGGCCGAGATGGAGACGGACAAGGCGCTTGTTGAGGTGCCGAGCCCGCGGGCGGGGACGATCAAGACGCTGCATGGAAGCGATGGTGAGATCCTGTTTGTCGGCAACCCGCTGGTGACGTACGAGGGCGGCGGGGATGACACGCCAAGCGACGCCCCATCCAAGCCCGCGTCCAGCAAGTCCAAAGCGCCAGCGAAGGGTTCTTCTTCAACCAACAACGGCGCCCCCAGCGAAGAGCGCGAAGACGCGGGAACCGTTGTCGGCGCCATGGGCGCTGACCTCGGGGGCGTGTCGGCGAAGGACGGCAAGGCGCTGGCGACGCCGGCCGTGCGCCGGCTCGCGCGCGATATGGGTATCGACATCAACACGGTCATCGGCTCGGGCATGGGCGGGCGGGTGCTGGCGAAGGATGTGAAGGCATTCACCGGCGGCGGTGCGATCACGCGCGCCCCCGGAGGCGAGGGCTTGCAGCCCTCGCTGGCGACGGCGCCGGGGTTTGCGGGGGGGCTGGAAGCCCCCCCCTCCGGGAGGGCGGCTGCGCCTCCTCCTGCGCAGCAGGCGCAGATTCCGGCGGGGGCGGACACGGCGCGGATCCCGCTGCGGGGTGTGCGCCGAACCATCGCCAACCGCCTGCGCGAGAGCGTCAACAGCGCCGTCCACTTTACGGTGATGGATGAGGCGGACGTGAGCGCGCTCGACGCGCTGCGCAAGCAGCTCGGCGCGGCGTCGGGCGAAAAGGTCAGCTTCCTCCCGTTCGTCTGCTCGGCCGTCGCGCGAGCGCTCACCGGGCAGTTCGGCTCGCTCAACGCGACCGTCGAGGGCGAGGGCACGGACGAGATGGCGATCCTCCAGCACCGGGCGGTGCACATGGGCATCGCGACGGACACCGAATCGGGGCTGATGGTCACGGTGTTGCGCGATTGCGACAAGCTGGGCGTGCTCGAGATCGGGCGTCAGATCGGCGCCATCGCGGGCGCGGCGCGGAGCCGGTCTATCCCGCGTGAGCAGCTCATGGGGTCCACTTTTACGATCAGCAACGTGGGGAGCTATGCGGGTCGGTTCGCGACGCCGGTGATCAACACGCCGGAGGTTGCGATTCTGGCGGTCGGGCGGAACCGCGAGGGGATGGTGGTCAAGGACGGGTGGTTCAGGGCGGGCAAGCTGATGCCGCTGAGCTTGGCGTGCGATCACCGGGTGGTGGACGGGGCGACGGCGGCGCTGTGCTTGGCGGAGATTGTGCGTCTGCTGGAGAGCCCAAACCAGCTTCTGACGCCCGCCAGGGGGTAATCCAGGGGGCAGGATGGGAATCTTGTCAGGTCTGGGCGGGTTTGGGCGGTAGCTCACTAGACATGCTGCGGCCTTTCCCGCAGGATGTATGGGACAGCTCCTCAGACCGGAAGGAGACCGCCATGCGCGGACGCCTGCTCACCGTCGGAATCATCGCACTCGCAACCATGGGCGGTGACGCCCTGGGCCAGCTCGGCTCCAAGGGTCGCCCGGGCCAGCGGTCGTCGCACCGCCAGAGCACGGCGCACCGACAGCCAGCCGCTCGCTCGGCGCCCTCCCGGGCGCAGGCGCAGCGTCAGCCCGCCCGCGCTTCGCGCCAGAGCGCCCAGCGAGCGTCGTCTCGCGCGGCGCCGCCGCGCCGGAGCGCTCAATCTTCCCGCTCATCGCACCGCTCGGGCGCCGTCAGATCGCGCTCGGGTTCGTCGCGCCAGCCCGCGATCAACCGCGGCTCACAAGGGCGCCACCAGGCCTCGCGCCCGGCGCCCCAGCGGCGCCCGAGCCTCAGACCATCCTCGGGCTCGCGCCCGAACATCGGCGCCAACCGGACGCAACGCCGCAACTCTGCGGGCGCAGTCCGCAACTCTGCGCCCAGAACCAGCGCTCGCACAAGCGGGTCAAACCGGGGTAGCAGCCTGCGCAGGGCGCCAACGTCGCGTTCACCTGCAACCCGCGCTCCTACATTGCGGCGCACCCCCACGGCGCGCCCGTCCGTCTCACGCACACCCGCGTCGCGTCCTTCGGTGACGCGCGCTCCGACAAGGCGTCCTACCAGCAGAACCCCCGCGCTGCGCCGGAACACGGTGACTCGCGTGCAGCCTCGCCCGCAGGTCAATAAAGCACCTGCGCGTCCACGGCCGCAGGTCGACAAGGCGCCCGAACGTCCGCGTCCGCAGGTTCAGAATCGCCCGTCGAAGAACGCGGGGTCTGGGCTGGGCGTCAAGCGCCCAGGCTCGGCCAACCGCCCGGTCAACAAACGCCCGAGCGTGACCAGCGTCACGCCGCGCCCCAATAACTCGGCCAACCACAGACCCAACGGCTCTGGTGTCGTCAAGCGCAACACCGGGCTCGGCTCACGGCGCGCCATCACCAACGCCACCCCGCGTCCGTCTCGCCCCGCTGGCCCTACGGGCACGGGTGGGCGAGGCTCCGGGTTCGTCGGCGCCAAGGCCGCACGCCCGAGCATGCGACGCCCCGTCAACAACGGTGGCGGACACGACGGAGGAAACGGATCTGGTCATAACGACGGATACGGCGACCACGGTGGCTCCGGCGGTGACCACAACATCTACAACGACAACTCCTACAACGATTACTCGTATAACAACTACAGCAGCTACAACAACTACGGCTACGGCGGCTACGGTGGCCACAGCTACTACAACAGCTACTACGGGCACTACAAGCACGGGTACTACAACACCCACTACTACGGCTACCACCCCTACACCCACGGCTCCTACTTCCTCCACAGCGGCTACTCACTGGGCCTCTGGATCGGCTACCGCGGGTCGAGCTGGTACTACAACCCCACCTACCGCACGGGCTCGTACGTCTATGCCAGCCCCGTCTACAACACGCACTACTACTACGGCGCCGGCTCGGGATCGAGCGCGGACAGCGCTGTTGCCGCGGTCGATCAGGGCTGGGTGGATCTCGAGAGCGGGCGTCCCGATCTCGCCCGGCGTGAGTTCGCCAAGGCCGCGAGCCTGACGCCCTCGTGGGGCCTGCCGCGCATCGGGTACGCGATCGCGCTGAGCGCCTCGGGCTACCAGCGTTCTGCGGCGCCGCAGATCCGGCGCGCTCTCAGTGAAGACCCCTACGCCCTGCTCGAGGTCCCCTGGTCCGATTCGCTCGGCTCGCTCATCGTTGAGCTCGACTCGGAGTTCACGACGTACGCGTACAACGGCGTCGAGACGCCCGACTCGTGGCTGCTGGCCGGGGCCATGCGGGTGCTGCTCGGTGATGCGGACGCGGCGGCCGAGGCCGCGTTCAATGCGGAGACCGCGGGCGCCTCGTCGAGCGCGGTCGAGGGGCTGTTGCAGGTGATCGCGGGCTACGAAGCCCCGGTCGCTCCGGCAACGCCGGATGTGGTTGAGATCGTCGAATAAGTACGAGCAAGGTTGAGCACACATCTGGCGGGCGAGGGCTTCGGCCCTCGCCCGCTTTCGTTTTTAGGCTTTCCTCTCAGGCTTTTGTTCTCAGGGAGATGGGCTCAGCCCTTGGCCCGCCATTGCGAGGATCGCCTTGGTGTACGCGAGCGTGAACCCGAGGCGGAGCGCGTTGCGTTCGGTCGGGATGGCGGGCTTGGACTGGATGCAGACAAGCTCGGCGTGGCGCTGGCGGGCTCTTTCCATCCGCGCAACCATCAACGCCTGCTGTATCCCTCTGCGTCTGAACTCGGGCAGGACACTGGCGCCGAACAGGCAGGCGCCGCGCCGCCCCCGGATCGGGTCCGAGGTCTCCATGCCCCCGCCCGCGGCGACGTGACCGTCTACGAACGCGAGGAAGCTGTCGCTGCGCGGGTGGCGCACCACGCGGGTCGAGAGCTCGATGAAGTGGTCCTCGACCTTCTCACCCGGGTCGCGGAAGCCCGAGCCGGAGACATCGACGTACTGACGCACGATCTCGTCGTCGCCCGGGTCTACCAGACGGACTTCAAGCCCGTCGGGCCAGCCAAACGGCATGGACGCGCGGAGGTCTTCGCCCGCTGGCAGTGGGCGTGCAAGGGTGTTGACAAACTCGCGCAGCGTGAACCCGCGCTTGGCGAGCCCCAGGGTGAGCGACTCATCGGCGAACGGGCAAACCTCGATCTTGGGCTCGACGGCGCGCGAGACGTAGAAATCGACAAGGCGGTCGAGATCGTCGTCCGAGACGGGGGCGTCGAGCCCGAGGCCGCACGCCTGGTTGGACCATGAGCCCGGCGCGGTGAAGGCCATGACCCCGCCGGCGATGGGTTCGGATTCGAGCGCGACCTCGCCCGTGCCGATGGCCTGGCGTTGCTCTTCGATCCTGGCGATCTCGGGTAGGTCCAGCTCGTTCATGCGGGCAGGGTACCCGCCCGGGCGGGGCGCTACCCTCTGGCATGACCACCTACAACTGGAAACTGCTCCGCGCCGGGGCGATCAAGCTCGACGCCGGGGGAATGTTCGGCCTCATCCCCCGCGTCGTCTGGTCCCGCCTCGTCGAGATCGACGACCGGCACCGGATGACCCTGAGCCACAACTGCCTGCTGCTCGAGTCGAGCGAGCCCGATGCGCAGCTCGGGCGCCCGAGGCGCATCCTGATCGAGGCGGGCACGGGCGACAAGCTCGACGCGAAGATGCGGGACATTTTCGGTCTGGACGGGCGGACGATCGAGGCGGCTGTGGTCGAGACGGGCGTCCTTGCGAGCGAGATCGATCACACCATTGTGACGCACTTGCACTTTGACCACGCGGGGGGGCTGACGCGCCGCCCGCGCGAGGGGGAGACGCCGGACTGGTCGGCGACCAAGCCGGGCGCCGCGTCTGGCGACTGCCCGGATGTGATGTTCACGTTCCCCAATGCCGAGCTGATCGTGCAGCGGCGTGAGTGGGTCGATGCGCGCAACAACGACTCCGTGATGACGAAGACGTACTACCGGGACCACATCCTGCCGTTCGAGGATGAGGCCAGGCCCTTGGCTGGCGGGCGCCCGCGTCTGCGGCTGCTTGACTCGCCCAGGCCCTTCCCGTCCAACCGCAAGCCATCGCGCGACGAGGCGCCCAAGGCCAGCGTCGCTGAGCGGATGATCGAGGCGCTGCCGGGCATCCACACCTTCCTTGTGCCCGGGCACACCTGGGGGCAGCAGGCGATCGCGTTCGAGGACACGCGGGGGCGCAAGATCGTCTTCTCGGCGGATCTGATCCCGACGGTCAACCATGTCGGCGCCTCGTACAGCCTGGGCTACGACGTGGAGCCATTCACATCGATGGTGACCAAGCGTTGGTTTCTTGAAGCCGCAGCCGAGGGCGGGTGGACCCTGGTGCTCGACCACGAGCCGGGCAACCCGCTCCAGAAGGTCGAAAGGACCGAGCGGGGGTGGTTCGAGCTGGTCCCGCAGGAGGCCTGAATCGCCCCCGACGGGGACGGCGCCCGGCGCACTACAATGCCCCGACGAAGCCCAGACGCGGTACCGACACGGAACCGATTGACCACCCGGAGACGTCCAGAGCGTGAGCGCCCCGCCAGCCAGCCCGACGAGCCCCAGCCCGAGCCCCTCCCCCGCCGGAGCCGACACTCCGGCGATTGACGCGCCCGCTCTGGCAGAATCGGACTCGGCCCCCGCAAGCCCAACGCCAGCACCGACCAAGGCGCGGGGCAAGCGATCCATGGTCGATCGGATCGAGGCGTACATCAGCCGCCTGAGCACGCGCAACCATTTCTGGCATCGCGTCTGCTCGCTGATCTGGCTGCCGTACGCCTTCCGCTCGGGCATCCGGATGAAGCAGATCGACACGAAGACCTTTTCGGCGACGCTCCCGTTCCGTCGGTTCAACCGGAACTGGTACAACGCGATGGCCGGGGCGGCGCTGCTGGGCAACTCGGAGATCGCGGGCGGGGCGTATGTCTTCGGGGTGTGCGGCGGGGACTACGAGGTCGTGTGCAAGAACCTGAGCTACCGGTTTCTCCGCCCCTGCTTCGGCCCGGCCGAGTATCGGATCACGCCGCAGGAGGACGTCCCCGCGCTCGTGGCGACTGGCGCCGAGTTCAACATCACGATCGACATGGAGATCGTCCAGACCCTGCCGACGCTCAAGAAGAAGAAACGCGACAAGGGGCGTCCCAAGCGCCCGGGCGATCGCCTCGTCGGGCGCGAGAAGCGCGTCGGGCGATGCACGGCGACGTTCCACGTCACACCCAAGCAACACCAGAAGGTCAAGCGCCGGCGTTAGCCCGCTGGCCCCCCCGAGCCCATGCCCGACCTCGAACCGACCCGGCGCGTTCCCCCGTTGCTCTGGGGCCTGTACCTCGGCGTGAGCTGGACGTGGTGCATCGGGATGTTCCTGCCGATTCTGCTCCTGCGCGACTATGGCTGGCCCGGGTTCCTGGCGTTCGCGCTGCCCAATGTTGTTTGCGCCGGGGCCATGGGCTGGGTTCTCCGGTCGCAAACGCTCAGCGCCCGCCTCGTCAGTACCCACGCCAGGGCCATGGGCGCGTTCAGCGCCGTCACCATCGCGTTCCATCTGTATTTCCTGCTCTGGCTCCTCTCGCTGATCCGGGAGATATCCGTGCAGAGCTCGGTCGCGTTGCCTGATTGGGGCGTGGTTCTGATCGCGGCGCTCGGGATCGGGGCTGTCGTCGGTGTTCGTCAAGCCGTCGGGCTCGGTTCCCGCCCGACGACGCTCGCTGCCCTGCTGATCTGGGTGTTGTCCGTCGGTGTGCTCGCGGCCCTGCTGCTCGGGTCGGAGCCAACACCCTCCGCCGGCGTCATGCTCACCGAAACTTCGCGCTCGCAGCAGATCATCTGGCTGGCGCCGGTGTGCATCTTCGGCTTTGCGCTGTGCCCGTATCTAGATCTGACCTTCCACCACGCGCGCCAGAACACCTCCCCGACGGGCGCCCGCGTCGCGTTCACGCTCGGGTTCGGTGTGTTCTTTCTCGCGATGATCCTGCTGACGCTGGTCTACTCGGGCCTGTTCAACAGTGTCTTGGGCGGGTCCGGGGGCGGCGCATCGCTGGCGCCCTGGGCGCTCGTAGCGATCCTTGCGCACATCCTCGTGCAGCTTGTCTTTACGGTCATCATCCACCAGGACCGCATCCGCGCGTCGCGCAACGCCTCGGCGGCTCTTGCGACGCTCGTTCTTGGCGCCGGCGCCATCGTCCTCGGGCTCGCCCATGATCGCCTGCCGAGCGTCGGAGGCCTCTCGGGCGGCGAGGTCGTGTACCGGTGCTTCATGGCTTTCTACGCCCTGATCTTCCCCGCGTACGTCTGGCTCGCCATGATCCCCACCCGCGACGGGCACTCGGGCCTGGACGGGGCGCGGGGGCGGCGCAAGGGGCTGACGCTCGCGTTTGCGACCTCGATGGCGGCGCCGATGTTCTGGATGGGGTTCATCGCCGGGCACGAACTCTGGCTCGCGCCCGGGCTGGCGGTCGTGATGCTGAGCCGATTGACGCTGCCGCGGCGCGCTCAGGCGCCGAGCGACGCGAGCACGTCCAGCGCTGTTTGACGGACCATCTCATCCTCGCCCGCGTCGGCGCCGATCGCCTCCAGGCGCGCGCGCAGCTCGGGCAGATCCGCGTTGGCCAGCGCATTGCCCGCTGCGATTGCGGCGTTGCGCCGGATCATCGCGAGCGTCGCGCGTTTGAGCGAGGCGCCGCGGAAGGCATCCCTCCGGGCCTGCTCGTCCCAGGCGAGGACTTCGAGCAGGTCGAAGCCGTCGCGCACGGGCGCGTACGCCTCGTTCGCCTGGCCGGCGCCCACGCTCGGTGGGCGGGGCGAGTTGTGTGGGCAGACCTCCTGGCAGATGTCGCACCCGAAGATCCAGTCGCCAATCCGCAGGTAGAACGCGGGGTCGATTCGAGCCCGGCGCTCGATGGTCAGGTAGCTGATGCACCGGGAGGCGTCAACGGAGTAGGGCGTGATCGCGTCGGTCGGGCAGGCGTCGATGCACCGGGAGCACGAGCCGCAGTGGTCGTCGATCGGTTTCTGGGTCTCGGGCTCTGCGAGTTCGAGCGTGGTCGCGACCCCACCGAGGAGCAGGTATGAGCCGAGGCGAGGGTGGATGATGAGGGTGTGCTTGCCGGTCCAGCCGATGGCGGCGCGGGCGGCGAGCTCGCGCTCGGGCACGGGGGCCGTATCGACAAACGCGCGGAACGCGGCGTCCGGGTACATCTCTCTCGCCCGCTCGCACAGCGCGTGCAGGCGTTTCTTCATGAGCTTGTGATAATCGCGCCCGCGCGCGTACCGCGCGATTCGCCCGCGCGCTCGCCCGGCCTCCTGCTTGGGCTCGGGGCGCGGGTCTGGCGGGTCGTTGCGCGTCGCGTACTGATCGGCGACGATCAGGAACGAGCGTGTACCTTCGAGCAGTTCACCCGGCTTTGTCCGGATCTGGGTGTTGCGCTCGAGGTACGCCATCGAGCCCTGGCGCCCGCCAGCGAGCCATGCCCGGAGCTGCTCGGCGTACTCGCTCGGGGCCGCGTCGCACACGCCGACGCGCGCAAAGCCCTGCGCCCGGGCCAGCTCGATGAGCTGGTCCGCCCGCCCGCCCGCGCTCTGCTCTGGCTCTGGGGTCATGGCGCGTGCCGGGGGGGGGTGGGATGCTCAGGTGGTCCGCACACCCGCAGGGCTGGGCGTCGCGGCGCCGATCCAGCGGTACATTTTCTCGCAGGCATTTGTCAGGATGTCCGTGGGCTCGTCCAGCTCGCGCAGCCACAGGCGGGGCCACTCGTACACAAGCCATCCGGGGAATCCCATCTGTGCGAGTTCGGTGACAACGCGCTCGGCTCCTAGGTCGCCCTCGCCCAGGGTGACGGGAGCGCCTTGGCGATAGTCCGAGAGTTTGACGGACCAGAGGCGCGCCCCGAGCAGGCGGGCGCCCTCGATGGGGTCTTCGCCGCTCGCCTGGGCGACGGCCGGGTTGTAGGCGGCGTAGAGCAGTGGGCTGCCCGCGCGTTCGATGATCTCGCCGATGTCTTCGCCCAGCGGGAACGAGCCGGCGTTTTCGAGGATCAGCTTCACGCCCGTGTTCCGGCATGTGCTCAGCGCCATCTCGAGGCGCCCGAGCACACGCTTGATCCCCTTCTCTCGTTTTTCGCCCGGCGCCAGCTCGAACGCGAAGACACGCACCGCCTCCACCTCGCACTGGGCCGCGACCTCGACGAGCGACTTGGTCTGGCGCACCGGGCGCTCGGTGTCGGAGATCATGTGCCCGACGATCGGGGGCCAGACGGGCTTGTCGTACCGGATCGAGCTGGCCAGGCACAGGGGCGCCACGCCCGCGTCCTCGAACAGGTCGCGGATCTTGGACGGGCCGGTCTTGCACGGGTCGCAGGCCAACTCGGTCGAGGCGTGCCCGAAGGTGCGCAGCTCGACCCCCTGGTAGCCGGTCCGCCCGGCAAACTCGGCGACATCCTCGAGCGCCCACTCGGGACATGCGATGGTTGAGAATGCGGGTTTCATCCGGGCTCCTGCTGGCGGTTGGTCCGAGCGTCCACTGGCGAACACCCTCGCCCCCATCGTATCGCCCGCGCGCCCCCCGCGTCGACGCCCAGCCCCGCTTTACCGCACCTGCGGCACACTCAGGCCCGCACGCAGCATGTCCGTGTGGGCGTCGCGCCTCGCCCAGGCGAGCAGGCGATTGTCCGACAAGCCTTCGACATGCCCCTCACTGAACCCGACGTCCGCGATCATCCGGCGTAGCGCCAGGGCGCTGGGCAAAAACCAGTTCCACCCGGACCGGGACAGCTCCGCCCGGCTCCCCGCGTGGAATACACCCGCACCCTCGTACCGGCACTCGGAGCCCTCGCTCTCGATCCCGGCCGTCTCGATCAGGCACGTCCCCCCGTCACGCAGCGCGTTGAAGCACAAACGCAGCGCCAGCACCGGGTCGGTCAGGTGGTACAGCACGCCGGCGAAAATGACGTAGTCGTACGCGTCCTGGTGCTCGGGGGCGGTCAGCTCATAGAGCGACATCGGCAGCACCCGGATCCGCCCGCTCAGCCCGAAGGCGTCGGCGAGATCCTGCGCACAGGAGGCGTACTTGCGGACCTCTTCGAGCGCGACGACCTCGGCGCCCATCGCTGCGAGCGCCAGGCAGGTTCCCCCGGTCCAGCACCCGATGTCGAGCACGCGCTTGCCCGTGAGATCCATTGGCAGAGCGGCGAGCCGATCGGCAAAGCCCGCGAGCAGCTCGAGGTGGCGCTCGCCCATCTGCCCGTCGAGCCTGAACGATCCGAAATCATGGTCGTGCCCGAAGCGGAACTTGATCGAGAGATCGCGCTGGCGAGCCGGGTCGTCGTAGCCCTCGACCTGGCTGTCAACGGTCCCTATCAGCCCGGTCAGGCGGGCCTGAAAATCCGCGGGCGAGACGCCCACAAGATGGTCTGTCGTGTAGCGGCGCATCAGGCCCCGGAGGGCGTCAAGAGCCGGGAGATGATCGGCGGCGGCGCTGTCGGGTCGGGAGGTATCCAGGCTCATGGCGCCCAGTCTAGCCGGGCGGGGGCGCGTAGCATGGCGTATGAGCACGCGCGAACTGGAACCGGGCATCCACACTGATCTGCGGGACTCGACGACCTACGCCGGGTATCTGGACCTGGACCGCCTGCTCGCGGCCCAGCACACCCGCTCGGACCACCACGACGAGCTGCTGTTCATCATCCAGCACCATACCAGCGAGCTGTGGATGAAGCTGGTGATCCACGAGCTGGGCGGCGCGATCGGGTACATCCGGAGCGACGATCTGGAGTCGTGCTTCAAGATCCTGGCGCGCGTCAAGCACATCCAGCACCAGCTTCTGAGCCAGTGGGACGTGCTCGCGACGCTGACGCCGAGCGAGTATGTCCAGTTTCGGCACGTCCTGGGCACGGGCTCCGGGTTCCAGAGCGCCCAGTACCGCCAGATCGAGTTCTTGCTCGGCAACAAAGACCGGAACATGCTCAAGGTCCACGCCCACGACCCGGGCGCGACCGAGGCGCTGACCAAGGCTCTGGAGGCGCCCAGTTTGTACGACGAGTTTCTGCGCCACCTCGCGCGCCGGGGGTTCGCGATCCCCCCAGAGATCATCGATCGCGATGTCACGGTTGCGCACGAGGCGAGCGCCCAGGTGGTCGAGGTCCTCAAGGGCATCTACCAGAGCCCGGAGAAGCACTGGGACGCGTACGAGATGTGCGAGAAGCTCGTGGACGTCGAGGAGCAGTTCGCGCTCTGGCGGTTCCGGCACATGAAGGTCGTGGCGCGGGTCATCGGGTTCAAGACGGGCACCGGGGGCAGCTCGGGCGTGCCGTTCCTGCGGAAGATGATCGACCATGTGTTCTTCCCGGAGCTCTGGGATGTGCGCACGCATCTTTGAGCGGGGAGCACGGCTGCCCTGCGGGTCAGGTGTGGCGCCGAACATTGGGGAGCACGGCTGCCCTAGCGGGTCAGCCGTGGCACCGGCGCTGGCGCTTTAGTCGGTGAGTTCTGAGAAGGTCAGGGTGAAGTCTGTGCCGGCGCCGGGCTCGGTGTGCAGGTCGATGCGTCCGCCCATGGCCTCGACGATGCGCCGAGCCGTGGGCAGGCCCAGGCCCGTGCCCCCGGCCTTGGTCGTGACGTAGGGCCTGAAGATCGCCTCGCGTTTGTCCTCGGGGATGCCCGGGCCGGTGTCGATGATGTGCAGGCGGACGACGGGCGTGCGATCGGGGTCGAGCCCGCGCTCGGTCCGGAGGATCAGCTCACGCTCGCGCCCGGGCTGGGCGGCGCCCATCGCCTGGGCCGCGTTGAGCATCAGGTTGAGCACGGCCTGCTTGAGGTGGGGCGTGTCGATGTCACAGCGCAAGGGTTCCTTTGACAGATCGGCGCGCAGGCGCACGCCCTGGGAATCGGCCTGGGGGAGGAAGAAATCGACCAGCTCGTCGGCGACGCGGTTGAGGTCCGCCGGGGCGGCGTCGATGCGCAGCTCGCCGGCGAACTCGAGGAAATCCTCGAGGATGCCGCTGAGGCGTTCGACCTCGCGTGCGAGCGACTTGGTGCGGCGCGCCAGGGTGCGTTTGTCTTCCTCGGGCGCGTCGAGGTCTTCGACGCCCTCGCCGACGAGCTGGGCGTTGAGCGAGATGGTCGAGAGCGGGTTGCGGATCTCGTGGGCCAGGCCGCGGGTCATCGAGCCGAGCTCGGCCAGGCGCTGGGCCGTCCTGGCCCGGCGCTCGGCGACACGCGCCCGCGCAACCGAGCGGCGCACCACCCAGCGCGACGCGACCGACGCGACCGCCCCCCCGAGCAGAGCTCCGAGTCCAAAGAGAAGCACGTTCACGGCGCGGCTCCGAGGGCGATCACCGGCGCGGCGACCTCGAATAGGAACGGCGCGGGACAACGACCTCCGGGTCCTCCTCGGACCGGGCGATGCGCGTGGCACGCCAGCCCTTGTCGCCCTGCTCGGCGTCGTAGTTCACCTTGGTGCCGTCCTTGAGCGCACGGAACCCGTCGCCCTCGATGACGGTGAAGTGGGCGAAGATGTCCTGGCCCTCTGGGCCGACGATGAATCCGAACCCCTTGCGGGGGTCGAACCACTTGACAACGCCCTCGATGTCCTCGATGCGCTTGATCGGTTGTTCGGTCATGGGCAGCTTTCCCGCGTCAATCACGCCGGGCGAGCAAGATTGGCGGTCCCCCCGGAACATGGGCGACGCGAACATGCGCCGCTCTCCGACCGCCGATTCGCCGAGCGTGGCAGCCGAGCCAATCAAACGAGGCGGGCGCCCCGAGAGGCGCCCGAGCACCCCTGACGGGTTCGGCTCGCCCAGATTACCAGACCTTGGGCCTGCGTCAAACCCAAGACTTCCCAGGAGGTCAATACAAGAAAGCCCCGGACGCCTGATGACGCCCGGGGCCGGGTGATTGTCCTCGATTTTTTCTCGCGATCAGTCCGCGTTAACGGGGGCGGGCTCTTCGGCATTGCCCCCGTTCCTGGCGGCGTCATCAAGGATTGCGGCCTTGCGGCTGAGCTTGATCCGCCCCTGGTCGTCCACATTGATCACCTTGACGCGGACCATATCGCCGATCTTGACAACGTCAGAGACCTTCTCGACATACCCGTCGGCCAGCTCGGAGATGTGGCACATGCCGTCGGTTCCGGGGATGAGCTCGACGAAGGCGCCGAAGTCTTTGGTCGAAACGACCTTGCCCTCGTAGATGGTTCCGGGCTTGACCTCTTCGCAGAGGGCGGAGATTTCGGCGTGTGCGGACTCGATGCCGGAGGCGTCGGGGGAGGAGACGATGACGGTGCCGTCGTCTTCGACGTCGATGCCGACGCCGTACTTGTCCTGGAGGGCGCGGATGGTCTTGCCGCCCGGGCCGATGAGCTTGCCGATCTTCTCGGGATCGATTTTGATGGTGACGAGACGCGGGGCGTGGGGAGAGATCTTGGCGCGGGGCTCGGGGATGACGCTCTCCATCTGGTCGATGATGTCGAGGCGCCCGACGCGGGCCTGCTCGAAGACGACCTTGACCTGGTCGAGGTTGACGCCTCTGGCCTTGAGGTCGAGCTGGATGCCGGTGATGCCCTCGCGAGTGCCGGAGACCTTGAAGTCCATGTCGCCGAAGAAGTCCTCTTCGCCGATGATGTCGGTGACGAAGACCTCGGAGCCGCCGTTCTCATCGGTGAAGCAACCGATGGAGATGCCGGCGCAGGTGTTGCGGATGGGCACGCCCGCGTCCATGAGGGCGAGGCAGCCGCCGCAGACGGAGGCCATGGAGGACGAGCCGTTGGACTCGGTGATGTCGGAGACGAGGCGGATGGTGTAGGGGAACTCGTCGGGGTTGGGGAGGATGCCGAGCAGTGAGCGTTCGGCCAGGGCGCCGTGCCCGACCTCGCGCCGACCCGGGCCCATGATGCGCCGGGCCTCGCCGACACAGAAGGGGGGGAAGTTGTAGTGGAGGTAGAACTTTTTGGAGTACTCGGGGAGGAGGCCGTCAACGATCTGCTCGGCCTTGCCGGTGCCCAGGGTGCACGAGACGAGGCTCTGGGTCTCGCCGCGCTGGAAGAAGGCGGAGCCGTGGGTGCGGTCGAAGAGGGCGAGGTGCATCTCGAGCGGGCGGATCTCGTTGTAGCCCCGCCCGTCGGCCCGCTTGCCGGACTCGACGATCAGCTTGCGGGTGATCTTCTTCTCGAGCGTGCGGAAGGCCTCGGAGGCGTGTGAGCGGCGCTTGGCGGACTCGTTGGCCACGGCGGGCGTGGTGTCTTCCTTGAGCGGGTAGTGGTTCTCAAGGAGAGCTTTCTTGAGCTCGCGGACCTTGTCGCCGCGCTCGTGCTTGCCCTGGAGCTGGCGGGCGGCGGTCAGGTCGGCCTCGCAGACGCTCTTGACGTGGGCCATGATGTCGTCGGGGACGATGTTCATGTTGTCGCCGAGGCGTTTTTCCTGGCCGCACTTGGAGACGAGCTCGTCGATGAGGGTCAGGAGGGTCTGGAGCTGGTCGTAGCCGAAGGCGAGGGCGTCGAGGACGCCCTGCTCATCAACTTCGGCGGCGCCGACCTCGATCATGTTGATGCCATCCTTATGACCGGTCATCACGAGATCCATGTCGGAGTAGTCGAGCTGGGTGACGGTGGGGTTGATGACGTGGGTGATGCCGTCGTCGGTGTGGATGCGGGCGACGCGGACGGTGGCGGTCGGGCCGGCAAAGGGGGCGTCAGAGAGAGCGAGGGCGGCGCTGGCGGCGGTGCCGGCGATCACGTCGGCGTCGTTCTCACCGTCGTGGCTCATAACCCAGCACTGGATCTGCACCTCGTCGATGAATCCCTCGGGAAAGAGCGGGCGGATCGGTCGGTCGATCATCCGCATGGTGAGGACTTCCTTCTCGTTGGGCGGCCCCTCGCGCTTGCGGAAGCCCCCGGGGAACTTGCCGGCGGCGCTGGTGCGCTCGCGGTAGTCCACCTGCATGGGGAAGAAGTCCAGACCCGGGCGGGGGTCGGCGCGGACGACGGTGGCGAGGACGGTGGTCTCGCCGTAGGAGACGAGGACGGCCGAGGAGGCGAGCTTGGCGATGGCGCCGGTCTCGATGGAGAACGTGCGACCGCCGAGTTCGGCCTGAACCTTGTGCTGCGATGTGAATGTGGTGTCGGTCATGTGATGCAACCCTTCAGGGGCGGCGTGCGCCTGGGCCTTTGGCGCGTTGCCGCAGATGGAACCCCGGCGCGCCCGGGCGAGAACTTCCGTGTCCGCCGCGCGTTGGGGTCAGGATGTCTATCGGGCTGCTCGACCGCCTGAGGGGCAGAAGGCGCGGGGCGCGGATCTTACAGATCAACGCCCGGCGCCCACTGCCGCTCGGTGAACACCCCGAAACAAAGAACCCGCCGGCGCGCTCGCGTCGGCGGGTTGGATGGATTACTTGCGCAGGCCGAGGGCTTTGATCGTCTCGAGGTACTTGGCCCGGTCCTTGCGCTGGAGGTAGCGGAGCAGGCGGTTGCGCTTGCCGACGAGGATGACCAGGCCGCGCCGCGAGTGCATGTCCTGCTTGTTCTCGCGCAGGTGCGTGGCGATCTGGAAGATGCGCCGGGTGAGCAGCGCGATCTGGACCTCGGGCGAGCCGGTGTCGCCCTCGGTGCGGGCGAACTCGCTGATGGTTTTGGCTTTGATTTCGGTGTCAAGAGGCATAAATCTGGTCCACTCCTCGTCGAGCCGCAGCGTGAACCGCGGCAAGCGTGTTCGGGTCATAGACGGTCTGGTGACCGGTCACGAACATTAGGCCTGGGCGCGTGCGCGATCAATCGTCCGAGGCGCCGGATCGCGCTCCGGGCGCTGGCTGCGGGCCTCGCCGGGGGGTACGGGTGATTATGATCCGCCCATGAGCGAGCCCCCAACTGGTCTGAGCCTCTCCGCCCGGGTGAAATCTCTGAAGCCGTCGATCACGGTGGCGTTTACGAACCGGGCGAAGGCGCTGAAAAAATCTGGCCAGGACGTCCTGATCTTTGCGGCGGGGGAGCCGGACTTTGATACGCCGGACAAGATCAAGGAGGCCGCGATCCGCGCCCTGCGGGCGGGGCAGACCAAGTACACCCCCACGCTGGGCGACATGGAGACGCGAACGTGCATCGCGGACAAGCTCACCGGCGAGAACAACATCCTGGGCCTGACGGGCGAGCATGTCGCCATCAGCGCCGGGGGCAAGCACACGCTGTACGGCGTGATGCAGTGCCTGCTCGACTTCCCGGAGGCGGGCCAGCCCGCGCCCGAGGTCATCATCCCGACGCCGGCCTGGGTCAGCTACAACCCGATCGCCAGGCTCGCGGGGGGGCGGGTCGTCGAGGTTCCGACGAGCGCCGAGTGTGATTTCAAGATGTCGCCCGAGATGCTGCGCAGCGCGATCACGCCCAACAGCCGCGTGCTGGTGCTCAACTCGCCGAGCAACCCGTGCGGGACGATGTATTCGCCCGACGAGCTGCGCGCTCTCGCGGCGGTCGTCGCCGA
>JAJRXR010000043.1 GCA_024276195.1 Planctomycetota bacterium
CGTTGCATCGGGTGGCTCAAGCACAACCGGCGTCTCGGGACTAGGTACGAGAAGCTCGCCACCAGCTTCCTCGCCATGGTCAAGCTCGCCTTCATCAGCCGATACCTGCGACTCTTGGAGCCGTCAGACACAACCTAGTGCCTTCCTCCCTCTCCCCCTTGGGGAGAGGGCCGGGGTGAGGGGCTACCGCCTCTCCTCTTTCTTCTCCAACTCTACAATCCTCTCCCGCGCCACCCGCAGCAACGTCTCAAGCACACCATCGAAGTTCTTGGCCAGCTCGCTCGCGGTCACCCTGAATACAACATACCCGCGCCCTTGCAGCACCTTGTCACGCGCCTCGTCCGCTTCGCGCCGCCCGTCGTGATAGCTGCTGTCTACCTCGACGACGAGCGACGCCTCGGGGCAGCAAAAATCCACAACGAACGGTCCGATCGGGTGCTGGCGCCGGAACTTGAAGCCGCCGAGACGCCGCCCCCTCAGCCGAGACCACAGCACACTCTCCGGCGGCGACTGCTCGCGCCGGAGTGATCGGGCTCGGTCCGTCATGTATTCCTCCCGGCGAGGCATAGAAGAGAGTGTAGGAGACGGAGCCCCTCACCCCAGCCCTCTCCCCGGAGGGGAGAGGGAGCCGGAGAGACACTTGAAAGGAAATCCGCGCCTAGCTCGGGATTGCAATGGCTACTGAGTCAAGTGGACATTCTCTCTGGCAGACCGATGAAACGCCTAGCGTTCCCGATGGTGAACACCGCCGTCGGCTCGTCGTTCCCGCGATACTGATACCGGATGTCATCTTCTTGAAAGCTGCACGCAGGCTCTGAAGCCTGGCGAAGGGCTTGAGAGATCGCTCCTTCGATGAGACATCTCGTTCGCTGGTGTGTACCCATCGGAATCAACCAGATACGCATCGAACTCAGCATCTGATGAAGATGCGTCCCAAGCTCGCTCCGCCGTTGCAGAAACTCGTTCGCCCGGTATTCATCACCGCTCTTCCACATGCCGGGCCATATCTGCGCCCTCTGACCAGCAATGAAACTCTTGGCCTTGTGAATCCGGTACCTGCCGCCCAGATAGCAGAACAAGTGCTCTCGCGTACGATCAGCAAAGCTCCGCCCGGTTTCCCCGACGTAATAGACGAGCTCGTGACCAACATGCGGAACGGTCCACAGGTAGATTCCGTGTTCGCGGGCTTCCGGCGATTCAAACAGGTACCGCCCGCCATCCTCTTTGAGCCACGAGAACGGCCCTCTCGAGATCAATCGCATAGGTTCCATGCCGCCCCTATTCGTTTCTGTAACGTCTCCACCCGTGGAACCAATGCTCAGTCTTCCGCCAGAGCCTCACGAACCGCATCAAGCAACCGCTCTGGATTCCACGGCGAATGCACGCCTCCGTTGGGCTGGATCGCCGTGAACTCGTCCGGCGTTTGTGCCGCGACTTCCTCGAGCGTCAACGTAAAATCAATAATCACGTTCGCCTCGATCAGCTCTCGATCCCGCGGCCCCAGAACAGCCCCGGTCTCTTGCGGATGCGTGCTGCCTAGCTCATCCCAAGAGCCGGGCCATCGGGGGGGATCGGATTCGCGGACAAACAGCTCGACAGCGTCCGCCGCGGCGATCACACAGGAAAGACGCCGGTCCTCCTCGGCTAATCGGCCAACAGCTTTCTTGTACGCGAATCCCGCTGCAACCACCGACCCGATCACAATGGCGCCGATCGCGGCGACGATCCCGATCGCGACATACTTGCCCTTGACCCGCTTCACAGCTTCTTCAGCGCCCCCACCAGCCGCTCAATGTGCTCTTCCGTGTGCGCCGCCGACATCTGGATGCGCAGGCGTGCCGTGCCCTCTGGGACCACGGGGTAGCCAAACCCGATCACGAATACGCCGAGTTCGAGCAGGCGCTGGGACATGCTGATGGCTTTGGCGGTGTCGCCGACGATGATGGGGAGGATCGCCGTGGGTGATTCGAGCACATCGAACCCGCTGGCTGCGATCTTGGCCCGGGCGCTGGCGACGTTGTCCCGAAGGCGCTGGACCCTTTGCGGCTCGTCCATCAGAATCCGGATCGCCTCGTTGGCGCTGCACGCGACGGTGACGGGCAGCGCGTTGGAGAACAGCGTCGGGCGCCCGCGCTGGATAATCAGCTCGGTCCCGCGCTTCGGTCCTGCGATGAACCCGCCAGCGCCCCCGCCGAGGCCCTTGCCGAGCGTGCCGGTGAAGTAATCCACCGTGCCGTTGGCAGCGTCGAAGCCCGGCGCCCCGGGACACATGTTGTAGTGCTCGTGCGTGCCTCGCCCGGTCTGGCCCATGACGCCGTGGGCGTGCGAATCATCGACGACGAGCATGGCGCCGAACTCGTTGCAGAGCCTGCGCAGGCCCGGCAGATCGGCGATGTCGCCCTCCATAGAGAACACGCCGTCGGTCACAAGCCAGAGTTGTCCCGTCACATCGGGATCGCTGCGCGCCGCCTCGAGCTTCGCGCGCGCGCTCGCCAGGTCCGAGTGCTTGAAGACGCCTTTTTTGACGCCCTTCTTGATGACCGACGTCAGGCGGATCGAGTCAATAATGCACGCGTGGTTCAGTTCGTCCGACAGGATGTAGTCCCCCGCCTCGCAGAACGTGGGGAAGATCGCCTCGCTCGCGTTCCAGCACGAGACGAACGTGTAGCTCGATTCCGTGCCCATGTACTGTGCGATGGTTCTCTCAAGCTGCTCGTGCGGCGAGAACGTGCCGCAGATAAACCGTACCGAGGCCGTCCCGGCGCCGTACCTGCGAAGCCCCTCGATCCCCGCCTCGACCACCCTTGGCTCGTTGGCCAGCCCCAGATAGTTGTTCGAGCAGAAGCACAGCACCTCGCCGTACCCACGCATCTGCACGCTCGCGTCCATGGGCGACTCGAGCGTGTGCAGGCGCTTGTACTGCCCGGACTCATCGAGCGAGCGCAGGGTCTCATCGGTGCGGGCGTCAAACGGACGGGCAGCGGTGGTCGGCATCGGGGTCCCTTCCAAGGATCTGGCCCGATTCTACGGCTCGGGCATGGGTCTCCACCCGGGGAACCGCACAAGCAAGCGGGCGTATACTCCAAGACGCAGAGCGTCGGCGCCGGTCGTGGGGACGGGCGCCGCCGGGCGGCCCCCTTGCCCGATCCATCGCCGCGAAAGGACGACCAATGAGCCGCCCCTGAGCACACGCGCCTTCACCCTTCCCGAGGCCTTTGTTGGAACGCTCGTCCTTGGCGCGATCGGCGCCAGCGTGATGGTCGGGATGGGCGGCGCCGACGAGATCCAGGGCGCCCTCGACTCCGCCCGAAGGCACGCCCAACTCGCCCAGGCCCAGGGCGTCTACATCAACAACAACATGGGCCAGTACGCGGGCGTCAACACCAGCGGAGCGATCTACCAAGCGCAGGGGATTGTCCCGGGTGTGGGCGTTGTTGACGCAAGCGACTTCCTGCTTGGTGACACCTCATCGAGCACCCCGACCCAGGCGCAGGACTGGATCAGCCCGATCATGGGCGACACCGTCAACCTCGGCGCCAACCGGGCCATGCGCATGGCGAACATCCTCAACAAACTCGGCGACCCGCGCGCAACACGGTTCAACGACGTTCTCTTCGGGACCACCGATGACACCGCCGACTTTGAGACTGTGTTCGCCACTGTCGGCTTCCGCCAGGTCAGCTTCCTCCAGCCACGCTCGTTCCAGGTGTATTCGAGCCGGCGCGACGATGTGCCGTTCCCGCCCACTGACCTTATCAAGGGCGCAATCAATGTTTCTCGGGTTCTGAAAACGGAACACTCCGACACCCCCGCACTCGTCCCGATCGACTTTGAGCCCAACATCAACAACGTCGGCGTCTCCCTCGCGTCCAAGGTCATGCACGCCGACGGGACTCGCTTCTACTCAAATGTCATCGGTCTCGATGTAGATACCAGCACCCACCCCGAAGTCAACGGCGCCTTCGTTGACTTCGGCCCGATCGCCAAGTTTTCAACCGCCTACGGACGGGATGCAGTAGGCTCCGCCCCCGGCAACATCGAACTCAGCTTCCGCGGGCGCGACGGCTCCATGCTCGCCGCCATGTTCGATGGCTCCGTCCGCTCCTTCACCCGTCAGCAGGCCTGGACCGACCCCACCCCGTGGTACCCCTCGGGCAGCACCTTCACCGGGTCCAACGCGACGCCCGAGTCGATCGACTTCGCCGCCAAAAACTTCCTGCCGAGCAAGGATGGCCTCGGCGTCGTCATCCCCTGAACCGTTTCCACAGCCCATCTCGCCTTGGATGAGCACAGGCGCCCCGGTACACTCGCCGCGTGCTCTGGCGATGGTTCAACCGGCGTGATCCGCGTATCGCCAGCGAGCGATTCTGCGGCGAGCACTCGCGTTGGCTGACCCAGGCCGTTCTCTCGCGCCGCCCCTATCCGAGGATCCCCACCCGCCTGGCCTCCAAGGGCGGTTTCTCCGGGCTCATGGCCCGCCCGCAAGGGTCGCTCCGGGCCGAGCGCTGGTGGGACGCCGCGTTCGAGCGCGTCAATGACCCGGACTGATCGTCGTCCACGCCCATCCCGGTCCGTCCCCCACGCCCGCCCCCACGCCCGGGCCGATCCCGTGCTTTGCCCCGGATGGGCGCCGGCTCAGCCCGCCCCCATCGGGGTTCATATCCTCTGCCCGTCCGACCGATGATCTGAACCCGGGGCCAACCGCCCGGAGAGGAACGAGGCCCGATGAGCGAGACCGCCCCGACCAAGAGCACCCTGAACCGCCCGTGGGTGCTCAAGATGCTGATCTTCATCGTTGTTGTCCTCGGGTTCGGCTCCTGGGGGTATTACGACGCCGCGGTCGCCTACCCGGCCCGGGGCGAGAAGTTTGCCGAGTGGGCCGAGTGGCAGTACCTCCAGGCCGGCGCCGGAGCCGACCGCGAAGAGTTCGGCTGGTTCCTGAGCAACGCCAGCGTGACGGACCCGGTCGCGGATCTTGAGTACCTCCGGGGCGAGGAGGAGCACGCGCGCAACCGGGAAGCCGCAACCAACCCCGACTCACGCTCGTACCGGCGCGCCAATGCCCTGCTCGCGCGTCAGGTCTGGCTCGAAGGCCTGCGCCTGGTCGGACAGCTCAAGCCCGAACGCACCACGATCGACAACCCGCGTCAGCGCCTGGAAGACCTCACGACGCAGTGGTCCAGCGCAACGCAGCCCAAGCCCCTGTCCGGGTTCGACATCCCGATGCAGTGGGGCATCATGGTGGTCTGCTACGCCGTGGGCGTCTACCTGATCGTGCTCTTCCTGCGAGTCGCTGTGAAGAAGTACACCTGGAACCCGGGCGAGCAGCGCCTGACCCTGCCCGGCGGCGCCTCGATCGTCCCCGCCGATCTCGAAGAAGTTGACAAGCGCAAGTGGGACAAGTTCATCGTCTTCCTCAAAGTCCGAGAAGGGCACGAGACGCTCGGTGGGCAGGAGATCCGCATCGACACCTACCGCCACGCCAACGTCGAGGGCTGGATCCTCGAGATGGAACGCACACAGTTTCCTTCCGAAGAAGAGGCTGAGCCGGATGCCGACGCGCCCGGCGCACCCGCTGATGGCGAGCCCGCGGACGCAGCCGCAGATTCCTGACCCGCAGCCCAGCCCCGCAGCCCGGATACCGCTGATCGAGATGATCTACCTCGCCGCCTCGATCGTCACCCTCTCGGCCCTGCTGGGCATCGTGCTCACGCTCATCACGCTGCCGGGCATCTGGTTCATGATCGGCGTGGCGCTGCTGTGCTTCTGGTGGCAGCCTGACATGTTCAGCCTGTGGACGCTCGGCGCTGCCATCGCTCTGGGCATTCTCGCCGAGATCGCCGAGCTCATCACGTGCGCCGCGGGCGCGGGCAAGGCCGGGGGCACGAGGCACGGCGCCTGGGGCTCGATCGTCGGCTCGCTCGTCGGCCTGGTGCTGGGCACGTTCCTGATCCTGATCCCGATTCTCGGCTCGCTCATCGGAGCGGTCGTCGGCGCCTTCGCAGGCGCCGTCCTGGCCGAGCGGGGCGTCGCCGGGCGTCCCTGGGGCGAGAGCATGAAGTCGGGGCACGGCGCCGCGATCGGGCGGCTGCTCTCAAGCGTCATCAAATCCGCCTTCGCCGCCGCTGTAGCGATGATCCTGATCGTGGACGCGTTCTGGAACTGAGCCCATCGCGGGTGTTCGCTATGCTCCATGCAATGAACACCCGCCCCGCGACCGGGGCGCAACGGACAGACCCAGGACCGCGATGAGCCCAGCACAAACCGAAACCGCCCAGCCCGACTCGGGCGTCAAACACTTCGTCCTCGACACCAACGTTCTCCTGCACAACCCGGGCGCGCTGTTCGTGTTCCAGGAAAACCACGTCGTCATCCCCTTCCCGGTGATCGAAGAGCTCGACACCATGAAGCGCCGCGAGGACGACATCGGGCGCGCCGCCCGCGAGTGCATCCGCCACCTCGACAGGCTCCGCCAGGCCGGCGAGCTGACCAAGGGCGTGCGATGGAATGAGGTTGATCTTCCCTCGTACGTCGGATCCTCCGCCTCCCAGAACGGCGAGGCGGGGACCATCGCGATCGACGTGGGCGACCACGTCCGCCCGCACGTCATCGCCGCCGACACGCCCGACAACCGCATCATCGCCGTCGCGTGGGATCTAAACCAGAAGCCCGGCGCTCGGGCCGTGTTCGTCTCGAAGGATCTCGCGGCCCGCATCAAATCCGACGCGCTCGGCATCCGCACCGAAGACTTCGAGAACCAGAAGATCGACGCCGACCGCCTCTACACCGGCTTCATCGAGATCGACACCCCCTGCGACACCATCGACGACCTCTACCGCGACCGCATGCTCCCCATCGACGACCTCTCCGAATCACTCACCGTCCGCAACGACGACGGCGACGAGGCGTATATCCGCGAGCTCACGCCCAACCAGTTCGTCATCCTCAAGGACATTGAGGACGAGGCCCACTCGGGCATCGGCAGGCGCCTGGCCGATACGGACCACCTCATCCCCGTCACGGGGCAAAAAAAACCCACCTACGGCGTTATGGCCCGCAACGTCCAGCAGACCATGGCCCTGGACCTGCTCCTCGACGATGAGATCAGGATGGTCACGCTCCTGGGCGCTGCGGGCACGGGCAAAACCCTGCTTGCCCTGGCCGCGGGCATGGCCAAGGTCTTCACCGAGCAGCGCTACGACAAGCTCCTCGTCGCCCGCCCGATCATGCCCATGGGACGCGACATCGGCTACCTCCCGGGCGACAAGGACGAAAAGCTCGGCGCCTGGATGCAGCCGATCTTCGACAACCTGTCATACCTCATGTCCACCCGCGGCAGCCCGAACCAGAACGCCGACTCCATCGGCGCCGAGCAGCGCATCGACAAGCTCATCGGCGACGGGCGCCTCGTGCTCGAACCGCTGACCTACATCCGCGGACGCTCGATCCCGCACCAGTTCATGATCGTGGACGAGGCCCAGAACCTGACCCCGCACGAGGTCAAGACCATCGCCAGCCGTGTGGGCGAGGGCGCCAAGCTCATCCTCACGGGCGACATCGAGCAGATCGACAACCCGTACCTCGATCAATCGTCCAACGGCCTGAGCTATACCGTCGAAAGAATGCGCGGCGTCGGCCTCGTCGGGCACGTCACGCTCACCAAAAGCGAACGCTCCGAACTTGCCAGCCTCGCCGCCAAGCTGCTCTAGCCGCTCACGAGTCCCAGGCCCAGGCTCAGGCTCTGGTGGGGCCGGTTTCCAACCGGCCCAAAGCCCATCACCCGCCCCGGCGTGACAGCATCCGCATCTTCGCCTCGACCCGGAAGCGCTGGCGCTCGAAGAACTCGCGCCAGTCCGGGTCCGTCTCGCGAAGAAGACCCCGCTTGATGTATTCGAGCGTCGTGTCGTCCGCCTGCCCGAGCATGTCCGCCGCCACGGCGTACCCGCGCAGCGCCTCCTGCATGTTCTCGTCGCGGCTGAGCGCCTCGGCGTAGTGGTCGATCGCGTCCTTCGCCCAGCCGACCTTCTGATACACCAGCCCCGTGTTGTACAGCGGACGCGGGTCCGAGGGCGTCAGGCCAGAGGCCACGCCGAACGCGCTGACCGCGTCGGCGTTGTCGCCCCGGCGCATGTACAACTCGCCCAGGTTATTCCACGCACCCGCCAGCTCGCCCGAGATCGTCAGCGCTTCTTGATAGCGCAGGATCGCGTCGTCCGTCTTGCCCATCATCGCCAGGCGCTCGGCGTCACGCGAGATCTCCAGCGCCTCGCCCCGCCTGTCCTCGATCGTCAGCAGCGCCGGATCGCGTTTCTTCGCGGCGCACGCGCCGAGCAATGCTGTCGCGCCCGCGAGCGTCAAAATCGTCGCGTACCGAGCGGTGTGTCGTGTTGACCGGTTCATGTGCTCGCCTGCTCCCATCGCGCGAAAACCACCTGCAGCTGCCAGGCGTTCCCGCTCGGTTTAATCTCAATCTCGTGGACCCAGGCGCCCCGGAACTCGCCGAGCATCAGGTCCACCCAGGACATCAACGCCTCGAGCGACTCGTCCCGTATGTCGTACCGATACCTCGCCCGCCGGGCGTTCTGGTAGGTGTCCAGCCTCGGCTGCGCCAGCGGGGGCACCGCGGTCATCCCCGCCCGCGTCGCCAGCTCGCGCACCCGGCTCTGCACGATCCGACGGTCCTCATCCTCGCCCGACTCGTCCGTCGCGCTCAGCGCCAGCCACTCGCCCGTCAGCATCGCCAGGGTCGTCAGGTCGTTCTCGCGCCGGGCCAGCTCCCGGGCCGCCCGGACCTGCGAGACCCACGCGAAGAGCGTCACGATCAACGCCACGACCAGCGCCAACGCCCCGAGGACCACGAAGTGGCGTGGGCGGTTTCGTCGTTCACCCAGCTGCGCCAGCGCCGCCTGTTCGTACCGCTCGTCGGGGGACATCGCGTCTGTGCCGTCGCCAATCATGGCCCGTTCCTCCCCGACGTCGCCGCCTCTGTCCACTGCCCGGTCATGTTGCAGTCCACCCGTCCGCCCAGCTCGCGGAAGTTCATGGGCGTCCAGCTCAGGTACGAGCCGGTGATGCTCAGGACCGCGTCCTCAAACGCCTCGGCCTGGACCACATCGGGCACCGACACCCGCACCGAGACCGCCGCGGGCGTCAGCGAGAGCGACACCAGATCCCACTCCGGGTTCGCCAGCACGAACGAGAGGGTCTCGAACTCTTCGAGCACGGGCATGATCGGCTCGGCCGGCGCTGACTCCGCCTTGAGCGCCTGGATCTTGCCCGGCAACACCAGCATCGCGTCCTTGTACTCCGTCGCGGGCTGCAGATCCGTCTGGCGCAGAATCGCGATCCGGTTCTCCTTGGCCTGCTCGATCTGCTTGCTCAGCTCACGCTTCTGATCCAGGAACGAATTGGCAAGCGTCGCCAGCCCGCCCGCGCCCAGCGCCATCGCGACGCCCGCCCAGATGTACATCGCCCGGTGCGCGCGCACCGGGCGCGTCGCCAGTTCTTTCAGGCCCGGGCCTGATCGCACGCTCCCCTCGCCCCGCTCGGCTAGGCGCGTCAGGGTCTGGCCCACCGGGTCCTCCACGTCGTACAGATCAATCGTCGCCCCGGCGCACGCCCGGGAGAGCGCCGCGCCCAGCTCGGGGCCATCGAGCGCCCCTTCGACCAGCTCATCCGCCTGCCCGCACGCGCCCACGACCGACACCCGCCCGGGCGTGCGCCCGAGCTGGGCCGACCAGCTGAGCCACTCGAGCCCGAGGCGGGCGGTGTCGCTCTCGGTCATCGTGGCGCCCGGTTCGTCCGAGCGCGAGACCGACACGCGCATCGAGCCCGCGGCGATCGGCTTGCCCGCGTCCGACCAGACCCACAGGCACCGTCCCTGGGCCGCATCAATCAGCACCACGCCCGTCAAGGGTGAGTCGCTCGCGACCACGCGATCCGATCGCAGGCCCCCGCCCGGGTCGCCCGTGCTCGCGTCCCACGCCAGCGCCGCCGCGTGCCAGATCGTCATCACGTTGCCGACGCGAACGCCCAGGGCGTCGAGCTGGTCCATCATCAAGCGGGCGGGCACGTCCGGGATTGCCATGACGCCCAGGCGCCCGCCGCCGCCGCCGCCATCCCCACCCTCGCCCAGGGGCTCGAGGTCGAGCTCTCCGGGCAGATCGGGGAACCGCGAGGCCGCGCCGGGGCCAGCACCGGGGCCAGCGCCGGGTTCGTCGCCGATGCCCGTTTCGAGCATCGCGCGGACGACCTGTCGTTCGCCCTGGCCCGCGCCGACCCACGAGCAGACCGACCCGTCCACGTCCAGGCACAAGCAATCGAGGATCTTGCCCGAGCGTCCGTTGCGTTCGCTCAGGGCCGCGAGGCGCTCGCGCACCCACTCGGCGCCCGCGCGGACCGAGCCCGGGGGCAGGTCGCTCATCGGGGCCGACCAGGTGTCGCTCGTGTGCGCGCCGATCAGGCGCAGCCCGTCCAGGCGCGCTCCGCGGTCCGACCTCGACATGTAGCAGATCCGCCCAGCCATGCGCTAGTCGTCCCGCCCCCGCCGGTTGGCCGCGTTGTTGATCCGGTCGAGCATCCGCTGGGCCTCTTCCTGCGTGATGCGCCCTTCATCGAGCGCCCGGTCAATCGCCTCGCGCCGCCTGCGTTCAAAGTCCACCCTGGGGTTCTCGCCCGAGCCGGGCTCGCCCGTGTTGGGCGGGTTCAGGCGATTGGCAGCCTCGTTCGCGCGCCGGGCGTCCTCGACGGTCCGCTCGATCGTCGTCACCGCGGACATCTCGCGGACGCCCTTTTCGACCCGGGTGCGCGTTCCGTTCTCGTTGAGGGTCACATAATCGGGCTGGACATTGAGCACCCGGATCGCCTCGCCGTCGGCGTTGGTCGCCTGCCCGCCCTGGCTGACGATCCGCTGCTTGCCGTCGATCACCAGCATCGCCGACCGTCGCGCCCCGATCTGGATCATGCCGAGGTAGCGCGT
Organism: Planctomycetota bacterium; assembly: GCA_024276195.1. Classification (GTDB taxonomy): domain Bacteria; phylum Planctomycetota; class Phycisphaerae; order Phycisphaerales; family UBA1924; genus JAJRXR01. Next base: position 10,979 of record JAJRXR010000043.1, read on the forward strand.
CTCGTCGCCCGACGGACCGCCCGCTGGTGTGATCAGAGTCCCGGGGCCTGGTTCGCCCGCGCCCGGGTTGGCCTTGACGCCAGGCGCGTTGCCGACGAGCCCGAACCGCTCGACGATGCCCGGAAAGTCCACGCGGCGAAAGTTGGGGACGTTCCCGTCCGGGTCGTGCCCCTGGCCCCCATCGCTGAGCGTGGGCAGGCTGACCTCAACGGGCGTGAACCCGCCCGCATCGTCTCCCACGGGCAGCCCGAGGGCTGCGACGCCCACCGCGGCCGCGACGAGCACCAGCGACGCGACCTGCGCCCCGAGTGTGATCCGCTTGGCTTGAGACCGGTTTGTCATGGGGTGTACTCCATTGTTCCGCCCGGACAAACGCACGATGCCCTCCTGGCATTGCAACAGCTTATCACCTGGATCTGATTCTCGACGCCCACGCCCCATGCCCACGCCCCATGCCCGGGCCAGGGCCGAGCCAAAGCAGGTGCTAGGGCTCGACGCCCAGGTTCTTCCAGGTCAGGAAGACGCCCGTCGCCCCGGTGCTCGTTCGGTTCCGACGCGAGCCAGCCGCGATGTACGTCAGGCCCCCGTACCGGGCCGAGAGCCGCCTGGTGCCCCTGGGCTTGACGTCCACCCGCACCATCCACAGCTCCGGGTCGAACGTGAAGATCCGCTGGAGCCTGCGTCGGTCCGCCTCCTCGGCGCCCGCCTGCTCGAGCATGTACGAAACATCCGACCAGCCGATGTGCTCGTTCTGACGCTCGCTGACGATCTGCGAGGCCACGCTCTCGCTGATCCCGGAGTCGTCCACCACCGAGTCGATGATCGCCCGGATCACGTCCAGCGGGGCCGACCTCGGGCTGACCTGCCAAGGCCCGACGCGGCGCGTCACCTCGCGGTACCGCTCGGTCGAGGTGGCCCTGAGCAGTCGCTCAAGCGCCAGGGCGTTGGATTCGAGCGACTCGCCCGAGAGCCCGCCGAGCGCCGAGAGCATGGTCCCCTGCGCTTCGGTGAAGTAGACCTTGGCGACGTCCCCGCCCTGGAGTTCGAGGTCCAACGCGTGCCCGTCGTCGGCGGTGGCATCATCAATCTCGCGCGCATCGATGCGTTGGATGAACGCGCCGATCGCCTCTTGCAGGCCCTGGGCCGCGTGGTGTTCCTGGTACGCCCGGATCTGGCGCGCGACCGTCCGCGACTGAACCATCTGCCTCGACACGGCGATGCCCACGCCCAGCCCGATGACCAGCGCCAGCAGAATCACCATCGGCATGGCGAACGCCGGGCGAGCCTGGATCATCGCGATGGGTCGTCGCCCGCTCATCCGCCCCCGTCTCCGATCCGGCGCGATATGAACCGGGGGTTGCGCGCCTCATTCTCGCTCTCGCGCGGCGGAACCCGTTCGCCTGCCCGCCCCCCGCGCCGCGAGCCACTCCGCTCGGCCCGGCTGCGTCCGCTCGCGGCGGCGCCGCCACGCCCACGCCCGGCGGCTTGAGCCCCGCGAGCGCCGTCGTTCTCGTCCGCCCCGCCCCCGCCCGCCGCGCTGGTGTCCTCGTCCTCTTCCTCGACAAACGGGTCCGCCCCGACCGTCCAGCCCAGCTCCAGCATCCAGTTCGCGTACAGCCCCGTCCTGGTGCGCAGCTCCAGCTCGACGTACGCCGGCAGGTCGTTCATCTCCAGCCCCGCGTACGCCTCGATCCGCTTGCGATCATCAAAGAACAGCCAGCGGCACTCGGTCAGCCCGCGAACCAGCGGCGCCGCCGCCGCCAGACGCATCTGCCCCGCTTCCGTCTGCACCTCATCGCCCAGCCACGCCCCGCCCGCGTTGAGGTGGTCGATCTCTTCGATCGTCATCGGGCGCCACCACAGCGTCCAGCCCTTGGCCTCGTCGTTGTCTTTCGCCTCGGGCCAGCCCATCCGGTTCAGGCCGGCTGCGCGCATGAGGCGTTCGCGCTGCCCGTCGGGGCGCAGCTCGAAGACGCCGCGCACGCCTCCGGTGTTCTCGCCTTCGAGGTCGGCAAGCGTGAAGTCGAGCGCATCGAGCGAGCCCGGGCTCGCCCACCCCGCCGCAGGCCCGAGCAGCGCGTTGGGCAGGGGCGGGGCGCTGAGCACCACCTCCAGCCTTTGCACGCTCGCGGCGCCCTGCGGGCGCGTCCGCCCGCCCTCGATCATCACCGCCGCGATCTCGTCTGGCCCGAGAATAATCCGCGGGCGATCCGGCGCGGGCGCATCCTCGCTCGCCTCCTCGCCCGGGGCGACATTCGAGTTCTCTTTCATCACCAGCGTCTGCATCGCGCGGCGCAGCGTCACCTGCAGGTTGGCCATGTCCGACGTCTGTGTGAACCGCGCCGCCAGCGTCCGCTCGGTGCGGGCCGCGAACATGAAGACCCCGACCGTCGCCAGCAGCACCATCGACCCCAGCGTCGCCGCCAGGATCGTCTCCATCAGCGTGAACCCGCGCCGGGTCTGCACTCGCATCACGGCGCCCCCCCGCCCGTCCCGCCCTGCAGGTTGATGATCTCGTTGAGGATGTCGCGAATGCCGGACTCCGATTTCAGCTGGTTCTCGCTCGTGTCCGGGCTGCGATACTCAAACCCGAGCGGGTCGTGCAGGCGTGTGATCACGATCGACGGGACCTGGTCGGTGTACAGCGACGATCCGCCAGACTCCGCCCCCAGCCACACACGCACCACGATCAGGCGAACCCGCTCTGGCCCGATGCCCGAGGTATTGTCCTCGTCATCTCCCGCCGCCGGGTCGTACACGACCGTGACGCGCCGCTCGTCCATCGACCACCGGTACTGGCGTTGCGAATACTCGATCGGCAGCGACTCGCTCGGCATCGAGTTTTTGTCGTCGATGTACTGCAAGAGAAGGCGGTTGGCCAGCTCCGCCGCGCCCAGGCGCTGCGCCTCGCGCCCCTGCGATTTGTAAATGAACGAGTTGGACGAGACGAGCGTCGCGGTCGTCATCATAAGCAACACGACGGCGAACACGACCTCGAGGATCGTGATCCCGCGCTCGGATCTGGTGTGTCGCTGGGCGTTGGCTCCGGGCATGGGGTCCGCCTCTCGCTCGCTTCGGCGCCGTGAGGCGCCGCGAAGGTCACTCCTCGGCGTCCATGGTCCAGACGTCGATGTCGTCCTCGGTGCCGAGCTCTTTGTCATCGCCCAGGCTGATCAGCTGAAACGCCCCCCCGGAGCCCGGGCTGGCGCTATAGAAGAGCTCCTGCTTCCACGCGTCTCTCAGCTTGCCTTGCTGAAGGTAGTCGGGAACAAGCATCGACAGCGTCGCCGGGGGCGAGCCGTCTTTCTCAATCATGTAGCCCTCGATCGCTCCCTTGATGACCGTCATGCTCGCCTTGGTGGTCTTGACCCGCGCCCGCTTGGCGTTGCCAACCAGGCTCACCGCAGCCACCGCCATGAGCATGCCCATAATCACCAGCACCAGCGTCAGCTCGAGCAGCGAGAAACCCGGGCGCGACGCCCGCGCCATCGCCCCGTACCTGTTCCGCCCGCTCATCCCAGGTTCCGTCTTCACGCTCCGCTCCTTTGCCCTATGCCCGATGCACGTCCGATACGCCTGTTTATGGCTCCGAGTTCGATTCTACGCGCCCGACGCCCCGGGCAGGGGCGTCCCATCCCTTTACATTTACCGCCGTCCGGGTCCAACGCCAGCAATCGCCCGGGATTGCCTCGGGCTCTCTAGAGCGCGTTGCCGCTGAGCGTCAGCATGGGGGTCATGATCGCCATCAGCAGCGACCCGACGATCACGAACATGAACACGATCAGCAGCGGCTCGAGAGCCGCCAGAGCCCGCTCGGTCTTCCGATCAACCTCGTCGGCCATGTCCCGCGCCAGCGCGTCGAACGCCGTCTCCAGATCCCCCGCCTGGTCCGCCGCGATCAGGAGCCTCCGCGTCGCCAGCGGCAGCGCCTCGACCCGCTCAACAAGCGTCCGGAAGACCCCGCCATCGATCAGGTCCTGGCGGAGGCGCTCGAGATCCTTACGCAATACCGGGTGCCCGATCGCGCTGCTCGATGTGCCCAGCGCGTCGGCCAGCGGGATCGACGCCCGCGACATCGCCGCCATCACGCTGAAAAACCGCGCCTGCTCCTGCGCAAGAACCAGATCCTTGAACAGCGGCGCCCGGCGCACCACCCGCGTCGCCCACAGCTTGATCGCGTCCCGACCCAGGATCATCGCGACAACAACCCCTGACGCGACCGCGAGCACCAGCAGAATGTTCGACCGCAAAAACTCGCCCAGACCCACGACCACCTGCGTGTACACGGGCAGTTCCATCTGCGCCCCGCGCAGCGCCTCGCCGATCCGCGGCACAACAATCGTCAGCAGCGCCGAAGCCGCCAGCAGCGTGATCACCAGCACGATGATCGGATAAATCATCAGGCTCTTGGCCTTCTCGCCCAGACGCACGCGCCGGCGCGCGTCGTACGCCAACTGCTCGGCGGCGCCCGCGAGATCGCCCGTCTTCTCCGCCGCCCGGTACACCGCGATCGTCACCGCATCGAACGACCCGACCTGGCGGCACGCGTCGGCGAAGCTCGACCCCGACGAAACAAGCTCTTGCAGCCGATCCACCCGCGGCTTGTTCGCGCGCGAGATCACCGACGCCGTCACCTCCAGCGCCTCGACCAGCGGCACCCCCCGCGAGAGCAGCTGCGTGAGCTGCTCGTTCATGCCCGCGTGGTCCTTGAGCGACATCTCCTTGACCGACGTGGCCCACCCGGGCGCCTTCCACGTCCGCAGGAGCACCATCCGCTCCTTGCGCAATGTCTCGGCCAGCGCCCGCTCGGACCGCGCCTGGGCCATGCCCAGCTTCCGCCCGCCGCCCGGCTTGGCAGCGAGAAAAAGGAACGAACTTGGTCCTAACGCGCCTCGTGACATCCTCAGAGCTTACCCATCATGCCGCGCCCGGTTTCCCCGGGCTCTTCCCTTCGGTTTGATCCGATGCCCAACTGCCCTCAACAATACCTCAGACAAGCCTCCACACCCCTCTGCGACCGGAGCCCGCATGGACTCGACCCCCACCCCCACCCAGACCCCTTCCGCCGAGACTCCTTCCGCCCCGGCCCCCGCCCAACGCACCAGCCCCAGCGCCAATGCATCTCCCGAGACCATGCGCGCCCTGATCAAGCACCGGGCCGGCGAGGGCCTCGCCCTCGACGAGCACCGCCCCGTCCCCGAGGTCGGCCCCCGCGACGTGCTCATCCGCGTCAAGAAGGCCGGGATCTGCGGCACCGACCGCCACATCTGGCAGTGGGACGACTGGGCCGCCTCGCGCATCCCCGTCGGCATCGTCACCGGGCATGAGTTCGTGGGGGTCGTCGAGCACACCGGCTCGGCCGTCACCCAGTTCAGCAAGGGCCAGCGTGTCAGCGCCGAGGGGCACATCACCGCAGGACTCGACTACAACTCCCGCACCGGCGCCGCACACATCGCACGCGATACCAAGATTTTGGGCGTTGACCGCGACGGCGTCTTCGCCGAGTTCGTCTCCGTCCCCGAGGCCAACGTCTGGCCTGTCCACGACGACATCCCGGACCGCATCGCCGCGACGTTCGATCCGCTGGGCAACGCTGTTCACACCGTGATGGCCGCGGGCGTGAGCGCCAAGTCCGTCCTTGTCTCGGGCGTGGGGATCATCGGGCTGATGGGCGTGACGGTCGCCCGGGCCGCCGGCGCCAGCCGGATTTTCTGCACGGACATCAACCCGCCGAGGCTTGAGCTTGCCAAGAAGCTCGGCGCCGTCGAGGCCTTCGACGCCAGCCAGGGCGACCACTGGATCGACGAGGTCCGCAAGGCCACCCGGGGTGAGGGCGTCGATGTCCTGCTCGAAATGTCCGGGGCGCCCACCGCCATCGACGAGGGCTTCCGCGCCCTGCGCAACGGCGGGCGCGCCGCCCTCCTGGGCCTGCCCGCCAAGCCCGTCACCTTCGATTTCAACGCCAACATCATCTTCAAGGGCTGCGAAGTGCTCGGCATCAACGGCCGGCGCGTCTGGGAAACCTGGTTCCAGATGGAAGAGCTGCTCCTGGGCGGACGACTCGAGCTCGACGACATCATCACCCACGAGTTCCCGATCGAACAATACGAAAAAGCCTTCGAGACCATGATCTCGGGCGAGGGCATCAAGGTTCTGATGAACCTCTAAGCGCTCAAGCCACGCCTAATCACGGTACACCCGGTGGCACGAGTTGCACGACGCGCTCAGCGCGCTGAACCGCACCGAGGCCCGGGGCGCATCGCTCACCTCCAGCGCCCGCTCGAGCGCCGCCGCCAGTTCGATCGCGTCGAGCATCCGTGCTCGCAGGTCCGCGGGCTCATCGTCGAGGGTCGGACCGCTCATCAGCGCGCGCAGGGTTTCTGTGATTTCCCCGGCTGTCTCGACTGGCGCCGATCCCGGGCTCTCTTGGTCGGCGCGCCAGTCCCGCTCGCTGGCCGCGTACAGCTCATCCCACGCGATCTGGATCCGCGCCATCGCTTCGCCCAGGCCCACATCGCTCGCGGCGTTTGTCGAGATATCGGGCGTCGCGTCGAGCTCCGCCGGGCTCAGCGCCCGGCTCGAACGCACCGAATTCCACAGCCCCGTGTACACCCGCCCCGTGCCCACGCGTTCGAGCATCACGATCCCGTCGTCGGTGCTCATCCGCCCGAGCCCGATCAGGGCCGCCGCCGCCGCCGCCGGCCCGCGGTGCAGCCCGTGGTGGCAATGCACATACACGGGCGCCTCCGCCTCGCGCAGCGCCCGCGCCAGCTGCGCCCGCTGGAGCGACCCGATCCCCGAATACCGCAGGGGCAGGTGGACAATCCGGGCGCCGATCGCCTCGCCAAGCTCGTAGCGCGGGCGCGCCCCATCGACCGACAGCACCGTGCGCACGCCCAGGCGCTCGAGCGCCGCGTACCCCGCCTCGTCCATCGGCGCCGAGCCCGAGTACACCCCAGGCGCCACCAGATACACATTCATCAACGGCTTCAACTCGATCGCCTCAAGCTCGAACGTCTCGGGCAAGGCTTCCGCCGCCCCGCCCGCGTTCGGCGAGCCCGACGCGCACGACATCGCCGCGACCAAGATCACCGCCAGAAGAACAAGCACTGCGCTGCGCACGGGCGGATGCTATCGCCCATGATCCGCCCCGCCTACTCGTCAACCGAGCTCACCTCGCGCCAGCGGATCACCCTGGCCCGGGCCTTGCCCGGGTTGGTCATGGTCAGCATCTGGGCGACCGTGACACTCCCGAACGCCGTCGAGACACTCCCCGGCACGATCTGCTGGGTGCTCTCTATCCCCCCGGGCCAGACGGCCTTGACGGTGTACGTCAGCGCGGGGTCAACACCGCCAAAGTGCGCCCACATCGGCTCGATCCCGCCGAACCCGCGGGCAACGCCGATCTCCCGCCTAGCCAGCACAGCCGACCCGCCCGCGTCCCACAGCTCGACGCGCGCCCCGACCACATCGACCAGCGCCGTGTTGTCCCCGGGCTCGACCAGGCGGACCTTGAGGAACCGGTCGCCGTTGGTCGAGTTCTCGAGCAGGACGTTCGTGTCCCCCTCGCGCGTCACGCTGATGTCCAGATCCCCGTCGTTGTCGTAATCCACAAACACGGCGTCGTGCAACTCACCCGAGATCGCCGCCCCCTTGTCCACGAGCAGGAATGTCCCGTCGTTCTGGTTCTCGTACAGCAGCAGCGGGTCGCTGTCGTCCGTCGTCACCAGCAGGTCCAGATCACCATCGTTATCAAAATCGCCCCACGCCGCGGATCGCTGGCGGGCGGTGCTGTCAATGCCCGAGGCGCTGGTGACGTTGACAAACGTCGCCAGAGAGTTGGTTTCGCCGTTCGATCCGACCACGTCGCTCACGCCCGTGTTCTGGTGCAGGAAGCCCGCCTCGTTGCTTTGGAAGCTGGGGCTGAATAGGTCCATGTCCCCGTCGTTGTCGTAGTCGCCGAACGCCGAGCCGGACTTGTCGTTGTTCCCGGTGCGCACCGCGATCCCGCGGTTGTCGGCGATGTACGTCCCGTCCCCCTTGGACTGGAACAGCCTGCCGCCGCTGAGGTGGTAGAAAAAATCCGGATACCCGTCGTTGTTGACGTCCGCGCCCGCCGCGAACTCGCCGTCGCCGTTGAGCCCGTACCCGGTCAAGCCGTCGGCGCTGTCGGCTGTCGCGTCAAACCGGACCGGGGTCTCGCCCGTGTTGATCCCGATCCAGTTCCCGTTCTCGCTGAACATGACCAGATCGGTGCGCCCGTCCCCGTTGACATCGCCGCTGGCGAGGCCCTCGTTGTTGCTCGGCGCCGACATCCCGACGCTGCCAACGTCCACCAGCGACACCCCCCCGTTCGACCCGAACAGGCGCTCCTCGTTGTAGCTTGCCACGCTGACGCCCCAGAAATCCAGGTCGCCATCCTCGTCCGGGTCAAGCAGCGCTCCTTGCCTGCGCACATTCCCGCCCGTGCCGAGCGTCTGAACGGCGTACACGCCCGTCAGCGCATCAAACCGCAAATACGCGGCGTCCAGCCCCGTCACCACCACATCCAGATCACCATCGCGATCGATGTCGCCCCACAGCAGCCCCGAGGCCGTGTCGCCGGTCGAGTCGTTCTGGATCCCAAAGCCGGTCGAGACCGAGACATCGGTAAAGATCGGCAGATACGCCTGCGCGTCGTCCTCGCTGAGCACCATGACATTGTCGATGCCCCACGACTCGTCCGCGATGCCCGTGGACATGATCGCTTCGATGCGGATGATCGCCCGGTTGTCATCTGCCGTGAACGGGATGTAGATCCGACGGTAGATGGCGTCGTCGTTGGCCAGGTACCCCAGGTTGGTCAGTCCTCCATTCGGCGACCCCGGGTACGTCTGAAATCCGCCATCGTTATCGAAGGTGTAGCTGAACACCTCGGAGTTGTCGATCGCCACCCTCAGGTTGTCCTGGCTCACGCCTGAACCATCCCAATCATCAATGGCGTAAAGATCAAAGAACAGATAATAGATATCACCCCCGGTCATGCCATTGACATACAGCGAACTCCCCTCCTGCTCGCTGAACCGCCCGAGATACTGACTGAACGCGGCAAGTGTCGTCGTCGCCCGGTCCGACCACTCGGCGCCGGCGCCCGACTCGAAGTCCGTGATGTACGGCACACTCGCGTACGTTGTCGGGTCCCTGTACTCGTACGCCCCGATGTCCCACGCCGCCCCGGTCGGGCGGGTGAGGCCGTCGATATCCACACCCGACCACGCCGAGCCATCCATGCCGATGTCGATCGCCGGCGAGCCCGCCGTCAGGCGCAGATCCAAGCCCGGTTCGTCCACAAACAACGGATCACTCGTGACCGAGTCCGAGGGCGTCACCCCGTTGCCGATCAGGTCGCCCACATCGTCAAAGACGCAGTGCGACGCGATCATCGTCCCGGACCGGCGTGCGAGCGCGTCGTCGGTGACATTGAAGAAGATTGTGTTGCGAACGGTCGCTGTCCCGTACCAGTCGAGCGCATCGTCGCCGATGTTGCCGATCGTGCAGTTGTACAGCTCGATGGTGTTCGCGTTGGACCGACTCAGGAACCCGTCGTTGGTCGTGCCGGACAAGATGGAGTTGACCATGGTGAGGCTGCCCGACCCGAAGCGGATGCCGTAGTACCCGCCGTACAGGCGTGAGCCCGTGATCGTCACGCTCGCCGTCCCGGAGTACCCGACCCGGACGCTGTAGCTGCCCGAGCCGGTGATGGTCGTGTTCTCGATCGTGAGCGTGCCCAGGTCGCACCAGGCGCCGAAGCTTGAGGCGCTGCTGATGGTGCACCCGCGGACGGTGGTGGTCCCGTTGTCGCGGTTCCAGACGCCGGTCCCGCCATCGATCACCGTGCAGTTCTCGAGCAGGAACCCGGACGAGCCCCGGTTCTGAACCGCGGCGCCCGTCCCGCTCGACTGGATCGTAAACCCGCTGAACTGGATGTAGTTGTCCCACGAAACATCGATGCACGTCCCGCCCGAGATCGTGACAACACCACTGTCGCCCGTCTGCGCCCCGGATGTATCGGCGACAAACCGGATCGGCGCGGCCAGCGTCCCGTCGTTGCTCGGCGTCACGGTCTCGCTGTACGTCCCGGCGCCGACATAGACGGTGTCGCCCGCCTGGGCCGCGTCCGCCGCCCGGTCGATCGTGCGGAACGCCAGCCCCGCCGTCAGGCCCGAGTTCGCGTCGTTGCCCGTCTGGCGCACGAAGTAATCGTCCGCCATCGCATCGACGCTGCACAGCCCGAGCGCTGCGCCGCCCACAAGAATCAGGTGTCGAGAGTTCATACGCCAATGGTCGGATCGCCCACACGCCCCGATCACACGCGCGCTGCCGCCCGGGCGAACCCGATCGAGCCTGCGCTGCGCGGGCTGCGCATCCGTTGTACGCCCCAGGCCCGGGCGTCCGAGAACGCCTCAGTGAGCGTTGCGCCCCGCTTACCGAGATATCGGCCCCCCTCATCGTGCGAAAGTGCGCCACCCGTTCAGGCGGCTGGATCAACACCCGCCGATGTCGCTTGCACTGGGGCGCCCTCCCCTCCGGGCCGATACCGCTCATCAGCGAACCACTCGGAGAGACCCCCCATGAACCGCACACGCACCGCCGCATTCACCCTCGTCGAAATCATCGTCGTGGTCATCGTCATCGGCATCCTCGCCGCGGTCGTCGCCCCGAGGTATGTCGGCGCCACCCGCGACGCTTCGATCGCCGCCACCACCGAGAACCTCGCCAACATCCAGAGCCAGGTCGATATCAAAAACAGCCCCTCGGCCATCGACCCCGCATGGTTCCGCGGTGGACAGATCCCCCCCCACCCCGACGCGATCTCAGGCGTCCCCGTCGTCGAGAACGTCAACACCGCAGGCCTCTCCCACCCCTTCTACAAAGTCCTCAAGTCCGGCGTCAACGGGCACTACTGGTACAACAGCGCCACCGGACAGGTCCGCGCCCGTGTCCCCGACCAGGGCAGCTCCAGCTCCACCCTTGACTACTACAACGCCGTCAACCAGTCCACCGAAACCAATCTCGGCAACTACGGCGGTGGCGGCGGCGGGGGCTCGTGACCAACACCGGTGCCACCAGACTCATCGGCGCCGCGCTTGCCGCCTTCTATCTCGGTGTCGCCGCGCTCAAGTTCCACTCGGGTGAAGCCCACACCCTCCTCTGGCTCTGCCACACCGCCCTCGCGCTCGCCGCGATCGCTCTTCTGCTCGGGCGCGACGCCCTCGCCCGAGCCGTGCTCATCTGCATGATCGTCCCCACCCTCGTCTGGTGGCTCGACGCGGGGGCGCTCGTCTGGACCGGGCGCCTGCTCATCGGCGCCATCGACCCGCCCGAGACAAAGCTCCAGGCGCTCGCCACCAGCCACCACCTCTTCCTCGCCCCCCTGCTCATCGCCATCCTTCCACGGCGCACGCCCGACCGCTCAGAAATCCTCCTCGCAGCCTCAATCTACGCCCTGCTCATCCTCAGCGCATACTTCGCAGCCCCTCCCGGCGCCAACGTCAACTGGTCCCACGCCGTCCTCCCGGGTGTTGATCACCCGATGGTCCACGCCTGGAACGCCCGGGCGCCGATCGTCCGCGTGCCGCTGACAATCCTCGGCGCCTTCGCCCTGTTCGTCGCCCCCGGCGTCGTCGCCCTCCGGGCCTTGCCCCAGTGCAAGCCCAGCCCCGTCACGCCCCATCGCCGCGCAGCGACTCGCTGATCGAGATCTCCTGCAAGCGCACGCTCGCCAGGTCCAGCGCCTCCTTGCTCGCGTGGAACTCGTTCGGATCGACCGATCGCCAGTCGGCGCGCGCTCGCTCGACCATCTCCCCCAGCTCCGCGATGCGCGCGCGCAGATCCTGGCGTTGTGCCTCCTCCAGGCGATCCCCATAGCGCTCGAACCGCTCGCCGATCCACTTCAGGTCCAGGCTCGAGTTCGCAATCAGGTCCACCACCCGGTGGCGCGTCATGTCCTCGCGCGCGTGCGCAAAGCTCTCGGCCTCGATCCGATCGACCTCGGCGCCCGTCAGCCCGTGGTTGGGCACGACCTGCAGGCTCGCGCGCTTGCCCGAGCGCCGCTCATGGGCGCTCACACGCAGCACCCCGTTGGTGTCCACCAGAAACTCCACCTCAAGCTGCGGGATCCCCGCGGGCATTGGCGGGATCCCCGATAGCTCAAACTCCCCCAGGCTCCGGCAGTCCTCGACCATCTCCCGCTCACCCTGGACAATGTTGAGTTTGATCGAGGTTTGCCCGTCCACCCCCGTCGAGAACATCTCCGTCGCCCGGGCGGGGGCCGAGCTGTTGCGCACAATCAGCTTCGCGACCGCGCCCCCGCTCGTCTCCACACCCAGGCTCAGCGGGATCACGTCCAGCAGCAGGCTCCCCGACGCGGCGCCCGACAAGATCCCCCCTTGCACCGCCGCCCCGAGCGCCACGACCCGGTCCGGGTCCAGCGCCGTGTAGGGCTCAACCCCGAAGAACTCGCCCACGCGCCGGCGCACCAGCGGGATGCGCGTCGAGCCGCCCACGAGGATCACCGCGTCCACGCCAGCGCCGCCGAGCTGGTCGCGGGCGTCGCGCACGGCGCGCGCGCACGCCGCGAGTGTCCGTTCGATCGGCGGTGCCGCCAAATCCTCGAACTCATCGCGCGTCACGGTGCGCTCATAAACCAGCCCCTCGTTGATCTCGATTCGCACCGACGCCGACTCGTCCTCGCTCAGGCGACACTTGACCGACTCGGCGAACATTTTCAGCGCCCGGCGCGTCGATGCAGGAAAGGCGTCCAGTTCGTTCCTGGTGGAGCCGGTTTCCAACCGGCTCGAATCCGCTTCCCCGCCCGCCATCAAAGCCCGGATCTCGCGCGCAAACATCGACACCAGCAGGTGGTCCAGATCATCCCCGCCCAGCCTGGTATCCCCGGCTGTCGAGAGCACCTGGAAGAACGACGTCTCCCCCTCGCCGCCCCCGGGCGTCAGGCGCAGGATCGAAACATCGAACGTCCCCCCGCCGAGGTCATAGACCGCGATGGTCTCGGTGGAGTCCGCGCCGGCGCGCGCGCCGATGCCATACGCCAGGGCCGCAGCCGTCGGCTCGTTGACGATCCGCACCACGTCCAGCCCCGCCAGACGCCCGGCGTCGCGCGTCGCCTGACGCTGGGCGTCGTCGAAATACGCCGGAACCGTCACCACCGCGCGCCCGACCTCATGCCCCAGCGCCGACTCCGCCAGCCCCTTGAGCGTGCGCAGGATCACCCCCGACACCTCCTGCGGCGTCACCTCCCGCGACGACCCATCCTCAAACACAACCCGCGCCCGCGCCTGCCCGTGCGTCCCCTCGACAACCTCGTACCCCAGGAAGTCCAGGTCCGAGCGCGCATCGCTGAGCGATCGCCCCATCAGGCGCTTGACGCTCGAGAGCGTCCGCGAGGGGAACTCGACCGCCCGGTCCTTGGCGTCAACGCCCACGACCGTGCGCACGCCGCCGGGCGATGACGGGCTCTGCTCGTAGCGGACAACGCTGGGGAGGATCGAGACGCCGTCCGCTTCGAGCACGCGCGGGCCTTGCTCGTCGTAGACCGCGACGAGCGAGTTGGTGGTGCCGAGGTCGATCCCGACGATCGCTCCGCGTGTGCCTGGCTCGGGCGCGCTCATGCCCGAGGATAGGCGGCTGGCGTTCTCACTCGGGAACCCACGCCAGCTCGCCCAGGCGGTCGAGCAGCGCCTCGACCCTGGGCGCCCCGAGCCCGGACGAGGCGCCGAGAGGCGCCGCGCTGTGAACCCGTCGCCCGGCGTTCGTCACCGAGATCACGCCCGCCGGCTCGCCCGGGGGCGCCCGCCACGTCTGCCTCCACGCGATCGCGCGGGGCGAGCCCGGGTCCGCCAGGCCCGCGTCGAGGACGAGCGCCCAGAGGTCGTCGAGCTGCCCGGGGTTGAGCGTGCGGGCGCGGCGAGGGATGGTCCGTTCGTTGACACCCGAGCCGAGGGCGACGCGCAGCTCTCCGTCGGCGCCGACGACATACCGGGCCGGGCGGAGACGGCGGGGTGTCCGCATCCCATCCGCGTGCGGGTTGGAGACCAGCGCGTCGAGGGTGAAGTCCGGAGGTCGCGCTTCGCCTGCGGGCTGCGTCCCGGCGCACCCGGAAAGGAACGCCGCGAGCCAGATTCCCGCGAGGATGAGCCAGTTCGTGCGTGCGTGCATGCGGCGCGGAGGATAGCGGGGCGTGTCTATCCTTGCCGCTCATGGATATCTCCCTGCACTGGCTCAACTCATACCTGGCCCCGGGCGCCCTGACCGCGGACGAGGCGGACGATCTGCTCACACGGGCTGGCTTCCCGATCGAGGGGCGGACCGACCTGCCCGGCGGCGATGTCCGCCTGGATGTCGAGGTGACGTCCAACCGGGGCGACTGCCTGAGCCACCTCGGGTGCGCCCGCGAGATCGCGGCTTCCCGAACCGGCGCGACCACCCGCGAGCTCATGCCCCCCGCGATCACGGACCCGCCAACCAAGGGCGCCGTCGCGGACTATCTGACGCTGACCAACACCGAGGCGGGCCTCTGCCCGCTGTTCACCGCCCGTGTGATCCGGGGCGTCAAGGTCGGGCCAAGCCCGGACTGGCTCGTGACCGCTCTAGAATCCGTCGGGCAGCGCTCGATCAACAACGTCGTCGATGTCACGAACTTCATCACGCTCGAGCTGGGCAATCCGTGCCACGTGTTCGACCTGGGCAGGCTCGCGGGCAGCGAGATCAACGTCCGCTTCGCGAAAGCGGGCGAGACGCTCACGACTCTCGATGAGAAAGTGCGCAAGCTCGGCGCGACCGATCTGGTCGTCGCCGACGCCGAACGCCCACAGTCGCTCGCGGGCGTGATGGGGGGGTTCGACTCGCAGGTGACGGGCTCGACGGCGGACATCGTGTTCGAGATGGCGACGTGGGATCCGGTGACGATCCGCACGACCGCGCGCCGCCTGGGTGTGCGCACGGACGCGTGCTACCGCTTCGAGCGGGGTGTGGACCCGCGCACGATCAACGACGCCGCCCGGCGCGCCGTCGCGTTGATCTGCTCGCTCACGGGCGGGACACTGTGCGATGGTGTGCTGGCGCTGGGCGCCCCGATGCCCGAGGCAAGGGCCGTCACCCTCCGCCCGAGCCGGTGCGACGCGCTGCTGGGCATCCGGGTTCCTGCGGGCGACATGATCGAGTCGCTCCGCGCCCTGGAGATCGGCGTCGAGCAGGCGGGCGCTGACGAGCTGCGCTGCACCATCCCCCCGCACCGCCTGGATCCGACCCGCGAGATTGATCTTGTCGAGGAGGTCGCCCGGACCGCGAGCCTCGACGCCATCCCGATCCGCGAGACGCTCGAGATCAGCGTGCGCCCGCCGCAGGAGAGCGAGCGGGCGATGCGCGAGATCGGCTCGGTGCTGACGGGGATGGGGTTTTACGAGACGGTGACGGTGAGCTTTGTCTCGCCGGGGGTCGCCGCGCCGTTTTTGGCGCCCGGGCTCACGACCTTGAGCGTGGACGACGACCGGCGCAAGGCCGAGCCGACGCTGCGCCCGAGCGTGCTGCCCAGCCTGCTGGCGTGCCGCAAGGCGAACCAGGACGCGCAGTCCTCGCCCCCGGGCGGCGTGCGCCTGTTCGAGACGTCCAGCGTCTTCGCGCAAACCTCCAAGAACGAGACCCGCGAGCGCCGGACCCTGAGCCTGCTGATGGATGTTCCGGGCGAGGGGACCAAGCGCAATCACGCGCAGCGTCAGCACGCCATCCGCGTCATGCGGGGCGCCATCGAGTCCATCGCCCGCGCTGCGCTCGCCCCCGAGCACACGCTCAGCGTCACGCCCTGCGCCCCGGACCGGAGCGCCTGGGACACGAACGCCCACGCCGAGGTGAGGCTGGGCGAGCGCGTGCTGGGGCGATTCGGGCTCATCGACGCCAAGCTCCTTGAAGGCGCCGGGATCGACCTGCCCGCAGTCGGGGCTGAGCTGGACCTGGCGCCCTTCATCGACGCCTACCCCCCCCGGGCCAGCGTCCACCCCCTGCCCGAGTTCCCGCCCATCGAGCGCGACCTCTCGCTGATCCTCGACGAGGGCGTCAACTGGGCCAGCGTCGAGGGCCTTGTCCGGGGCGCCTCGCTCGAACGTCTCGAGGCCTGCTCGTTCGTGGGGGTCTACCGGGGCAAGCAGGTCGGGGCGGGCAAGAAGTCGCTGACGCTGCGTCTGACCTTCCGTGACGATGCCCGAACCCTGCGCCACGAGGAGGTGGACCCGCAGGTCGCCAGCGTGGTCGAGGTCGTCAAACGCGAGCTCGGGGCTGAGATCCGGGCCTGATCCGGGCGCCCCCGAACCCGCCTCAGACCGCCCACACCGCCAGGAAAGCGCAGTCTTCGCAGATATGTGCGGCATGTGTTCTGTCTTTGATTGCTCTTGGTTTGCGGTTTCCTGATCCGATGGGCGGTTCGCTGGTAGAATGCTGTGCGTCGCCTCTGCTCGTGAGGCGACCCGGAGAACCATGAATGAGTCAGACCCTGCCCAGGACGGAGCCAGTGAGCAGCCCCGAAAATGCCATCGACCCGACCCAGGACCGACCCCTGATCTGGGTCAACGGCAAGCTGGTCCCCAAGAGCCAGGCGATGGTCTCGGTCTACGACCATGGCTTGCTCTACGGCGACGGGGTCTTCGAGGGCATCCGCGTCTACAACGGCAAGATCTTCAAGTGCAAGCAGCACATGGACCGCATCTACGAGTGCGCCGAGAAGATCTACCTCACCATCCCCGTTTCTCCCGATGAGCTCGTCGCGATCCAGCGCACCTGCATCGAGGCCAACGGGATCACCGACGGGTACATCCGCCTGCTCATCACCCGCGGCGAGGGCACGCTGGGCCTGAACCCGTACCTCTGCCCCGAGGCGGGGGTTGTGTGCATCGCCGACACCATCCAGCTTTTCAAGCCCGAGATATACGAGATGGGCATGCGGGTCGTCGTGGCCAACCGCCCCAAGACCCCGATCGCCTGCCTCGACCCGCGGATCAAGAGCCTCAACTACCTGAACAACATCCTGGCCAAGCTCGAGGCGATCCACCTGTCCAAGAAGCTGGGCATCACGAATGCGGGCGACCAGCTTCTTGAGGTCATCATGCTCAACACCGAGGGCAAGGTCGCCGAGGGCTCGGGCGACAACATCTTCGCGGTCAAGGGCGGCAAGCTGTTCACCCCGCCCTGCGACGCGGGCATCCTCGAGGGCATCACCCGGCGGTTCGTCAAGGACACGCTGTGCCCGATGCTCGGGCTCGAGGTCGAGGAGCGGTACTTCGAGCTTGATGAGCTGCTCGACGCCGACGAGGTCTTCCTGACCGGGTCGGCCGCCGAGATCATCGCGGTGCGAGAAATCCTGCAGCACCAAGACATGAGCGTGACCTCGACGCACACGATATCCGAGGGCGAAGGCCCGATCACCAACCGCCTGCGCACCGCGTTCCGCGAGGTCGTCACCTCGGACAACGTGCCAGAGGACTGAGCCACAAGCAAGCCCAGAGCCCACGCGAGCCGCCCCGTCCCCGGGGCGGTTTTTCATGCAGCGACCAGCTCGGATCGCATCGCCTCGGCCCCCGCGCCCGCGACGAACAGGTACTCGCAGTTGCGCAGGCGTCCGACCGTGCCGACGCGCTGGCCGCGGGGGTTGTGGATGCCGATTTTGGCGCCGACGTAGCGATTGCCCTCGTGCTCGACAACGACCGGCTCATGTCCAAACCGCTCGCTGAGCATCGCTTCGATCCGCTCGCGCGAGACCATGCCCTCGTCGTTGAACGACAGGATCACGGTTTTGGCGCGCACGCGTCCGATGACTTCGGCGATCGCGCTCTCGATCTTCGGGCGTGAGTTGAACCGGCTCTTGCGCGTGCGGCAGTCCACGCGCTTGCAGGCGATGCCGTAGACCTCGGGCTTGTCCCAGCGGACGAGCGATTCCCAGACGTGGTAGTTGCCCAGGTAGGAGTGCTGGTTGTAGGGCGGGTCGAGGTAGGCGACGTCGGCGTCGGGGGCGAAGGCGCCGAACCAGTCGCAGGCGTCGAGCACGTCGCCCTGGAAGGCCAGCCCGGCGCCGCGCGCCGCCCGGGGCAGGACGTCGGGCGTGCGCAGTTCCAGGGTCTTGTGCGCCCGGGGCGCCCAGGACTTGAGGTACGCCATCTGCACGCCCGTGGTGGAATCCACCCGGTCGGCCGCCTCCATGAGCGAGACGAGCACGACGCGCTCGAGCACGGGCTCGAGGCTCAGCGAGGCGATGCGTTCGCGGATGGCGTCGATCCGGGCGCCGTTGGTCGGGTGGATGAAGCGTGAGCGTTCGCAGAAGGTCTCGGTGAAGTAGCCGGCCTTCGGGGCGATGGCCTGGAGTTCTGTGATCAGGCGCGCAGCGTGGCCCAGGACGCGCTCGCGGTCCGCCTGGACGTAGCACGTCGCCAGGGTGTAGGCGTAGGCGTTGGAGTCGCACGAGAGGACACGCCAGCCCTCGCGTTTGAGCGCGTGCCCCACGCGGCTGGTCCCGCTGAACAGGTCCAACGCCACGCCCGGGCGCCCGGCGCTCGCCCGCTGGCAGAGCTCGACGATGGTGGGCACGAGGCGGCGCTTGGACCCGATGTACTTGATCATCAACCGAACATCGTCGCATTGGGCGCGATTGCGCCAATCAGCGTGCCGACGCGACCAGGGCGCTCTGCCCGGGCGCGGGCAGCACCCGGGCCTCGACAAGCCCGGCCCGATCGCACGCCCCGAGCAGCCAGTCGCGGTCATAGGCGACCGCGGCCTCGGGGTACCGGTCGCTCTCGATGTAGGCCGCCCCGGCGCGGGACTGGAAGGTCCAGCGTCCGCCGAGCGTTCCCGACTCGCGCAGATCATCCATGCAGAACACGGTCATCCGCATCCGCCCGCCCGGGCTCAGCACGCGCGCCGTTTCGCGCAGATACCCCTCAAGATCGCCTTCGAGCAGGTGGGTGAACAGGCTGACGCTGAAGACGAAGTCCTGGCTGGCGTCCTCAAGATCGAGGCGGGCGTTGTGCGCTGCGCTCCCGTCGGGGTTGTAGATCGTGCTTTGCATGTCGGCGAGCAGAAACGAGTAGCGATCCTCGGGAAAGTGCCGGCGGCACCACTCGATCATCTCTCGGTCGATATCAACCCCGGTGTACCGACCGACAAATCCGGGGCCTGACTGGAATGCCGACCTGTGGAACGAGGCCGCGTAGCGCCCGCACCCGCACCCGATGTCACAGATCCGCGAATCGGCGCGGACATCCCCGCTCTCGAGCCTGTCCATCCAGAACGGGACCGCCATGCGCAGGTGCTGGATCTGGTTGAAGAGCAGGCGGTTTCCGGCTCCGATCCTGATCCGCATCCGGTTCGGAGGGAGCTCGGCGCTGACACCCAGAACCCTCGACACGACCCGGTCGCTCAGGTCCAGAGGCGCCATCAGGGCTCGGTTGTGCGAGAGCGTCGGGATCGACGGGACGAAGCGGCGTACCAGGTGGTCCAGGCGACGCCTCGGAGCCCTTGGGTTTCGATCTCGCTTTGGTGAGCAGCCACTCGTCACAAGAACACGATACCCGTGCAGCACTGGCGGCACTGGCGGTAGGCTCCACAGATGGAGCCCGACACGCGAGGCGAGACTTGGACATCTCTGATCCGCTGGGCGGGGCTGATCGCTGGCCCCGTGCTGGCGCTGCTGGTCTACCGGGTGCTCCCGGCGGGCGTCTACGACGAGCAAGGGCAGCTCGCCTCGGGCCTGGGCGACGCCGGGCGGGCGACCGGGGCGATCGCGACGTTGATGGCGATCTGGTGGCTGAGCGAGGCGATCCCGCTGGCGGCGACCGCCCTCATGCCCATCGTTCTGTTCCCGCTCTCGGGGGCGCTCGGGCTGAGCGAGACCACCTCGCGCTACGCCCACCCGCTGATTTTCTTGTTCATGGGGGGGTTTCTGCTGGGGCTGGGGATGCAGCGCTGGGGCCTGCACAAGCGCATCGCGCTGACGACCATCCTCATCGTCGGCACGCGCCCGAGGCGCCTGATCGCGGGCTTCATGGTCAGCACCGCCATGCTGAGCATGTTTGTGTCCAACACGGCGACCGCGATCATGCTCGTGCCCATCGCCCTGAGCGTGATCGACCTGATCGAGCGCCGTATGGGCGGAGATGACGAGGGGAAGCTGGCGTCGTTCTCGACGGCGTTGATGCTCTCGATCGCGTACGCCGCGTCGATCGGGGGGATGGGCACGCTCATCGGATCACCGCCCAACACGATCCTGGCGGGGTTCATGCAGGAACGATTCGGGGTCGAGATCACGTTTCTGGGGTGGATGACGGTCGCGATGCCGGTGGTTGTGATCTTTCTTCCGATCGCGTGGGTGTATCTGGTGTGGTTCGCGTCGCCGGTGACGCTGGGCGAGCTGCCGGGCGGGCGCGGCTTGATCCGCGAGGAGCTGCGCGCCCTCGGGCCGATGGGGCGGGGCGAGTGGATCGTGTTCGTTGTCTTTGCCTGCACCGCGATCGCGTGGATCACCCGCCCGGTGCTGGTGGATCTTGGGCGTGCGCTCGAGTTCACACCCCTGATCGCGCTGACGGACACGGGCATCGCGATGCTCGGCGGGCTCTCGCTGTTTCTCATCCCGGTCGATGTTCGACGGCGAACGTTCGCGCTGGACTGGGAGACGGCGTCGAAGATGCCCTGGGGTGTGCTGCTGCTGTTCGGCGGCGGGCTGGCCTTGGCGCACGCGATGAAGAGCGGGGGGCTGGACGTGTTCCTGGGATCGGGTTTTTCGGGGCTGGGCGGGGCGCCGATCGTGGTGCTGATCGCGCTGGTGGCGCTGCTGATGACTTTCATGACGGAGCTGACGAGCAATACTGCGGTCACGAACGCGCTGCTGCCCGTGCTGGCGGGGGTGGGGCTGGAGCTTGGGATCGAGCGTCCGATGTTCTTGCTGCTGCCGGCGACGTTCGCGGCGAGCTGCGCGTTCATGCTGCCCGTCGCGTCGCCCCCCAACGCGATCGTGTTCGCGTCGGGGCGGATCACGATCGGGCGGATGGCGCGGGCGGGGCTGGTGCTGAATCTGGTGGGTGTTGTCCTGATCACGCTGGCGAGCCTGGTGCTGGTCCCGCTGCTCGGGTGGGTTCCGGAGTCGTGAGCGGGCGCCGAGCGAATGCGGGCGCCGCCTAGGATTGCCGAACCATGAGTGCGTCCCCCACGACCCCCCCGGCAGAGATGTCGGATGACCCCACATCGGCGCCGCCAACAACGCCTCAGCCCACCCCAGCGCCCGCGCCGAGCGACCGCCTGACGAAGCTGGCGTATGGCACGCGCACCGCGTTGGCGCTGCTTGTGCTCGGCGTTGGCGGGCTGGGCTTCTACGCCCTATGGGCGACCAAATCCCTGCCCGCGCGGAGCGATCTTGGATCGGCGCAGCTCCAGGTGCGCACGCTCGAGGCGCATATGCAACTGACGCCGCGGGTCTGGGAGGGGTTCGGGACGGCGCGGGCGATGTTCGCTGCGGACGTTCGCGCCCAGGTCGGGGGCATCGTGATCGAACGCCCGAGCGCGGTCGAGGCGGGGGCGCCGATCGCGATGGGCGGGACGATCATCAAGATCGAGCCGCTGGACTATGCGCAGCGCGTCACGCAGGCGGAGAAGCGCGCCGAAGCGCTCATGGCGGAGCTGAGCGGGCTCGAGATCGAGGAGCAGCGCCTGCGCGAGCAGCTGAGCCTGTCCGAGCAGGAGCACGAGGCGGCCCGGAGAGATTTCCAGCGTGTGCGAGAGGCGATCGAGGCGGGCGCCGGGTCGGTGGGTGAGCTTGACCAGCGCGAGTCCGCCATGCTGCGCATCCAGCGGACGCACGAGGGCATCGCCCAGCAGGTGGGGCTGATCCCGTCGCGCCGGGCGCGCCTCGAGGCCCGCCTCATCGGCGACCAGGCCACACTCCGCATCGAGCGAGAGAACCTGGCCCGCACCACCATCGCCAGCCCGATCGACGGCGTGCTCCAGACCATCGACTTCGAACGCGGCGAGCTGGTCGTCGCCTCCCAGCGCGTCGCGCGCATCGTGGACCTGCGCCGCATCGAGATCCCGCTGCGCCTGCCCAAATCCGCCAGCGGGTCCGTCGCGATCGGCGACCGCGTCGAGCTGCGATCAGACAGCCCGAGCGGGCTCGCGTGGAGCGGGTCGATCGTACGCATCGCGCCCGAAATCGACGCCTCGACGCGCACGCTCGAGGTCTTCGTCGAGGTGGGGCAGGATCCCGCGTCCGAACGCCGTCCGCTGCTGCCGGGCCAGTTTGTTGTCGGGAGCGTCTGGACGAGCGTCGCGTCGGAGCGCGTCGTGCTGCCCCGGCGCGCGATCGTGGCGGACCGGGTCTTTCTGGCCGAGCCCATCGCTGAGGGCGGCTTGCCCGATGGGATTGAGCTGGGCGATGGCGATGAGCTTCGGCGCGTGCGTCCGGCGCTGGTCCGGGTGGAGTTTCATCTGGGTGGTTTCGTGTCGGGCGATCTCACGGGCGAGCGGGACTGGAGCGTGCTCGACCCGGTCGCTTCGATCCCGGACGGGTCGCTTGTGATTCTCTCAAACCTGGACCAGCTCATCGAGGGGATGGTTGTTCGCCTGGCCCAGATCCAGAACGAGGCGCCCAGCGAGAGCGCGCACGGGAGCGACTGATGGGACTGCCCGAGTTCGGCGTCCGTAGGCCGGTCGTCGCCAACCTTGTCATGCTGGGCATCATCGGCGCGGGCCTGATTTTCGGCCTGAGCCTGCGGCGCGAGTTCTTCCCCGAGATCGACGCGACGCGGGTCATCGTCAACGCCCCGTATCCCGGGGCGGCGCCCGAGGAGGTCGAGGACTCGCTGGCGACCAAGATCGAGGACCGTGTCTCGGATCTGACGGGCGTGGTGGAGGTGTCATCGACGATCGCCGAGGGCGGCGCCTCGGTCCGGGTCGAGTTCGAGGACGGGTACGACATCGACGAGGGCGTCGCGGACGTCAAGCGCGAGATGGACGCCCTGCAGGACCTGCCCGAGGGCTCCGAGCGGATCACGGTCGTCAAGCTCGAGCCCAACCTGCCCGCGATCGTGCTCTCGCTGTTCGGCGACGCCTCCGAGCGCGACATGAAAGAAGCGATCCAGCAGATCGGCGACGACCTGCGCACCATCCCGGGCATGGGTGACGTTGTGCTGTCGGGTGTGCGCACGGATGAGATCAGCGTTGAGGTGCGTCACGACGCGATCATGGAGCACCGCCTGAGCCTGCCGGCGGTGGCGGACGCGATCAACGCCGCGATGCGCGAGCTGCCGGGCGGGTCGGTCCGGTCCGAGACGTCCAACGTCGCGGTGCGCAGCGTGGGGGTGGAGGAACGCGCCGAGCGGATCCGCGAGATCGTGGTTAAGAGCGATCCGAACGGGCAGGTGCTGCGTCTGGGCGAGATCGCGCAGGTGACGGAGGGGTTCGCCGATGTGGCGCTGTCGAGCCGCCTCAACGGCAAGCCCGCGGTGAGCCTGACGGTGTTCAAGGTGGGCAAGAAGGATGTCGTGGACATTGCGGAGCTTGTCAAGGCGTACGCCGCGGGGCGCAACGAGGAGACGCTCACGCTGACACTCGGCGAGCGTGTGAAGACCATCGCGCGAAAGCCCGGGCAGACCGGCCCGGTTTCTTCGCGCATCGAGGCGTACGAGCTCGGGCTCCGGCGCGCGGCCCAAGGCCCGCCGCCGGGCGAGCTGATCGCGACGACGGACCTGGCCCGGTTCGTTCAGCAGAGGCTGAACCTGCTCTCGCGCAACGCGCTGTGGGGCGGGATTCTTGTGTTCATTACGCTGGTGCTGCTGCTCAACTGGCGGGTGTCGTTCTGGGTGGCGATGGGACTGGTGATCTCGCTGCTGGGGACGCTGGCGATCATGAGCTGGCTGGGGGTGACGCTGAACCTGCTGACGATGTTCGGGCTGATCGTGGTGATCGGGATTCTGGTTGACGACGCGATCGTGGTCGCCGAGAACATCACGGCCAGGCACGAGCAGGGCGAGCCCGCGCTCGAGGCCGCGATCCGAGGTGCCAACCAGGTCGCCTGGCCCGTGGTCGCGACCGTCCTGACGACCATCAGCGCGTTCCTGCCGTTGGCGCTCATCGGCGGGCAGATCGGCGACTTCATGAAGTGGCTCCCGGTGGTCGCGGCGTGCGCTCTGGCCGTGTCGCTGGTCGAGTGCCTCCTCATTCTTCCGAGCCACATGGCGCACTCGCTCAAGTCGCTCGACCGACAGAGAGAGCTCGGCGGCTCAAACTGGCTCCAGGCGATCGAGCTGCGCTTCGACGCGGCCCGCGACAAACTCTTCAACCAGATGCTCATCCCGTCGTACGTCCGGTTCCTGGATCGGTGCCTGAAGCACCGATATCTTGCCTCGGCGGTCGGTATCGCGGTCATGCTCGTGTCCGTCGGGCTCGTCGCGGGCGGGCAGTTGAAGTTCATCTACTTCGAGACGGAAGACTCTGAGACGATCAACATCGCGCTGGTCATGCCCATCGGCACGCCCGCGAGCGAGACGGGGCGCATCGTGCGCCGCCTCGAGGCCGCGGCTCTGGCCCAGCCCGAGGTCGCCAGCGTGTACGCCGTCACCGCGGGCATGGGCGACATCAACGGCGAGGGCAACGACGCGGTCGCGGATCACCTTGGCCAGCTCATTCTCGAACTGCACCCCGTGGAGCAGCGCGACCGGACCAGCGGGCAGGTGCAGCTGGCGATCCGCCAAGACGCGGGGGAGCTGGTGGGCATCAAGTCGCTCCGGATGGAGGGCATCGGCGCCGGCCCGGGCGGTCCGGCGCTCACGTTTACCGTCACGGGCGATCACCAGGGCTCGATCGATCGGGCGGTGGCGCTCCTGCGTGAGCGGATGGCCTCGTACGAGGGCGTGTACGACATCGCGACCGACGCCGACAGCGGGCAGCGCGAGCTGCGGTTCACGCTGCGTGACGGTGCGAGCGAGCTGGGCTTTACCCGGGCCGGGCTCGGGCGCCAGATCCAGGCGGCGGTCTTCGGGCTCGAGGCCTTCACCTTCGCAGGCGACCGCGAAGATGTGGATGTTCGTGTTCAGACCCCAAAGTCGGTGCGCACCAACCTGGCCTCGCTCGAGGCGATGCACGTTCTTTCGCCCCGGGGCCAGCCGGTGCCGCTGAGCGAGGTCGCGCGGATCGAGGAGGGGCAGGCGTACGCGACGATCCGTCGTCTCAACCGCGAGCGGGCTGTGACGCTCAGCGCCGAGGTGGACCCGAGCGCGGGAACGCCCGAGGAACTCGCCTCGGCCCTGCGCCATGATCTGCGTGAGATCGAGGCGATGGTCCCGGGTGTGCACGTGCTCGAGCGCGGGCGTCAGAAGGAAGTAGCCGAGTCGTTCGCGACGCTTCCCATCGGCATGCTCACGGCTATGGGCCTGATCTACGTCATCCTCGCGTGGCTATTCCAGAGCTACATCCAGCCGATCCTGGTGATGAGCGCGATCCCGTTCGCGACGATCGGGATGATCTGGGGACACCTGCTGCTCGGGTTCAATATGACGTTCTTGTCGCTGATCGGGTTTGTGGCGTTGGCGGGCGTGGTGGTGAACGATTCACTGATTTTCATGGAGTTTTTCAACTCGCAGCGTCGCGCGGGCGCGACGGTGCGTCACGCGGCGCTTGAGGCCGGGCGTGCGCGTGTGCGCGCGATCCTGCTGACGACGATCACGACGGTGCTGGGCCTGCTCCCGCTGATGCTCGAGCAGAGCTTCCAGGCCCGGTTCCTGATCCCGATGGCGATCACGATCGCGTTCGGGCTGATGAGCGCGACGGGCATCATCCTGATCCTGCTCCCGTGTTTCCTGATGATCTACGCGGACGTCAAGCACAAGCTGGTCGTGCTGTGGACCGGGCGATTGGACACGCCGCACGAGGGCTACCACCCGCCAGCGAAGGCATTGCGGAGCCCGATCGAAGCGGAGGCCTGATTATTCGGTGACGTCGATGTAGCCGCGCATGTAGCCGCGTTGGCGGGCGTTGGCGCGCATGAGGTTCAGGCGGACGCCGCGTTCGAGATCGGCAACACGCAGGGCGTTGTTGAGTTCGTCCGGATCGCTCACCGGCTCGCCATCGACGCCCGTGATCAGATCCCCGGCCTGGAAGCCGGCGATGGCGCCGAGGCCGCCGGGGTCGAGCTCGAGCACGACCAAGCCGCGCGGCCCGGGCGTCTGGCGCCCGTTTTTGAAGACCACGATCTGGTCTGGGGCGACCACGATTCCGAGGCGTCCGATCTCAGCAGCTCCCAGCCTGAGACGCTCGCCGGCGTTGCGGTCGATGACGGTGACTTCCGCCGTGCCCGGCTTCCCGTTGCGCAGGTATGTGACGATGGCGCGCGAGCCGGGGCCGGTCAGGGCGATGGCGTTGCGCAGGCGGGCGGGGCTGGTCGTTGCGCGTCCGGCGAAGGAGGTGACGACATCGCCCTCGCGCAACCCGGCGAGGTCCGCCGGGCTGCCCTCGATCACGGGCCCGAGCACGATCCCGCCCTCGATGCCAAACTCGATGCCGAGCTCGATGGTGCGCTCGGGTTCGAGCTCGTTGATGGCGACGCCCAGCCAGCCGCGGTTGACGCGACCGGCCTCGATGATCTGGGCCATGACGCTCTGGGCGATATCCGCGGGGATGGCGAAGCCGAGGCCCACGTTACCGCCCGAGCGCGAGGCGATGGCCGTGTTGATCCCGACGACGCGACCGGTCAGGTCCACCAGCGGCCCGCCCGAGTTGCCCGGGTTGATCGCGGCGTCGGTCTGGATGAACTCCTGAAGGCTCTTGCTTTCTCTGCTGCCTCCGACCTCGGAGCGCCCCTTGGCGCTGACGATGCCTGCGGTGATCGAGTTGGCGAACCCGAACGGGCTGCCCGCGGCCAGCACCCACTCGCCCACCTCGAGGGCCTCGGAATCACCAAACTGGGCCGGGACGAGCCCCTCGGCGTCGATCAGGAGCACCGCCAGATCCGTCGGCGGGTCTGTCCCGACCAGCTCTGCGCTGTACTCACGCCCGTCGGCCAGACGCACCACAAACTCGTCGGCGTTCTGGATGACATGGTTGTTGGTGAGCACATAGCCCCGGGCGTCGGCGATGACGCCGCTGCCCAGGCCCGAACGCTGGAGGTCCGGCTCGATCCCAGGGCGGACCCGCCCGAATCGGTCGCGCTGATAGACCTGACGCTCCAAGGTGATGTGAACAACAGAGGGTTCGATCCGTTCGGCCGCGTGCTTGAACGCGCTCGAGAGGCGGCGCGCGAACGCGATGTCCGCCTCCATCTCTTGCGCGTTGGTGTCCTGGGCCGGCGCCAGGGGCGTCAATCCCAGGCATACGACCATCGCGGCGCCGATCATCACCCGTCGCACACACGTCATCGGCAAGTCCTCCCAATACAACCCCGCCCGGGCTGCGATCATTCCGCCCGTCTGGGCCTGCTACTGACCGTATTCGGCCCACGAGCTGCTGGTTTCACCCACACGGACCCGCTCAACGCGGACGCCGGGCGGGAGGGTATAGACCCCGCCCCGCTCGTCGGTGAACGAGGCGCCGGCCCGGATCTGGGCCTCGAGGTGCTCATAGATGCGCCGGGCAAGCACTTCCGTCGTCGGATCCTCGTTCTCGAAAACGATCAGGCGGTCGCCCGAGGCCTGTCGCATCGTCTCGAGCATCGGATCGCCCGAGCTGATCGCCATGGCGTGGTCCCAGTCGTCGAGGAGCTGGCTCACCGCGAGCTTGAGGGCCTTGAAATCGCAGACCATGTCGTTGGTGTCGAGCGCCTCGGCCGCGAGCACCAGCTCGACCCGGCGCGAGTGCCCGTGCGGGAACCGGCACCGGTCCGGGTGCTTCGAGAGCATGTGCCCGCTCTCGATCTCGAAGGTTTTGCAGACTCGGTAGACCATGATCCTCCCGGCGACGGCAGCCCGACGCCGCACATCGTAGGGCGTCGGCGCAGGACAATGCCCAGGCGGTTGATCGTTATGGCCTACCGGTTTGGATGCGGTTCGTGTACCGCCCGCTCTCCCAGACGGACTCGATCCACGCGGGGATCTCGTCGGGCTGATTGCCCAGACGCGGGATATCGAAATACCCCGCCCAGAGCGGGGCGTCGGCGAACGCCCACGCGCGGACATCCGGGAACGCGGGCATCTCGGTGTCGAACAACACGCGCATCCGGATCGCCCGGCTGTCGCCCTCCGCGTCGATCACACCAAACTCGGGGATAAAGTACGGCTTGTCTGTGAACAACCGGAACGCGTCTAGCGCAGCACCGATCGCGTACGCCAGGTCCAGCGCCGGGTCGTCGTTGGAGACGTAGGCGCTGGTCCCAATCCAGTCGATGTACTCGTCGCCCGGGTAATAGAAGAACGGGTGGAGCGCAAACATTAGCCCCTTCTCGCTCTCGTCGAGCTCTTCGGGGTTCATGTACCCGGTATGCGAGTACATGAACCAGGTGACGTTCTCCACTCCCTCTTCGTCAAAAATATCGATAACATAGCGGAACAGGTCGCGCACCCGCTCGGGGCCGTCGGGCCAGGTCGGATCACCATAAAACGAATACAGGTCGTCGTTGGCGGCGTTGAGGATGTACTGGTCCCCGTCCGCCCCGAAGCTAGCGAACCCGATCGAGTTGAACTCCGCAGCGGGCGAGAGCATGATCGGTTTACCAAACTCCTTGACCTGCCCGGCGACCGTCCTGATGTACTCGTCGAACTCGCCACCAAATACTTCGCCATAGGTGATCGGCTGTACCCCGCCCCCGGTCCAGTAGTCCGGGTGCTCAAAGAAATACCCGATCGCGTCCCACGCGATCGCCAGCACGCTCCCGTCGTGCGATATCTGCTCCGCGTAGTCCAGCGGGCTGATCGTGTCGTCCTCCATCGGATCCCGCAGCGTCTGGAGCACGGGCTCCTCGCTCAGCAGCCCGCCCTTGTTCCAGTCGTGGAATGTAAAGACGATCCCCGGCGTCCGCCCGCCCGAGGCCCCGGTCATCTCCGAGTAGCCCTCGACCAGCGTGCCGATGCGGTACAGCCCCGCGTATACCGCGCCCGGGTCCGGGACCACCTTCTCAGGGACGCGTTGCCACGGGCGAAGACCCGCCGCAGGTGGAGCCTTGATCGGCTGCGCCGAACTCAGCGTTGCCGCCATCGCGCCGCCCGCAACCACAAGGCCAAGGCGTGCCACCCTCTTCGTCCGCATGATCTGTGCTCCCGTTGGTTCGATCCGAGTGATACACGCAGTACGCCGTCGGCATCGGGGCGTTTCACAGCGCATGAGAAAGATCCACCTCCCGCGAACGGGTCGGGCGGGGCGCCCGCTACGTCCTGCGCGTATCGCCGAACAGCTCGATGTGCAGTCGCCCGCAGTACCGCCACCCGCGCTGTAGGCACGCCCGGACCACCCATCGGACTTTCTCAGGATCTGGCGTGGTCACGCCCTCGGGCATGAGCATCACGTCGCTCGCTGCCCAGCCCGAGAGTCCGGTGAGTACCCGCTCGATCTCGCCCAGGTCCGACGGATCGCTCACAACGAACTTGAGCTGGCGATCGGGGAAGCGGGCGATCAGGGCGTTGAGCACTTCAGTGTTCAGGCGTCGTTGCTCGTGGCGCTCGCTCCAGGCGCCGGACGGGTCGCGCGGGTCGCCCACCGGCGTCGAGTTGCTCAGCTTGGGCGAGATGCTCATCAGGCCCGCGTACACCCCCGGCTGGTCGATTGTGCCCGCGGTCTCGATCGTGACGTGCATTCCCGCGTCGCGCAGGGCCGTCGAGAGCGCGCTGATCTCCGCGAACATCATCGGCTCACCCCCCGTTAGCACGGCGTGCTTCACGCCCGACGCCCGCGCCTCGACCAGCAGCTCATCGACCGACCGGCGCCCGCCCTCGGGCGTCCAGCTCGCGTACGGCGTGTCGCACCACGAGCAGCGCAGGTTGCACCCGCTCGTGCGCACAAACCACGACGGCACACCCGTGAGCTTGCCCTCGCCCTGGATGGACACGAATGTCTCGCTGATGGGCAAGGCCGCGCTCACGCGAGGGCGCCCGGGGCGTAGCGCGTCGGGTCGATCACGCCCGCCTCGTCGAAGCCCTTGCGCCGGAGCGCGCACGAATCGCAGCGTCCGCAGGCAAGTCCCTGGGCGTCCGGGTCGTAGCACGAGCTGGTCAGCGCGTAGTCCACACCCAGCTCGGTCCCGAGCTGGATGATCCTCGCCTTGCCCAGGTGCAGCAGTGGGGTGTGGATTCGGAAGCTCTCGCCCTGGGCGCCCGCCCGGGTCGCGAGGTTGGCTGTTTCCTCGAAGGCGCTGATGAACTCCGGGCGGCAGTCGGGGTAGCCGGAATAATCAACCGCGTTGACGCCGATGAAGATGTCGCGCGCCCCGATCGACTCGCCGGCGCCCAGCGCCATCGAGAGGAAGACGAGGTTTCGGGCGGGGACGTAGGTGTCCGGGATGCCCGACGCGATCGCGCTCTCGGGGCGATCCTTCGGGACGGCGCCTCCGCCCGTGAGGGCGCTGCCCCGGAAGCACGAGGGGTCGAGCGTGACGGTGCGCAGCTCGGCGCCGAACGAGGCCGCGACGCGGGCGCCCGCCTCGAGCTCGGCCTTGTGGCGCTGCCCGTAGTCGAACGCGAGGCACAGCGGGGCAAACCCGTCGCGCTGCGCGATCGCGAGGGTTGTGGCGCTGTCGAGCCCGCCTGAGAGCAGGACAATCGCGGGTTGTGATGGGTCGCCCCCAGCCATGCAAGACTTTACGCCCCGCCGAGCCGGCGCAGCACGCCCGCGTGGAACGACCGCCCCTCGCGCCGAAACTTGCGCTCAAAGTTCGAGCCGACCAGCTCCGACTCGCCGGCGGACTCGGGGGCGTCGAACGAGCGAAGCTCGTACGCAGCGGAGCCGCCGGTCAGCTCGCCGACCGCCCCGTCCGGCGGGGGGGCCTTGGTCCACCGGTCAAAGTGCGCGGTATCCCACGCCCACAGCTCGTCGTGGTCGGTGACGATCCGGATCTCGCCGCCGGGCAGGAGCGCGCGGTACGCGTCGCCCAGAAAGCGGTCTTGGACAACTCGTTTTTTGTGGTGCCGAGACTTGGGCCACGGGTCGGAGAAGTAGAGATGGATCACAGCGACGATCCCGGGCGGGCAGCGCCAGCGCAGGAACTCGCCCGCGTCGGCGCACAGCAGGCGGATGTTGGCGAGCGAGCCGTCGCTGGCGCGTCGCCTGCGCACGCGGTCGGCGCTGTAGGCGTAGAACTCTTTGGCCCACTCGATGCCGAGGAAGTTGGTGTCGGGTTCCAGGGCGCCCTGCTGCACCAGGAAGGCGCCCTTGCCCGAGCCGATCTCGATCTGGAACGGGCGGGCGGGGTCTGTGAACCACAGGCGTGGATCGACCCGCCCCGAATCGGGGTCATCGAGGATGGAGTCGGGCAGGGGGGGGAGTTCGTCGGGGCTGATCCCAACGACGCCGGGCGCCGGATCGAGGGTCTTGCCGTGTCCGAGTCCGAACGACATGCGCGATGGTACCTGGGGGCGGATGCGATTTCGCCGCCGGCAGGGTGGGCGGCGCCGATTCTCGCGGGCATTGGGCGCAGAATCTCCATCATCACGCCCGAGAACGATTGGCAGAACACCCCCGGGCGAGCCCGCGTAAAGACCTGTAGCGTGTTCCGCCCGCGTGCGGGGGTGGGCGTAGTGCGAACCAGCGAGGGATTTCATATGCCCCGCACCCAACAAGCCGATATCGCCTGAGTCGGCGCAGGATCTGCGAAGGCGAGACCGGCGAAGGCGAGGGCGGGCGACGACCCGCCTCGGGCGAACTGGCACGGAGGGCCGCAGGCATGGATTCGAGCACCGAAAGCTTCCCCAACGATCTCGTCAGCCTGATCGAGTCTCGCCTCGATCGCCAGAGCTTCCAGGACCACCACTGGACGGGCAGTTTCTGGGACTACCTGGAGATCTGCCAGAAAACCCCGGCGGTCCTGCGCAACGCGTACCAGCGCCTGTACGACGCCGTGCTCAGCCAGGGCGTCGAGCACTACCCCCTGTTCAAGCGCGACGCCGCCCGGTACCACTTCTTCTCCGACCCGTACGACAACGGCGCCGACGCCATCTTTGGGCTCGACCTGGCGCTCATGCAGCTCGTCGATGTCCTCCGATCCGCCGCCGAGGGCTACGGCACCGACAAGCGCATCATCCTCCTCCACGGCCCCGTCGGCTCGTCCAAATCCACCATCGCCCGCCTGTTCAAGAAGGGCCTCGAGCAGTACTCGCGCACACCCGAGGGCGCGCTGTATTCCTTCAGTTGGATGCTCGACGAGGGGTGCGAGGTCGTGCCCATCGAGGGCAACCCGAGCGAAGCGAAGCGCGACTGCGCCTTCCCCTCGCCCATGCACGAGGACCCGATCGTCCTCGTCCCGCGCGAGGCCCGCGACGACCTGATCGCACACTTCAACGAGAGCTACCACCCCGAGCACCACGGCGGGCGCCTCCGCGCCTACGGCGAGCCCGATCCATTCAGCCGTAAGGTCTACGAAGACCTCATGGCCTTCTACAACGGCGACTGGAAAAAGGTCATGTCCCACGTCCGCGTCCGGCGCATCGTCCTCTCCGAAAAGGACCGAATCGGTATTGGTACCTTCCAGCCCAAGGACGAGAAAAACCAGGACTCCACCGAGCTCACCGGCGACATCAACTACCGCAAGATCGCCCAGTACGGCTCCGATTCCGACCCGCGCGCCTTCAACTTCGACGGCGAGCTCAACATCGCCAACCGGGGCATCTGCGAGTTCATCGAGGTCCTCAAGCTCGACGTCGCCTTCTTGTACGACCTCCTGGGCGCCACCCAGGAGCACACGATCAAACCCAAGAAATTTGCTCAAACTTATATTGACGAGGTGATTCTTGGGCACACCAACGAGCCCGAGTACAAGCGCCTCCAGTCCAACGAGATGATGGAGGCCTTCCGCGACCGCACCATCAAGATCGATATTCCCTACAACATCCGCCTTGAGGATGAGATCAAAATCTACAAGAAGGACTTTGGACCTGAGCGCATCCGGGGCATTCATATTGCGCCGCACACGCTCGAGGTCGCCGCGATGTGGGCCGTGCTCACGCGCCTCGACGAGCCCAAGAAGGCGGGGCTGACGCTGATGCAGAAGCTCAAGCTCTACAACGGCAAATCGATCACGGGCTTCACGGAGGAGTCCGTCAAGGAGCTCAAGGAGGAGGCGCCGCGCGAAGGGATGAACGGGATCAGCCCGCGATTTATCCAGGACAAGGTCTCCAACGCGCTCGTCGGGCATCAGGCGCTTGAGGAAAAAACGCTCAACCCGTTCATGGTTCTCAACGAGCTCGAGGCGGGGCTCGGGCGCCACTCGCTCTTGACCGACGAGGAAACCAAGAAGCGGTACCGCGAACTGCTCAGCGTCGTCAAGGACGAGTACGAGGACATCATCAAGGGCGAGGTGCAGCGCGCCATCAGCGCCGACGAGGACGCGATCAAACGCCTGTGCGCCAACTACATCGAGAACGTCCGGGCGTACACCCAGAAGGAGAAGGTCGTCAACAAGTACACGGGCAAGGACGAGGAGCCCGACGACCGCCTGATGCGTTCTATCGAGGAAAAAATCGATATCCCCGAGAGTCGCAAGGACGATTTTCGCCAGGAGATCATGAACTACATCGGCGCTCTTTCGCTCGACAACAAGAAGTTCGATTTCAACACCAACGCGAGGCTGTACAAGGCGCTCGAGCTCAAGCTGTTCGAGGACAGCCGCGACACCATCAAGCTCAAGAATCTGGTGTCGTCTGTTGTTGACGACGAGACGCAGCAGAAGATCGACGTGGTCAAGCAGCGTCTGATCAAGAACTTCGGGTACAACGACGCCAGCGCGACGGACGTGCTCAACTACGTCGCGAGCATCTTCGCCCGGGGCGACAGCAAGAGCGGCTAAGGCCCGGTTGGTCGGCGGTCATCCATGCCCGGGCATGAAGATCGGTTCGCCCCCCTCGACCGCCGCCTCGTGGACCGCGCCGGCGACGGCTCTGTGTACGTTTTCGTCGAGCGGCGTCGGCACGAGCGTCCGTTCATCCGTCGCCGCAGCAATCGTTCTCGCCGCCGCGATGAGCATCGCGTCTGTAAATCGCTTGGCGCCCGCGTCGAGCGCTCCGCGGAAGAGCCCCGGGAAGGCGAGGACGTTGTTGACGTTTTTGCCGTCGGCGGCGAACGCCGCGCCCCGGGCCAGCGCATCGCCCGGCTCGATCTCAGGATCCGGGTTGGTCAGCGCCAGGATCACCTGCCCGGCGCGCACCATCTCGGGCTTGATGAGCCCGCGAACGCCGGTGGTAGCGATGACCACATCCGCCTCGCCCATGATCCCTTCGAGCGTGGACCGCTCGCCGCCGATCGCTTCGAGCCGGGCGAGCGCCGTCTCGCGCAGGTCCGAGCCGAGCAGTCTTCCGACGCCGTACGCGCGGAGCAGGCGGACGATCCCGAGCCCCGCCGCACCGAGCCCGATCTGCCCGATGGTGGCGCTGCCCAACTCAACACCGGCGCGGTCGGTCGCGGTGATCAGGGCCGCGAGGACCACCGTCGCGGTCCCGTGCTGGTCGTCGTGAAGCACGGGGATGTCGAGGCGTTCGACGAGGCGCGCTTCAATATCGAAACACCCTGGGGCCGCGATGTCCTCGAGTTGGATGGCCCCGAAGGTCGGCGCGATGCGCATGACGGTCTCGATGATCTGTTCGGGATCTTTGGTGTCGAGCAGGATCGGCACGCCCGAGACGCCCGCGAGCTGGCTGAAGAGCGCGGCCTTGCCCTCCATCACGGGCATGCCGGCGACCGCGCCGATGTCGCCCAGACCCAGGATCGCGGTGCCGTCGGTCACGATCGCGACGGTGTTGCCGATGGCCGTGTAGTCGTGAGCCTTGGCGGGTTCATCGCGGATGGCGAGGCAGACGCGGGCGACGCCGGGCGTGTACACGTCGCGCAGGTACTGCTGGTTCGTGATGTCGTGGCGCCCGACGGTCTTGATTTTCCCGCCCGCGTGGCGTGTGAACACGCGATCCGAGCGCCCGAGCAGCGTGGCCACGGGCACGCTGTTGATCCGCTCGAACACGTCCGTGCACGCGTCCGCGTCGATCTCGAGCGTCAGCTCCCAGGTGGTTTTGTTCTGCCTCCGGCTGACCGCCTCGAGCCCCTCGACGGTGTGCCCGGCCTCGCCCACGGCTCCGAGCACCTTGGCCAGGTTCCCCGGCGCGTGCTCGACCTCAATCAACAGAACCTCTGGGATTTTCATGGCGCCTCTCCGGGGCTCAGGTGGTGTGACGCCGCAGCCTACGAGATTGCACGTTTCCCTGGGCCTGATCGCA
>JAJRXR010000044.1 GCA_024276195.1 Planctomycetota bacterium
ACTTCGCGATATCAAAGTCCACGAAGTCCGCGTGGTGGAAGATGATGCTCTCGATGGAGCGTTGCACCTTGTCGCCCTCGTGGCTGTGGGTGGCGACGATGTGCATGACCTCGGGCGGGATGCCGTGCTTGTAGCACATGGCCACGCCTGAGAACGGGTGGCGGAGCAGTTTGCCGAACTGTCCCTGGATGACGTTGCCCGAGGCGTCCTTGTCAAACTCCAGCGGCTTGCCGACGTCGGCTAGGAGCGAGCCGGCGATGAGATGGTCCAGGTTGATCGGGATGCGATCGCCGAAGACCTCGCCGAGCACCTTGGCGATCGCGATGCACTGCTTGCAGCACGAGTTGAGGTGCTCGATGTAGCGCAGGTCGATATCGCCGGCGAGCAGCGTGAACGGGACGGCGCGAAGCTCGTCGGTCGTCCAGCCCTTGCCGCCGCACCCGGTGGTAATGGCTTCTTCCCAGACCTTCGCGACCTTCTCGCGAAGGGCGGCGTCGGTGATGTCCATCAGGTTCGGGAAAAGCTCAGCGATTTCGATCACGCCCATGGGACTGGTCCTTTCGATTTTTCACCACAGAGGCACAGAGGAGAAACGAGAACTGAATCACTGAAGATGGGAATCCGGATTCTTCCCCACCTCATCCTCTCTGTGTCTCTGTGGTGAATCTTCCTGTTCAAATCGTCCGTGCCTCAGGCCCGGAGTAGGTGTGGTTCACAGGGTCGATCTTGCGCATCGGTTTCTGGCTTGATTGTTCTTCGGTGACATGCGCGACGAGCCCAGGGACGCGGGCGATCATGAAGACGCCGTTCATGATCTCGGGCGGGAAACCCAGGTCGGCGAGGATCGCGCCGATAGCGCCGTCCACGTTGATGGGCAGGGGCTTGCCCTTTGCGATGAACGCCTGTTCCACGGCGCGAGCCGCCAGCACATGCTCGGCGCAGGCGCCCGCCTCGGTTGCCAGCTCGAACAGGCGCGCCGTCCTCGGGTCGGCGGTGTGGACCCGGTGCCCGAAGCCGCTCATGCGGACGCCCTTGGCCTTCATCTGGTCCAGCTCAACCTTCGCGGCCTCATCGAACGAGATGTCCATCGCGTGCTTGCGATTGATGATCTCACTGAGCTGTCGGGCGCAGTTCTCGATGGCGCCGCCGTGGTGCTTGTTGATGGACATGATGCCCGCCGCGACGGACTGGCTCAGGCTTGCGCCGGTGCTGGCGACGGTCCGGGCGGCCAGACAGCTCGGGGGCGTGGCGCCGTGGTCGATGCTGCTGACGATGATCGCGTCCATCAGGCGGGCGACCTTCTCGCTGGGCAGCTCGCCCATGAGGATGAGGTAGACGCTGGCGCCAAACGAGACGCGCCCCATCAGCTCGGCGATGTCGTAGCCGCGGACGCGGACCTCATTGGGGTTGATCTGGGTGATCTTGGTGTGCCAGGGTTCGGTCATGGATTTTCACCGCTGAGGGCCGCGGAGGGCCGCAGAGTTTGAGGCAAAGTATCGCAGGAAAAAGCCTAGGCGCCACCGCTGACCCGAAGGGCAGCGGTGCTCTGCGCCAACATCTCGTCCGCGAAGCACGCCTGCCCTAGCGGGTCAGGCGTGGCACCGTCTCGATTTCTCTGCGGCTCTCCGCGGCCCTCAGCGTTGAACTCCTTGAAGCACGCGCTGTGTCGCCCCCGGCAGATCCCCGAACCCATCCACAACCGTCGCCCCCGCCTCGGTCAGGGCTTTGACCTTGCCCGCGTGGGTGCCACGCCCGCGTTCGATGATGGCGCCGGCGTGGCTGAAGCGGGTCCCCTCCTTGGCCGCCTTGCCGCCGATGTACGCGACGACGGGCTTTGTCACACGCCCATCCTTCATCAGCGCCGCCAGATCCTCTTCCATGGAGCCGCCGATCTCGCCGAAGATAACGATCGCCTCGGTCTGCGGATCGTCCTGGAACATGAGGGCGACATCGGGGAAGCGCAGGCCCAGGACCGAATCGCCGCCGACGTGGCAGATGGTCGAGATCCCGATGCCCGCCTGGCCCAGGTAGTACGCGGTGGACGAGCTCATGCCGCCCGAGCGGGAGATGACGCCGACGCTGCCCGGCTTGAACCAGGCCTTGGCGCTCTCGGCCCTGCCGCCCATCATGCCGATGACACCCTTGTCCGGGCTCAACACACCCAGGGTGTTGGGACCGATGAACTGAGCGCCGTTGGCCTTGGCGCAGGCCGCGATCTCCATCGCGTCCCAGACCGGCACGCGGTCGGGCACGATGAGCGCGAGCTTCACGCCCGCCTCGATGGCCTCGATGGTTGCGCCCTTGACAAACCGCGCCGGAACAAGCACGACGGAGATATCCACGCCGCCCGCCGCCTCGACGCTGTCCTTGACGGAGTTGAACACGGGGACGCCGAGCACGTCCTGGCCCGCCTTGCCCGGAGTCACGCCCCCGACGACGTTGGTGCCGTAGCCGAGCATGAGTTTGGTGCGGGCCTGGCCCTCGCGTCCGGTGATGCCCTGGACGATGACCTTCTTTGATTCGTCGATGATGATTGCCATGAGTATTCAACGCTGAGGGCCGCGGAGGGCCGCAGAGGAAACTTCAATGAGAAAGAAATCGAACAACCCGTTCACGCCTGACCTCTGCGCTCTCAGCGGCTCTCAGCGGTGATCTCTTCTAACCCGGGGATTTCCAGGTCAACAAACACAACATCCGCCCCCGCCATGCGGCACTCAACCTCGCACGCGATCAGCTCAGAGTCCTTGCCTGCAACATCTTCTTCACTGACCGCCAATGCCGGGCGCCCGTTGTCATCCTTGAGCAAGCCCCCGGAGTGCTCGATGGCCTTGGCGCCAAACTCACCCCAGCGGGCGCTATCGATCCAGACCGTGCCGCCCGTGATCGGGAAGTTGAAGGCGCCGTCCATGCCCACGAAACCGGGCACGCGGTGCGAACGAACATTGTGAACAGTGCCGCCCGCGCTCTGCACGAGGGTGTCGAACCTCTCGGCGATACGTTGCGGCGTGTCATCCTTCTTGAAGCCCTCGACCGTCGCGCTCAGCCCCTTGCAGGCGCGTTGGAGAATGTCCACCGCTCGGTCCTCAGAGTTGCCCCCCAGGCGGATCACCGCGGGGATCCGGAGCCCGACCTCCCAGAACGCCTTGCTCAGCCCGTACGCGGACCAGAACTGCTACTGGCTGGCGACGCCCGAGCCGGAGCCGAAGTAGCCGATGAGTCCGGGCTGGCTCATGATGATCCGCGCCGCCCGGTAGACCTTGCTGGCCGAGGGGTTGCCGGAGGTGTCGGTGAAGTTGGCGATGGTGTACCCGGCGTTGGTGATCGCGTCCATGCTCATCATGGAGCCGCCCCCGCCGGCGCCGTGGAACCCGATCAGGCCCTTGGTCCCGCTCTCCGCCTCGGTGTTGAGCTGCGCGAAGTAGAACGTGCCCCGGTGGTCCGCCTGCTCGACGTTGTACGCGACGATCTCAAGCTCTGTCGGCGGGTGATCCAGCTCACGCGCGATCTCAATACCCAGCTCGGGCCTGCGGAACACGGCGTAATCGTCGATCGTCATGCGGCAGTCCGCCGCCATCACACGCCCGTCCTCGAGCACCACCAGCGGGTTGACCTCGAGCGACCGCGCCTCGCACGCCCGGGCTGTCTGATAGATCTTGGCGATCGCCTCGCCCAGTCGCCCGGTGACCTCCGCGCTCTCGTTCATCCCACCTAGCGCAGCTTCAACCTGCCCGGCGTCCGGCCCGGCGTTCACGTCGCACGCGAGCTGGTGGACCGAGTCCGCCCGTTCTTCGATGCCCGTCCCGCCGCCGGGGGCGATGAGCATCGTCGGCGCCCGGGCCGCGTCGTCGATCATCAGCGAGACGAACAGCTCACCCTTGATTGGGACCTGCTCCTCGACGAGCACCTCGGTCACGGGGAAAGCGTCAACTTTCATCGCCAGCAGACACTCGGCGGCCTGACGCGCCTCGGCGGGCGTCTTGGCGAAGACCACGCCGCCCATTGCCTTGCGCCCGGTCGTCCAGGCCTGGATCTTGACAACAACCGCCCCGCCCAGATCGCGGGCGATCCGCTCGGCGTCCTCGGGCGTGGACGCGGCTTCCCCCCGTGGGGTCTCGATGCCGTGAGCCCGGAGCTGGGCCTTGGCCTGGTACTCGTGCAGGCGCGCCATGGGCCTGATCCTCTCGCGTTGGACGCGCCACTCCGGCGCGGGAGGCAAGCGTAGGAGAGGGTCTGATCCCCGTCATCACCCCGAAAACGAAGTCGGCGCCCCCCCGCTGGGGAGGGCGCCGAAGATGGAGCTGTGCTCAGGTTGA
Source organism: Planctomycetota bacterium (assembly GCA_024276195.1). Lineage (GTDB taxonomy): Bacteria > Planctomycetota > Phycisphaerae > Phycisphaerales > UBA1924 > JAJRXR01. The sequence continues at coordinate 4,314 of JAJRXR010000044.1, forward strand.
AGGCTTACGGGCAGCCGGCCCCGTACGCCGTGAGGAACCGCAGGACATCGTCGAAGTCCCACACCCCGAAGGCCGGGGCGAGGTCCGCCGAGCTGTCCTCGGCGCCGAAGGCGACGAGGAAGGCGAGAACATCATCGAAGTCCAGCACGCCGTAGGCCGGGGCAAAGTCCGCCACGCACTCTTCGACGGTGATCGGGATGGCGTCAAAGGTGACGTTGTTCGTGCCGTCAACATCGTCGGTCGCGCTGGTGAAGAACCCGATGTAGTAGGTCCCCGGCGCCAGGTCCGGCGGGAGCTGGACGATGGCGAGATTGCTGACGACTTCACCCCCAGAGAGCCCGCCGAGGTTGGCGACGCCGATCTGCGGGTCGAACGCAGAAATGGTTGTGTTGAGAGAGGCGCGGAAGTCAACGGTCACCGCGTTGGACGGGTCACCGCCCTGGTTGTTGACGTTGTAGCTGATGAAGAAACTCTCGCCCGGGTTGAACGTCCCGCTCGGAGCCGAGATCGAGTTGGCGACGATGTCCGCGACACCCGAGACCGAGACAGCGAAGGAATCCCACCCCTGGGTGTTGTCGTTGGAATCGAAGGCGTCCGTCGCGGGGTCCATCTCGACACCGAGCCAGTAGTCGCCCGTGGGCGTGCCGATCGGGATCGTGATGCTGTGCGGGTTGACTCGGACATTTTCCATGGAGCTGTAGTTGTAGTTGTAGAACCACGAGCCGCCGATCTGCGTGTCGAACGACGAGATGAAATCATTCGTCGAGATGTAGTGGCGGAACGTGTAGGTATCACTGCCGGGGTTGGCGTTGGTCGGGTTGGGCGCGTCAAACTCACCCGTGATGGTCTGGCCCGCGGTCGGGGTGCTGTCGGAGTACCGGGCCTGGAGGGCCTGGATATCGAAGGTCGAGCCGCGGCTGCCGTTGACGAAATCGACCCTGTAATCACTCCAGCTCTCCCACTGCTTGACGTGGTTGGCGAAGGTCGCGTTGTTCGAGTTGGAGATGACCGCGTGGACAAATCGGTCGCCGTTGCCGTCGATAAAGTACGACCCCCCGCCGCTCATCCCGCCCCACTGGGCCGTGAGGCACCCGGGGGTGGTGAGGGTCTGGACCTGCTGGCCCGGGCAACTGTCATAGGTCCCCCACCAGTAGTACTGGTCGCGCCCGTTGTGCAGACCGCCGCCACACCCCTCGGCCGGGTACGACCCGACGTTGTAGGAGCGGCTCATGACCGAGGCGCAGTCCCCGCCCCACCACCATCCGTACCAGCCGGTGAGCATGCCCACCGCCCGGTTCACACGGACAAAGCCCAGATCCCGGTTGAAATCGCCGTTCTGGGTCCATCCTGTCCAGGAACCAAGACCTGTGCTGTTGGCCTCGCCCCAGTTGCCGGAGAACTCGTTGGTCGAGCCCACGCCGTCCCAACCCGGGTAGACCCAGACATCCGTAGCCCAATCGTTGATCGCGATACCGTTGGGCGAACGGGCATACACGACATGCCCGGCAGTCAGCACCGTCTCCGCATCGGCCATGGAGCCCGAGGCAACGAAGAACCGGGCCGTGCCCCCCTCGTCAACGAAACGCATGACGAGCTTGGCGTTCATCCGCCAGGGGAAGGCGCCCTCATCAACATGGCTCATCGTCCCGAAGCTGCGAGACCCCGCATAGTCCTCAAAAGAGTCGGCCATGTCGGCGCCGTTGAAACCGACACCCTTGCCAGACTCCGCCCGCGATCCCGCACTCACCGGCAGAACAGTCTCCACACCGGTTGCGAGGTCATACACCACAGGCGAACCGATCCCCATGCCCTGCGCCGGCGGCATCTCCAGCACGTGCGGCATCGGCATCGCCGGGATCTGGTCGATCGGCGGGTGGCTCCGGCGCTGCCTGACGGGCTCGCCCCCGAGCCTCTTCGGCGCCGGGGTCATGTCGCCCGTCGCGACCGCCTCGACCGACCCTGCACTTGCTGCGGGCTGATCCGGGCGCTCGCCCGCCGCAGGCCCCGCGACCGCTGCTCCAGCGGCGAGCAGCATCGCCAGAACGCTTCCTGTATTTCTTGTCGTAGCCATTTGAAACATCTCCATCTGTTGAGTGCTCGTACGAAACCGCACGTGTCCTCTTCGGCGTCTTGGGCACACTGCCCGCACACGCCTCTCTGCCAGCGTTCTGCGCCTGGCCCCCCGATCTCTCACCATCTTCTCAAAAAAGATCGCGACTACCTAGAGCGAAGGGTTGTCTCGAAGAGCTTCAGCACCCTCCGGTACTCGTCCAGCCAACTGCTCGGCTCCGTAAACGAATGTGACTCAAGGGGATACATCGCCACCTCCCAATCCTCCTTGCCCAGCTCAATCAATCGCTGGGCCAGGCGAACCGTGTCCTGAAAGACCACATTGTCGTCGAGCATCCCGTGGCAGATCAGTAGCGGGTCGTCAAGCCCCTCGGCGAACTCGATCGGGCTCGAACGCTCGAACGCCTCCGGGTCCAGCTCGGGCGTGTTGAGGATGTTCGACGTGTACCCGTGGCTGTAGTGTGCCCAGTCCGTCACCGGGCGGAGCGAGGCGCCGCAGGCGTAGGTGCCGGGTTCCAGAAACAGGGCCATGAGGGCCATGAACCCGCCGTAGGAGCCGCCGTAGATGCCGATCTTGGTCGGATCGACACCGTGCGTGCGCACCATCCAGTCGATGCCGTCGCTGAAGTCTTCGAGCTCCGGGCGCCCCATGTTGCGGTAGATGGCCGTCCGCCAGTCGCGCCCATACCCGCTCGATGCGCGGTAGTCCATGTCGATCACGACGTAGCCGAGGTAGGCAAGCATGGAGTGGAACATCTGCTCGCGGAAGTAGTAGGGCCAGGCGTCGTCGGAGTTCTGCGTGTACCCGGCGCCGTGGACGAACACGATGCCCGGGCGCCCCTCGCCCTCCCAGGCGCGATCGACTTGGTACACCTTGGTCCAGATCGGGCGACCGTGGTCGCCCTCGATCGCGACAAACTCGGGCTCGATCCAGGGGTATCGCGTATATTTTTCTGACAGCGTAGTCGTCAGTTGAACTAGCTCAGGATCACGCTCGATAGGTTGGAGAAACAACTCGGGAGGCGATATCGCACTTGAAGCTTTCACGAAAACAGTCTTCCCGTCAGGCGAGAGCTGGAACCGTTCAACTTGGCCCGGTACATCCGTGACAGGAAATACACGTCCGCCAGCCCAGTCAATGCGGTACACCTGATGCTCGATGGGGCGTTCGATGTTCGCGCGGAAGAAAAGCGTTCCATCGCCATAAGAGCCCCAGTAATCCGCATCTGACTCGACGACACCTGACACTTCCCATTCACCCGATGTCAGCATCATCCACGCGTCTGATTCTGGCATCCACATATAAAGGTGGCTGTAGCCACTTTCCTCAGAGAGAAACCAAAGCCCGGTTCCGTTGCGCAGCCACTCCATCTCATTGAACCGCCAGTTGATCCACGCCTCGTCGTGTAAGTGATCGATGACATCAAACTGTGGCTCGTCGCTCCGTGTATCGATCGACACAATCCAGCGGTCTTTGTTGTCGTTGGACCGGAGCATGAGCGCGACCATCGAGCTGTCCGGGCGCCACCGAACGCTCATCACCGTCACCGGGCGGGGCTTGTCAGTGTCGTCTGAATCCGAGTCGTCACCATCGCCCGATTCGTCGCCCGTCTCTTCGTCAGATTCTTCGTCAGCCTCTTCAGGCTCATCGTCGGCGTCGTCTTTGACCTTCTCGCGCAGCCACGCCAGCGGGTCATCCGTGATCGTCGGCAGCCCGTCCCGCTCCAGCTCTGTCCACCTTTCCGCTTCCAGATCCAGCAAAAAGACCCGGTCGTCGCGCCGCGCCGCAAAGCCCACCTTGGGGCGGACGCTGACAACATCGACGTACCCGCTCTCGGTGACGTACTTGGGCATGTCGTCGCGCTCACCATCCTTTGCTGGCTTTGCACCCACCACGATCATCCATCGCCCGTCGGGCGAGAGGCTCCGCCGGCGCTCCTCGAGCTTCTCCGGCAGATAGAACGGCCCCGGCACATCCGTCCGGTCGATCTCGCGCAGAGCGCGTGTGCGCCCTTCGCGCTCGTGGCGTGATTCCCGGTGCTCTTCCAGTACCTCGAAAAACCGGTCCTGCTGGCGGTCGAGGTAGTCCTTGTCCTTCTCTTTCTTCTCGCGCGCCTGCTCCGGCGTCTTCTCGAAGCGGACGTCCGCCGGCTCCCACTCCAGGCCCGAATCCAGCTCGCGCACCAGCAGCGTCCCGCCCCGCCTGAACGCGACGGCGTTCTCATCGCTCAAAAACTGCGGGCGAGACTCGGCCGCGGTTGTCCGCGTCAGCTGGCGCTCGGTCCCCGCGGCGACGTCCTTGATAAACAGATCACCATCGCGCACATACACCTTGAGCGATCGGTCCCGGCTCCAGTCCCCGTTGCTGACATCGACCGAGGCCAGCTCGTCGTCGGGGATCAGCGCCGGGTCGCCCCCGTCGAGCCCGACGCGGTAGAGATCACGCAGGTCCGAACCCTCGCGCTGGCGCCGGAAGTAGACAGACTCCCCGTCGTCCGCCCAGTACGCCCCCTCGGGCGAGCGAGCGACCCAGGCGGGGTCTTGCATGATGAGTTCGAGGGTGATGGCGTGGGTGTCGCGCCCGACCTGGCTCTCAGGCCCCGCGATCACACCGCCGCCCAGGGCCAGACCGGCGCCGATCGCGCACAGATTCGTTCTTATCCGCATGGCGCGAGCCTACGGACCCGCCCCCGACCCGTCAAAGGCTTCCCGCCGTGCGCCCGCGATACCATCGGGATCTGATCCCAAGGAGCCCGACGTGACCGAACCCAACGCCCGCCCCCGCGTCATCGCCGGCGCCCCGAGCCACAACCTGACGCTCTACCACCAGATCCGCTTCCAGTGCGGCGACCCGGCCGCCCTCGTCATCTTTCCAGACGACAGGGGCAAGACGCTCATCATCCGCGATATCGAGGCCGACCGGGCCAGAGCCCAGACCGATGTGCCCCGTGTCCTGACGCCGGCGGAACTCACGCCCGAGGGCGGGCTTTCCGCCGAGCGTGAGACCGCGACGGCTCAGGCGCTGGGCGAGTTGCTCAACCGCGAGGGAGAGAGTGCAGTCATCGCCGACCGGACGTTCCCGTTGATCTACGCCGAGGCTCTGCGCGAGCGCGGGATCAGCATCGCCTATGACCCGAATATGGGCGTGCGCGAGCGGCGCTCCAAGGATGAGCAGGAGATCGCGTGGCTGCGCGAGGCTCAGCACGCAACGGAGCAGGCGATGGCCCTGGCATGCGAGACCATCGCCCGGGCGACTGCCGGGGGCGATGGTGTTCTTCAGCACAAGGGCGCGCCGCTCACCAGCGATCGCGTACGCACGATGATCGATGTCCTCCTCCTCCAACAGGGGTACAGCAACGGGCTGTGCATCGTCGCGTGCGGTGTTGAGGGCGGCGACTGCCACAACCGGGGCGAGGGGGCGATCCGCACGGGCCAGCCCGTCATCGTCGATATCTTCCCCCAGAACCGCGAGACGCTGTACAACGGCGATTGCACCCGCACCGTCGTACACGGCGACATCCCGGACGACATCCGGCGCGCGCACGAGGCGGTGGTTCGCGCAAAGGGCGCCGCGACGGGCGCGACGCGCGCGGGCGTCACGGCAGACGCGGTCCATAGAGCCACCATCGACAGCCTCGCGGGCGACGGGTACCGGGTCTGTGCGCCCGAGGATGTGCCCGATAGCAACGAGTTCGCCATGGTCCACGGCACCGGGCACGGCATCGGGCTCGAGGTCCACGAGCACCCGCTGATCGATCACGGCGGGCCAGAACTCGTCCGGGGCGACGCGCTGACCATCGAGCCCGGGCTCTACGCCCGGGGGCGCGGCGGCGTCCGGGTCGAGGACATGGTCATTGTCACCGACGCCGGGTGTGACACCCTCAACGCCCTGCCCGAGGGACTGAGCTGGGCCTAGCCGACCGTCTGGCTTTGCCCAGATTCCCCTCGGTCTCGGGCGAGGCCTCTGGTAGCTTGGCGTGCAACTGATCGCTCCCCGGCGCGTAGAACAGGGGTTCGCTGTCGCCGATCGATCCTGCACGGAGGTTCTCAAACGATGTCACGCCCCACCAACCGACTCCGCGTCGCGGCCATCGCCGCGCTGACCGCCTGCGCCGGGACCGCCATCGCTGGCGATGAACTGCCCGCCTTCGACAAGGTCTCCGAGGGCTATTCCAAGGTCACCTCGACGGCCGAGGGCAAGTCGCTCATCGGCATCTGGAAGCGGGACAAGGACGCCCAGGTTCTGGCGGAGATCCCCAAGAGCATGGTCGGCAAGCGGTTCTACATGGTGCCGACGATTGTTTCGGGGTATCGGATGGCGGGCACGGCGACGCAGTACGCCGTTCACGATGCTGCGGGCACGCGCCTTGTTTACTGGAAGAAGTACGACAAGAAGCTCGCGCTGATCGAGCCGAACATGAACTTCCGTTCGAGCGGGGACACCGAGTCCAAGGCCGCGACGGAGCGTGTGTATACGGATCGTGTGCTGCTGAGCGTCCCGATCATCGCCAAGGGTCCGTCGGGCGGGTATGTCGTGGACATGGACAAGATGCTGCTGGGCTCGTCGAGCTCGTTCTTCGGCAGCTATCTCAAGGGCGCCAACACGGGGCTCAGCGAGCTGACGATGTGCAAGGCGTTCCCGAAGAACGTCGAGATCCGGTTCAAGCTCCCTCGCCGGGGCGGCACGCTGACAGAGGTTCACTACTCGCTGGGCATGCCCGACAAGAGCAAGAGCTTCAAGGCGCGCGAGGCGGATCGGCGCGTTGGGTTCTTTTACACCAACTACACCGACCGCGCCAAGAACGACGGCGAATCGCAGATCATCCGGTACGCCCACCGCTGGAACATCGAGAAGCGCGACGCCAAGCTCAAGATGGGTCCGCCCAAAGAGCCCATTGTTTACTACATCGAGCACACCACCCCCGTCCGGTACCGGCGCTGGGTCCGCGACGGCATCCTCGCCTGGAACAGGGCCTTCGAGCAGGTCGGCATCCTCAACGCCATCGAGGTCCGCCAGCAGGACGCCCAGACGGGCGCCTATATGGACATCGACCCCGAGGACATCCGCTACTCCTTCGTCCGCTGGACCAACTCCCACCAGGGATACGCCATCGGCCCCTCCAACGCCCACCCCGAGACCGGCGAGATCTACGAGGCCGACATCGTCATGGACGAGAGCTTCATCTCCGGCTGGGCCAACACCTGGCTCGATGTTGAGCTTGCCCGCGAGGCCATGCGTGGGTTCGACTCCGAGACCATCGCCTGGCTCGACGCCAACCCGGACTGGGACCCGCGCGTCCGCCTCGCGGACCCGTCCGAGCGGGCCAATGTTCTGGCGTACCGCAAGGCATTGGACAGCGGCATGGACTGGGAGGGCGATATCCCGCGCACCATGAACCCCGTGCTCTGGCAGGACGCGATTGATGCGGGCGAGGCGCCGAGCTACCGGTGCGAGTGCGCCTCGGCCCAGTCGCTGTCTGTGGCGACGCACCGCCTGTCGATGGCTGCGGGGTTGTTTGATGACGACGAGGGCGAGAACGGCGAGAAGGACGAGGACGAGTCCATCCTTGACGGGCTTCCAGAGGATTACATCGGCCCGCTGCTCAAGGACGTCATCATGCACGAGGTCGGGCACACCATGGGCCTGATGCACAACTACAAGGGCACGAGCCGGCACACATTCGCCGAGATCAACAACGGCAATGATTCCGCTCCCATCGGCGTGTCCGTCATGGATTACATGCCGACGAACACCATCGTCGATCACGAGAATCTCAGGCAGGGCGACTGGTCGATGATGGACATCGGTACCTACGACATGTGGGCCATCGAGTGGGGCTACACATTTGATGACCCGGAGAAAGTCGCGAAGCAGGCGGCGGATCCGGACCACCTCTTCATGTCCGATGAAGCGAACTCAACGCCCGACCCCACGGCCAAGACCTGGCTGCTCGGGCGAAACTCGATCGACCAGGCCGAGGCCGACATGGTCTGGGCCAAGCACATGCGTGAGCGGATCGTTGACACGATCGTCAAGGACGGCGACTCGTGGTCCAAGGCCCGCACCGCGTACAACAAGACGCTCTGGAAGCACATGGGCGCCATGAGCAAGTCCGCCAACTGGATCGGCGGCGCCTACGTCAACCGCTTCCACAAGGGCGACGAGGGCGCGCCCGACCCGGTCCGCCCCGTCGAGGTGGACCAGCAGCGACGCGCCCTGGCGTTCATCATCGACAACGGGCTCAACGAGGACGCCTTCGGGCTCACCCCGGAGCTGCTCGCCAAGCTCGGCGCCGACCGCTGGTTTGATTCCGGCTGGGGCTCGAGCGCCGACCTGCCCGTCCAGGACACGATCCTCGGCGCCCAGTCCAGCGCCCTCACCATGATCCTCAACCCCATGCGCCTCCGGCGCGTCATGGACAACGAGGTTCGCACCCCCGCAGACCAGGACGCCCTGAGCGTGCCAGAGATCCTCACGGCGCTGCGCGACGCCGTCTGGAAGGACAGCGAGGGGTCGTCCGATCGCTACACCCCCCGCAACCCGATGATCTCGCCCTTTGACCGGAACCTCCAGCGCGAGCACCTCGATCGCCTCATCTCGCTGGCGACCGGGCGTTCATGGGGCTCGGCCTCCGGACGCACCATGGCCTCGCTGGCCCGTCAGGAGCTGCGCGAGATCCGCTCGTGGATCAGCGAGGCGTCGAGCGTGGAGATGGACTCGTACAGCAGGGCGCACCTTGCCGACGCGAAGGAACGGATCGACCGGGCGCTCGAGGCGAACTACATCCGGCGCGACTGACCGGCCCCGTCCATTCCCAGACCTCACCCACCCCCGTCCGCCTGTGCGGGCGGGGGTGATTTTTGGTGCGCTGGTGGTCATCGCTGCTTGCGCACACGAACGGGCGAGGGGTGTTCCTGCGAATCACCCCCCGCCCTGGACTGGTCCATGATCTCACGCCCCTGGCGGATGTATCACCACCTCAGGCCGATTGAGAAATGGGGGTACGGGCGTCGGTGTCTGGGGCCAGAGCGCCACGGACCTCGGTGTATGCCCCTGTCGTAGTCCCACGCCGGGCGGTGCGGCGCCTTGACGCGATGGCCAGCACGCCGGTAGCTCTTGGGGATCGCCTTGATCACGAGGCAGTCGCCCTCATACCAGGTCTTCACCCGGTAGGAGCCCGACTTCCAGCGAACGCGCGGGCGATGTGAGTATCCGACGCGGACATAGACCTTGCCGTAGCTGGTCCACGCCTCGTAGCCCATCTGTCTGAACAGATACATGATCTCGTCGTTGACATACACGTCGCTGCGCACGGTGAACCGGCGGTCACCGATGCGCAGCGTCCCGGCGGAGTACGGGTCGTACTGCTTGTACCCGTCTCGGCGGTCACCTCGGCGGTGCTTGTCGTCCGCCATCGCCGGCGTTGCAACACCGGCCAGCGCGGCGCTCGCCAGAAGAACACCCAGCACACCCAGTCGTTTCCCTGCTGTGGTCCGCATCGTGGACCTCCTTGCTCTGTGGAACCCGGAACCCGAACCGGCGGGGGCGCGCCATCCCGCCGGTTCGCAAGACGCAACCCGCGTCCTGCCGAGCCGACCGCCCGTGCTCCGCCCGGGCTGACAGAATCGTGAAAAAATGGCGTTCAGCGCCTCTCAGAGGCGTCCGCTGGAACCGGACCGGTCGGAATACGAACAAATGATTGAGAATTCCGCGAGAATCGTGTCATACATGGGCATGCGCAGCGGTTCTTCTCAGTAGGACAGCAGGCGCCGACGCGCCGCAACAGGAGCCGACCGATGGCAGAGATCAGGCAAAGCACGAGCACCGACGTCACGCTGGTGACGGCCCCATCGCCGAGCGAGCTTTCTCCGTTGGAGGCCGCGATCATGGATGCGTGCAACGAGATGCACGAGGCGCGTGAGGAGAGGGACACCTCCGGCGCCGCGCGTGTGGGCACGCTGCTGATGAAACTTGTGGATCGGTACGACGAAGCGGACGCCGAGGGGCACCCGAACGCGGCGTGGGCGCGCCCGAACCAGCGAGCGCTGGCGCTGAGCGCGTGCGCTCAGGTCGAGCGTGCGGTCGATGCGGAACTGATCGCGCTCAAGTACGCCGACACAGATCGGCGGCGTGAGATCAGCCTGGGCAATCTGGCCGACCGGTGCATCAGGCTGGGACGCTACGAGGACGCGGTTCGGTTCTTTCTTGAGGCCCGCGAGGCGGCGCCCAAGAGCGTGCCCGTCATGCTCACCGGCGCCCAGGCGCTGTTCCTGCTCGGGCATCACGACGCTGCGGACAACATCTTCGCGTCGTTCCTCGATCGCCCGGAGATGCTCGCGCCCAACACCGAGCTGACGGCGTACCTCGACTGCGAGGCGCGCCTCCGCGAGATGGCGCTGGACCTGCCATCACTCCGCGAGCTGCTGGTCCGCTGGAAGGACATCCGCCCCGCCTAGCGAGCGAGGGGAAGACGTCCTTCACGACAAACGAACACCTCGACCGGAAAGGGTCGATCATGAACGCTCAAGACTATGACAGATTCTGGATGCTCTACGAGAAGCAGGCGCGGGCGCCGCTCGCCCGTGCGTGCCGCAGCGCCTCGCGCCGCCTGACCGACAGCACGATGGACCCGGACGACATGGGCGCGTGGATCGATACCCGCATCTGGAAGATGCTCGAGCGTGACCGATTCCCGACCTTCCACGACGACCCCACGCCCGAGCAGGCGATCGAGCGGATCGTCGGCTCGTCCAAGACGCTTGCCCGCTGGGCGTACCTGGCGATGTCGCGCAAGCACTTCCGGCGCGCCGAGCGCCAGCGGACGTACATGAACTCGATGTCCAAGGCCGAACGCCTGTCGATGGTGTCCGACTCAGGCGGAGCGTTCGAGGCGTCCGAGCAGGTCAAGGACGACCTGGCGCAGATCGCGCTCTCGCTGGGCACAAAGACGAGCGCCCAGCTCGCCGCGTCCTGGCCTGAGAAGAGCGAGCGCAAGCGCATCGCCATGGCGCTCGGCGCCACGGACGAGGCCTCGGACGAACTCATCGACCGCGCCACCAACGGCGACATGAAGGAAAACACCGTGCAGCAGATGCGATCTCGCACCCGCAAGCGGGTCGCTGAGGTGCTCGCCGAGGCTCGCAAGCACGCGACGCTCATCATGGCGATCGCGGGCCTGTCCGTGTTCTCGCTGACCGCGACCGACGCCATGGGCGGCGAGCAGTCCGGCGGACGACGCGGCGGCGGCATGACGGCGCCTCCCGCCGCCTCCGTCCTTGCCAAGGGCGGCGAACAATCCGGCGGGCGCGGCGGCATGATCGCTGCCGATATCTCGCTCGTCTCCAAGGGCGGCGAGCAGACCGGCGGACGCGGCGGCTAAGCCCATTCCCCAGCAACAACTCCTCCAAAGACTCCGGCGCAGCGCGCCGGAGTCTTTGTGTTTCAACACCCAGCGTGATGAGAGGCGCTCCGGCTCAGCCCGACTTGAACTCGCCGACGAGGGCTTCAATCGTCGCCTTTGCATCGCCGAAGATCATCGAGGTGTTCTCCAGGTAGAACAGCGGGTTCTCGACCCCCGCGAACCCGGTGCGGAGCGACCGCTTGAGCACGAACACGTTCCGGGCGCGGTTCACCTCGACAATCGGCATCCCGTAGAGCGGGCTGGATTCGTTGCCCTTTGCGTCGGGGTTGACTACGTCGTTGGCGCCGATGACGAGCGCGACATCGACGGTCTCCATCGACGGGTTGACATCATCGATCTCGGCGAGCTGCTCGTACGGCACGTTCGCCTCGGCCAGCAGCACGTTCATGTGCCCGGGCATCCGACCCGCGACGGGGTGGACCGCGAAGCGGACATCGGCGCCGTTGGCCTCGAGCTGATCGGCGAGCTCCTTGACGGCGTGCTGCGCCTGGGCGACGGCCATGCCGTAACCGGGCACGATGACCACACTCGACGCCGCTTCGAGAACATAGTACGCGTCGTGGGGCGTGAGCGAGCGGGCCTCTCGGTGCTCGCCTTTGGCGCCGGAACTCTGCTTGGTCACGCTCCCAAAGCCGCTGAAGAGCACGTTGGCCAGGCTCCGGTTCATCGCCAGGCACATGATGCGCGTCAGGACAATCCCGGACGCGCCGACAAGGGCGCCGACGATAATCAGCAGCGTGTTGTCCGTCGCAAACCCGGCGGCGCACGCGGCCAAGCCCGAGTAGCTGTTGAGCAGCGAGATCACAACCGGCATGTCCCCGCCGCCGATCGGAACAACCGCAGCCACGCCCAGCACAAAGCTCAAACCGATGCACACGGGCAGCACCCAGCTCTCCTCCGGGTTCATCACCAGCAACACACCGGCGCCCGCGATGACCATGAGCAGCAGCCCGTTGATCAGATTCTGGCCCCTGTAGAGCAAAGGGCGCGTGGTGATGAATCCCGAGAGCTTTCCGAAGGCGATGAGGCTGCCGGTGAAGGTGACGCCGCCGATGAGGATGGCGAGAAATATGGTCGCGGTGATGAACCGCCCGTCACCGCCGCCGAACGATCCGAGCAGGGCGGTCAGAGATACGTTCACTTCGGTCGTTATCGCCGAGTTGTCACCCGTCACGCCGTCGAGCACGCGCTGCGCTGACTGGTGCGCCGTGCTCGCCCGCTGGAAGGTCCCCCAACCCACGAGCAGGCTGGCGGCGCCGCCAAAGCCGTTGAAAATTGCCACCATCTCTGGCATCGAGGTCATCTTCACGAGGCGGGCGGCGGGGATGCCGACGACGGCGCCGACAAGCAAGCCCCCCGCGACGTACAGCAGCGCGTCAGGCGAGGCGCTCGCGGCGGTTTCCACCGCGTCGCTGGCGAGTCCCCGGCGCGCTTCAAGGATCGTCACCAGCGTCCCGAGCACCGCGCTGCCCATGGCGCACGCGGAGACGAGGTTGCCCTTGCGGGCGGTTTCGGGATGGGCGAGCATGCGCAGGCCGAGGATGAACCCGACGCCGGCGCCGACAAACAGAATGGTCGCCAGAGCTTCCACGCCTCAGGCCCCTCTCTTCTTGAACATCGCGAGCATCCGGTCCGTCACGAGATACCCCCCCACCACGTTGACCGCCGCGAATCCCACGGCGGCGCTGGCCAGCCCGAGCCCGAGGGACGATTCCGCCTGGCTGGCGACGACCATCGCCCCGATGAGCGTGATCCCGCTGATGGCGTTGGAGCCGCTCATCAGCGGCGTGTGCAGCTGCGCGGGCACCTTCCGGATCAGCTCGAGCCCAAGGAACATGGCCAGGAGGAAGATGAACGCGGAAATCTGGATCTTGTCCATGTGCTCGCTCGCCTAGGACGCGCCCAGGCGCTCCCGGATCATGGGGTGAATGATCTCGCCCTTATGGGTGATCAGTGTCGAGGCGATCAGGTCGCGCTCGAGGTCGAGCTTGAGTTCGCCCGACTCGGGGTCGCGGAGCTCTTCGACGAACGCCGCGAGGTTGTTGGCGTACATGCGGCTGGCGTCCACCGCGACCATGGCCGGGTAGTTGCGCATGGCCAGGACGCGCACGCCGTCGATCTCGACTTCCTTGTCCGCCTGCGAGCCCTCGACGTTGCCGCCGCTTTCGATGGCGTAGTCAACGACGAGCGAGCCGGGCTTCATCCGGGCGAGCATCGCGCGTGTGACAACGACGGGCGCCGGGCGCCCGAAGAGCTGGGCGGTGGTGATGACAATGTCCGCAGCGGCGCACCGGTCGGCCAGCGCCTCGCGCTGACGCCTCTTCTGCTCGTCGGTGAGCTCTTTCGCGTACCCGCCCTCGGTCTGCCCGGTGTCGCCCAGGTCGATCTCGACAAACTTCGCCCCGAGCGACTCGACCTGCTCTTTGACGACCGGGCGGGTGTCGAACGCCTCGACGCGGGCGCCGAGGCGTTTGCCGGTTGCGATCGCCTGCAGGCCTGCGACGCCGGAGCCGATCACGAGCATCCGGGCGGGGTGGATGGCGCCCGAGGGTGTCACCATCATGGGCAGGGCCTTGCCCAGACGCTCGGCCGCGAGCAGGGCCATGTAATACCCCGCGATCGAGTGCTGGGAGCTGAGGGCGTCCATTTTCTGTGCGGTGGTGGTCCGGGGCATCATCTCGACGCTCATGGCGCTGACGCCGCGAGCCGCCAGGGCCTCGATCGTCCCGTCCTTGCGGAAAGGGTCGAGAAAGCCGATGAGCAGGCCGCCCGGGCGGAGCTGGGAGGCCTGCTCAATGGTGGGCCTGCGGACCGCGAGCACGATGTCGGCCTTCTCGAAGGCGAAGCGTCGATCAGGGGCGATCTCGGCTCCCGCGTCGCGGTAGTGCTCATCGCCCCAGAAGCAGTGCTCGCCCAGGTCGGACTCGACGACGACCTGGTCGCCGCCCTTGACCAGACGGGCGCTCGACTCGGGCGTGATCGCCACCCGGGTCTCGCCCGGTGCAGTTTCTCGAGCCGCTGCGATCCGCATCGTCCGTGATCCCTCGCTGTCCCATTTCCGAGCCCGCCATGGTATCCGGGAATCCTGGGAAGCATCCTCGCCCCGGGGGTGTTCCTACGCTCGGAATTGTTCCCCACCCCCACCAGAGACCGGAGAACCGCGATGAATACGAAGTTTCCCGCCCGCCTGACCGCCCTGGGCGCCTCCCTGGGCTCTGTGGCCCTGCTCGCCGGGATGGCCCCGCCGGCGCCCCCGCCCACCCAGCCCACCGATGTCACCGAGATCGAGGACGAGCCCGTCCTGCCCGAGGAGCCGCTCGAGGTAGGCGACATTGCCCCGAACTTCAAGCTCCGCAACGCGGCGGGCACATGGATCGAGCTGAGCAGAGTTCTCGAGCGCGGCCCCGTGGTCCTCTCGTTCTACCGCGGCGTCTGGTGCCCCTACTGCAACAAGGAACTCAAAAGCCTCGAGCGAGCCCTGCCGAAAATGGAAAAGCTCGGCGCCACCGTTCTCGCCCTCTCGCCCGAGCTGCGAGCCCACGTCAAAGAGAACGTCAAGAAGAACAGTCTGCACTTCGACCTGTTGGCCGACAAGGACAACGCCGTCGCCAAGCTCTTCGGCGTCTCCTTCGAGCTCGATGACAAGACCATCGACAAGTACGACACCTACGGCATCGACGTCGCCAAGCACAACGGGACCGGCAAGCACGAGCTGCCCATCCCCGCGACCTACGTCATCGACACCGACGGCTCCATCGCCTTCGCCTTCACCCACGAGGACTACACCAAGCGGGCCAAGACCAAGGACATCCTCAAGGCCCTCGAAGCGCTCGCCGAGCAGCGGGCCGACGCCAGCGATTCCGGCGCCGGCTGAGCAAGAACACAGTCCACCCCTCTCGCAGCGCCCCCGCCCCGCGCGGGGGCGTTGTTGTGCGCGGGGTTGGTCGCCAAGCTATGGGCGCACACGCTCCCACTGCTTGTGCATCCGCTTGGGCGAGACCGGCTCGCTCGTGCCCAGCTCCTGCGCGAACAGCGAGACGCGCAGCTCCTCGATCATCCAGCGCAGCCTCGCCAGCTCCGGGTCGTCCGTCCCGTCGAGCTCGTGCTTGGCCCGGCGCTCGTCGTAGTGCGCCAGCCATGCGCGCACCTCCCGCGTCCATCCCGCGTCCCGGTCCGGGCCGACGGTCCGCAGCTTCTCCAGGCGCTTGAGCATCGCCCGCAGATACCGCGGCAGGCAGCGCAGGCGGTCCCACTCTGTGCGCACCAGAAACCCGGGTTCGAGCAGGCGCGCAAGCTGCTGGCGCATGTCCGCGACGGCGCCCGCCCACGAGGGAACCCGGGCCTCGTCCAGGCGCCCGCCGACCTGCGTCGCCAGCGTCAGGATTGATTCCGTGAGCATGCACACCTCGTCAACCGCGGGGCCGACCTTGTTCCAGCCGTCGTCAACGCGAGCAATAAACGCCTCGCGCGAGCGCACCCACGGGTCCGCCCCCACAAACGCCCGCCCCGTGACCACCAGCATCAGGTCCGCCCGCAGGTCCTTGCCCGAGCCGATCGGCGTGTACAGCACGCACAGGCGGCCGATCCCGGGCAGGTGTGACTCGCGGTACTTCATCTCCTCGCGCAGGTGTCGCACATACAGCCTCGCCAGCCCGGAGCGCATCGCGCGAGTCGCGCCTTCCCGTGACTCGAACAGGCGCATGCAGACCTGCCCATCGAGGTCCGCCAGGGCCGGGTAGCCGCGGAGGGTGCGCCCGTTGCGATCGACCTCGACCGACTCGGGCAGCTCGCCCAGGTCCCAGTCCGTCAGCCCGTCGCGCCGATACTCGTCGCCCAGGGCCGCTGCGAACCCCGCGCGGACCTTCACGCCCAGCTCGCGTTTGAGCAGGCCCAGATCGCGTCCCTCGGCGAGCGTCTCGCCCGCCTCATCGACGACGCGGTAGTTCATCGCCAGGTGCGCCTCGAGCTGGTCCGCCCGGAAGTCCTCCGGGCGGATCGTGACCCCGGCCCTGCGCCCGAGCGCCTCGGCGACTTCCTCGCTCATGGTGCGCGCGCCGGGGGTCAGCGTCAGCGCAAGCTCCTTCGCGCAGGCGCCGGCGTCGAACGGGCGGCGCAGCGCTTTGGGCAGCGAGCGGATCATCGCGCCGATTTTCTCCTCACGCAGGCCCGGCGCCACCCAGTCCGTCACCTCACGGCGCACCTGCCCGAGCGATTCTACAGGGATTTCGAGCGTCATCCCGTCGCGCTCATCGCCCGGCTGGTACTTGTATTCCAGCCCGAGGGTCCGCCCGTCGATCTCCAGCGTGCTCGGGAACGCCTCGGGCGAGACCCGTCCCGGATCGCCGATGAGCAGGTCTTCGCGGCGCATCCGGATGATGTCGCGGTCCTTCGCCTCAGCAATCTTGATCCAACGCTCGAAGCTCTGGCCCGAGTAGACATCGCCAGGCAGGCGTTGGTCGTAAAACGCGAACCGGGCCTGGGCGTCGCCGAGGATATCGCGTCTGCGGGCGCGCTCTTCCAGCTCCGAAAGCTCCTCGATGAGCGCCCTGTTGTGCGCAAGGGAGCGCGAGTTGCTGGCGTACTCACCCTCGACGAGGGCGTGATGGATAAACAGCTCTCGGCTGGCGGGCGCGTCCACGGGTCCGTAGTGAACACGCTTGCGCGGGATGACCTCCAGCCCGAGCAGCGAGACCTTCTCGAAGGCCATCACGCGGGCCGTGTGCTCGTCCCAGGCGGGCTCGGAATGTGTGCGTTTGACGAGGGAGCCGCCGATTGATTCGATCCATTCGGGCTCGATCCGCGCGACGCACCGGGCGTAGGTCCGGGTTGTGCGCACAATCTCGGCGCTCATGATCCACCTGGGCTTGGCGCTGAACTGCCCGGAGCCGGGGAAGATGTGGTACCGGCTCCCGCGCACGCCCTCGTACTCGAACCCGTCGCCCCGCTTGCCCACGCTCGTGAGCAGGCCCGTGAGCAAGGCCCGGTGGATCTGGTCGTAGCCCGCGTCGGCGTGCGTGGGCGTTGCGCCCATCTCGATGGCCAGAGCGCGGACCAGACGGTAGACATCGCGCCACTCGCCGATGCGGCGCGCCGAGAGGAAGTTCTGCCTGCACGCCTTCTCCAGCTTGCTCCGCGAGAGGTTCTTGCGCTGTTCGTGGTAGAACGACCAGATGCTCAGATATTCGAGAAAGTCTGAGCGCTCGTCGCGGAAGCGTTCGTGAGCCTCGTCCGCCTGGTCGCGCTTGTCGAGCGGTCGGTCGCGCGGATCCTGCGTCGCCAGAGCGCTGGCGATGATGAGCACCTCGCGGACGCAGTCCTCGTCTCGGGCCGCGAGGATCATCCGGGCGATGCGCGGGTCGATCGGCAGGCGGGCCATCTCGCGCCCGACCGGGGTCAGCTCGCCCTCGTCGGAGATGGCGCCGAGCTCTCGCAGCGTCTCGTAGCCGTCGCGGATCAGGCGGGCGTCGGGGCGCTCAACAAACGGGAACTCGTCCGGGCGCCCGAGCCTGAGCGCGGTCATCTGGAGGATGACGCTGGCCAGGTTGGTGCGCAGGATCTCGGGCTGTGTGAACTCGTCGCGCGCGTTGAAATCCTCCTCGGCGTACAGACGCACGCAGACGCCCGCTGCCACACGCCCGCACCGCCCGGCCCGCTGATTCGCGCTGGCGCGCGAGATCGCCTCGATCTCGAGGCCCTGGACCTTTGAACGCGCGCTGTACCTGCTCAGCCTGGCCGTGCCCGGGTCCACGACCGAACGGATGCCCGGGACCGTGAGCGAGGTCTCGGCGACGTTGGTCGCGATGACGATCCTGCTCCCCGTGTGCTTCTTGAACACCCGCTGCTGATCCTGCGGCGAGAGGCGCGCATACAGCGGCAGGATCTCTGTGCTCGCCCGCCCCAGGTAGCGCTTGCGGAGCGACTCGGCGGTCTCACGGATCTCACGCTCGCCGGGCATGAAGACCAGCACATCGCCCGGCGCCTCACGCTGGCACTCATCAACCGCGTCCCCCACCGCTTCGTAGAGATCACCCGGCGCTTCGGGCGCTTCGGGATCGACCAGCGGGCGGTAGTGGATCTCGACCGGGTAGGTGCGCCCGGAGACCTCGATGATCGGCGCCGGGCCATGGCCCAGGTCGAAATGCTGGGCGAAACGCTGCGGGTCGATCGTGGCGCTGGTGACGATGATCTTGAGATCGGGACGCTTTGGCAGGAGACGGCGCAGGTACCCGAGCAGGAAGTCGATGTTGAGAGATCGCTCGTGCGCCTCGTCGATGATGAGCGTGTCGTACTGGTTGAGGTTTCGGTCGCGCTGGGTCTCGGCGAGGAGGATGCCGTCGGTCATGAGCTTGACGAGCGACTCGGGCGAGGTGGAATCGCCGAAGCGGACTTTGTAGCCGACCACCCCGCCCAGCGAGACACCAAGCTCTTCGCTGACACGGGCGGCGACGGATCGGGCCGCGATGCGTCGCGGCTGGGTGTGCCCGATTGTCCGGTCAACGCCGCGCCCGAGCCCGAGGCAGATTTTGGGGAGCTGCGTGGTTTTGCCCGAACCGGTCTCGCCGCAGAGGATGACGACCTGGTGGTCACGGATAGCCTCGGCGATCTCACTCCGGCGCTGCGAGATGGGGAGCTGCTCGGGGTAGGTGATCTCGGGCACGGACTCGCGCCGCCTGACCCAGAGGGCCCCGGAGGCCTCGACATCTCGCTCGATCGCGTCGCGGATGGACCGCTGCCCGGCGGCGCCCGCGCCGGAGTTGAGGGCCGAACGCACGCGGGCGCGCAGGCGCCCGCGCTCGCTCGGCAGCGCCCGCTCGAGCAGGCGTCTGATCTCGTCGGGGATGGGTGCTCTCGGCTGCGCCACAGCCGGAACCGTAGGGGGAGTCGGGCGCATGAAAGAGGGGCGGGCCATCCCTGGTCCCGCCCCTCCACAAATGGCTGGTTGCGCCAGCGATCAGTCGGTCGGGACGAACGCGAACGAGTCGTCCTCGATCGGCACGTTGATCCGCACGTTCTCGTACTGCGTCAGCGTACGCCCGGTCAGGGGAGTCTGGTCGATGATGCGGAAGGGCATGCGGACACCGAAGACGTCGCGGTAATCCTCGAAGGTGGTGACGACGGGGACGGAGCCGTTCTTGAGGTCGAAGGTGAAGCCCTCGACCATGAGCGTGGCGCCGGTCTGAGCGCTGAGGGTGAGCGTGAGCACGGGGGCGCCGCGGGGAGCCGCCCGGACGGTGTAGGCGCTCTGGCCCTTGAAGGTGGTCTGCGCGACGACATCGACAAAGAGGAAGTGGTCACGCAGGTCCTGGAAGACGACGGCCGGGTGCTGAAGGCGGGCCTGGGCCAGGGCGTCGCCGTCGAGGGCGTGGAAGCCCGCGGTGGTCGAGGCGGTCCAGGCGCCGGTGGAGTCGAGGCCCGAGCTGACGGAACCGAAGCGTCCGAAGGAGAGATCGAGTCGGTAGCGGTCGGCGCCTGCGAGCAGGGCCTTGGCGGGGCCATCGACGCCGAGATTTTCGAGGTAGACACGCCCGTCGATGCGGATGGCGCCGACGCGATCCCAGAGCGGCGCCCCGAGCGAGCTGTTGCGCAGCGTCATCAGCTCATCAACGCTGGGCAGGCCCGGCGCGCGGGCGTCGGGGATGCGGGTGAGCTCGTAGTCGGCGCCGTTGACGATGAAGTCGATGGCGCTGGCAACGCCGTCGCCCCGGTCGATGAAGTTCAGACGAACGTTGATGTCGTCCTCGAAGGCCCAGAAGCCCTCGTCGCTGAGCCAGACGAGCGGGTGGGTGTGCTCCCAGGGAATGTGCATCGCGAGCCCGTCGTCGGTGCGGACAACCTGGACCGAGCCGTTGTAGAGGTCATAGCGGTAGCGACCGAGCACGCCGGGCACTTCGCTGGGCGAGAGCGGGCCGATCGAGCCGATCTCGGGGGCCTTGTCGTCGGCGCCGGTGCGCGCCAGGAAGTGCTCGCGCCCGTCCTGGTTGTAGCGCATGCCCAGGACGCGCCCGTTTTCGTCGCGCACGAAGCGGACGGTGATCGACGGGTTGGCGGCGAACCCGCGCGAGCCGTCGGGGCGGAGGGCGTCGAGCAGGGTCGAGCCCTGCCCGGGGATGGTCAGGAAGATGTCGCCCTGCTGGTCGTCAACTTCGATGTTGACGCCCATGGCCGTGAAGTGGTACGAGCCGGAGACGCCCGCGGGGTCGTCACGATCAGCGTCGGTGAGCGTTGGCTCCAGATCGCCGAACAGCGAGCCCATGACGATCGAGGCGATCTCGGAATCTATGGTCGGATCGGCGGCGTTGGCCAGAACCACAAAGGCCAGCGACTCGCCCGGCACGATGGTCATCGCGGAAGTGAAGGCGCCGAACGTGCCCGAGCGCCCGAAGTGGGCCTTGCCCTCGAACGAGCCGACGCGCCACCCGCGTGCGAACGAACTTGAGTCGTCGATGTCGATCTGCGGGATCCAGGTCTGGTTGAAGGCGCGCTCGGGGACGATGGTCTCGCCCGCGAAGGAGCCACGATCGAGGCAGAACTGGCTCCAGGTCGCCATGTCGCTGATGCTGGCGCCGAGCGCACGGGCGGGTGCGATGGGGGTGACGCGGGGCGTCTCTTGCTCTTCAAACCGATCGAGGGTCGCGTTCCAGGTGTAGCCCCGGGCGCCGTCGGGGTTCGAGGCGATCGAAGCTGGGTCGGTGGTCGCTCTCTCCATGCCCAGCGGGACGAGCAGACGGGTACGGAGCATCGCTGCCCAGGATTCGCCGGTGGCCTGCTCGATGGCGGCCATCCCGGCGGTGAAGACGACGCTGTTCTCGATGAACGTCGTCCGGAATGGAGCCGCGAGCGTCGCGTTGGACGCGGCGCGGAACAGGTCTTCCCGGTGGACCCGCGGCGCCTCGACGAGCAGCGACGAATCGCTCAGCCCAGTCTGGTGCGAGAGCATGTCCGAGAGGTTCACACGCCGGGCCGCGTCCGGGTCGGACAGCGTCAAGGCGGTGAAGCTGCGAGAGATGGGCTTGTCCCAGGTGATCCTGCGCTCGTTGACGGCGATCGTCGCGAGCGTGGATGAGAATGTTTCGGTCAGCACACCGATCGGGAAGACGGTGTCCTCGGTGACGGGGGCGCCCTCTTCGAGGTCGGAGAAGCCAAAGCCCCGGACGAGCTGGACGCGCCCGTCCTTGACGAGGGCGAAGGCGAGGCCGGGGATCTGATGCTGCTCTCGGCGGCGGTCGATCTCGCGCTCGAGATGCTCGATCCGGTCGTCCCAGGTCGGCTCGGCGCTGGCCTGTGAGGTCAGGAAGATGGCGCCGCCTGCAAGGGCGAGGGCGGTCCAGGAGCGGTCACGGGTGGTCATCATGTCTTTCCCCGATCAGAACACAGAAAACAGGGCGCCGATCGCCCCAGAGAAGGCCATTCGGAGAGGTTGTCGGACTTTTTGCAAACCGGGTTGACGCATGGTCCGAAATCGCTACTGTTCGCCCGTCCGAGGGAACAAAGAACCGCCCGCGGACGTACACCCTGCTGAGAAGCACCATGACCAAGCTCGTTCACCTCAACCCGCAGACCCAGATCACCATGTGCCGAGTCGCACGTGGTGGCTGGCTGCACACGGGACGAGCGGGCTGAGCAACCCCGATAACCCCGAGACCTGCAGCAGGCCACCGCAACACGCGGTGGCCTGTTTCGTTTGTGGATGAATCAACCAACCCGGAGCGGAGAGCCGCCCCAGAGCCTTGAGACCCCGGAAGTCGCGTGCATCAGGACCGCACGCAGGAGCAGAGCTATGAGCCTTGAGAACGCGATCGTGCTTGGATTGACGCTTGCTGATGACGACGCCCACGACGGCGCCGTTGCGCAGATCCGCGCCCAGCTTACCGCGGGCCATCGGGTCATCGCTGTCGCCTCGGCAAGCCCGCCCCGGCGCCAGAGCGGTGTGCTCAAGGCCAACCGCCTGCCCGCTTCGGCAGACGCCTACGAGATCGCCCGTGCCATGATCGAGCCGGATCTGGGCGCGAGCGTCTCGCTCGTTGAGCGCCTGGGCGCTGCGGGGATCGGCGCGGTTGCGCTGGCGCCCGAGGAGAGCGCCCCGCTGACGCGCGGCGGCGCCCTCGACGCCGAGCCTCGCGTCATCGACGCCAACGCGCTGGCCCTGGCTCTGGATGAAAGCCGGGTTGTCGTGCTTGCCGGCGGAGTCGGGCGTGACTTTGACGGGCGCCTGACCTCGCTCGGGGGTGACGGGGGCGCGCTCAGCGCGGTGTTTATCGCCGAGCGTCTGGCCCTGGGCGTCCGTGTCCAGGTGGAGGCGGGCGAAAGTACCCTACCGCGCAAGGCGGCGCTATTCGCCAGACGTTGCGCGCTGCGTCCAAGGCTTGTCGGCGCCTCCGGGCTCGACCTTGGTGTGTTCGAGCCGGCGGACGCGCCCGGCGCCCCCGCCGGCGCCCCGCTGCGCATCTCGCTGCTCGGGCTTGGCCCCGTCGGGCGGGGTGTGCTCGACGAGCTGCTCGGCGCGCCCGGGCGATACCGCGTCGTGGGCGTGGCGCTGACCAGCGCCGATGCCCGGTACGCGGCGGGGCTCGCGCCCGAGTTGGCCTCATTCGATGTCCACGAGATCCTGACGCGCAAGGCCGACGTGGTAATCAACCTTTCGTCAGATGATGGCGCCATCGCGGATGCGATCGGGCAGGCGCGCCTGCGGGGTGTGAACATCGTCCGCGGCGCCAGCGCCCTGGCGCTTGCTGAGCGCGCGCACGCCAGCGATGCCGAGGCGCAAAGCGCTGCTCCCGCAGCGTGCAGCAAGCGACGGTCATGGCGGGGCGTAGCCGCCAGAAAGGTCAACCACTCTCAGGACGCCTGATCGCGCCAGCATCACCCCGCCTCCCTCTCCTGCGGCGGGCACTCACCGACGGGTCCGGGCGGCGACTGCGACGCTGCCCGGGCCTGTCGCCGTGATGGGGTTCAGCCCCGTGCGGACCGGACGGAGGCGACCATGGCCTCGCACCGGGGCGGGTCGAGCGGGTTGGCCCAGTGCCCGTCCTCTTTGATCGCCGAACCGACGATGAGCGCGTCGGCGTGCTCCAGCAGCGCCGGGGCGCTCTCGGGCGTGACACCACTGCCGATGAGGACGGGCAGGCTCGTTGCGCTGCGCGCTTCGGTGACGTCGCTCATGTCTGCGGGTTGCCCGGTGGAGGTTCCGGTGATGATGATGCCCTCGGCGCCGAAGAACTCCGCCGCCTGCACACATTCGCGCAGCGGGATATCCGCCGTGATGGCGTGCGAGGCGTGCTTCTTTTTGATGTCGCAGAAGACGCGGACCGACTGGGCGCCGA
Organism: Planctomycetota bacterium; assembly: GCA_024276195.1. Classification (GTDB taxonomy): domain Bacteria; phylum Planctomycetota; class Phycisphaerae; order Phycisphaerales; family UBA1924; genus JAJRXR01. The sequence continues at coordinate 28,126 of JAJRXR010000044.1, forward strand.
TCGTCCGGCGATAACGGAGCAGCGCCCCCGCCTCGGCCTCGCCCAGGAGCCCCTCGTCGGCGATGTGCGCAAACACGAAGTTCTCGCACCGGATGAACCCGGCGCCGATGGACTGCGCCACCGCCAGCGCCTGGCGGTTGCCGCCGGAGAGGATCTGCACGCCGATGGGAAGGTCGATGGTGTGCTGAACCTCGAGCCCGACGCGGGTCATGACGCTGACGATCTCGGGGCCGAGTTGGTCGCCGTGAATGTACGGCGCGTCGTGCATGTTCTCGATGATGATCGCATCGAAGCCGGCGTCGCACAGAAGCCTGGCCTCCTGCGAGGCGATGGCCGCGAGCATCTCGACGCTCTCGCCTGTGTTGCCCGGGCTGGCCGGCGTCGGGCGAACATGGATCATGCCGATCAGGGCCTTGGGCGGCAGGGTCGGGCTGGCGTGCGGTTCGGCGCTGGGCATCAGTTCTCTCCGGCGGATGGGCGCCATTCTACGCGCCGCGCCGGACTCAGAACTCGATAAAGAGCCCGGCGATCGAGGCCGTCATCCACGAGGCGAGCGCCCCGCCGACCATGGCGCGGAAGGCCAGCGTGACAAACTCGCGCCGCCTCCCGGGCGCGAGCACACTCAGGCCGCCGATCTGGATCCCGATCGATCCGAAGTTGGCGAACCCACACAGCGCGTACGCGGAGATCTGGGCGGACCGCGCCGAGATTCGCGCCCCCTCCGGGTCGTTGACGGCCAGCGAGAGCGATCGGAACGCGATGAACTCCGTCGCGAGCACCTTCTCGGCCAGCAGGCTCCCGACGAACACCGCCTCGCCCTTGGGGATACCCATGCTCATCGCCAGCGGCGACAGGATGGCCCCCAGGATCAACTGGATGCTCAGCTCCTCGTGCCCGCGCTCGGTGAGCCAGGTGTCGATGAACCCGATGCGCCCGATCTCCTCGATCGGCCAGTTCAGCAGCGCGAGCAGGGCGACAAACGCGATGAGCATCGCGGCAACGTTGAGCGCCAGCTTCATCCCGTCTGTGGCGCCGTGGGCCGCCGCGTCGAGCACATTGGCCGAAGGTGTTTCAAGCTCAAACGATGATAAGTCCTCGTCGACCGGCTGCTCGGTTTCGGGGACAAGGATTTTGGCCATGACGAACGCGGCGGGCGCCGACAGGATGCTGGCCGTGAGCAGGTGCTTGATCCACTGCGCCTGCGCCTCCTGCGCCGCAGCAACGACGACCGCCCCCGCGCTCTCCGGCGGGATCGGATACAGGAAGTTTGCGTACCCCGCCAGCACACTACCCGCGATTGTCGCGAACCCCCCCACCATCAGGGTCATCAGCTGCGAGCGGGTCATGCGTTCGATGTACGGCTTGACACACAGGGGCGCCTCGGTCTGCCCGACGAAGACGTTGGCCGCCATTGCCATCGCCTCGGTCCCCGTGACGCCCAGCGTCCCGCGAAGAACCCACGCCAGCGCGGCGATGATGCGCTGCATCAGCCCGAGGTGGTACAGCACCGCCATGAGCGACGCGAAGAAGATGATCACGGGGAGCACGCGGATCCCGAACACAAACCCCCAAGGCCCGGTGGGGTCCATGAGCTGCGGGCCGAAGATGAACTCAATCCCCTCGTCGGCGAACCCGATCACCCTTGATACGCCGCGCGAGAACCAGTCAAAGAGACCAACAACAACCGGCGTTTTGAGCAGCAGCACCGCGCCGACGAACTGGAGCCCGACACCGCCGACGATGATCCGCCACGGCACGCGCCGCCGATCCGTGGACAGACCCCACGCGATCAGCAGCAGCACAACGATGCCAATCAGTCCAATCGGTGATCCCATAGGCCCGCTCCGACGAGGATCGCCGAGCGTACCGGATCGGCACCGCCCGCGTCCTCGTCCCTACGCTCTCCCGATGCCCGGGGCTCAGAAGCCATCTCATTCGAGCGCGAAGCGCCTGTCATGGCAGGAGGCGCCGCTGGCGCTGCTGGCGATGATCCGCGCCAAGCGGAGCGTTGGGGCGCCCGTGCTCGTGGGCGTCACCGGGCCGGTCGGATCGGGCAAATCCTCACTCGCCCGCCGCCTCGGCGGCGTCACCCTCCGCACCGACGACTACCTGCCCGACTACAAGGGCCTTCCCGAGCGCGAGCGCGACCTGCCCGAGCGGGCGGATCTTGCCCGCCTTGCCGACAATCTCGCCTCGCTGCGCGCCGGCAGAGCGGCGCTCGCCCCGGTCTGGTGCTTCCACGAACACCGGCGCATCGGTGAGCGCACGATCGACGCGGGCGAGCTGATCGTCTGCGAGGGCATCCACGCGCTGCACGCGAGCCTGGTCGAGCACTACGAGATCAGGGTCTTTGTGGATGCGCCGCGGGGCGTCCGCTGGGAACGCTGGCGAGCGATCGAGCAGCAGAACCAACGCGGCTGGGGGGTCGAGCGCGCCCGGGCGTTCTTTGAGAATGTCGCCGAGCCGACGTTCGGCGAGCGCGCCCCGGGGTACCGGGCCGCAGCGCACGTTATCGTCGTCAATGACCGCGGGGATACCGTCGAGGAGGACCGATCGTGAGAGTGCTGGTTGTCGTGTTGCTTTTCATTTCGTCCCGGGCGGTCGCCGGGGAGGCGCGCGTTGAGTACATCGTCAGGCTCGACCGCGCCCACGCCCAGATCATCGAGATCGAGATGATCCTCCGCGCCCTTGACCCCGGCGAGATCGAGCTGGTCATGCCCACCTGGCGACCCGGGCGCTACAGCATCATCGATCCTTCGGGCACGGTCCGGCGCTTTGAGGCGCTCGGCGAAAACGGCGACCCGCTCGAATGGAAAAAAACACGCAAGAACGCGTGGTCCGTGCGCTCAGACGGCGGGACCGTCCACGCCCGCTACGAGATATACGCAAACTCGATCCGAGACCGGACGCGATACGCAAACGATTCGCACGTTTTTATCAGCGCCTCTTCTGTCTTCCTGTTCCACCCGCCCCGGCGGAGCGAGGAGGTCGTCATCCGCCTGGAAGGGGCGCCGGAGAGCTGGCGCGTCGCCACGGGGCTTGCGCCCAGGGGCGATGATCCACGCGTGCTGGTCAGCCCGGACTACGACGTGCTCGTCGATTCCCCGATCGAGATCGGACGCCTGAGCACGATCACCTTCGAGGTCGAAGGCGCGGCGCACGAGATCGCCGTCTGGGGCGAGGGCGACTGGGATCTCTCCGCGCTCGCGCGCGACTTTGAGACCATCGTCCGAAGTCAGTTTGAGGTGTTCGGTGAGCTGCCCTACGAGCGCTACGTCTTCCTCTTGCATGTCGCACCGGGCCTCGGCGGCGGGACCGAGCACCTCAACTCCACGATCATGCAAACCCGCCCGAGTTCCTTCGAGAGCGAGAGCGCGTACCAGGGCTTTCTCGGGCTCGTCAGCCACGAGTTCTTTCATACCTGGAACGTCAAGCAGCTCAGGCCAAGCGGCATTCACCCCTACGACTACGAGCGGGAGAACTACACCAAGCTGCTCTGGGTCGCCGAGGGGACGACCAGCTATTACGACGACCTCACGCTCGTACGCACAGAGCTGATCGATACAGACGAGTACTTCAAACGCATCGGCTCGGCCATCACCTCCCTGCGTCGGACGCCCGGGCGCAAGCTCCAGAGCCTGGAAGAATCCAGCTTTGACGCCTGGGTGAAGTTCAGCAAGCGAACGCCGGACTCGGGCAACTCCACGATCAATTTTTACTCCAAGGGCGCCCTCGTCAGCCTGATGCTCGATCTGGAGCTGCGATCGCGTTCGGACGGGAATGTCTCGCTCGATGACGTCATGCGGGCGCTCTACAAGCTGCACCCCCTCTCGGGCCCAGGGTACACGCCCGATGACGTCGTCAACACATGCGGCATGCTCACGGGCCAGGACTTCGCCGGCTTTTTCGACGCCAACGTCAGCGGCATCGATGACCTTGAGTTCGAGCCGCTGCTCGAATGGGCCGGTGTTGATCTCTATTTCAAGCACGACAAGGCGCCCTGGCGCTTGTCTCTCGATGAACCCGAGACCGACGAAAAGGATGAAGACGAACTGAACGTCGCGATCACTCGCATCGATCTCGGGCTCTCGCTCACGAGCGAGGACGGGAAGGTCACCATCCGCGCTCTGCGCGAGGGCGGCGCCAGCTTCGACTCGGGCCTGATCGCCGGCGACGAGCTCATCGCCATCAACGGGCGACGCGTCACCTCGACCGATGTAAAGAAACTGCTCGAAGGCATCGAGCCGGGCTCCGAGATCACGCTGACGACCAGCCGACACGCCCTGCTGCGCGAACTCACGATCGTCGCGGACGCGGTCCCCGCCGGCTCATGGAAGCTCCGGCGAGTGAAAGACCCTTCACCCGAGCAGAAGAGCCGCTACGAGGCGTGGCTGGGTCAGGCGTGGCCAGATGATGATGACAACGATATGGACGACGACACCGAAACGCCCTAGATCAGGGTTCCGCCCCGTCGGAAGCGGGTTTGGCGTTCTCTGAACCGGGCGCCTTCCAGACCAGGTACGACCGAACGCTCAGCACGAGCACGACGGCGTTGATCGCGATGCCCGGGGCCGAAACCGGCGTCAGGCGGGCGTTGAAGACGATCCACGCGATCGCGGCCCCCGCCGACCACAGGAACCCGTCGCGCTTGTGGTGGGCCAGGCGCCAGAGCATGAGCACCATGAAGGCGCCGGCGATCCAGTCCACCCCGTTATGGCCAAAGAGAAAGTCCATCGCCGGAGGGTAGGCGAGACTTGTTGGCGCGGGGGCCAGCCCATAGGCTGGCCCGACCCACCGAGGAGCCCCCATGGACGAGCATCGTAAAGAAGACGCCTTCTCAGGCAGCGACCCGGAGTTTCGTGACGAGGCGATGCGCGGGCTCGAAGGCGGACCCGGCGCGCCCCTGCGCATGAAGCACCCCAAGGGGCTCTGGGTTCTCTTCATCACCGAGATGTGGGAACGGTTCAGCTATTACGGGATGCGAGCACTCCTCGTCCTCTACCTCACCGCCACCACGGCCCAGATGATCGACGAGGACACCGTCAACACCAACCCCGGGTTTGGGTGGACCAAGGAAGACGCCTACCTCCTCTATGGCGTCTACACCTTCATGGTGTATCTCACCTCGATCTTCGGGGGGATCGCGGCCGACCGGCTGCTCGGCACACACCGCTCCATGCTCGTCGGAGGCTGGATCATTGCGCTCGGCCATATCACGCTCGCGACAACGGAACTGTTCAGTATCGTTCCGGGACAGCCCGTTCTCATGGGCTCGAGCCCCGGGTCGCTCGTCACGTTCTTGCTCGGACTCACACTCATTATCATCGGTACCGGCTTCTTCAAGCCCTGCGTCTCGGTCATGGTCGGGCAGCTCTACGGCGACAACGATCCACGCCGAGACTCTGGCTTCACAATCTTCTACATGGGGATCAACCTCGGCGCGTTCTTTTCCCCGCTCGTTGCCGGGTATCTCGGCGAAAAAATCGGCTGGCACTGGGGCTTCGGGTCTGCGGCTGTTGGCATGATTGCCGGGCTGCTCTTCTACCAGTTCTTTCGCCCTCGCATCCTCGGCGCCATCGGCGATCCGCCCAGCCGTGAACCGAGCAAAGGGAACAAAGCGGCCATAATCGCCATGGTTGCCCTGCTCGCGATCCCGCTGATCCCACTGACTCTCTTTATCACTGGCTCGCTTGCCCCGGTTGTAAATGTCTGGAACAGTCTCACCGGATTCCTGGGCGATGTCGGTCTGCCTATCGTGATCATCACGCTGCTGATCGCCGGCATTGGGCTGTTTCTCAGCATGCAACCCAAGGGTGAACGCTCTCCGCTCGCCGTCATCTTCGTCCTCGCGTTCTTCGGCAATATCTTTTTCTGGTCTGCGTTCGAACAGGCCGGCAGTTCGCTCAACATCTTTGCCAAAGAGAGCACCGACCTCAGCGTGTACGGGCTTCTCGACGATGGATTCCCCGCGTCCTGGTTCCAGTCTGTAAACCCGCTGGTCATTCTGCTGTTCGCCCCGATCTTTTCATGGCTCTGGATCTGGCTTGATCGGCGCAACGCCAACCCGTCAACCCCGATGAAGTTCGCCATCGGCCTCTGGCTTCTCGGGCTTGGATTCGGCGCGATGGTGCTCGGGTCGTTTGAATCCGGTAACGGCGGGCTCGCTGGCCCGCACTGGCTGCTCATCACCTATCTCGTCATGACCTGGGGCGAGTTGTGTCTCTCCCCCGTCGGCCTCTCGATGGTGACCAAGCTCAGCCCCAAACGCCTTCAGTCGCTGATGATGGGCCTCTGGTTCTTCTCGCTTGCGCTCTCGAACCTGGCCGCAGGGCTTGTTGCGCGATTCTCGATCAAGTTCATCCCAGGCGACGATGGGACTCCCGCAGAACAAACATTCATTATCGACGGCCTGCCCGGGTTCTTTCTGATGCTCGTAATCGCCCCGATCTGCGCCGGGATCATCGTCGCGATCATTTCACCCATCCTCAGACGGATGATGCACGGGATCAAATAACGCTCACCCGTAACGCTTACCCGGCGCCCAGCGCCTCAACCGCGCTGCGCGACAGGTACGTCAGGTGCGTGCCCAGCTCCACCGCGATCAGCAGCAGCACGTGCCCCGAGACCACAACGCCCAGCTCCAGGCGGCTCAGGCGGAACAACGCCCAGACCGCCGCGCTGTACGCCAGCACCCCGAGGATTGCCGAAAAGACCAGCCCCACCGTGCCCGGGATCAGCGCTGGCAGGTGGTACACGAGCTGGAACGTCGCGACCGCCGCGAGCATGCGCGCTGCGGCCAGCTCCAGAGCGCCCGTGGGCCTGCGCTCGATCCGGGCCGCGACCATGACCGCAGCCACACCCGTGCCCGTGTGCAGCAGGCTCGTATACAGCGTGACGGCGACCGCCAGCGCCACCACCCGCGCCCCACTGCCCTCGATCCCGCCCGCACGGATCCCCGATGCCACGAGCGCGCCGAGCAGCAGCACAACACCCAGGCCCAGCGCGAGCTTGGCGCCGCCCATCCCCGGGCGGACCAGCGGGTCGCTGCCCTCCGCCTGCTTGGGCGGCGCCTTGGACGAGGACTCGGTGATCCGGACCTCGACAACCTCGGGCACAACATCCGCCTCGGGCTGAGGCTCAGGAGCGATCTCAGGTTTAGGATCGGGATCGGGTTCGGGCGCCGCCTCTCCGACCGGCTCGAGGTCGATCGGATCGGGCGCGCTCTCGTCCTTGCTCGGGATGCGCTCATCTGATTCGGCCATGGTTGCTCCTCACGCCAGCGATGGTGTGCGCTCAGGCGACGCCGACTACACCCGCGAGCGCATCCCAGACGACAAACGCCCACGACGAAACCTGCCTGATGATCAGGTCGAACCCAAAGAAGAACAGCAGCATCAGCAGGCCCAGGCCAACCCAACGCCCGTTCTCGCTCTCGAAGAAGCGCCGGTACCCGGGCGAGTAGTGCGCAACAATCCGGCTCCCATCGAGCGGCGGGATCGGCATCAGGTTGAACGCCATCAGCAGCACGTTGAGAAACACACCCGTGCGGAAGAACAGCACCATGTTCGAGTAGAGCGGCTCGTCGGCCTGGACACTCGGGATCCAGTGCCCGCCCGCGACGCCCATCCAGACCAGCCCGAGCACCATCGCGATCGCCGCCAGCGACAGGTTCATCGCAGGCCCGGCCAGCGCGACGAGTGATTCGGCGTGCCTGCCGCGCATCCGCGACGGATTCACCGGCATCATGCCCCACGCGATCCCGACAAGCGCGAAGATAATCAGGCTCATCTGGCCCATGTGGACCAGCGGGTTCCACGTCATGTGCCCGGTCTCGATCGGTGTGCGATCACCAAACCGAATCGCGGCCCAGCCGTGGGCGAGCTCGTGCAGCACGATCGCACCGATCACCCAGACCGCCCACGATACGAGCAGCGCGGGATTCTGGCTCCAGAGATTGTGGACCCACCACCCAGACATCGGCGCCTCCCTGCGAGGTCATTGGGGATCGCGGCCTCGGCGCTACCCCGCCTACGCCTTGGCGGGCGTGGCCGTCGCGGACTTCTTGGCCGTCTCGACGAGCGTGTCGAACAGCTTCGGGTCATCGATGGCGATCTGCGAGAGCATCTTGCGGTTCAGGTCGATCCCCGAGAGCTTCAAGCCGTTGATGAACAGGCTGTAGCGGGTGCCGCGCATCTTGCACGCCGCGGTGATGCGTGTGATCCACAGGGCGCGGATGTCGCGCTTGCGGGCGCGCCGGTCGCGGTAGGCGTAAACACCCGCGCGGGTGACGGCGTCCTTGGCGCGGTACGGGCTCTTGTGGTTGGCGCCGAAGTAGCCCCGGGCCTGACGGAGAAGCCGCTTGCGGGCCTGCGCTCGTGCGGCGCCCTTGCGTACGCGTGGCATGATTCACCTCTATCAACTGTGTCTCGGCGGGGCGGGCTCGACTGCCCGGACTTTCATGCCCGACGGACGGTGCTTCGATCCAGACCGCGCCTCGGGCGCGGATACTTACTCAGTTCAAATCAGTCAGGACTCGCTGCCCTCACGCGCCGCGCGACGCTCTTCCGGCGACGGGCTGCGACGACGCGACCCGACCGCCTTGCCCCGACCACGCAACCGGCGGAACAGCATCTTCTCGAACCGCTTGGTCTCCGAGCTGGCGACCGTCGGATCCTTGCGCAGCTGGCGCAGGCGCTTGCCGCTCTTGTGGCTCGAAAGGTGCTTGTGATAGGCTGAGCGGTGGCGCACCTTGCCGGATTTAGAAATCCGGATGCGTTTGGCCAACCCCTTGTGCGGCTTCATTTTACCCATCGCGTCACGCTCCTGGGCTCGTCCGCCCAAAAGGTCAATCGTCATCAAAGGCCCCGAAACACCCACCTGCGGGCGTCTCAGAGCCCGGAAGCGTAGGCCGCCCCGCTCGCGACAGCAAGCGGGGCGGGCTTGAGAGAGGATGATCCTGGGCGGGTCGTGTCAGGGAATCGCCTACGGCGCCAGAAACACGTCCCGGTCCGAGGTCGGACGCTCATCGCCGCGGAGCCCGAGCTTGGCCCGCGCATCCCGGATGCCCTCCTCGGCCACCCGAGGCAACCAGATGTTGTCGCCCTCGACCACCGGCGACTCGAGCCACTGTGTGGACCCGTCGCTCGTGAGCGCGTGCTGCCCCTCGCCGGCGTGGTTCGTGCTGTTCGCCTCGGGGTAGACCGTGTCGCCCCGGACGATCCGCAGGATCACGGGCGAGCGGTCGGCCATGACGATCCGGCTCTGACCCCCGCCCCCGCCCCAGCTCGGGTTGGCGCCCCTGGGTGTCACCTGATAGCTGTACGAGACCTCTTCGAGGCGCCGCCAGTCGGTCTGGTTCGACGCCAGACGCACCGTGGGCGCCTCCGGGTTGCCCGGGCAGGCGAGCTGTTCGAGCTGGACGTGATTGGTGCGCACAAGCAGGTACAGGTTGGCCGAGTTCGAGCGTTCCGGGGTGGAGCCGACGTCGAGCCAGGTCCCGCCGAGCCCGGCGCTGGCCATGGGCAGCGCCGAGGCGTTGGAGTTGGCGTACATACCAAAGGCCCCGCCCACGCCCGCGAAGTTCGATCGGCACAGCTCGACCTGCTGAGTCTGGCGGACCGAGTTGAGCACGGGGAGCACAACCGCCGTCGCCAGCAGCAGCATCGCCGCGATCGAGATGACATCTGACAAGCGCAGCGAGCTGAGCCCGCCCCGCCGGCGGTCCAGGCGGAGGCTCTCGCTCTGCGTGTCGATCTGCTCTTGAATCGTTGAGAGTGTGCGATCAATGCGGGCGCTGCGTCCGTCGCTCTCGCCGGGCATTGGCGCGGTGCACAGCGCCGCGAGGTGTTCGTGCTGGGTGGCTTGGTCACGCAGGCTCGCCGGCGCGTTGGCCGCGTCAAACCCGCCCTGGACCCAGGCGTCGAGCCCGTCGGCGCTGATCGATTCCAGCTGCGCCTCGGGCGCCTCGCTCGCTCGCATCACCCGGAGGTAGGTCAGGTCAACGAGCGCCCGATCCGCCGGTCCGGCAGAGGCGCCGAGCAGGTCAAGCAGACGCCCGGCCCGCTCGATCCTTGGGTCAGAGATCAGGGTCTGGTCGCTGTTGGCGTTCTCACTGGAACTGGCCCGTGAGTCGATCAGGGCGTCGATCGCGGCCCGGTCCTCGGGGACAAGCCCGGGAAGCTGCTGATCGTTGGGCTCATTGCTGGGCTCATTGCTGGGGGCGCCGATTGGCTGGTCGTGCATCTCATCCGTGGACATACGCCGCTCCGATGATTCGATGGAACTGAGACCTGAGAACTGAGACCTGAGGGGACGGGTCCTACGACTCGCCCCGGGACCGGGTTCGGAGATTCCACTGACGCGCGAAAGAAGCCACCGCCGAGTGGAGGCGGCTCTTGACCGTCCCAAGCGGGATTCCCAGGTCCTCGGCGATCTGGGCGTAGCTCAGGCGCTGGAAATACGCCAGGAGCAGAATCTCGCGCAGCGGGGGCGATAACCCGTCCAAGGCCCGCTGGACCTCCTCGTCCCGCTCGGCGTTGTCCATCGCATCCCCGGGCGCCGGGACGTCGATTTCCATGAGATCGATGAACGAGGCGTCGCGTCCGCCGCCAGCGCCCCCGACCGGGGCGGACAGATCGACCGTCCGGCGGCGACCCTTCTTGCGCAGGTAGTCCCGCCCCTTGTTGGCGGCGATGGTAAAGAGCCAGGGCCTGAACCGGCGCGAGGTGTCGAAGGTGTCCTGTGAGATATGGACCTGCAAAAACGCGTCCTGGAAGACGTCTTCCGCCGCGATCCGGTCGCCCAGCAGACGCGTCAGAAACCGGAGCAGGTCGTCGTGGTGGCGTTCGATGAGCGTCCGCAGCGCCTCCGCCTCGCCCGCTCGGTACCGCTCAAAGAGTTGCTCGTCTGAGATTGGGTCCACGCGGGCATCCTGGCGGGCCATCTGGCAGGAACCGAGAGGTCCCCTGGCAGAGCTTACGCGGGCGGCGCCGGATATCGCACGATGGTCCATCTCCCCCGAGTTCTCCCCAGCTCGCCCCTCTCAACGCCCGGGCGCCTTGCCCGGTTCGGTCGAATCGGGCAAGGCGCCGCCTCCACCCTCACGCCAGCGGCGGACCGTCCGAGAAACCGGGGCGCCGGCGTGGGTAGGGGGGCAAGCGTGACGCCCGGGGGGGATCTCTGTCATGATGCGGGCCAGCGCAATCGCCCGGCGGGGGTCGCCGGGGGTGCAATGCCGAGCCCGGTCGGGCGTTGAGCACCGGGATGAGACCCGCATTACGGATGGACCCGGAGCCGCCCGAGCACCCGGAGGACGAGCTCTCGGCCCTGATCCGGGGCGCGGGCGATGGTGACGAGCGCTCGTGGGAGCGTCTGGTTGATCTGTACGCACGCCGGATTTTCGCGTTGGCTCGGAGCCGGCGCCTGAGCCCGGAAATGTCCGAGGAGATTTCGCAGTCCGTGTTTGTCACCCTGGCGACCAAGCTGAGCACCGGTGAGTACGACGAGCGGGGGCGGTTCGAGCCTTGGCTCTTCCGCGTCGCGATGAACCGGATCCGCGACGAGGCCCGCCGACAGAAACGCCACGCGACGCCCAGCGACCCGGTCTGGTTTGAGGGCGCCCGGACCCCGCCCCCTGCCGCCGAGGCGGACGCCTCGACCGACGCCCTCCGCGATGCGGTCGGGCAGCTCAACGATTCGGACCGAGAGATCATCGAACTGCGCCACCACGGGCAGATGAGCTTCAAGCAGATCGCCGAGATGCTGGGCGAGCCGGTCGGCACGCTCCTGGCAAGGCACCACCGGGCGCTCAAGAAACTGCGCTCCATGCTCGAGACCCCCCCGCAAGACCAGCGAAAGGCGGACGCGTCATGACCAACGAACACACGACGCCCGAGACCGATCCGATCGCGCAGCGCCTCGACGCGCTGGGCGCGATCGACCGCGCCTCCGCCCCGGGCAGCTTTGAACGGCGAATCGCCGATGCCGCGATGGACGCCCAGTCGTCAGCCCAGACGCCCGCCCCGATCCAGATCGGCGCCAGGCGCGTCTGGCTCCGCCCGGTCGGGGCGCTCGCGGCGGCGGTGCTGGTTGTCGGCGCTGGCGCCGCCGCGTGGTTCACGCTCCGCCCATCGCCCACCCCTGCAACCAATACCGAGAGCATCACCCAGCTCGCGAGCCTCGAGCAGGATGTCGATGATCTGCTGGCGCTGGCGGATCTGCTCGACGAGCACGCCGGGAGCTGGTCGGGCCAGCTCCGCAGCGACGCGGATTCGCTGGGTGATTCGATCGGGCGGACCTGGGACGCGCTCGGGACGATCGCCGACGAGTATGTCGAGGAGTCAATCTGATGCGCATCGCAGCCGCACTGATCGCCGGGTTGCTTGTTGTGGGCTCCGCCCGGGCGCAGCAGCCCGAGCACGCCCCGGCGTCGCACGCGCAGCCCAGCGCCGATGAACGCCCGGATCGCCCGGACCGCGCCGGCGCCCCCCGCGAGATCAACCTCGATCGCCTCAAACGCCGGGTTCACGAGGCGCGGGCGCGGGCGGACCGCCTCGAGGCGGCGCTGGCCCGTCTTGAAGCCGGCGACGGGCTGCGCGAGGTCATGCGCGACCTGCGCCCGGACGAACGCAGGTACTTCATGCCTTGGTCCGGGAGGAACGCCCGGGGCGAGGGCGACCAGCCCTACCGCCGGGTTGGGGCGATGCGCCCAGACGCCGAGCAACGAGCGGGGGGCGCCGGCGAACGCCCGACCCGCCCCGGCGCTCCCCTCAACGACAGGCCCAGCGAAAGACCCGCCCGCTCGCCCGAGCACACCCCGGTCTCGCCCGAGCAGGTCCGCGCGTTCATCGCAACCCACCTGAAAGAGATGGACCAGCACCTGAGCGGGATCGAGGCCCAGCACCCGGGCGCGAGCGCCCGCTTTATCGAGCGTCTGGCGCCGAGGATCAAGGATGTCATCAACGCCAAGCGGCGCGACGCGACGCTCGGCGAGCTCAAGCTGCAAGAGCTCAAACGCAGCCTCGAAACCATCAAGATCGCACGCGAGGCGCGCGAGGCGGCCCGCGGGCATGAGCCGACCCCGGAGCTCATCGCCAACACCCGACAACGCCTGACCAACCTCCTCACGGCCCAGGCCGAGATCCGGGCCAAGATCCAGCAGCGAGAAGTTGAGCTGCTCGAAGATCGGATCGAATCGCTCCGCGCCGAGCTGGCCGAGCGTGAGTCTGAGCGTTCGCAGGTCGTCGAGGAGATGGTCGACCAGATGATGCGTCGCCTGCTGCGGGGCGCTCCCGGGCGCAGCGCAGGAGGCGGAGCGACGCCCAAAGACGCGCCCTGACGCCATGCGGAATCAGCGTTGAGTCAGGAGACCGCCGAGCCGGGCTCGATCGGGCTCATGGGCGTCACGAGCACGACCTTCCGCACCTCGCCCGCGTCCTTGGGCGCGTTCGAGGCGGCCATGAGCATGCCGCGCGACTCCTCGCCCCTGATCGTGCGCGGAGCCAGGTTCGCCACGATGATGATCTGCTTGCCGACGAGGTCCGCCGGCTCGTAGTGCTCGCGCACGCCGGCGCAGATCTGGCGGGGCGTCCCCGATCCATCGTCCACCTGGAGCTTGAGCAGGCGGTCGGCGTTGGGGTGCGCCTCGGCTTCGAGCACGGTCGCGACGCGCAGATCGAGCTTGACAAAGTCGTCAAACGTGATCTCGGGCTTGCTCGTGGGGGCGTCGGTCTTGGACGCGGGGGCCTGCTGGTCGGACATGGTGGACTCCTCATCTCATCGCCCGGGCTGCGGGCGGGGCGAGTCTAGGGAGCGTCCTCGCCCTCGGGGCAGATCACCCAGCGGTCGTCGCGCCAGCAGGCCCGGGCCGGGTCGATCGCGTAGTACGGCGCGACCTCGCGCGGGTCGGCCTCACGCAATGGATCACCCCGCCCCATCGCAAGCTGGGCCGACCACGAGTTGGCGCTGACACCCAGCAGCGCCGCCTCGACACGCAGATGCTCGAGCAGCCCGGCCCGGTCATGCACCGGACCCGGGTTCCCCGAGCATGTCGCGCACAGTCGGACCGCCCCGGGGCGGTCCGGGTCGGGCACAAACCGGTCGCCGCGGCACTCGGGGCAGGGCCAGCGCCTCGCCTCAGAGTCGAGATGCGCGATCCAGGCGTCCGGGGCGTGGGCCTCGATCGCGCGCCGGATCTCGGGGCGCTCGAGCGCACGCCGGGCGATGCGCCCATCGCCCGCGCGCACGCGCGTCAGCGCGGCGCTCGCGTCCAGCCCGGCCTTGCTTGGGACGGCGGCTCGCTCATCGCTCTGCGCCTCGACCCGATCGTCGGCGTTGCGCGCCAGCGCGATCAACCAACGGCGCTCGCGCTCGGTCTCGGCGATCTCAGCCAACGCCAGGCAGGCGCCGCCCGCGATCGCCCGGTCGCCCGCGTCGAGCCCCGATGTCAGCGCAAGCACATACAAGCGCCTCGCCAGCCCGATCGCCTCGTCCGTGCTCGCGCCCGCAGCGACCTCCTCGCCAAGCTCGAGGTACAGCGCCGGGGACTCGGGCGAGAGCAACGCAAGCCGCTCTGCGAGCCGGTCAATACGCGCCTCGCCCGCGGGCGCATCGCCGTCGTCCTGCTGCGCCGCAGCGAAAGCGCCCGTGAACAGAGCAATCAACACACAGAGCCACCTGCGCCTCATGGCGACACCCCCTCGCGGATCAGCCAGAGCCTCGCGATCGCGAGCTCGGTCGTGGAAACCTGGTCGAGCACGTGCGTCGCCTCGCGCAGCTCGCGCGCAAGATCGCTCAGCACGCCGTTGATCTCGCCCGAGATCCCGCCCCGCTCACCAGCGACAAGCAGCGCCAGCGACTCGCACAGCGCGATCTGCTCGCTGAGGAAGCGGTGGATGGGTGTCTCGCTCAGCGCGAGCCTTGAACGCCGGCGGCGCTCGATCTCTGGCGGGTCGATCCCCAGCCCGGGCGCCCCGCCCAGGCGGCTCGCCTCGCGCCGGTAGCGCAGCGCCAGCGTCCGGGCGGAATCGGTCAGGGGGTTCTGGGCATGCCCGGAATCCTCGGAAACTACGTCGCCGAGCGCCATCGCGTAGGCGTTCTCAAGCTCGGCGCTGAGTGTGTCAACATCGCCGTCGGCGCCCTCGCGCGCGACGACCTCGATCAGCGTTTCGAGCAGAGCTCGCCGGGCCTCGACGCGCCACGACCCATCCCCGGCGCCCGTGTCGATCGGGCGCGTTGTCATCAACTCCACCAGCCCGATGACCTGCGCCGAACGCGGCAGGTCATCGACACGCTCGAGCATCGCGTTAACCATCGCGGGCGAGGCGACAAACCTCGCCGCCACCAGCTGCGCCCGCTCGCGCACGCTTCTGGGCGTCCCGCGCAGCGCCAGCGAGAGCAACACCTCGGCGTCCACTGGCCCGATCCGCGACGACATCCGCTTGCCCAGGCGGTCCAGGGCTCTGAGGCGATCCTCGGGTGAATCGCCCGAGTTTTCCAGTCGCACCGCCCAGCTCCCGTCGCCGGGCGCATCGAACGGATCCGCGCTGGGCGTCGCGCCCCGGTCAAGCCCGAACGCCGTCGCCAGCCCCAACGCCCGGCTCGCATCCTCGAACCGCTCATCGCGCGCCAGCGCAGCCCCGGCGTTGGCGTACGCCAGACGCACCGCAGGAGCCAATCGCGCCGCGGGGTTCGGCGCGATCGAACGCTCGCGGATCGCCGCCCGGACAACCTCGCCCAACGCCTGCGAGAACGAGTCCGCCCGTTCATCGCGCCCGAGCCCCCACGCCTCGGTCAGACGCTCGCTCAGCGCGGCCCGCTCGCGCCCGGTCGCGTTGGGTGAGAGCGTCATCGTGGCGTCGAGCCCGCTCGCCCCGGACTCGCTCACGACCGCCTCAACCAGCCCCGCGAGCGCAGCCTGATCCACGCCCCTCCGCCCCAGCACCATCACAAGCCAGCGGCGCGCCCCGGCGTTCTGGCGCCAGCTCATCGCCAGCGCGATCTCGCGGATCGCGCCCCCCTGCCTGCTCACGCCCATCTGCGCCGGCGCCAGCAGAGATTCGAGCGCCCCGGAGAGCAGGTCTGTCCGCAGCGCCTCGTCCTCGCGAGAGACCGCATCCACCGTCTCGATCCAACGCTGCCATGTGCGAAGCGAAGCCCCGTCGGCGGAGAGGCGGTCGCCGATGACCCGCACACCGATCGCGGCGCCAACACGAAAGCCCGAGCCCCGCGCCCCGTCGGGTGTGATGCGCCGGCGCAGGCGGTCGATCTGCCCCCGCATCGAGGCGCCCAGAACCGGGTTGCGCTGGATCTGCGCGAGCATGCCCGCCGACCAGACCCCGCTCCACACCTCGTCGCCTTCGACCGGCGTCCCGGGTTCGCCCAGCGAGACCACGCCCGCGCCCACCGCGTCGAGCGCCAGGCGCGACACGTCCGGACGCACCAACGACTCCAGGAACACCTCCACAGAATCGTTGGCCAGCTCCAGCTCCTCGGGGCTGAACCCCGCCCAGCTCCCCGAGAGCAGGCGCACCGCCTGGGCAAAGCGGCGCGTTGATTCGTACGGCGTCAGCTCGAGCCCGCGGCGCGCCCCCTCGAGCTCGTGCACCACCAACGCCGGATCGCCCAGCGCATCGGGTTCTGGCAGGCGGCGCTGGCTCGCCGGCGTCCGCCCCGGTCGGTTCGCCTCACGTCTCACCCGCGCAGGTTCGGGCGGCGCACCGGTCGCGCCGTCATGCTGCGCAACACGCCCAGATTCGGCCCGATCGACCGCCATGATCGCGTACACACCCCCGAAAAGCACGACGAGCGTGGTGACCGCGACCGCCGCGACAATCAACGCCACCTTGAGCAGCCGCTGGGCTGGGTCGATCTGCTCCGGGAGCGGGTCAAGCAGCGACACCTGCGGGGGCGGCGCCCCGAACACCGGCGCCAATGGCGCCTTGGCGCCTGTTGACGCCGGAATAGCAACCCTTGCTCCCTGCATCGGGCGGCGCTGGCGCCCGATCCGGCGCAGCGTCTGCGCAACGTCCTGCGAGCTGAGCCCGCGCGCGTGCGCAATCGAGGCGATGCGCCGAAGCGACTTTCGGTTCCACCCGCCGAACATCGCCAGCGCGAGGATCGCGTCCTGCTCGAGCGGGTTCACGCGAGAGCCCGGCGGGCGCGCAGGCTGCGCAGCGCCGCTCTGTACACCGGCGGGGGGTCCGCCCCAGCTCTCGGCGAGCTGGGCGCGAATCACCGGGTTGAGCAGCTGCGCCGCCGCGGCGTACAGCGACAACCGCACCTCGTCCGCCTCGGGCGTCTCGGCGAGGCGATGAACATCGATCTCACGCATCCGCTGGTCGCGCGCCCTGAGAATTTGCTCATCATCAAGCGCCCCGGCGCGGAGCCCCAGCAACGCGAACGGCCCCCCTCGCGCCGCCTCGGCGCCGAGGAACATCGCCGTCGGCGACTCACGACCTCCCGCTCCCCCTTCGGCGCCGCTCATCCGCCACTCCCTGCGGGCGCAAGCAGGATCTGCGCCTCAAGCTCTCGCATGCGTTGATCCCAGGGCGGCGGCGCCGTCCCGGGGTGCAACACGCGGTACTGCTTCATCGAGCCGCGCGCTCTGTCGGGATCGATCAGGAGCATCAGGCGGATCGAGTGGTACCGCGCTTCGTACCACTCGACATCGTTCTCGGGCACGCCGCCCATGAGCTGGAGCCATGCATCGAGCGCCCGCTCGGTTTGCCCGCCCTGCTCGGCGATCTGGGCGATGCGCCGGAGCAGGCCCGCGGTCTGGCGCCCGCTGTCGAGCACGCGCTGATCGAGGGAGAGCGCCAGCTCACCCATGGCCGGGTCGCCCTCGTCGCGCGCCAGATACGCCGCAGCGTCCGCGACGCGGTCGAGCACGCCGAGCGTCGCCGCGTTTTCCAGGGCCGGGTCCTGGGCGATGAGCGTCTCGGCAACGCGCGAGCCGTGTCGCACCAGCTCGCGCGCCTCCTCGGCCTTGCGAGGCGGCGCCGCCCACGCCAGCAGGGCGCGCCGGTACATCACCCGATCCGCCGCGTCGGCGTATCGCCCCCCGGCAAGGCGCAGCTCACCCAGCAGACGATCAACATCCGACTCGCTCTCCTTCCGCAACGCGATCTGCAGGCGCCGGAACATCAGCTCTTCGCTGATCGAGCTCAGGTCCATCTTCCGAGCCTCGGCGACCCTCCCCAACGCTCTCAACGCGTCGTCGGCGAGCCGAACATCCAGACGCTCGACCCCAAGCACGACATCAAGAACCTGGCGAACACGCACCAGCAGCGTCTGCGGCGCCCGCTCGCTCGCGGGCGATTCCGGATCAAGCGCCGCCCGCTCATCGCTCTCGATCAGCGGGATGGCGAGAGACACAAACCGCGCCCCCGCCTCTTCGTGCGACTCGCTCGGAGCCGACCGATAGAGCCGATAAAGAAGTCGCGCCAGGTGACGCCTGGCCGCGTCCGCGTACGGCGCGTCGGGCGGGACACTCGAAAGAATCTCCGCCGCGCGTTCGTCGTCCACCAGATCCGCGTTGGCAAGGCGCATCACGAGCAGGGCCGCACGGCTTGAACGCGGATTCACACGCAGGTACTCGCCCGCAGCCGCATCGCGCGCCTCGCGCAGAGACTCATCCCCACCCTCCACACCCGTGTCCAACGCCACGACGCGCATCCACTCCGCCTCGTCGCGGACACTGGCCACTTCGGACTCGCTCGCCCGGGCCAGCTCCTGCGCAGCGAGCGCCAGCTCACCGCTATAAAACAAGCTCAAACCGAGGCGCAGGCGGCACTCGTCCCGCTGCGCCGGGTACCGGCGCGCTTCATCGCTCTCGAGCGCTTGCGTCAGGGTCTCGCTGGCCTCCGCGTAGGCGAACCGGGTCTCGACGTCTTCCGCCGGGCGAGAATCATCCCGCCCCATCGCCCCGTGCCGCTCCCGCGCGTCGCGGTACTGGCGCAGGCCCCGTGCATACTGAAAGATAAACCCGTCATCGCCGATCGGCAAGTTCTCGTACCGCGTCGCCAGGTCCAGCACATGCGCCACCGATCCCTGCACTGAAAGATCCCCGAGCGCGATCAGTGCCAACGACTCGGCGCTGTTCACGTCCGAGCGCGAGAGCTGCTCATCGCGCAGCGCATCGAGCGTGAGCACAGCCAGCAAACGCGCCTCGCCCTCGGGCAGGGGCGTGAACTGGCTCCCGGCCCGCCGCCGGCGCCCGATCAGATCCGAGAGCTCCGCCCACGCCGAGGCCTTGGCAAAAACAACCATCGTCGCCGCGCGAAGCTGATCGACCGCCTCCGGCGCCAGCTCCTGGGCCTCGCCGAGCGCTTCGACCCAGCGGATCGCCTGGCCGTGGCGCTCTTCAAGCGAAAGACACAATGCAACACCGATCGCCGAACGCGAAACATGCTCGAACCGGAGCAGACGCATGGGCAGACGCTCGAGCGTCGGGCGCTGCTCGGTCGAGTCGAGCAGGAACCCGAAGTTTTTGATCGCCCTGGAGATGCCCGAAGTGTCGCCGGCCAAGAAGGCGCCGTAGTACCCGGCCCAGCCCGCGTAATACCGGCTCAGCGACCGGATGCGGCGCGCCTCGCCCAGACGCTCTTGCGCTTCGCGCCGCACGGATTCGCTGGCCGCTCGCTCGCGGCGCTCGAAGACCGCGATCTCGCGCTCGCTGGTCTGGGCGATGTCCATCAGCGAGTCGCGCACGCCGTCGAGTGTCCGGATCGCACGGGCGATCTCCTGCTCGGTCGCCAGCGACAGCCTCGCCCGCTCGGCGATCTGCTCGCTCGGGAGGTACAGCGCGATCGCCAGGCTGACTCGAAGGTCGAACAACCGCCCAGCCGGCATCGCGTCGAGCAGCGCCCGGCTCCTCGCCTCAATCGCCTCTCGCTGCTCGTCCGTCGTCGCCCCGGCGAGCTGGCGCGTGTACAGCCTCGCCAGACGCTCGGCGACCCGGACGCGCTCCTCCTCGCCCGCGCGCGACATGCGCTCGCGTAGCTGCACCCCGAGCAGATCATCGAGCGCCAACCGCTCAAGAAACTGCGCCACACGCTCATCAGGCGACGACGCCTCTTGCGCGCGCGCAGCACCCGCGAGCACCAGCACAATCGCAAAAATCTCAGTCAGACGCCGGGACATAGCTCCTCTTCTCAAAGCCCGCGTCGTACGCCGCCTGCATCGCCCGCGCCGCCGCCGCCACCGGCACCTCGCCCGCAACCCGGACCGCGACCCCGGCCTCTCGCGGGAGCTGGCGCAGGATCGCTGTCAGCTCCTGGACGCTTGTCGTCGTCCGCTGCCCAACCCGGAAGACCACGGCGGCTCCCAGACGTTCTACATGCACGACCTGCGGCTGCAGGTCGCTCGCGCTGGCGCCGCTCCCTTCCGCCTGCAGCGTGGAGTCGATCCGCCCTTCCTCGGGCGCGAAGCTCGACGTGACAAGAAAGAAAATCAGCAGCAGAAACACGACATCGATCATGCTCGTCATGGGCAGCGCCCGGAGGCGCCCGCCGCGGTGTCGCTCTGAGAGGGGCGTCAGGTTCATGGCTCCCCCCCCACCAACGCCGGGTCCATCGTCCCGATGCTCCACCGGCGCACGCCCGCGCGGGCCAGGCGGTTCATCAGCCGGTTCAAGTGAGCAGCGCGGCACTCGCGATCTGGGCGGACCCGGATCGTCACCAGATCCGGGTCGCCGGCACGTTCGATCTCCATCGCCGCCAGCTGCGCGAGCCCCTCAAGCGTGATCGGCTCGCGATCGAGCAGGATCACGCCCTCGCGCGTCAGGTCGATCGCCAGCGTCGCCTTGGACGCCTGCTCCTCCTGGCCCGCCTCACGCGGCAGGTCCACCTCGGTGCGCGCCAGCTCTCCGAACTGCGACGTGAACATGAAAAAGATGATGAGTTGCAGCACCACGTCGATCATCGGTGTGAGATCGAACTCGCGGATGCGGTCCTCGTGTGGGCGGGTGAACCTCACGCCTGGGGTGCTCCTGCGGGCGGCGGCGGGCGCACCGGGCGCGGCGCCGGCGGCGGGCCAGCCTGAGCCCCGCCAGATTCGAGGTAGGCCGCGAGCTCTTCGATGGTCTCGCCGACCTCGCTCGTGAGCGTGTCGATCCTGTTTCGCAGGTAGGTGAACGCGGCGGTACACGGGATCGCGACGATCAGCCCGAGCACCGTGGTGACGAGCGCCTGCGAGATGCTCCCGCCGAGCTGGTCCGGGCGGGCCGGGCCTTCGGTCAGGGCGATGGTGTCGAAGGCGCTGACCATGCCGACGACGGTCCCGAGCAGCCCGAGCATGGGCGCGACCGAGGCGATGAGCCCGATGCCGTCGGTCATCCGGTACAGCCTTGCCACCTGCGCCTGCCCGACCTCTTCGAGGGCGCTCTTGAGCTCGAGAAACCCGAACGGCGAGCGCGAGCACCGGATCAACGCCGAGCCGAGCACGCGCGTGAGGAACGAGTCGTTCTCGACATCCGTGCAGAACTCGATCGCCGCCCCGACCTGATTGGCGCGCAGCAGCTCGTGCAGACGCTCGACCGTTTCGGGCGGCGCCAGGCGGCTCCGGCGCAGACGCAGCAGCTGCGCCACGATCATGCCCACCGCCGCCAGCGACAGCAGGATGATGACCAGCCCGACCTCTCGCCCCGCGGCGATGTACTCGAGCAATGACTTCGACGCCCCGTCCGACGCCTGCGCCAGAACCAGCGTGGATAGATCCCCTGGGCTCATCATGAGCGTCCGTTCCCTTCCGGCGCCGACCGTCCGTCGGCGCCCGTGCTGTTGTCTGTTGATTCGCCCCACGAAGCACCCGTCAAAGCACCCGCCCCGCGCCCCCAGTCGCGGATCGCGTCCCACCGGGCGCCCTCGCTGTCCGGGAAACGTTCGAGCAGCTCGCGCCGGAGCGAGCCCGCGGCTTCGCCCTCGCCGAGAGATCGCATCGTCACCGCCGCCTCGGCCAGCGCCACCGATGCCAGCCCGGGGGCGGCCCGCTCGAACCTCGCCGGGACGTGCAGAAGCTGGATCACGCCCCGCCCGCGGATCTCCGGGTTGTCGTCAAGGATCATCGACCGCCCGAGCGCCGTGCGGATCCAGGCCTCGTGCCACACCGACGGTCGTTTGCGCAGTCGCGCCCGCAGCGCGGTTTGCGCCGAGGCCCGCTGCTCAGCCCCGCCCACACGCGAGAGCACGATCTCGAGCACAAGCGAGACCCCCGCCTCGCTCAGCGTGTCCGGGTCGATCTGCTCGTACATCGCCTCGATCTCGCGCCGGATCGCCTCGCCATCGCCCGGGTCGCTCTCGTAGAGCGCACTCACGCGGTACAGCGTGCTCAGCGCAACCTGGCGCATCCGCCCCGCCCCGGGTCGGGCGCCGGTCTCCGGCGCCTGCGCAACCGCGTGGCGCACCAGCCATGCGCTCTGCTCGTTGTCGAGCCAGATCGGCGCGAGCGATGGCGCCAAGCCCGTCGCCGGGTCGATCAGCGTGCTCGGATCGTCCGATGCGTCGCCCCCCGGCGCCCACCGCTCCGCCCCGAGCACACCGAGCCACGGCGCGATCGCCGGCGCCCGAGCCCCGCCTGCCAGGCGGGCGCGCATCAACCCCCGCGCCACGAATGACGACGCCGCCCCTTGCTCAAATCTTGTCCGGGCGAACAGGTCTTCGAGCAGCGGCTCGGCGTTGACCAGATCCCCGCGCTCAAGACGGACGCTCGCCCGCCAGATGGCCCTAGCGTCGTCGCGGAACGCCGCAAACTCCTGGCCCCGGGCGCCGCTGACATCGCGCACCTGCGTCCAGTCCAGCAGCGTGATCGTCCCATCGCCCAGCATGACGCTCACGCCCTGGAGATCAACCGACGTCACCGTGCCCTGCGGCGGGTCCTGCCCGTCCCACATCTCCAGGACCTGCGACGCCGGCTGCGCCAGCGCGGGCGCACACACGCCCAGCGCTACTCCGAGCCCGATCCATCCGCGCAGGCGCCTCACGGGCGTTTCCCTTCCACACGCGCAAAGCTCCCGCCCGAATCCGAGGCGATCTTGCGCATCATCCGCTCCACGTCGTCGCGGTCCGAGCTGCTGGAGAACTCGCCGAACATGATGCAGTGGATCGGGATCCGGGACCGCCGGTTGAGCTGCTCAATGCTCTCGGGCACGCTGGCCGGGAAATCCCCGTCGGTCATGAAGTAGATCGCGTCCGGCGGCGGGCGGAGCTTGAATACCAGTTCAAACCCGCTCATCGGGAGGGTCCAGCCTGCTGCCTTCACACTGTACAGCTCCCGCCTGGCCCAGAGCTTTTTCCGCTCCGTCGCGTCGGACCAGAGGCGGCGCGACCCGAGCGGCGTCGCACGGTCCGAGTAGAACACCACAAAGAACTCTGCGCTCTCGAGCAGCGCGTCGATCGAGCGGCCCAGCTCGCGCTGGGTCAGCTCCATGCGGGTGCGCCCGCTGGGCGTGTCGATTTTCATCGAGGCCGAGCGGTCCACGATGTACGCGAATCGCCGCCCCTGGGCCTCGAGCCCGAAGAAGCTCGCCCCCGAGCCGGACCCGGCCGCGCCCGATCCGCTCGACGCGGCGCCGAAGCTCGACGACCCGGTCACATCCCCCGATCCGAGCGCCGTATCGATCTGTGTCAGCTCGGGCGTGATCGCCTCGGCGCCCGCCGCGTCGGTCATCAGCTCTACCGGCGCGACATCCGCCGCCGATATCTCGGGCGCCGCGGGCGAATCCATCTCCAGCGCGTTCTGCTGCAGCGCCGCCAGCTCTGCGCTGGTCATCATCGCGAAGTCCACCGTGCCCGGGGCCGATCCCCCGGCGTCGGGCGTCGTGAAGCTCACCGTCCACACCGCCGCGATGAGCCACAGCACCAGATGGACCGCCAGCGACGCCCCGGCACCGACGAGCGTCGCCCGGCGCAGCAGGCGCCATGTCCCGCCATGGCTGGGCTTGGGCCTGGGCGCCGGCCCGGATTCCCCGACTTCCCAACCGATATCAGCTGGGGCCTGGGCTGGGGCCTGGGGCGAGACATGGGCGCCGGCTGGCTGTGGGTGGGTGTCGCTCACACCTGCATCGTACAAACGGGCGGCCCCCTCGGATGGTCTTGTCACATTGGCCCGCTGGGCGGGCGATCGGTCGGGCGGAGGGCTCCTCGCCCTCACGCCCCCCCAGATCCTGCTGTTCTGTTCGCAAGGGGGGCTCGGGAGGTTCGCCCGAGTCTGCGGGGCGGAATCATGACCCGAGAGCGGCGGACGCACTTGATCCCTGTGCGGGGTGTCCGTTGAATGCCCAAGCGGGAGCCGCAGGCTCCGAGGACGATGCACGTCTCTGGGGGCTTCTCCGATGCCGACCGACCAGGCCACCGCACGCAAGACCGACACCGACCGCCCCTGGAGCCCGGGGCGCCCGCCCTCGCGGGTGCTGCTCAAGCTCTCGGGCGAGGCCTTCTGCCCGGCGGGCGGCTTCGGGATCGACACGGGCGAGCTGAGCCTGATCGCTGAGGAGGTCCGCGAGGCGACCAAGGCGGGGGCGCAGATCGCCGTGGTCGTGGGCGGGGGGAACATCATCCGCGGCGCCGAGCTGGCCAAGACCGACGGGTTCCAGCAGGCGACCGCCGATTACATGGGCATGCTCGGCACCGTCATCAACGCGCTGGCCCTGCGCGAGCGCCTGCAGGCGTGCGGGGTGGACTCGCGGGTGCAGTCGGCCATCGAGATCCGCGCCGTCGCCGAGCCGTTCATCCGCGGGCGCGCCCTGCGCCACCTCGAAAAAGGTCGCGTCGTGATCCTCGCAGCGGGCACGGGCAACCCGTTCTTTACGACCGACACCTGCGCTGCGCTGCGGGCGACGGAGCTCGAGTGTGACATCCTGCTCAAGGCGACCAAGGTCGATGGTGTCTACACCGCCGACCCGAAGAAGGACCCGAGCGCCACGCGGTTCGACCGCCTGACCTTCACCGAGGCGCTCCAGCGCCGCCTCCAGATCATGGACATGACCGCCCTGGCGATGTGCCAGGAGAACCACATCCCGGTGCTGGTGTTCGACTTCAAGCAGCCCGGCGCCATCCGGGCCGTAATCGAGGGTAAGCCCATCGGTACCCTGCTGACCTGCGCCGAGCCCGACACCTAAACCCTGATCGCTCCCCGGGGGCGTATCATTCAGTCTCCCGCCCCGAAGCAGACCGAGAGGACACCATGAGCACCGATCCCGACACCATCCTGCTTGAGGCCGAGGAGGCCATGAGCAAGGCCGTTGAATATCTCAAAAGCGAGATGCGCGGCATCCGCACGGGGCGCGCCTCGACCTCGCTCGTCGACTACATCAAGGTCGATTACTACGGGTCCCCGACCGACCTCAAGGCCCTGGCCGCGATCTCGATCCCCGAGCCCAGCCAGATCCTCATCAAGCCGTTCGACGCCACCTCGCTCGGCGCCATCCGCACCGCGATCGAGTCCTCCGACCTCGGGCTCAACCCGAACGTCGAGGACAAGACCATCCGAATCAACGTCCCCACGCTCAGCCAGGACCGGCGCAAGACCCTCGTCGCCCAGGCCAAGAAGCACGGCGAAGAGCAGAAGATCGTCGTGCGCAACACCCGGCGTGACGCCAACAAGCACGCCGACTCGCTCGCCAAGCAGGCCGGGACGCACCACTCCGAGGACGACATCAAAACCCTCAAAGAGGAGATCCAGGATCTCGTCAAAAAGTACGAGGGTCAGATCCAGGAGCTCATGGACGCCAAGGCCAAAGAGGTCATGGAGGTCTGACCTCCCCGCCCGTCTGCCTCAGCCGTACCCCAGCTCCGCCAGGTCGTCCTCGTCGAGCCCGAACTCGTGCCCGAGCTCGTGCAGGATCGTGATCCGGATCTGCTCGAGCACCTCGTCCTCATCATCCCACCCCCCGCTCTCGCTGATGATGCCCAGGCGATAGATGTGCACCTGGCTCGGCAGCACGCCATCAGCCTCGACGCTCCGCTCCGTGATCGGCACGCCCGTGTGCAGCCCGCACAGGCTCGCCCGGTCCTGGGCGCTTTCCGGGTCCATCCCGAACTCACGCAGCACTCGCGCCTCGGGCTCGTCATCAACCAGCAGCGGCGCCTCGTCAAAGATCGCCAGAATCTCCTCCGGCAGCGACGCCAGCACCCGCTCCACCAGCCCATCGAAACGCTCTCGCTCCTGATCGGTCATCGCTTCGCCCCGCGCTTGATCGGTGTCTCATCAAGAATGTCGGCGATCCCGATCCCCGGGCGCGCCAGGGTCGGACGCAGACGCAGGCAGTCGATCACGATCCCGACGAGCCCGATCGTCACCAGCACCGATCCGACCGCGACGAGCACAATCTCGCCCGTGTGCAGCGCCTGCCCCACCGGCCCGCGCACCTCGGGCGTGAGCAGGCGCAGCAGATCGCCCGCCGCCGCGATCCCGACCGCCCCGAGCAGCGCCAGCAGCGACTGCCGATCAACCTTCCCCGTGCGCACAACCACCGAACGCATCGCCAGCGCCCGCGCCGTTGGGCGCAGTCCCAGAATGACCAGCGCCAGCATCGCCCCGATCCCAAGGCGTACAAGCACGCGCACCCCGTCCTGCCCGCCAGCGCCAAAGACCGGCAGCGCACGCCCCGAATCGACCCGCATGAACAGATACCACAGCAGAAGCGCAAGAGGGATATACGCGAGCACCCCGCCGATCGCGCGCACCTGGCGCCCCCTGCCCAGCGCGGGGTAGGGGCGAATCAAGACCATCGCGCCCAGCCCGGAGACGAGCGTCATCCCGACAACCAGGCGCCCCATCCACGCCGGACTCCAGCTCACATCCAGCCACGAAAGGCTCAGCTCGCTCAGACGGATCACCCATGACCCGAGCGCCGCGAGCAGCGCCGCGATCGACCAGACCACGAGCCCCCACGCCGTCAGGCGCGGGCGCGTGAGCACCTTCAGCTCGCCCGCCTTCGGATCAACCAGCGCCAGGATCGTCGCGCGAACCGGAGCCCGGCACTCCGGACACAGCTCCCGGATCGACAGCCCCCGCAGGTTGTACCCGCAGCGCACGCAGGGCAGATCGCCCGTCAGCTCGGACGCGAGCACGCTCGTCCAGGCTCGGGGGGCATTGCCCGACTGCTCAGGTTCTTGCTGTCCCGGTTCCACGCAGTTCCCCGACATCCGATCGACCCATCGCGGGGCGACGCCCGCGACGCCCATCGTACTCGATCCGCCCACGCTCCCCCCTCAAGCCCAGCGCCCGCCAGCGCCCGATCCGTATACTCGCCCCGCAACCACCGCCAGGACGCAACCCGAACCGCGACGGGGCGTACCGACCCCCAGCAGGGACGCCATGCAAGAACTTATCGAACGACTCCGCTCGAACATCACGCAGGTCTTTCTCGGCAACCCGAACGCTGTGGACCGCCTGATCTGCTGCCTGCTCGCCCGCGGGCACGCCCTGATCGAGGACGTCCCGGGCGTCGGCAAAACCGTCCTCGCCTCGGCCATCGCCAAGAGCGTCGATTGCCGTTTCACCCGCGTCCAGCTCACCCCCGACATGCTCCCGGCCGACATCCTGGGCGTCACGGTCTATGACCGCGAATCCGGGAAGTTCGAGTTCAAGCGCGGCCCGATCTTCACCAACATCCTCCTCGCCGACGAGATCAACCGCGCCACCCCGCGCACACAGACGGCCCTGCTCGAAGCCATGAACGAGTCACGCATCTCGATCGACGGCGAGGTCTACCCCCTCGGTCCTCCGTTCATGGTCCTGGCGACGCAGAACCCGTACGAGTTTGAAGGGACCTACCTCCTGCCCGAGAACCAGCTCGACCGGTTCTTGATGCGCATCGCCCTGGGGTACCCGCCGCCCGAGGAAGAGTCGAGGCTGCTCGAGATCCGCCCGGCCCAGAACCGCTTGGGCACGCTCAAAGCGGTGCTCCACGCCGACGAGGTGATCATGCTGCAGAACGCGGTGGACGGGGTTCGCCTGGATGAATCGCTGCGCACATACATTGTTGATCTGGCGCGGGCCACGCGTGAGCACCCGGAGGTGCAGGTCGGGTTGTCGCCGCGCGGCTCGCTCGCGCTGGCGCAGGCCGCCCGCGCGACCGCCATCATGGACGCGCGTGACTATGTCATTCCCGAGGACATCCTCGATTCGATCCTGCCCGTCTGTGCGCACCGGATCATCGCCCGCGCCTACAGCGCCGGCGCCGAGGGCGAGGCGATGGGCGAGATTCTCGACGCCGTCGTCCAGTCGCTCACCAGCCCCGCCTGACCGTCCCCCAACAAGCCCAACCCGAGGAGTTCACCCATGCCCCGTCTGATCCGCCACGACGCCGAGGGTCCGATCCGGATCGACCCGCAGGACAAGCCGGTGTTCATCTGCGCCTGCGGCCTGACGAAGAACCTGCCGTTCTGCGACGGCTCGCACAAGGCGTGCAAGAGCGAGACGGAGGGGGTGGTGTCGGTGTATGACGCGGAGCGGGAGCGGGTTATTGAGGAGCGGGCGGAGGGGTAAGTCACGATCGGACGAACTTGGCGCCGCACTCTGGGCACGGATGATCATCTGGAGTTCCCCGCAGGTCGTACCAACAAGACGGACATGCACCTGCTGGCAACAGTGTTGCCTTGTAGAGAATGTATGGGAGCACTAGAACTCCTGCAAAGACCAGAGCTTTGCCGATACCAGGCAAACTGCGTAATAGCCAGGGGGATTCTGCAGGTAGACGACTAGTCCCAACCCATGCAAAGTTTGGCGTTCTACTCTCAAGGCCGTGCCACTGGAATGCCAGCGACGTTGACTTGTCCTCAATCATGGGAACTGAAACCACTATCGGCAATGCTGCCAGTACTACATCCGGATCGAGAAGATGCGTATCGGGAGCTTGTTCAACTCGCGACGACGAAGCTGCCATCGGAGTCAGTTCTAGAACTAGGCGAATCTCCTTTGCCGGGTAGCCTTCGCCATCCCGAACCCACCGCCACTGTTCTTCCAATGCAAACTCGTAATAGTCTTTGCTCTTTTCGGATGACGAAGAATCTAGGTAGAAGACCCCGCGCTTCTGTTCGACCGTGTTGTACTGGCGAGTGAGGTCTCCAGCTCGGGTCTGCCATGCCTCTGCAATAGCGAATGCACACCCCAGTCCGAACAGGACAAGAAAGATCCATTTCACGCGCCGAGTTGCCTCTATTGCGCCATCGCGAGAGTATCGCATCTTTCTATTATAGTGCATCTCTCAGAAATACAATCGGATGCTCCGCGAAGAATCTTGCCCCATCCCGCGCCTGATGGCGACAGCTCGTCCCCGTCGCCAGCAGCACGTCGCCTTCTTCGAGTGACCGGGCTGCGGGCAGGAGACGCTGCTCTCCGATACGCATGGACAGGTCGAACCGATCCCGCGTGTACCCGAAGCTGCCAGCCATGCCGCAGCACCCGGCGTCGAGAACCTCCAGTGATTTGCCGACGACGCGCCGCAGCAGGTCCGCGCTGCTGGCAGCGCCCCACAGGGCGGTCTGGTGACAGTGCGTGTGCAGCACAACCCGCCCGCTCGCTGGCTTGAACTCCGGGCGGCGCGGGTGCGAATCCCAGAGGCGTTCGAGGAACTGCTCGGGCAGCTCGGCCCGGTCGGCCAGCCGCTGTCGCAGCTCGATCGGGCGACCGATCTTGAGCGAGAGCCAGTCGTCGCGGACCGCCGACAAGCACGAGGGCTCGATGATGAGCAGCCCGGCGAGCGAGTCGTCCTCGATCACGGGCTTGAGTTGGTCGAGCGAACGCTCGGCGCCGCGGATTGCGGGCGCGAGCAGGCCCAGCGAGATCCGCGCCCGCTGAAAATCGTCGCACCGGACCAGCTTCACGCGGTAGCCGAACGCCCCGAGGACTCGCCGTGTCGCCAGACCAATCTCCGGCTCGTTGAACTGCGTGAACGTGTCGGCAAGCAGGGCGACGACGGGCGCGCCGGGCGGGAGAGCCGCACCGTCTGGCCCCCACCGCTTGTGCAGCGGACGGCGGAACTCGGGCAGCGATCGCTGCGGATGCAAGCCCAGCGCCGCGTTGAGCAGCGCCCGCGTCGGACGAAATCTGTTGATCGCGTTGGTCAGCCCCGGCGCCATCCCCGCCAGGCGGCTCGCGCCGTCGATCATCCCCATCGCGCGCACCCGCAGCGACGCCCCGGCCGCCTTGTAGCCCTGCGCCAGGTACTCGCTCTTGAGGCGAGCGATGTCCACGTTGCTCGGGCATTCGCTCTTGCAGGCCTTGCATGACAGGCACAGGTCGAGCGTTTCGAGCGTCTCGGGATCGCCCCAGGGGGCGCCGGGCGCGGATCCGAGTTGACCCGTGATGGCAAGGCGCAGGGCGTTGCCGCGCCCGCGTGTGGAGTGGCGCTCATCGAGCGTCGCCATGTAGGACGGGCACATGGTTCCGCCGGTTTTCTTGCGGCAGACCCCGGCGCCGTTGCACCGCTCGATCGCGTGCCCGAAACCGTCCTGGTCGGCGTAGTCGTAATACGTCTCGACGTCCGGCGTGCTCGCAGGAACGCCGGTCGGGTTGACACGGACCGCCTGGGCGATGGACTCGATCGGCAAGGGCGAGACGATGTTCCCCGTGTTAAGGCGCCCATCAGGATCGAAGATCTGCTTGATCTGGCGGAAGGCGTTCATCAGCTCAGGCCCGTAGTAGCTCTCAAGCATGGGGCCGCGGGCGCGCCCGTCGCCGTGCTCGCCCGACATGACCCCGCCCAGAGATTTGGCCAGCGCTGCAACGCGCACCGCGATGTCACGCATCCGCTCGGTATCGCCCGGGTCTTTCAGGTCCAGCAGCGGGCGGGCGTGCAGCACCCCCACCGAGGCGTGGGCGTAGTACGAGGCGATCGTGCCATGTTCCCCGATGATAGAGCGGCAGCCGCGCACAAACTCCGCCAGGCGCTCGGGTGGAACGGCGTTGTCCTCCACAAACCCCAGCGGCTTGCGCGCGCCCTCGATCGCGTGCAACAACGGCTCGCCCGAAACCCGCAGCGCCCAGGCGTCGGACATCGCCGATTCGTCGGTCATCACGCGGGTCTGTTCCTCGTGGAACAGCGCCGCCGCTCGTTCGCACGCGGCCTGCACTTGGGCGAGGTCCTCCCCAAAGAACTCCGCGTACAGCACCGCCTTCGGAGTCGCGCCCGACGGCGCTGGCAGCGCCTCGACATACGCCCGGCACTGGGTGTTCTTGCGCGCCAGATCCAGGATCAGCTCATCGAGCAGCTCGACCGCAGCGGGCTTGAGCCTGAGCAACAGCTCGACCGCAGCAATCGCGTCGTCCATCGACTCGAACGCGATCACGCACAGGCCCTTGGCTTTGGGCAGCGGGCAGAGGCGGAGCGACGCCGAGAGTGTGACGGCGAGCGTTCCTTCCGAGCCGCACAAAAGCGGCGCCAGGTTGAGTCTGGCGGGGTCATCGCCGTGGGTGTCGAGCTGTTTGAGGATCTCGTCGAGCTGGTACCCGGCGCACCGGCGGAGGGTCTTGGGGAACCTCTCGCGGATGAGCTGCGCATTCTTGCTGACGACGGTGAGGACCTGGGCGGTGAGGACCGTGACGACCGGGTCGCGGGCGGCGGCGCCCTCGTCGAAGGTGACGCGCCGACCGTCGGCAAGGCAGGCGTCGATGCCGAGCACGCTCTCGCTGGTGCGCCCGTACAGGATCGAGTGCGCCCCGGCGGCGTTGTTGCCGATGCACCCGCCGATGTTCGCCTGGCGCGCGGTTGACGGGTCCGGGGCGAAGTGGAGCCCGGAGGACTCGATCTGGGCGTTGAGGTCGGCGATCGTCATGCCGGCCTCGGCTTGGCAGGTCCGCGCCCAGGTGTCGAGCTTGAGCAATCGCGTGCAGGCGTTTGAGAGATCGAGCACGATGCTGTGGTTGCCGACGCACTGCCCGGCGAGGCTGGTGCCGCCGCCGCGCGGGAGCAGGGGCAAGCCCCGAGCAGCACAAAACGCGACCGCTCGCTGGGCGTCGTCGGTTGAGGATGGGATCACAACGCCCAGGGGCTCGACCTGATAGATCGAGGCGTCGGTTGAGTACAGCATCCGGTCGTGGAGCCCGAAACGGACCTCGCCCTCGATCGCGCTCATCAGATCGCGCGCGATCGCGTCCCGCTGGGCGACATCGAGGCTCGGATGGGCAGTCGGCTGGGTGGTCGGCTGGGTCATGCGGGCGGGGCTCCGGGGCGATCGTACAGCGCCCGGGCGTGTGTCACGGGCGTGTCACACCTTGGGCAGTGTGGACCTCTGTCGGGCGTTGGGCGTATCAGAATGAGAACCAGACCGGCGGCGTGAGCCGATAGACGGTCCGAGTGAACCCCATAGAACTGGAGGCGTCCGATGCGACGAGGTGAAGTGCTGGCGTTGGTGATGGCTGCGGGACTGGCGGCTTCGGGCGCGATGATGGCTGCGGGGCCGAGCCGCCCCGGGCAAGACCACCCGAACGCCCACGAGGCGGACGGAGCGGACAGCGAGCTGGCGATCAGCTCGATCACGCTGTACCGCTCGGGCGTGGGCGCGTTCGAGCGGCGCGGGTTTGTGCATGACGACGGGCGGGTGAGCCTGAGCTTCGACGCCGACCAGATCAACGACATTCTCAAGTCCATGATCCTGCTGGACCTGGACGGCGGGCGGATCGAGGCGGTGAGCTATGGGTCCAAGGAGCCGCTGGCGAGGCGATTGGCGAGCTTCGCGATTGATATCTCGGACAACCCGAGAATCGCGACGCTGCTCGAGCGCCTGCGCGGCGCCCGGGTCCGCCTGGAGATCGACGGCGGGCCAATCGAGGGGACCGTTCTCGGGGTTGAGCAGCGGACCATGGGCGAAGAGCAGCAGGCCATCCGCCAGAGCTTTGTCACGCTGGTGACGAGTTCGGGCATGCGCACGGTCCCCATCCGCGCCCTGCGCCGGATGGAGGTGCTCGACGAACGCCTGGCGCGGGAGCTGCGCCTGGCGCTTGAGGCGCTCAGCGAGCACCGGGCCGACAACGTGAAAGCCGTGGACCTGGCGTTCAAGGGCGAGGGGGATCGGCGGGTGATCGTGTCGTACGTCCACGAGATGCCGGTCTGGAAGGCGAGCTACCGCCTGGTGCTGCCGAACCCGGAGGCGGGCGGGGACGCGACGGTGCAGGGCTGGGCGATCGTTGAGAATACGACGGACGAGGACTGGGAGGACGTGAGCCTGTCGCTGGTGGCGGGGCGCCCGGTGAGCTTCGTGATGGACCTGTACGAGCCGTTGTACCTGAGCCGGCCCGAGGTTCCGGTGCCGGTGACGGGTGGGGCGAGGCCGAGGGTGTATGCGCAGGGGATGTCGGAGGGCGGGGGTGAGGTGAGATCTCGCATCACGCAACTTGGTCGAGCATCGGGAACTGCCGGGCTGAACAAATCATTACGGATGTATTCAGGGCAAGCGGCCGCCAGCCCTACAGATGACTCATTCGCCTATGAGATGGATGCCGACGTCATGGCCAACTACGCCGCCCAGGCCCAGGCGTCGGCGGGCGAGGTCGGGGAGGTGTTCCAGTACAAGCTCGACGAGCCTGTGACGATCGAGCGGAGGCGGTCGGCGATGCTGCCGATCCTCTCGGCGCCGATCCAGGCGAGGCGCGTGAGCATCTACAACCGGGGCGAGAACGCGGTCCACCCGATGCGGGGCGTCGAGCTGACCAACACCAGCGGGCTGCAGCTCATGCCCGGGCCGATCAGCGTCTACGACGAGGGGATGTACGCGGGCGACGCGCAGATCGGGCACGTCTCGGCGGGCGACGAGCGCCTGCTGGCGTACAGCGTGGATCTGGCCGTCAGCGCTCAGAGCGAGCAGCGGACCAACCGGAACGTGACCAAGCTGCGGATCACGCGCGGCGTGGTCGAGCAGACGGTCAAGTCCGTCGAGACGACAACGTACACGTTCGAGTCGAGCGACACGGAGCGCGAGCGGGTGGTGATCGTCGAGCACGCGCGCCGCCCGGGCTGGGATCTGGCCCGCGAGGACCACCTGAGCGAGAAAACCGAGGCCCCATACCGGTTCGAGATCGAGATCGAACCCGGTGGCGAGGGGAAGCTGAAGATCGCCCAGGAGACGATTCAGCGCCAGAACGTGGCGATGGTCGGGTTCGACATGAAGACGCTGGTGCGGTATCAGCGGGACGGGAAGGTGAGCGCGGCGGTGATCGACGCCGTGCGCAAGGCGGGCGAGTTGCAGGCGTTGATCCACGAGAGTGAGCTGCTGATCACGCGCCTGGGGCAGGAGCGGACCGTCATCGGGGCCGACCAGAAACGCATCCGCGAGAACATGGCCCGGATCGACCGGACGAGCGAGCTGTACGGGCGGTACATGTCCAAGCTCAACGCCCAGGAGACGCGCCTGGAGCAGATCGAGGATGAGCTTGGCAAGGCCCGGACGCAGCTTGACCAGCGGCGTGAGGCGCTCAGCGCGTTCGTCGGCGGGCTTGAGGTCGAGTAGGCGAGAGACTCATCGTACGCAGATCATAAAGAAGGCCCGCGACCGGGATGGTCGCGGGCCTTTGTGATGCAATCACGAGACTCGGCGAAGACAGGCGAGACGCCTGTCCCACTCTCGGCGATCACGGGCGGGACGCCCGTGCCACTTGAATCAGATCAGTCGTAGTACACCCTGATGGAGAGGTCCTGGCTGCCGGCCGCAGCAACGACTTCAGAATAGGAGCGGAGGAAGGCGTTGCGGTTGTTGACCCGCATCGGAGAGGCGTCGCTGGTACGAACGAGATCGACGACGTTGGTGCCCGTGACGGAGACAGAATCGCGCGTCTGGTCGTCCTCGTTGGCGAAGACGTTGTCGGCGTGAGACTTGTTGACGCCGGTCGGGATCAGGTTGAAGGTGATGAGCAGGGAGCTCGGGTCGGGGCGGCTCTCGGAGTTGACGTGGTTGTCGTTGTAGCCGATGTTGCCGTCCCAGGTGGTGCGAGAGCCCTGGGCGAGGAGTGTCTGGGAGCTGGTGCCGAGGGGCGTCATGCCGTCGGCGGGGGCGTTCATGTCCGGGAGGAGGCGCCAGTCGCCTTCCTGGACGTCTTCAAGAATCCATGCGGGGCCTCGGTTGGCCAGAGCGGCATCGGTGGAGACAAAGGTGTTGCTCCAAAGGGCCTTGCGCCGCCCGAAGGGGGGCGTGTGGACGTAGGAGAAGGCGCCAGCGTTGGCAAACGCGGGGTTCGGGGTGTAGGAGAAGGTGCCCTCGTTCGTGCTCATGCTGTCGATGGGGGTGGCGGTGAAGGCCGGGTCCCACAGGGCGAGCTGAGCGCGGGTCAGGTCGGTGATGGCCGAGGGCTGGTCGAACTCGTAGTCCTCGTACTGGGTGATCTGGCCGTTGGGCTCGGTGGGGCTGATGCACATCTCGGTGGGGATGCTGCCGCCGTAGATCAAGATGGAGAAGATGTGGCGGGTGGTGTCCTTGGTCGTGCCGGGGAGAGCGCCACCCAGGAGGGTGTTGTCGCTCCGGTCAACACGGCTGGGGAGGGGGTAGGTCTCGTTGTTGCTGCTGGCGTAGGTGACGAGGGCCTGGAGGATGCCGCGGACCTGGGTCTTGTCCTTGAGGATGCGGGCGGCCTCGCGGGCCTTGCCCAGGGCGGGCAGGAGGATGCCGATGAGCAGCGCGATAATCGCGATGACCACCAGCAGCTCGATCAGGGTGAATCCCTTGCGGTTGCTTTTCATAATCCGTTTCTCCAAACGTGAGTCGGTGTCGCATGCTCAGCGATCCGGGGCGGCGCCTCGGAACGTCGGGCATGCATGTCAATTTGTTGCGGGAGAACCCGAGAACGAGTCGCGGGTACGAGACCGGAAACCGGAGCCGCACCACGAATCGAGAACGGGATAATCGCCCGCACACGCAACGGAGCCGACCCATCCGGGGAGGGCTCCTGCAACAGGTTGTCGCCGGCGTGTGGGCTTGGGCGTATCACTGCGACGGGTTGGAGCCCGTCAATAAGTGCTGCTGATCCAAATACCACGCCCACGTTCGGCAGGGCACGCGTACCACCAATAGAGTACAACACTCCATCCGGAGATCAAGGGGGCGCGGTTTCCCACAACGGCTTCTTTACCCAGATTTCCGACCAAATGCCGTACACGAAGCGAGGAATCGGGCATGAGCGAGACTCCGGAGCAGCGGATTCAGGCGTTGGGGCTGGAGTTGCCGAGCCCGCCGAGGCCGGTTGCGGCGTACATCCCGGCCA
This sequence comes from Planctomycetota bacterium, assembly GCA_024276195.1. GTDB lineage: Bacteria > Planctomycetota > Phycisphaerae > Phycisphaerales > UBA1924 > JAJRXR01. The sequence continues at coordinate 64,312 of JAJRXR010000044.1, forward strand.
AGAGGTACGGGTCGCTGGTCCAGATCTCGGGTCAGATCCCGGTGCGGGGTGGCAAGCTCATGGCGACGGGGATCGTGCCGAGCGAGGTGTGTCTGGCTGAGGCGGTCGGGTGCGCCCGTCAGTGCGCCCTCAACGCCCTGGCGGTGCTCAAGGCGGAGATCGGAGAGCTGTCGAACGTCAAAGGCGTGGTCCGTCTTGGCGGGTTCGTCGCGGCGAACCCGTGGTTCAGTGACCACCCAGAGGTCATCAACGGGGCGAGCGAGCTGATGCTCGAGGTGTTCGGGGAGGGCGGGCGCCATGCACGGGCGGCGGTGGGTGTCTCGAGCTTGCCGCTGCACGCGCCGGTGGAGATTGAGTTTTTGTTTGAGGTGGGGTGATCGCTCGCCCCCCGCGCGGGCGGGCTGGAAGCCCTCCCCTCCGAAGATGGGGTCAGCCGAAGGTTTTTTTGTAGTCGGCGAGGAACTTTTCGAGCCCGCTGTCGGTCAGGGGGTGGCTCATGAACTGTTTGATGACGCTGAAGGGGACGGTGGCGACGTCGGCGCCGGCGAGGGCGCAATCGACCATGTGCTTGGGGTGGCGGATCGAGGCGGCGAGGATCTTGGTGGGGTAGGCGTAGTTGTCGTAGATCTGGCGGATCTGGGCGATGAGGTCCATGCCGTCCTGCGAGATGTCGTCGAGTCGCCCGATGAAGGGGCTCACCAGGAACGCGCCGGCCTTGGCGACCATGAGCGCCTGGAGGGGCTGGAAGCAGAGGGTGAGGTTGGTCAGGGTTCCCTCGTCGGAGAGGGCCTTGCAGGCTTTGACGCCGTCGATGGTGCAGGGGAGCTTGACGACGATGTTGGGGGCGATCTTGGCGGCCTCGCGCCCTTCGCGGAGCATGCCCTCGAAGTCGGTCGAGATGACCTCGGCCGAGACGGGGCCTTTGACGATCTCGCAGATTTCGGTGATGCGTGTGTTGTAGTCCACGCCCTCCTTGGCGATGAGGGAGGGGTTGGTGGTGACGCCGTCGAGGACGCCCAGATCGTGGGCCTCTTTGATCTCGTCGAGGTTTGCGGTGTCGATGTAGAGGTCCATCGGGGGGTTCTCCGTAAGTGGCGTCGGTTCGCCCTTGCCTACCAGGGGTTCGGAGGCGCCACGAGGCGGCGCAGTCCGTGTGCGAGCACGATGAGCAGGAACAATAGGTTGCGTATCGGGATCGCGGGCCAGAAACATGCCAGCGGACGCCCGGACTGGCCTTTCACCACAGCGGCGGCACGCTGGGCCAAGCGGTGCGACCAACCGACGGACCTGGGCCACTCCCAGATGCCCTCGATCCAGTCGGATGGGATGCTGGCTACTCCTTCTGCCCCGCAGAGAGCGCCGGTGATGGCCGCGACGGTGTCGGTGTCGCCGCCGAGGCGAACGGCAGTTGTAACAGCAGACCGAAAGTCCCCGGGGAATCTCAACCAGCAGTAGATCGCTGCAGGCACGGTGTCGTTGACAAACCCTGTAACGCCTCGATCAAGAGCAAGCATCTCGGCCAGCGTCGTCGGCTCGATACCATCTTCGGCGCCTTGGACAGCGACGGTCAGCCTCGTGAGTAGTTGGCAGTCTGTGATCACTGGAAAGACTCGGTCCCGAAACTGACTGATATCAGTGCCGGCCGTGGCAGAAATCCTGGCGGCTATCGCCACCGCGATCGCGCCTTGCTCGGCCCGCGAATCTGTATGTGTCATGAGCGTCGAGGCCCGGACAAATCCGGCAAGCCGATTGGGATCGCCCCCGACGAGCAGACCAAGAACTGGGGCGCGCATCGCCGGACCGTTGCCTGCGGATCGAACACCTGATCGAGCGGGTGGAAAGCCAACCCAGAGCTTGAGGATCGCTCGAGCGGTCGCGGACCCTGTCCCGGCGGGAAGGCAGAGCAGCCATAGCCTGAGTCGTCGGGCGAGCGATCTTTCGAAGCGGCGTTGATCGCCCCCCGATGCCAGCCACGCCTGAACAACCAACCATGCGTGTTCCGTGTCGTCGCTGACCATCCCACGACCGAACAGGAAAGCGTGATGAAGCGGGCGGACGGCGTGCTTGCCCGGTGTACGCGCCTTTAGCCCTTCGTACGGCAAACCGATGGAATCACCGACCGCCGTTCCGAGCAAAAGGCCTTCGAGCGCATCGGCCCATGAGCTAGGCGCGTCTTCGGTTGCTCGGCCAGTTACTCCGCCGTGTTCTTGAGCGTCGGCGCTCAACGGCCATCCTCGCTACTAAGCATCGCCTTCAGGTCGCGTCGCAGGATCTTGCCTGTGGGGTTGCGCGGGAGCTGGTCAAGAACAACGATCCGGCGCGGGACTTTGTAGCCGGCCAGGCGTTCGCGGCAGAGGGCTTTGAGCTCGCCCTCGTCGATGGTCGCGCCCTCTTCGGGTTCGACGAAGGCGATGGCGATCTCGCCGCGGATCGGGTCCACCTCCCCCACCACGCCCGAGGCGTGGACGCAGGGGTGGTCGTTGAGGACTTCTTCGATCTCGCGGGGGAAGACGTTTTCGCCGCCGATGATGAGCATCTCTTTGAGGCGCCCGGTGATGTAAAGATGTTTATCTTCGTCGATTTTGGCCATATCGCCCGTGCGGAAGAAGCCCTCGCTGTCGAACGCGGCCTCGGTCAGGTCGGGGAGGTTGAAGTAGCCCTGCATGACGTTGGGACCAGAGATGCGCAGCTCGCCCTCCTCGCCTGCGGGCAGGACGCGGTTGGTCTCGATATCGACGATGCGCTGGATGACATCGGGGACGGGGGGGCCGACGGAGCCGGGGCGGTGCTGGTCGGGCATGCAGATGTTGGTGACGGGGGCTGTTTCGGTGAGTCCAAAGCCCTCGGTGAGGTGGACGCCGAAGCGTTCGTGGAAGCGGGTGGCGACGTCGCGCGAGAGCGGCTCGCCGCCTGAGGCGACGAGGCGGAAGGAGCTGAAATCGTCAGGGTTGGTTTTTTTGACGCTCAGCAGCGCGTTGTACATGGAGGGGATGGCGACCATGAGCGTCGGGCGGTGCTCGCGGATGGACTCGAGGACTTTGTGCGGGACGAACTTGGCGGAGTAGACGGCCTTGGCGCCGACGGAGAGGGGCATGAGTGTGAGGACGGTCATGCCGAAGGAGTGGAACTGTGGGAGGACGCCGAAGAGGGTGTCCGCGGGGGTGCAGCCCGTGGCGGTTCGTGTCTGGCGGAGGTTGGCGCAGAGGTTGGCGTGGGAGAGCATGACACCCTTTGGCTTGCCGCTGGTGCCGGAGGTGTAGAGGAGCGTCGCGAGCTGGTCCGGGCGGGCGCCCTTGGGCCAGCGCGGGCGGGGGAGGCTCTTGAAGTTGATGTCTTCGAGCTTGAGCAGGTGCTCGACCTTGGGCGCCTCGCCCAGGAAATCGAGCATGGGGCCGACGGTGATGATCGTGTCGGCGGCGCAGTCGTCAACGACGTACTGGAGTTCGTCGGGCTTGAGGAGATAGTTGAGGGGGACGACGGTTTTGCCGAGCATCCAGGAGGCGAGGGCGGCGATGGGGAAGGCGCCGCTGGTGGGCAGGAGGAGCCCGACGGTGTCGGACTTGTTGCGCTGGGCGATCGCCGAGGCGACGTGGAGTGCGGCGACGACGATCTCGACGCCCGTGTACGAGCGTCGATCATCAATGATCGCGACCGAGCGCGGGCGGGAGATCAGGCGACGGAGGATGGGGGCGTGGATGCTCATGGGTGGGTCTCTGCGCGGAGTGTAGTTGGAACGTCGTGGGAGGGCTGGTCAGTAGGGCCAGAGTTCGAGGCCGTGCGGGGCGTTGCGGACGTCCATGGTGACGCTGACGCTCTTGAGCAGCTCGCGTGATTCGAGGTCGAAGACGCTGACGGTCCCCGGGGAAGAGCCGACGATGAGTAGGCCATCTTCGGTCGTGCACAGACCCCGGGCGAAGCCCTGGCGGGCGTGGTCGCCCGGCGTGTCGCCTGCGATGAGCTGGCCCGGGTCGTATGCCGGGATCGGGTAGCGGGCTTTCGGGCGGGCGCCCAGATCGCAGCGCATGGCGCAATCATGATCGGTCGAGTTGCAGAGGATTCCGCCGGCGTAGGGGCGGGCGTTGTGCGTGCCCGCGGGAATCTTGGCGAAGGGCGTGAGGCGTGTTCCCTCGATCGAGAGGATCAAGGGCAGAACAGTCCCGGACACCAGCGTCTTGCCCTCGTGCCGCCAGACGGAGTTGATATGGAACGCGTCGTCGCGCTTGGGGCCTCGGGCGCTGCGGGGGTCGTAGCGGCTGACGGAGATCGGCAGCCCGGACGGGCCTGGGCGCTGCTCGGGGAGCAGACGCCAGGCGCTGGTGAACATGCGCTGGTCCAGGTCGAACTCGAGGATGCTGTCGTTGGATGTCGATGTGACGTAGAGGCGGCGTCCGTCGAGGTAGACCTCGTGGGCGTGGTGCAGGTTGGGACACGTGTGCGAGCGGAGGAGGCTGAACTGCTGGTCGTAGACGAAGAGCTCGTCGGAGGCGGCGATGTAGATGTCGGGTCCGTCGAAGGCGATTCCGCGCAGTCCCCGCCCCATGCCGCGCCCTTCCCAGTTGATATCGGCGGTGTTGTGGTCGATGACCTGGCGGAAGGAGCCGGCTTCGAGGTCGATGAGGTAGGCGCCGCCGTGGGACTGGCCCTGCTGGGTCGAGCGGATGACGTCGGTCATCAGGACGGTGGGGAGCGGCATGGGGGGAGGCTAGTCGAGAGGCGCCGTCGGCGCCAAGGCTGACCCGTAGGGCAGCCGTGCGATGACATGGAAGTTCACGGCTGCCCCTGGCGGGGTCAGCCGTGGCACCCTTTAGTCCGCGCCCACGGCGATGGCCGAGGCGATGGCGGCGTTGTCGGTGTGGGAGATCGAGATCAGCACACTGGAGATGGAACGCTCGCGGGCCTCGCGGGCGGCGGCGTTGTGCAGCTCGATGCGCGGGCGCCCCGAGGCCTCGTGGATGACCTCGACGTCGGTCCAGCCGATGCCGGCGGACCAGCCGGTGCCGAGGGCTTTGAGGACGGCTTCCTTCGCGGCGAAACGCGCGGCCAGGTGCTCGAACATGCGCTTCTTGTCTTTGCAGTACGCCTGCTCGGCGGGGGTGTAGACGCGCTCGAGGAAGCGGAACCCGTGGCGCTCGACCATGCGGGCGATGCGGGGGATCTCGATCATGTCCACGCCGTGCCCGAGGACCTGCATGGTGGCAGCCTACTTTCCGCCCGCCTTGGGTGCGCCCTTGGCGGGCTTGGCCTCTTTGGGCTTGGCCTTTGTTTCGGTCTTCTTCTCGGTTTTCGAGTCCGATTTGGAGTCGTCGCCCGAAGCCGATTTTTTGTCCGCCTCGGCGGCCTTCTTGTAGCTCTCGGAGCGGTAATCCGTCTCGTAGAAGCCCCCGCCCTTGAAGATGACGGCGGCGCCGGTGCCGATGAGGCGCTCGAGCGAGAGCTTGGCGCACTCGGGGCATTTCTTTTTGACCGGGGCCGACATGGACTGGAACAGCTCAAACTCGTGCCCGCAGGCGTTGCACCGGTAGTCGTAGGTGGGCATCAGTCTTCTCCCTGTTCCGGGGCGACGGAGACCTTGGCCGGGCGGACGACCCGATCGTCGAGCAGATAGCCGACGGAGAGCAGCGCGACGATGCGCCCGGGCGCGATGTCTTCGCTGGGCTGGCGGAGCATGGCCTCGTGGATGTTGGGATCAAACTCGTCGCCGGGCCGGGGGGCGATGCGTGAGACGCCGAAGGCTTCGAGGGTTTTGAAGAGTTCGTCGCGGATGACCCGGACGCCGCCGATGATCTGCTCGGCGTTGGCGCCCTCGGCGCCCTGGTTAAGCGCGAGGTCGAAGTGGTCCATGACGGTCAGGACGCGCTGGACGACGCCCGCGCGGGCCTGCGCCGCGGCCTCGCGCTCGTTGATGAGGGCGCGGCGCTGGAAGTTCTGAAAATCGGCAGCGGCACGGATGAGCTTGCCCGCCAGCTCGTCACGCTGGACCGAGAGATCCACGAGCGCCTCGACGATGTCCTCGCACCCGACGGGGGTCTCGATCTCGCCCGAGTTCGCGGCCTGGACGATCGCGCTGAGGCGCTCGGACCGCTCCCGGTCCGTCTCGGCGGGGTCGCCTGCATCGGGGTTGGGGGCTTGCTTGGGTCTGGTCATGGTGTGGTGGGAGGGCTGGAAGCCCTCCCCTCCGGTTCTCTATCCGCCGAGGAGGTCGGCGATCTTCTTGAAGAAGCCGTGGCTCTCGGGGTTGACGTGCTTGTCTTCGGTTTTGGCGAACTCTCGGAGGAGTTCCGCCTGTTTGCTGGTGAGTTTCTTGGGGGTTTCGATCTTGATGATGACGACAAGGTCGCCGCGCCGCCCGGAGCGGAGGTTGGGCAGGCCCTGGCCCGGGACTTTGAACATGGCGCCGAACTGGGTGGCCTTGGGGATCGAGAGCGTGGTGTGCTCTTGGAGTGTGGGGACATCGACCTCGGCGCCGAGCGCGGCTTGCGTGAAACTGATGGGCATCTCCAAGAGAAGATGGTCGCCCTCGCGCTCGAACAGGTCGTGCTCTTCGACGCGGACGACGACATGCAGGTCGCCGCGCACGCCGGCGCCGGTGGGCGAGGCCTCGGGCGGGGGGGGCTCGCCCTCGCCCTGGACACGGACGGCCTGGCCATCGCTGACGCCAGCGGGGATCTTGACGGTGAGCGTGCGCTTCTTGGAGACGCGCCCCTTGCCGCGGCAGGTCTCGCATTTCTCTTTGACGATCTTGCCGCGCCCGCGGCACGCGGGGCAGGCGACGACCATGCGGAACATACCGCCGAGACCCTGCTGCTGGACCTTGCCCTGGCCTGCGCAGGTCTGGCAGGTCTCGGGCTTGGTGCCGGCTTTGGCGCCGGAGCCGGTGCAGGTTTCACAGACGTCGAGGCGTGTGAACTCGACCTCGCGTTCGGCGCCGGTGAGGATATCTTTGAGCGAGAGGGAGACCTCGGTCTCGAGGTCATAGCCCCGGACGACGCGCTGCCCCCGGGCGCCCCCGCGCCCGTTGAGCCCGCCACCGCCGAAGATGTCGTTGAACATCGAGAAGATGTCGTCAACGTTCATGCGGGAGAAGTCGTGGGCGGCGGAGCCGGCGCCGCGGAAGGCGTCATGCCCGAACTGGTCGTACTTCTGGCGCTTGGCCTGGTCCGAGAGCACCTCGTACGCCTCGGCACACTCCTTGAACGCGGCCTCGGCGTCCGCATCGTCCGGGTTGCGGTCCGGGTGATGCTTCATCGCCAAGCGCCGGTAGGCGCGCTTGATCTCGTCGGCGTCGGCGGTGCGCTCGACGCTGAGGACCTCGTAATAGTCGCGGGTGGTGGGCATTGCTACTGCATTATCCTCGATTACTCCGTTGCCCTGCCCGGAGAGTCATGAGGGGTTCGCAATCTCCAACTGAGAGAGGATCGATCCCAAACAACGGTAGCAGAAGAAAGCTCCCTGAAACGCGCGAGCACTGCCTTGCTTATTGCTGGATTGCAATTCGCGTTCTCATACAAGTGTTCTTCGCCAAATCGCGTACGAATCTGTTCGGCAGCATCAAACTGAAACAACTCACCTCGTTCCAGAACCGCCTCAAGCATCCATTTAGCGACCTCGCCGGCACTCACTGTCAGTCCTCCCTGTTCTACTTAGGCGTTGCGATTTTCAGGGCGCCTTCAGTGAAACTTTCCTTCTGTGCCTTCGTTCCCGAAAACCAAGAACACTGCACACCTCCGCCATAGATATATCGAACAACAGTCATGGTCGGCCCCCCGGACTTGAGCTCAACCTGATCGCCCGCCTTGAACTGGTTTGCATGGTCTGCCATATCAAATCCTTTCGATAGAAATGACCTACGCTCTCATGAACCAAGCCCGCGCCGGTTTCCCGCCGGGGCTCGTTGAGTTCAGAGTGAACGGGGACGAACTCATGCCCCGTCCCTCTCTCCTCTGCGTCTACTTCTTCTCCGCCGGACCGTCTTTGGCAGCCGCCGGATCGGGCTTGGTCTCCGCCGGGGCGCCCTTGTTGGGGTTGAGCGTGTTCGGGTTGATGACCTTCGAGAACTGATCGAGCCCGGCCTTCATGTTCGCCTTGGGCACCTTGCCGCCGTTGAACTTGCCGCGATTGCCGCCGCTGGATTTGAGAATCTTGCCCATGTGAGGCTCCTTGGTCGTCGTCTTGAATCAGGCCCGCGGTGGTTTCCCGTCGGGGCTCGGGCTTTATCTTGTGGCACGGGCGTCTCGCCCGTTCTTCTTCCTTCTCCTCCGAGGGGGAGGGAAGAACGGGCGGGACGCCCATACCACCGGGGAAGAAGTCAGCTCACGGCGCCGACGGCGGGCTCGGCGTCTTCCTTGAGGTCGGCGACCATGACATCCGTCGTGAGCATGAGCCCGGCGACGGAGCAGGCGTGAGTCAGCGCGGTCTGGGGCACGAGCGCCGGGTCGATGATGCCGGATTTGACGAGGTCCTCGTAGTCGCCCGTGCCGGCGTTGAGGCCGAAGGCGCCGGACTCATCGAGGATGTTCTGCACGGCGAGATCACCATCGAACCCGGCGTTGAAGGCG
>JAJRXR010000045.1 GCA_024276195.1 Planctomycetota bacterium
CCATGCCCGCACGAACCACGACCCACCGCGGTCGCAAGACCACCGCCAAACGGACCGCCAAGCGAACGACCACCTCCGGACGACGCCCCGCCGCCAAGAAGAGCCCCGCGAAGAAGAGCACGTCCCGCAAGCCCGCCGCCAAACGCTCGACCGCCCGCAAGACCACGGCCAAGCGCTCAACCACGCGCAAGCCCGCCGCCAAGCGGACGACGGCTCGCAAGACCACCGCCAAGAAGCCCGTCGCGCGCAAGACCACCGCCAAGCGCAAGACTGCCGCGCGGAAGACGACAGCTCGCAAGCCCGCCGCCAAACGGACCGCCGTGAAGCGCAAGACCGCAACCAATCGCACCACCACCGCTGGACGCAAGCCTGCCGCCAAACGCAAGACCACCGCGCGGAAGACCACAGCCAAGCGCGTCTCCGGTCGCACCACAGCCGCGCGCAAGACCACAGCCAAACGCAAGACCACAGCCAAACGCAAGACCACGGCTCGCAAGCCTGCTACGAAGCGGACCACCGCGCGCAAGACCACCGCTCGCAAGCCCGCCACCAAGCGGACCACCGCTCGCAAAACCACCGCGCGCAAGCCCGCATCCCGCAAGAACGTCGTCCGCCGCATCGGCGGGACGTCCACCAAGCGGACATTCCGTCGCGCCGCCTGAGCCAACGCTCAAACCGCACTTCAAAGCCGCAGGATGGAAATCCTGCGGTTTCTTTCTGCGCTCAACGAATCATTTCCCCGCCCGCGCAGACTCCGCGCCACCCTCAACCGCCTCGTGCACCTCCCAGAAGTGATCGAACGAGGCCTCGATGCCGTGGCTCTCCATCAACTCCCGGGCCGCTGCGCCCATGCCCCGCCGCCTGTCCGCGTCGCACGCCAGGGCTGCGATCGCCTCGATCCACCGCTCGTGGTCGTTCGCCGGCAGCACATACCCCGTCACGCCGTCCGTCATCACCTCCCTCGGCCCCCCCCGGTCCGTCACCAGCACCGGAAGCGAGCACCCCTGCGCCTCCATCACCACCTGCCCGAGCGTGTCCGTCGTGGACGGGAACACAAACAGATCGCTCGATGCATAGATCGTGCTCAGCTCCCGCCCATACCTGAACCCGAGAAAGTGCGCCCGACGCCCCTTGAGCGCTCGCGCCATCTCCTCGCGGTACGGCCCATCACCCACGATCACCAGCTCCGCAATGACGCCCCGCTCGGCGCAGCGCGCCTCGACCCGCTCCCAGATGTCCGTCACCAGCTTTAGTCCCTTTTCTTCGCTGATGCGCCCGCAAAAAATCACCTTGACCGAGGCGCGCACAACACCCAGCCCATCCCAGACGCTCTCGTCCCGGAAGCGCGGGTGGAACGCCCGGTTGTCGAACCCGGGGCGCAGACGGACGAGCTTGGCCGGGTCCATGCCGAACGCTTCGAGCGTGCGCGCATACTCGGCGCTGCGCGTAAAGACCACGCTGAATCGCCTGTAAAACGCCCGCATGTACCAACCCGCCATCTCCGTCAGCGCCCGATCGTCGAGCAACGTATCCACATACACGGGAAAGTCCGTGTGGTACACGCCGACCACGGGGATCTTGAGCCTCCACCCCGCGACCCACCCCGCGATCCCCACCGGCCCGGGCGTCGAGATGTGGATCACGTCCGGGCGCGCTTCGCGCACCGCCCGCACCATTGAAAACGCCGGAGGCAGCGCCAGCTCCAGGTTCGCATACCCCGGCATCGCCCGCGCCAACACCGGCGCAAAGTTGCGGACCGCCCCCGCCCCCGCCTCCGGGCACTCCAGGCGCGTTGAGGTGACGACCTCCAGGTCACGCCCCGTCTCGTGCGCACGGACCGCGACATCCTGGATGAAGCGCGACACGCCGTTGACATCCGCGAGCGTGTCCGTGAACAGCATTACCTTGGTTGCGCGCCCCGCCATCGCCCGGACGGTAGGGGGAGAGCGCCGCCCAGTGCGCACAGAAAAGCCCCGTGTCGGGGGGTCAACCGACACGGGGCACGCAGGGGATGCTCAGGCTTGCGCGCCGTCGCTCGCGCTCGCCCCTCTCACTCCTCAGTGTTCATCCACCCGCTCGTGGGACATCGCCTTCACTGTGCCATCGCCCGCCCCGTTCGCCCACCCAGAACGCATCTCCCGTGCCGATTCACCCCCGCCCGGTTCGGGATGTATCGTCTGTGACGCCTGCGCCCCCGCCCGGGTCGCCGTGCACCCCTTTCCCAGAGCGCCCAGCCGCGCCCATCAGAGACCGATCCATGAGCACACCCGCCCCAGACCTCCGGGTCATCTCCCTCGGCGCCCTCGCCGCCCACCCCCTGCGCGGCGAACGCGCCCCCGTACGCACCGGGCACAGCACCACCAGCCTCATCACCTCGGGCGACGCGAACATCCTCGTGGACCCGGGCCTGCCCGCCCCCGCGATCGTCGCCCGCCTCGAGGAACGCACGGGCCTCAAGCCAGACGACATCACCCACGTCTTCATGACCCGCTTCCACCCGGAGTGCCGGCGCGCGATCGAGGCCTTCGGCAACGCCCAGTGGCTCCTGAGCGAGACCGAACGCGAGAGCGTCGGCGTCCCCATCGTCGAATCGCTCAAACGCCTGGGCGAGACGGTCCAGGCTGCGCAGGCCGCGGGCGAGGAGTTCCCCGACGATCAGCGCACGATGATGGACGTCCTCCAGCGCGACGTGGCGATCCTCCAGCGGACCGCCGCCGCGCCGGATTCGCTGGCGCCGGGCGTGGATCTGTTCCCGCTGCCGGGCCTGACCCCCGGGCTCACGGGCCTGCTCGTGCTGCGCCCCGCCGGCGACATCCTCGTCTGCGCCGACGCGATCCCGACCATCGAGCACCTCGAGCAGGGCAAAATCCTGCCCTCGGCCAGCGACCTCGACCAGGCCCGCGAGAGCTTCCAGGACGCGATCGAAATCGCCGACCTGCTCGTGCTCGGGCGCGACAACATCGTCGTCAACCCGACGAAAAGGCCGTTCTAATGTCCTGGTGGCGCCGGGTTCCAACCGGCGCGCAGGCCCTCGCGCCCGCATACCGTCCGCCATGCCCCCGAGCCCCGTCGAACGCGCACTCGCCCAGGCCTCGCGCCAGCTGGCCTCGGGCCAGGCGGGGCAGGCGCTGCGCACGCTGGGCGCCCTCGGGCCTGTCGGCGCCCGCGACGCCCGCGTCCACGAGCTGGCCGCCGGCGCCGAGCACGCGCTGGGCAGGCACGCCGAGGCTGCGGCGGCCATGTCCAAGGCCGCCGCCCTCAACCCCGCCAGCGCCGCGATGCGTGTCAAGCTCGCCTACACCCTCCAGCGCGCCGGGCAGTACGAGAACGCCCTGACCGAACTCGACCGCGCCCGGGGCCTGAACCCCAAAGACTTCGAGGCCCAGCGTCTGAGCGCGTCCGTCCTCAACGACCTGGGGCGGAACGAACAGGCCCGCGCCCGCATCGACGAGATCGACGCCAAGTTCAAGCCCGAGTCGCTCACCCCCGAGCAGCGCCTGGCCCTGAGCCTGACCTTCGCCAGCACCTCGCCCGGCGCCGTGGAACCGGGCGAGGCGATCGCCCGCGTGCGATCGGCCCTTGAAAGCACGGACGATCTTCCGCCCGAGCCGCGCTCGGGCGCGTGGTGGCACATCGCTCGCCTGAGCGAGAAACTCGGGCATTTCGCCGACGCCTTCGACGCCTACGCGCGTATGAACGCCCTGCGCAAGACCGACTGGGACCCCGACACGCACAGCGCCCAGATCGACCGGCTCATCGACACCTGGACCAACACCCCCCCCGGCGCCCGCGCCGAGGGGGACGGCTCGGGCGTCATCTTCATCGTCGGCATGATGCGCTCGGGCACCTCCCTCACCGAACAGATGATCTCCCAGCTCGGCGCCGTCACGCCCGGCGGCGAGACCAACATCATCTCGCGCGCGATCTCGAGCGTCGAGCCCAGCAGCGGCGACCGCTTCCGCCCGCTGCCCATCGACCGCGCCCGATACACACAGCCATCGATCAACAGACTCTCCCAGCTTGTGCGCACGGGATATACGCGTCTGGAACCCCGCCTCGGCGCCGGCGCCCGCGTCACCGACAAGCAGCCGTATAACTTTTATTCACTCCCGCTGATCGCCCGCCTCCTGCCCGGCGCCAAGGTCATCCACTGCGTCCGCGACCCGATGGACACCTGCCTGTCCTGCTTCACCCAGAACTTCGCCGGCGCCCACCCGTACACCACCGACCTGACCTGGCTCGGGCGCTACTTCCGCGACTACCGACGCCTGATGAACGCCTGGACCGCGCTGTCCGAGCCCGACATCCTCGACCTGCGATATGAAGATGTCGTCCGAGAGCCCGAGACGAGCCTGCGCCGGGCGATCGGGTTCCTGGGCCTGGAGTGGGACGAGCGGGTGCTCGAGTTCCACACCTCAGATCGCGCCGTCGCCACGGCCAGCCGTCAGCAGGTCCGCCAGCCGCTCTACACCAGCTCGGTGAAGCGCTCCGAAAAATTTGGCGAGGCGTTGGCGCCCCTGCGCGAGGCACTGGGGGACGCGATCGGGTGAACCGGGCGAGCCCGCCCGCGTATCGGGAGAGAACCCCGGAGAGCTTCCCTGGAAGATGTTGTGTCAATCTTCATTGTCCTGATCGCCGTCGTTCCACTGAGACTGCTCACGATCCGCCGAAGGATGAAGCAGGGTTCGGAGCTGCTCTGCCGGGACTGCCGGTACAACCTGGCGGGGCTCGATGCGAGCGCACGCTGTCCCGAATGCGCCGGGCGATTGCGTGGTATCCGTTCCACAACTATCAAACTCTCGTACCGGGCCGATGTGTTCTTCGGGCTTGTGTGCGTGATGATCGTCGCGACTCTGGCGCCGTACGTTGCAGACCCGCTCTGGATGTGGTTCTACCGCACGCTCCAGCCATTCCCGTTCACACCCCGACCCGCGTACATCAACACGGGCGGAAGCCGCGATTTCTCGGAGTTCACTTTCCTCTTGGGCGTGACGCTCTCCCTCGGCGTCTACCTCGCAAGCCTGCTGCCATCATCCAGAGCATGGCTCCCGATCGCGCTCTTCGTGCTCGCGTCGCCCGGGATCATCCTGCTCTAGATCGGGATCCAGTGGGAGATCGGATCGGTCCGCTGGAACGACTTTGTCCCCCAGATCGCGGGGCGAGTTCTCGTCATTGAGCTGGTTCTGACCTCGGGCGCCGCCGTTGCAAGGCCCATGCTTGGGCACTTTCGAGGCTACGCTCAACGACAATGCGCATCCTCCTGACCAACGACGACGGCATCGGCGCCCCGGGCATCATCGCCCTGCACGACGCGATCAGCGATCTGGGCGAGGTGGTGGTTGTCGCGCCCAAGACGGTCCAGTCCGCCACCAGCCACGGCATCACCTACAACCAGCCGCTGATGGTCTCGCAGGTCCGCGTCACGCCCACCATGGGCGGGACCGCTGTGGACGGCAGGCCCGCCGACTGCGTCAAGCTCGCCCTGACCGCCCTCTGGCCCGACCGCTTCGGGCAGGAGCAGCGCCCGGATCTGGTTATCTCGGGCATGAACGCCGGCGCCAACTGCGGGATCAACGTGATCTACTCGGGCACCGTCGCCGCCGCGATCGAGGCGGCCTTCCTGGGCGTGCCCTCGATCGCCGTCTCCCTGCTGCTCGCCGGGGGCGACACGGACTACGAGGCTGGCGCCATGCACGCCCGGCGGGCCATCGACGCCGTCCTGGCAGGGGGGGCGCTCAACGCCCACGAGTGCCTCTCGATCAACATCCCCAAAACCGAGCGGGGCGACCCCCAGGCCCAGGACCAACGCAAAATCCGGGTCTGCCCCATGAATGTCCACGCCCTTGTGGACAAATACGAGCACAGGCACACCCCCAACGGCGAGCCCTACTACTGGGCCTCGGGGCACGGGCTCGACTTCCGCGAGACGGACGAGGGGACGGACGTGCACGAGTTGATGAACGGGCGCATCACCTTGACACCGCTGCACTTCGATCTGACGTGCCGAAGCGGGCTCGAGCGTTGGAACGCCCGGATTCGCGGCTAGAAGCCCCGAAACGGGCCTGATGGGCGCCCTTTAGGGTTTTCACCTGTATTCTTGAGAAAGCCCCAAGACCACACGCGCAATTTCTGCGCGTCTGGCTACCATCGCCCCATCGGTCGCCGCGGGCGGCTGGCCTCCGCGGGCGGCACGCCTGCGTCGCAGGAGACCCCCCATGTTCACGGATTCCCCCCGTCTTTGCATGATCGGTGCGCGCTCACTCTCTGTTGTTGTACTCGCCTGTGCGGGCGTCCAGGCCCAGACCTGCCCCCCGCTGCCCGACGCCTCGGGCGTGTTTGTCTTCGAGGATCTGGGCAACCCGGGCAGGAGCTACTCGATCGACCCGGGGCAGGCGTTCACGCCCGATCGGCGGCCGGTGGCTGTTGTCTCCCCCTTCAACGGGAGCTACTCCGACACCAACCCGATGGGCTGGGTCGGGTGGTTCCGCAACCCCGAGACGAGCGGGCCTGAGCTGGTCCAGCGCCTCGACGACGCCTGGGACGCGGGCTTCCGGCGCATCGTCATCAACCGCCCCGGCGGCATCCTGCGCAACAACGACATGGTACAGATGTCAATGTTCTACTACCTCGAGCCGGCGCGCAGGCAGGCGTACTCCGTCCACATGCGCAGCTGGATCATCGAGAAGCGCGCCATCGACCCGAGCCTCGAGGTCGGGGTCTTCATCGGCTCGCGCCACAACTCGCCCTGCACGCCCTGCCTCGAGCCCGGCGCCGACCTGACGAGCACCTCTGATTGCACCGACGACCCCAACTACCTGCCCGGGTGGCAGGGGCGCCTCGACGCCGCGACGCGGCGCAGCGCCGAGTGGACCTTCCAGAACACCCACCCGTACCTCTACTCGGGCGTCGATGCGCTCTGGTTCGATTCCGCAAGCCTGCGCGGCAACACCACCGGCGCCATCTCCATGCGCGACTCCATCCTCGCCCTCCAGCACAACCCGGACTACGCGGGCGTACACATCGGGGGTGAGGCCGTGCCCGAGGGGGTCGTCGTCGATGGGCAGTGGCGCCCCAACCCGGCTGTGCTGCAAGCGCCCTGGGTCGCCCTGCACCGCTTCTTCCTGCAGAACAGCCGGGCGGGCGAGGTGTATGACCCGCAGACCACCGAGGTCGGCGTCGCCTTCATGAAGCCCGACGTCAACCCCGTCTACGACATCCGCGACATGGCCGACTTCCGCGACCGGGGCTACGTCCTCTGGTCCTGGCGGGCGTTCTCGTTCGACTTCATGCAGCGTCTGTATGACGGCGATAACAATGAGTTCTACGACAGCGTCGTCCGCGAAGGAACCCTCGCCGATTTCAACGGCGACGACCGCGTTGACACCCGCGATCTTCACGACTTTCTCGAGCGTATCACCGCGCCGCAACCGCCCCTGCGCCCGTCGATCTGGGACGGCGACGTCAACAACGACGACCACCGCGATTTCGCCGACGTGCTCTATTATCTGGGTGTGTACGGCGGCTGAGGCGGCGCACGGAAACGGCCGTACGTCAGTACGGCCGCCCGGAGAAAAAGAGAGAGTTCCTCACGAACGCCCCGCGCTCCCGCGCGGGGCGTCGTATTTTTTCTTAGATCATCCCGTCGAGCTCTTCGACCTCTTCGGCGAGCTTGATCTTGAGCATCTCGATCTGCTCGGCGCCGAGCTTGAGCACGTCGCGGACATCCGCAGGGATCTCGGCGGTGTCCATGTCGAGGCGGAATCGTCCGACGACCTCCGCCGCGAGGCTGTCGGCGGCCGCGACGACGCACACGAGCGTGCGCTTCTCCTCGGGCGCCTCCATCGGTCGGTGGTGGAAGCCGGTGACGGTGGCGAAGGGCGCCGGGAACTTCCACTTGGTGCACAGGGCGGAGCCGAAGTCCTGGTGGTTGGCGCCGAAGACGCTGTCCTCGACCTCGAGCATGTTCAGTGTGGGCGTCCCGTCCGGCCCCGGGCAGACCTTCTCGACCACCTCGATGAGCTTGTTCCGGTCGAACTGCATCTCGACCATGATCCCGATGTCGTGGATCAGGCCCGCGAGGTACGCCTCATCGCCCAGCCCAAGCTTGAGCGAGTCGGAGATGAGCTTGCTGCCCGCAGCGACTGCGTTGGAGTGGACCCACAGGTCCTTGGCGCAGAAGCTGGGCGTCAGCTCGCCGCCGCGGAAGAGCTTGGCGAGGCTGGCCGCGATGGCGATGTTCTTGACCGCGTTGAGCCCGAGCATGACGATCGCCCGGTTGATCGAGGCGATCTGCCCGGGCAAGCCGTAGAACGAGCTGTTGACGACCTTGAGGATACGGCTGCACAGCGCCGGGTCGCCCGAGATGACCTCGTGCAGATCCTGCGCGGTGGAACTCGGGTCCTCAACGAGGTCGATGATCTTGAGCGTGATCTCAGGGAGCGTGGCGATGTGGCTGATCTCGCCGATCGCGCCGGTGACAACTTGCTCTCTCTGCTCGGTCGAAACAGCCATGGGTCTTCCTTTCGGATCTGGACCCCAGGCTCATCGGACCAGCATCCCCTCTACTTGGGCTCGACACCCGCAATCCGCCGAGAATGCTCGCCGCACCGCCCAGCCCGCTCGCCCGCATCACGCCCCCGCCCCCGCCCGGGTCCGAGAACTCGCGTCAGTACGCGCAGTGTTTGCGGAGCAGGGCTGTGTCTCGCGGGTCGATCTCGGACAGCGCCGCCGCGGCGCGCACGCCGGCGACCCCATCGCCGAACGGATGCCCGAACGGCGGCGTAAGCGACCTCGCCGCATCGAGCCCCTCGCGGATCGCATCGGCGTCCGACGCACAATGAACCACGTTGCTCCCGTGCTCGCGCCCGCGCTGGCGGGCGCCGATGTTCAGCGCCGGGAGCCCCAGAGCCGCCGCCTCGATCAGCCCGCACGAGCTGTTGCCCACGATCGCCCCGCCCGAGGTGCCCAGGCGGCGCAGCAGCGCCAAAAACTGACTGCGCTCAAGGTGCTTGACGACCTTGACGTTGGAACCGGCGCCCAGCAGCGCCCGCAGGATACCCTCGCGCCCCGGATCATGGTTCGGGTGCAGCGCGAGCGTGCGCAAACTGCCCAATGCCTCGAGCGCCTGGCTCGCCGCGTGCTCTTCCGCCTCGTCCGGTCGCCCGATCGGGTGCTTGAGAAAAACAATCTCGGGCGAGCCGAGCTCCGCGAACGCGTCGTCGCCCATCGCCTCGACTCGATCGAGCCCGTCGATCGCTGGCGAGCCGATGATGCGGACGTGCTCGGGGCGCTCGCCCAGGCGCCGAATCCGATCGGCGCTCTGCTCGCTCGCAGCCAGGTGCAGGTGGCTGAGCTTGGTGATCGCGTGTCGCATCGCCTCGTCGGCAACCCCCTCGGCCCGGTCCCCGCCGTGGATATGGCAGACCGCGATCCCGCCGACGCTTGCCGCGCTCGCCGCAGCGAACGCCTCGATCCGGTCGCCCAGCACAACCACCCACTCGGGCGCCAACCGCTCAAAGCTCCGCCCGAACCGCGCCACACCCTTGCCCAGCGCCTCGACATCCGCCCAGCGCCCGGTCCGCCCGACGGTCTGCATGGGCACAGAATCCGCGACCTCGAAGTGTTTTTTTACTTCGCGGAACGTTTCCGCCGGCTGGATCAGGTGCGAGCCGGCGGCGATCACGAGCAGCCCGAGCTCGGGTCGATCGCGGACCGCCTCCATGACTGGTTTCAACAGCCCGAACTCGGCCCGCGTGCCCGTGACGACCGCGACGCGCCGGGGCGAATCCGGGCTCGGGCGTCGATCGCGGGCGAGCTCGTCCTTGGGATCTGTCCAGTCGTCGCCGATCATGCGCTGCTTTCCTGGTGGAGTCTGCCCCGGTCCTGGTGGAGCCGGTTTCCAACCGGCTCGGGCCTTTCGGTCCCGATCACACGGGCTTCGAGATGAACGCCGCGGGATTGCAATCCCGCAGACCGGGGGGCTCCAGTCCCCCGGCTTTCACGCCAGATCCTCCTCGCGCAATGGCATGTCCGCCTCGACGCCGCGCGCGAGCCTGCGCCCGATGATCTCGTCGAGGCGGAATGGTTCGATGCCTGTGCCCGGGCGTTTGATGGTGAGATCCTCGTGCGTCAAGGTCTCTCTGATATAGATCCGCCGAGTCGTTGCCAGGCTTTGACGAGACACTTCTCGAACATCCCGCTCGCAATCAAGAACTACTTTCTCGATCGGTACATTTCGCTCTTCGAAGTAGGCGCGAGTTGATGGACGTACAGTGCGTAAGGGAAACTTTAACGGATTGTGCCATGGTCGTGCGTCGGGATGGCCGTACTTGACCTCACCCACATAGTCCTCGAATATCTCCGGAGGGAGCGAGGCTTCGTGGTCAGGTCCAGCCGCATTCCGATCGTGCGTGACATGCTTCTCTACGATTGCCGAGCCGATGTCAGCCATCATGTAAGGGACCTGTAGCCCAGGCGTATGATCGCTGTATCCGGTAGGGATGCCATCATCGATCACCTCTTGTATAGCGCGGACCCCGCCGATCCCATCCTCCCATGCCGGATAGCAACTCACACACTGCAGCACCGCCAGCCGATCCCGGATCCCATCCAACCACCCGACCGCGCGCACCACCTCGTCGAGCGTGCTCGCCCCAGTACTCACGATCAGGGGGTTTCCCGTCGCCGCGAGCGCCTCGAGCAACGGCCTGTTAATCACATCCGGCGATGCGCTCTTGTACGCGTCCCATTTGAGTTCCTGCGCCCGCTCGACCAGCTCAACACTGAACACCGTCACAATCGCGTGAATACCCAGCTCGTGCGCACGATCGACAACCAACGCCATCTAATCGAGTGACAACTCCAACCTGCGCAGCATCGCGACCGGGTCCGTCTCGCCCGCAGCTTTCTGGTACGCCGCGAGCTTCGAGGCCTTGCTCAGCAGCCTGTCGGTCTCGAAGTACTGCAGCTTGACCGCGTCGGCGCCCGCCTTGGCCGCGGCCTCGGTCAGCTCGAGCGCGCGCGACACCTCGCCATCATGGTTCACGCCGATCTCGGCGATCACATACGGCGGCTGCCCAGGACCGATCTCGCGTGTGCCGATCTTCACCGTTGAGCCTAGCCCGTCCGCCGCCAGGCGCGCGTCGGGTGATGCTCGGCGCCGCCCAGACGCTCTCGCAGAATCGCGTCCGCGACGAGCTGGTCCACGCGCGAGTCGATATCCACCACCTCGCCCTCGCCCGTGAGCACACCCCCGCAGCGCGCTCCCAGGAACGCGTGCGGCCCCGGGCGCACGCCCTCGATCCGACCGAACAGCGCATCAAGCGTGACGACGAGCACACCACCATCGGGGATGTGGGCCGGGGGCAGATCCTGACGCCGATACACACCGGTATTGAGCACCTGGCCCTCCCACGGCTGGACACCGCCCGCGTCATCAACGCGCGCCGTCCACCACGGGTGATGCTTGCCCACGGGCGCGTAGCTCTGCACGCTGTCAAAGGCGCTGTCCAGGCGTTCGAGCGCCCGGTCAATCAGCCCCTCGGGCCTGACCGGAACATTCGCGTACAGGACGACAACCGGGCCTTGCACCCAGCCGATCTTCTCGATCGCGTGGCGCGCGGCGCTGTCAATGGTCGCGTCGTCCGAGGCGAGCTTCTCCGGGCGTTCGACGCCCTCGCCGCCCATCGCCGACCCGATCTCAAGCACGCGCGGATCGTCACTGGAAACAACCACGCGCGAGACGCGCCCGCTCGACAGGGCGGCGTCGATGGTCCAGGCGATGCACGGTCGCCCGCCGACGCACGCGGTATTCTTCCCGGGCAGGCCCTTGGAGCCGGCCCGAGCCAGGATGACCGCGCACGCGCTCACGCCGCCCTCCCCGAGGGTGTCGCCCGGACGGGCTTGGGCTCGATCAATGCCTCGCCCCGCTCACGCGCAACGCGCCTGGCGCTGCTCCACAGCTCGCCCAGCGCGACGGCGCCGCCGATGCGCGCGCCGTCGCCCCCTGCGACGGAGCCGTCCGAGAGGATGGTGATTGACTCGCGTTCGATCTGCGCCGCGCGCCAACGTGGCAGGGGGAGCGCCCGGATGCGTTCGCCGGGCATGGCGTGCGATGGTGGGTCGATAACGCTGGCGCCGCCCGCCATGATCCATGTGTCGTGGAACCGCTCGATCTCGGGCAGCGCGGTTGCGCAGCGCGTGATCCGGGGCACGATCCACGGGCGTTCGATGCCCGCGTACGTCCCGAGCTCGCTCCGGCGTTCGATCATCCGCTTGACGCCGCTCTCGACTGCGCCGAACCGGTCCGTCCCCGTCAGCGCCCGGTATGTTTCGCCCGTGCTCGCGAGCAGGTCCACGCTGACGACGTGCACGCCCGAGTTCAGCAGCGCGTCGATGGCGTCCTCGTCGTCGCCCAGGCGGGTCAGGTCGGTGCGCAGGTGGATGCCGGCGAAGCCGATCTCGCGGGCCATGCGCACGATCTCGAGCGATCTGGGGTGCATGAGCGGGTCGCCAGCGCCGTGGAGCGTCAGCGTCGCGTCCCGCGCCCCGGACGCGATCTCGGTGAGCATCGTGTGGATCGACGCGATCGGGAGCATCTCGCGCTCGATCGGCTCGGCGCTGCCGCGCAGCTGCGCCCCCCACTGACCGCCGAGCAATCGCCCGGAGCAGAGCTCGAGCGTCACATGCCTGGGCAGCTCGCGCGTCACCCGGGCCATCGGCGCGAGCGCCGCGGTGAGCTCATCGAGCCCGACACCGATCGCGTCGCGCCCGAGCCCCGTCAGCGCCGCCGCGATCTGGCGCCGGCGCTCGTCGGTGTCCGGGATCGCGCGCACGCACAGCGAGCGGAGGGCAGCGGGGATCTGGACGCACACGGGCTTGGCGATCGGGTCGCTCTGCGGCGCGATGGGGAGGTAGCCGACCAGAGCGCCGATCGTCGCCAGCGACCCGGCCTGCTCGCGCGCCTCGCTCAGCGAGGCGACCCCCGAGCGGTCGAGCAGCACGCCGCACAACCCGGGGGGCGCCTGCGTGAACACGATCCGCAACGAGTCCGGCGCCGAGCGGTAGCGCTGCGCTACTTCTCCGGTTAGCCCGGGGTCCACCAGCGCCCAGTCGTCGCCGACAAAGATCGCCGCGTCAATGTTTCGTCGTTGCATGACGTCGAGCGCCATCCTGGGCTCGAACGCCTCATCCGCCGCGACAAGCCCGCCGATCCCGCCGCGCCAGCTTGCGCCGCTCCAGACCCGCCCGCTCCCGACGCCGCGCCGGCGCGCTTCAACTTCGCCCGCGTCCACCCGCTCGATCGCCACGCGCGGATCGGCGCCCGCATCGCCAACGAGCGCGCGCACGCGATCGGCGCTGCCCGCGAGCAACACGATCTCATCGAGCCCCTGCGCCCGCAAGAGGCGCTCGACACACATCCGCAGCGGGTTCATGCCCGCGACCAGCTCGCGCGAAAGATCACGCGGCGCGCCGAGCCCGCCGATGGTCTCGCAGACCGGCACGAACGCCGCGACGCGCTTTCTCGCGTTTTTCCCACCATTTACGGGCGTTTCCGGGGTCGACGCGGGGTCGCTCGTGAGCTTGGGCGCCCGCCCGCTGTGCGCCTCGATCGAGGCGTCGAGCAGGCGCACCAGCGCCTCACTCGCCTGACGGATCCACGAGACGTTCGTGATGTCTCGCTCGATCTGGCGGCGCTGGCGGTCGAGCGGGCTCTCGCTTTGCGACACCTCGATCGCGCGATCCGCCCGCATCCGGTTGAGCGCGCCGGTCTGGTTGATGAACTGCGCCAGGCGGAACGCCGGCTGGAGCGCTGTCACCTTGTCGCGCAGCGTGTTGACCCGCGCAATCAACTGGTTGACCCGACCCTGGTCGTGCTGGGCCTTGAGCATCTGCCCGAGCGTCGCCTCTGTCTCCTGGCTCATCGCGCCGATGCACCGCGCGTCCGTCCGGATCTGCTCGAGTCGTTCTCTGACCTCTTTCGTCCGCCCGCCGGCGCTCGCGCCGGGCGCCGAAGCGGTCTCGCCGATCAGGGGCGATCCGATCAAGGGCGATCCGGGCGGGGCGAACTGTTCGAGCGCCTCGCTGAGCGTCATCGGCTCGGCCGAGCGTTTGATTGCGCCGCCCTCGCTCGTGTCGATCGTGCGCAGGCCCCTGGCCTGGTCCTGGGCGAACATGGCCTCGAACTGCGCCAGGTAGGTCGCCATCTGCTCGTCGGTGTAGACCTCGCCCCCGCCAGAAGCCGGCACGCGGCGCAGCAGGGAGCGCATGCGCACGATCCGCTCCCATTCAAGCGTTTCGAGCGTGCGGAACTCGCCCAGCTCGGGCGCCCAGACCTCGTGGATCGCGGCGCCGGCGCTGTAGTACTGCCCGTCCGTGAACGCCAGATCCTGCCCGACCAGGATCACCGGGTCGCACCCGAGCGAGCGTGCAAAGGAGTGCGCCAGGTGCGCCACCGTCGCCCCGGGCTCGATGCGACCCATGTCCCGCGCCAACCCATGCCCGAGCGTTTCGTCGAGCAGGTCATCCCCCGGCGTGCGCACAACGCCCGGGAAAGCATCCAGAATTGCCGGGTTCGCCTTGGGCTCGGCGATCAGCGTCACACCCTCAACATCCTCGCTCGTGAGCCCCTCGTAAAACCGGCGGCTGATCTCGTGGTGGTCCAGCGCCGTGACATAGTGCGGCTTGATCCCCCGGGCGAGCAGCGCCTTGAGCACTGTCTGCACCGCGATGATCACGCATCGCTCGCGCACGCCGGGCTGGGCGAGCAGGTCCATGGCGCGCTCGAGGCTCGGCCCGGCGCTGACGACGATCGCCGGGCGCCCGCGCTGTGAATCGCGCAGGTCCGCGATGCCATCGCTTGCCGCGTAGTGGTCCACGTTCATCAGCAGGTTGCGCAGGGTGGTCTCGCCCTGGACGAGGGTCGTCACCACGCTGGTGCGCACCGCCGAGAGCACGCGCGTCAGGTTCTGGCAGAACGTGTCGCTGGCGTCACCCAGGCGAGCCCGGCTCGGGGGGTGGGGCGCGATGCTGAACCCGAGCGCGACCACGCCCTCGAGCCCACTCATCGCTGCGGACATCGCCGGGCGGTCCTCGGCGTTGCTGAGAATTACCAGGTTCGTGCGCTCGATCCATGCGCTGTGGTCGATGCGTTCGAGCACGGAACGCAGCAGCGCGATATCCGGCTCGAAGCAGAGAATCACACCCGTCTTGCCCAGGCGCTGCGCTATCTCGCGGACATGGAGCCCGAGCCCGAAGCCCAGCACCGCCACGCCCGCCGACGACTCGACATCGACAGACTCTCCCAGACGCTTCGCCTCGGTCAGCGGCCTGCGTGCGCTCGCGAGCAGGCGCCCGCCCCCGTCGGCCGCGAGAATCCGGGCGCTGAGCGCATCCTCGTCGGTCTCGATGAACTCGACATCCGTCCGCGCCGGCGTCGCGCGGATCTGCTGGCACAGGGCCTCGCTGGTCCGCGAGAGGGCGAGCAGGTTCCGCTCCAGAACGCCCCGGGTGTCGTCGCCCCCTTGATATGCGCTCTCGAGCCCGAAGCTGAGGATGTCCATCCCGCGTTCCTCCGAGGGGTATCCGCGTGTGCGCACAGCACACCCGCCCCGAATCCGCGGGGCGCTGCTGGTCAGGATCGGCCCAGAGGCGAGCCCGCCTGCAACAATGCCCGGTCGCGGGCGTAAGGAGAGATGGATGCAGCTCAGTGACCTCACGCCGCAGATCGCCCCGCTGCCCGAGCCCGGGCTGGTCGAGCGCCTCACGCTCGAGTCGCCCGGCGGCGTCGTCGTCTCGCTGGTCGTCATCGGGCTGGCTGGGGCGGTCATCCTCAACGCGCGCGGGCGTCTGAAGCTCGGGCTGATCGTCCTCGCGGTGGCGTGGGCGCTCGCGGGCGCCAGCTTCTTTATCGCGAGCACCGTCCAGACCCCGCGCGAGGCGCTCATGGCCCGGACGCGCGAGCTGGTCCGCGCTCTGGCGGAGGTCGATTCCGGGGCGATGGGCGAGATTCTCAGCCCCGACGCGGTCGTCGAGGTCCGCAGGGTCAAGACCTTCCGCGGGCGCGAGTCGATAATCCGTGCCGCCGAGATGTACGTCGGCGGCTCGACCCGGATCGAATCGCACCGGGCGCCCGAGATCCAGGCGGTGATCGACGGCGCCAACGCGGCCCGCACGCAGGCCCGCGTGCGTCACTCCGGACCGGGGATCCCGCCGGCGAGCTGGTGGCGGATCGAGTGGTACCGCCCGAGCGAGGGCGAGCCCTGGGTCGCGGTCGAGGTGAAGCCGCTCTGGATCGCGGGCTTTGCGAGCTTTGAGGGCTGAACCTGGCCTCAGTTCTTCGGGATCTGGACGAGCTGCGAGCGTTGGAGGCGTCTGATGGAGCGTCCGGAGTCGGTCTGGACGGTCTCGCGGAAGCCGGCGCCGTTGACAAGGTTGTTCGGATGACGCTCGCGCAGGGATTTGAGCCTGCGGGACTCCATCGCGGGGGCGACGGTCGAGTCGTGCTCGGTCTCATCGAAGACGCCGATGGTGATGGTGCTGCTCGTCGGTCCGTGGTAGTAGAACGCCTGCTCGCCCTCGCCCCGGAGGGTGGTGACGGCTTCCTCGGCGGCCTTACGGAACTGGGCGACCTCGTCGGCGCTGGGCACCCCACCCGAGAGGCGGGCGTACACCCCCACCTGGAGCGTGTACTCGGCCCGCGAGCCGAGGCGCGAGCGGACACGGCGCAGATCCCACTCCGGGTTGGCGCCCGTCACGCCCTCGCCGGTGGGCGGGGCAAAGAAGGCGAAGGCGTACGGGCGGGCGCCGTTGACCTCGGTTGCGCGCACACGCTTGAGCGCGTCCTGGGCCTGGGCGCTGGTGGGCGTGGAGAAGGACCCGAGGGTGATGACGAGCCCGCCGGCGCGGCGCTGGAGGGTGGCGCCCGGGAGCCCGCCGGCGGTGCGGATCCGGTCGAGAAGCACGGGCGCGCTGGCCGGGGAGGATTCGGGCACGCGCGAGACCAGGATGCTCCAGCCCTCGCTCGGGCTCAGGACCGGGGCGGAGGGCTCACGCTCGTCGAGCGAATCAGCAAAGCTCGGCGGGGCGGAGCTGGGCTCGTCCAGGAGAATCCGGGGCGCCACCAGCGGCGTCTCGAGCGGTCGTCCGAACAGGCCCTGGCCCTCCGTCCGAAGCTCCGCTGTCACCTCCGGGTCTGGCTGGCGCGTGCGATCTTTGCACCCCCCCCAAACAAGGGGGGCTATAAGAATCCCCATCAGAACAGAGAATCGCGGGAATGGGCAGAGGGGGGTCGATGTTTTTTCAAGCGTCCATGTCATTGTTATACAATCTAAGCGGTTTGGGCGTAAGCGGTTGCCAACATCTTGCGGGTCAGGCGCGAATTTGCAGAATCGGGCGCCGCCCCGACGATAGACCCACCAGGGATGGACAGAACGTACGAACGGACGACTGAATCTTGAGGTGGGCGGCGGGGCGAACTCCCCGGACGAGGAGGCATCGGATGACTGGAATCTCACCAATCGATACACACGCAACCGGACGTGTCGGCAGGGTCTCGGACGAACCCCGACGCGGGACGGTCGAGACCGGACCCGAACGCGCCCGGCGCAGCGGCGAAGACCGCGTCGAGGTCTCTGATATGGCCCGGTACCTCTCGAAACTGCGCGAAACCCCGGGCGTCCGCCAGGAGCTGGTCGATCGCGTCCGGGCGGAGATCGAGAACGGCGCGTACGAGAGCCCCGAGAAAATCGAGAAGGTCATCGACGAGCTCGTCGAGGATCTGGCGTAAAGGCAGAGGAGTTCGGACGGAGAGCGAGACTCGGCCCGGCGTGAGAACGCCCGGCCGTTTTTTATGCGCCCCCGGTGGCGCTGCTGAGTGAGCCGCTCTCCTGCGCATCTTCAGCGAGCAGCGCCGCGCCGAGAATGCCCGCGTCGTCGCCCAGCTCGGACTCGACCACACGAACGGCGCGGCACGCCTCCGGGAAGGCGGAGCCGAGCACGGCGCTGCGGACCGGCCCAACGAACAGCTCGCCCATCGCCTCGGTCAGCCCGCCGCCGAGCACGACGCACTCGAGCGAGAGCATCGTCACAAACCCGCCGATGGTCACGCCCAGACGGCGGGCGACGTCGTCGATCACATCGACCACAAGGCTGTCGCCCGAGGTGTACGCCTCGAGCAGGTGGCGCGACTTGACCTTGTTCAGGCGCCCGTCGCTGATGTCCAGAAGTGACGACGTGTGGTTGGCGCGGATCATGCGCCGCACACGATCGACGATCGCGGTGCGCGAGCAGGCGTTCTCGAGCGAGCGCGAGCCGGGCGGCGCCCAGGGGTCGGTCAGCACGTGCCCGATCTCGCCGGCGGTGTGGTAGGCGCCGGTGTGCAGCGACCCGTTGAGCACCAGCGCGCCGCCGATGCCCGTCCCGACCCAGACGCCGAGGACATTGTTTGTTCCGCGCGCGGCGCCGAGGCGGTGCTCGGCCACCAGCCCCGCGTTGGCGTCGTTGCTCAGCCCCACAGGCACGCCCAGGCGCTCGCTGAGAATCGGCGCCAGAGCAACGCTTTCCCAGCGGAGATTGACCGCTTCGAGCACAATTCCCCGCCCCGCGTCCACCGGACCCGGCGCCCCCACGCCCACAACCGCGAGCTGGCCCGCGTCGATTCCCGCTTGGGCGCAGGCGCTGGTAATCGAGGCGAGAAGGCGCTCGATCACGCCCTCGGCGCCCGCGTCCGCGTCCGTCTTGCGCTTATCCCGCCCGATGATCGCCCCGTGCGCGTCGATCACACCAGACTGGATGTTGGTCCCGCCCAGATCGACGCCGACGTGGCAGCGGGGCTCAGCTTGTGCGCCTTGCTCGGGCATGGCGCAAGTGTACGCGTACCGGATGGATCGTCATACGAACCGCGTGGGGATAACCCGGCACGAGGGCGCCGCGAGTCGGGCGCGCTCGCTGGCCCCCTCTGGCCCGATCACCAGCAGCGTCGAGCCCGAGCCCGAGACGAGCACGGGCAGGCCCAGCACGCCCTCAAGATAGGTGCGCAGCTCAGCAAGCCTCGCCTCAACCCGCTCGCTGGGGAGCGCCAGATCGTTGAACAGGCGCCAGGGCTCGATCGGCCCGCGGGCCAGCGCCCGCACGTCCTGCTCGCGGAGCGCCACCGGCGACCCGTCGTAGGCCCGGTAGACGTCGCGCGTCGAGCACCCGAATGGTGGGCATACGAGCGTGACGGCGCCTTCGAGCGCGCCGATGCGCTCGATCCGCTCGCCCAGACCCGAGACGATCGCGGGTCGGGGGGGCGCGGACGCGTCAAGGAAGAACGCGATGTCTGAGCCGAGCTCAGGCGAGAGCGCCCGCAGACGATCGGGGCCAAACCCGAGGCCGAACAGCTCGTCGAGCGCGAGCATGGTCGAGGCAGCGTCGGACGAGCCGCCCCCGAGCCCGCCGCCGTCGGGGATGGTCTTGCGGAGCGAGATGCGCACCGCCAGCGTCCGCCCGGCCTCTCGCTCGAGCAGGGCGTGGGCGCGGACCACCAGATCCGTCTGCGTCGCCCAGGCGACTGGCGACCCGTCCTCCCAGCGGAGGTCGAACTCGCTCGGGGCGGGCTCGGGCAGGCGCTCGACCCGGACACGATCGCGCAGATCCACGCAGCAGATCCACGAGCAGATCGGGTGCATGCCCGCGTCATCCGCTGGCCCGACGCTCAGCGCCAGGTTGACCTTGGCCCAGGCGTCTCTCTCGATGGCATCCGGGGCGTTCACGCACCGATGCTACGGCGTCGCCCGCACTCCGGGATCTCTAGAATCAGCCTCGCCCGGCGCCCGGGCGCGAGAGGAGGCCCGATGCTTGTTGGTGACCTGGTCCGGGAGATGGAGTGGATCGCGCCGCCGTCGTATGCCGAGGCGTGGGACAAGGTCGGGCTGCAGGTCGGCGTGCCCGAGCGCCCGATCACAGGCCCGGTCCTGCTGACGATCGACCTGACCGAGCGAGTGCTGGCCGAGGCGTGCGGGCTGGGCGCTGGCGCCATCGTCGCCTACCACCCGCCGATCTGGACTCCGCTGGGCAGCCTGGGAGATTCGACGGCGCAGGAGCGGATCGTCCGCGGCGCCATAGAAGCGGGGATCGCCGTCTACACGCCGCACACCGCGCTCGACGCGAGCGAGGGCGGCATCACGGACTGGCTGTGCGAGGGGCTCAGCGCTGAGGCTGGCAAGGCGCGCGAGGGCGTGATCGCCGGTGACTGCCGCGCCCTGACGCCCAGCATCGAGTCCGACAGCGAGCAGCAGGTCAAGATTGTCACGTTCGCGCCGGCGGACAGCATCGAGCAGATCCGCGGCGCCCTCGGGACCGCCGGCAGCGGCATCATCGGGAACTACCACCTCTGCTCGTTCGAGACCGGGGGCACGGGCACGTTCCTGCCCGGCCCGGGAACCAAACCTGTCATCGGCACGCCCGGGCGCCTGGAGCGCGTTGGTGAGGTCCGCCTGGAGATGGTCTGCTCGAAGTGGGCGCTGGCGCTGGCGATCGAGACGCTGCGCGAGTTCCACCCGTACGAGGAGGTTCCGTTTGATGTGTACGAGCTGCAGGGCAAGCCGAAGCGCCGGATCGGCGCCGGGCGTCGCCTGACGCTCGACCAGCCCGCGACCATCGAGCAGCTGTGCGAACGCTTCAAAGCCCACCTCGGGCGCGCCCGTGTGCGCTTCGCCCTGGCGGGCGAGACGCGCACGTTCACGACCATGGGTGTTGTCCCCGGCGCGGGCGAGTCGATGCTCGGCGCCGCGGCGGAGGACGGGTGCGAGCTGTTTGTCACGGGCGAGATGCGTCACCACGACATCGTCTCGGCCCTGCATCGGGGTGTGAGCGTGCTGCTGGCGGGGCACACCAACACGGAACGCGGCTACCTCCCACGCTTGGCCCGGCGCCTGAGCGAATCACTCCCGGGCGCCGACGTGCGCATCGCCAAGTCGGACGCGGATATTCTGACAACCATGTGATGGGGGTGAGGTGGTGAGTGGCGAGTGGTGAGATGGTTTTTGGAGGCGAGGGCTTCCAGCCCTCCGCGCCCTGGTAGAGCCGGTTTTCAACCGGCTCAGGCTCCATCAATGGGCAATGGGCAAATGGGATTGAATCCCCATCTGACCACTCACAATCTCCCCACCTACCGCCTTGCGCCGGTGAAGTCGATTGTGCCGGCGACGTTCATCGGCGCTTCCGGCTGGCGGACGCCCGTCTCAAAGAGCGTCTCGCTGAGCTTGCCGGGTGTGACATAGCTGACCATCCCCGTCAATCGGTACGGCACCGGATCGCGACGCGACGCGAACGACATCGGCACCAACGCGGGCAGCTCGAACGAGTGCGTCGAATACTCGCTCAGCGTCGTCTCGGGCGACCGGACGCCCGAGTAGACCACCTCCCCATCGAGCGAGAGGGTGTAGCTCGCCCGCTTGAGCGGCAGCGGGTCCGGGTTGTCATTGGTCGCGTCGATCGTGAGGATCAGCTCGAGCTCGCCGTCGCGCTCGGTCATCGCCGTCACGCCCACGGGCTCGAAGCTCGGCGCCTTCGGGCTGGAGCACCCGGTCAACAAAGCCAGGGCGCCGCCAAGCGCGATCAGCCGAAGCGTCGGTCGTGATTGTGCTCGCTCACCCACAGACGCCAGCGTAGCACAGGCGGGGGATGGGCGAGATGGTGAGTGGCGAATGGCGAATGGTGAGTGGGGAGATGGGGAGATGGGGAGTGGTCAGATGGTGGTTCAATACCATTGCCCATTGCCCATTGCCCATTGCCCCAAGGCGCGGAGGGCTGGAAGCCCTCGCCTCCGAAAACCATCTCGCCATCCGCCATCTCACCATCCGGCGCTCACGGCGTTGGCACGCTCGCCCGGGCTCGCTCGCCCAGCTCGATCGGGTACAGCGTCATCCAGCGCTCGTCGCCGGCGAACAGGCTGGCCGTCTCGATCGGGGGCCTCGGCGGGGCGAGCTTGACGTACGCGCTCCAGTGAACCATCAACGCCCCAAGAATGAACGCCCCGATCCACGCCCCGACCTCCGCTGACCAGGCCCGGCTCTTCCACAGCAGGATGCTCGTACACGCGACCACCGTGGCCATCTTCCAGACCACCAGCAGCGCCGGCGACCGAAAGTCCAGCACCAGACGCGCCAGCGGGTTCGACTCGGCCATCCCCAGATATCGCAAGTACGTCAGCGTCAGCAGCAGATCGCCCACGCTCATCATGATGATCGCTGCGATCAGCAGCACCACCCGGCGTGTGCGCGGATGGACCGACCGGATCGCCCGGAGCACTCCCCCCGAAGGCGAGATCGCCCCTGGGGGCGTGTGGGCGGGTTCAAGGGCGAAGCCGAGCATGACACACCCGGATCGGGCCTGGCGCTCCCTGGCTTGACCACCGCCCCGGGGTGCGGGAGAAGCTGCGACATCCGGACCGACGGCGCCGATGATTCGGGGGAGCCGCGGGTCCGGGAACCGCGGCGCCCCCCGGGCAGTACGCCTCTGGGGAGACCCTGCGGAAAGGACAGCGCGTCATGAGACGATGGATCGGCGGCGCAGCGATGGCGGTCCTGTGGCTGGGCGTGTGCCCGGGGCTGGCCCAGATAGACAACCCGGTCTACGCCGACGACTCGCCCCTGGCCGCCGACACGCTCGGGCGCCTGGACGACCTGCTCTCGATCGAGAGCTACGCCGAGGCGGCCCGCGTGCTCCAGCGCCTGCTCGATGACGAGGGCCAGCGTGTGCTCCGCTCACCCGAGGACGAGTCGCTGTACCTGCCGGTGCGCCGATTGGTTCACGAGCGTCTGCTTGCAAGCGCCCCGCTGCTCGAGCGATATCGAGAGGGCGAGGGCGCGCGCGCACAAGCGCTCGTCGAGAGCGGCGACTGGGACGAGGCGGAGCGCACGCGCCTGCTGACACCCTGGGGGTTCGAGGCGGCCCTGCGCACCGCGCAGGTCCACCTCGAGGGCGCCCGCTTCCACAGCGCCCTGCGCACGCTCGCCCAGCTCGACGCCCACCCGGACCGCGCGGGCGATGGCGGGCGCGAGGCGGCCCGCCTGCTGGGCGAAGCGAGCCGGTACGTCGATGACCCGCGCTCGATGGAGCTCGCCCGGGCCTGGGCGGTCCAGAGCGGGCTCGATGAGCCTGAACTCGCGCGGGTCAACGCGCCGCCCGGCGCGCACCAGGACGTGCGCTCGGCGCTGGAGACGGGCGCGAGCGACGGTGCGCTGGATATCGCGTCGCTCTCGAAGACGCCCCTGCGCTCTGAGGCGCTCAGCCCGGTGGACCGGCGCGTGATCGACGGGCCGCCGACGCTCCGCGACCAGCCCGCCCGACAACGGACGCGCCAGCGGACGTTCGCGTGGTCGATGCCGAGCACGCTCGGCGATGTGCTCTATGTCTCGGATGGCGTAACGGTCAGCGCCTGGGATCGGTTCACGCTCGGGGTGATCTGGCAGCGCCGGATCGGCCCGCCCGCGGGCCAGGGCGCGCGCGATCGGTACGTCGAGGCGACCCGTCAACGCCTGGGCCAGGGCCTTGAGGACAGCGCCAGCGTGACAATCGCCGGTGACATCGTGCTCGCGACCAGCGGGCTGGCCCGCTCGGGCTCACGCCAGGACGGGGGCAGCGTCTTCGCCCTCGACCGGGCGAGCGGGCGTGTGCTCTGGTCGGTGGATGTCGCCAAGCTCGATGAAGCGCTCGCGAGCACGAGCGTGCGCGGGCCGGTGCTCGTTGACGGGCGGACGGCGGTCGTGACGGCGCGCAAGGCGGTGCGGACAAGGCGCCTGATCAGCCAGTACTTCGTGGGCCTGGACCTGCGCACGGGAGAGCTGCGATGGAAACGCCTGATCGCCAGCGCCGGGTCGCTGCCCTTCCAGACGTTCGGGCGCCTGGGCGAGGGCGGGGTGCTCGTTGATGGTGTGGCTTTCCGGGCCGACGAAATCGGCGTCGTCGCCGCGGTGGATGCGGACTCGGGGCGCCCGGTGTGGGTACGCCACTTCAAGCCCAGCGCGCTGTATTCCAACGCGGTGCGGGCGCCGTGGAACACACCGACGCCGATCCCGGACCATGGCACGCTGATTCTGCTTGCTCCTGACCGGAGCGAGGTGGTGCGCCTGGATATGCGCACGGGCGATGTGCTCGCTCGCCGTGACGCGGAATCGCTCGGTCGCCCGCACTATCTGATGCGCGTCGGCGGGTCACTCGTGATGGTCGGCGAGGACCGCGTCGCGTTCGTCGATATCCGGCGCTTCGACGTGGACCCGGTGCGCATGAGCAAGCGCCTGGACCCGATCTCGCTCTCGGGTCGGTGCGCGGTCTCGGGCGGGCTGGTGCTCGCGCCCACGCACGAGGGCGTGCTGGTGATCGACCCGATGCGCCCGCGCGAGGCGACGCGGATCGACCTCGAGCTGACCGGGAACCTGCTGGCGCTGCCCGGGCAGCTTGTCGCGGTCGGCGAGTTCGAGGTCCACTCGTACCTCGTCTGGGACACCGCCAGCGCCCTGCTCAAGGAGCGGATGCGCCAGAACCCGAGCGACCCGGCTCCCCCGGCGACCTTCGCCGAGCTGGCGTACCGATCCGGGAGGCACGACCAGATCGCCCCGGCCCTGGACCAGGCCATCTTGGCCCTGCGCCGCGGAGCGCCCAGCGAGGACAACCGACGCCTGCGCGCCCGCCTGTTCGCGGGCGTGCTCGGGATGGTCCGCTCGGACGGCGATGAAGCCCAGGGCGACGAGGGCGTGACCAGCCTGGACGTGCGCCGGGCGTTGACCGAGCGCCTCGGGCGATTGGCGCGCACCCCGGAGCAGCGCGTGTCCCACCTGATGGCGCTCGGGCGCCTGCACGAGAGCGTGGGCGAGGCGGACGAGGCGGCCCGGGCGTACCAGCGGGTGCTCAGCGACGCGTCGCTGGCCGGCGCGACCTGGCGCGGATCGACGCTGGCCGTGCGCGCCGAGCTGGAGGCGTCGCGCCGATTGCGGCGTGTGGTGCTCGCCCACGGCGCAGGGGCGTACCGCGCGTTCGACCGCGAGGCGAAGATCGAGCGCGACCTGCTCTCGCCCGAGAGCACCCCCGAAGAGATCGCCCGCATCGCCCGGAGGTACCCGGCCTCGTCGGTCGCGCCCGAGCTGTGGGTGCGCGCCAGCCTCGCGTACGACATGAAGAACCGCCCGCACGCGTCCGAGCGGGCGCTGCGCTCGGCGCTGGGCAGCGCCGAGCTGCTCGATGGGGCCGGCGCTCCGATCAGCACAGACGAGCTGGGCGAGATCGCCGGTCGTCTGGCGCTGGCGTTGGTCGATCGCGCGCGCACGGGCGAGGCGAAGGAGTTGGTCGATCGAGCCCGGGCGCTCGACCCGGCGATGGTCCCCACGCGAGACTCGGTCCCGATCGACTTGGGGCGTCTGGCCTCGGGCGCGGACGGGGCGGGCGGGGAGCGGGCGCTGGCGGTGATCGGGCTGGAGCTCGCGCCGGAGGATCGCCCGAGGCTGCTGACGGGTGTGCCCCTGGTGAGCGCCGAGGCGCCCGTGTGGGCGGCGGACAGCGTGCTGATGGTCTCGCGCGAGCGGTCGGAGCTGTCGCTGTACCGGTCGATCGATGGAGATCTCTCGCGCGTGTGGGTGCGCAGCGCGCCGGGCGAGGCGACGCTCTTGCACAGCGCCCCGGGCAGCGCGCTGATCCACTGGGCGCAGGATTCGGGGGGGACGATCGAGCGGATTTCGCTGGTCGATGGGCGGCGGGAGTGGGGCATCGGGGCGCTGGGCGCCACTCTGGCGGCGATGAGCGACCGGGCGCCGGGGACGCCGGCGCGCGCGCAGGACCGGGGCGATTTCCTGGCGCCGGTGGACGGGGCGGTCTCGCCTAGGTCGATCATTCATGCGATCGGCGAGCAGACGCTGGTCATCTGCGACCGGGCGGGACGGGCGGCGGCGTTTGACCTGTCCAGCGGGCGCCAGCTCTGGACGCGGCGCACGCGCCTGGCCCGGGTTCACGACCTGGACGTGGGCGCGGGGGTCGTCGCGATCGGGGGCGAGGTGTACGTTGAAGACGCGGGCAGCACGCCGACGATCGTCGCGCTCGATGCGCGCACGGGCGAGGTCATCAGCCCGATCGAGGGTGTGTCCTCGCAGGTGCGCTGGGTTCGGGCGGCGGGGTCGGGCGATCTGATCGCGGGGCTGAACGGGGCGGTGGTCTCGCTGAACGTGGTCGAGGGGCGGATCAACTGGGTGATGACGGGCCTGGCGACGGAAGACTCGCGCGGCGCGTTCCTGTTCGGGTCCACGATCGTTCTGGTCGATGCCGATCGGGCGCTGTGGATCGGAGACACGGCCGACGGGCGCCTGAACGCGCTCGAGCTCGATCTGCAAGATCGCATCCGCGCAACGGGGCCGATCGGCGTCAGCGAGCTTGGCGACCGGATCGTTGTCAGCGGCGAGGGCGGGGCCGCAATCTTCAATCGCGGCGGCGCCCTCGTCGGGATGGACGCGCTGAATACCTCGGGTGTGATGCTTCTGGGCGCTGTGACGCGCGACGCGCTGGCGTTGGTTGAGAGCCGCATGGTTCGTGGGCGGATGGTCGCACAGCTGCACCTGCTCGACACCGAGTCCGCGAAGCTCATCGAGACGCTCAGCCTGCCCGTGTACGACGCGCCGAGCGGTGTGGTCTGCGTCGATGGGTTTGTGCTTGTGAGCGTGGGCGGAGCGACGATGGTGATCCCGGCGCCGGTGGACGGGGAATAGGTTGCGTACGGGCGAGACGCCCATACCACGGGAAACTTAGACGCGGTGCTTGAGCGTGATCCGGGGCTTGGTGGTTGCGTTCGCGTCGTAGGGCTTGTCGAACTCGTCTCCTCGGAAGAGCGATCCGAGGTAGACGCGCCGGACCATCTCGTCGTTGATGAGCTGCTTGGGCGTGCCCTCGGCGAGCTTGCGCCCGGAGTCGATGATGCACGCGCGGTCGCAGACACGGAGGGTCTGCTGGACGTTGTGGTCGGTGATGAGAAAGGCGATGCCGGTGTCGGCCAGGGCGCGGATCTCGACCTGGAGCTGTTCGACGGCGATCGGGTCCACGCCTGAGAAGGGCTCGTCGAGGAGGATGAGCTTGGGCTCGGTGATGAGGGCGCGGGCGATCTCGAGCTTGCGGCGCTCGCCGCCCGAGCAGGTGCGGGCGGGGTCTTTGGCTTTGTGGGTCAGGTCGAAGCGTTCGAGGAGTTCGGCGGCTTTTTTCTTTCGATCGGCGCGGGAGAGGCCGCGGGTTTCGAGGATGGCCAGGAGGTTCTGCTCGCAGGAGAGGCGTTGGAAGACGCTGGGTTCCTGGGAGAGGTAGCCGATGCCGCGCCGGGCGTGCTGGTACATGGGCAGGCCAGTCACTTCTTCGCCATCGAAGAAGACGCGCCCGTCGTCGGCCTCGATCATGCCGATGGTCATGCGGAAGCAGGTGGTCTTGCCGGCGCCGTTGCGACCGAGCAGGCCGACGATCTCGGCGCGTTCGACATCGAGCGAGACGCCGTTGACGACGACGCGCTCGTTGTAGCTCTTTCGGAGGTTGATGGCCTCAAGCAGGGGCATGGGAGCAAGTGTATGCGGCGGTCGCCCGGCGTGAAAGCGTCAGGAGAGGAAGCGGAAGCTCATGGGGTAGCGGAAATACTCGCCCCGGTTGGCGGCCATGCTGGCCATGACCATGCCGACAAGGCCCAGGATGTACGGGCCGAACATGGCGGGGATGAGCAGCACGAGCCCCACGCCGCAGGTGAGCACCCCGATGAGCGCGGCGAGGATGGGCAGCACGATCGAGTACAGCAGGAGCGTGATCTGGAAGTTGATCGCCTCCTTGGCGTGGTCGTCGATGAAGGGCGACTGGCCCTTCTTGATCAGGTACATGACCACCGGGATCGCGATCGCGAAGTAGGGCAGGACCATGTGCCCGAGCAGGGACAGGTGGATCAGCAGCGAGTAGCTGCGTTCATCGCTCGTCGCGTCCGGATCGATCAGACGCCCGCTCGGGCTGACGACCTGACTTGTTTCGCTCATCGTGTAGACCGCCTCCCCCGCTCTGTTTGGGAACCGGCGCCCCCGGGTTTCACGCCTCGGACTCCCCCGAGCGTACCCTCCAGGCTCGGATGGACGCCAGAGAGACAATAGAGGAGAACGAGGCGGCGCCCGCGGGCGTTCGGTGGGTGATCGCGCTCGTCCTGGCGATCGCGGCGATGGGCGCCTGCGGGTACCGCTTCGGGCTCAGCGACCAGCTCCAGTACCTGAGCCACTACGTCTCGATCCGCTGGCCCGGCTCGCTCGAGGGCGACGCCTACCTCCGGGCGTTCGCTGCCCTGGGGAGCTTTCTCTGGACGCTGATGGCGATGATCCCGCCCGCGGCCCTGCCCGCAGCGAGCGCGGGGGTGACGGTGCTGATCTGTTTCGTTTCGGCGCTGGCGCTGATCTCGCTGGGGCGGAGCATGTCCCGCCCGGGACTGGGGGCGTGGGGATCGGCGCTGGCGTGGGCGGCGCCGGCGATGGCGCTTGTGGTTCCCAAAGAGCAGAACTACTTCGGGCTTGTCAGCCTTGCTGATGTCGAGCTGACGGCGACGCTCGCGGTGCTCCCGCTGGTGTTCGGGTCGATGACGATGTTTGTGCGCGGGCGCGTGGGGGTCTCGCTGGCGCTCGGGGTGCTCGCGGCGCCGATCCACGGGCAGACCGCGGCGTACATCCTCGCGGCGTGGTGCGCGGGGGTCATCCTGTGCGACCGGGACAACCCGCGACGCCTCTTTGCCGCGGTCGGCGTCGGGGTGATCGGACTTGTCGGCGTCGCCTTCGCCCTGCGCCTTGGTCCGGTCGAGCCCGGGTCGCTGGATGATTACCAGCGCCTCGGGCGAGAGCTGTACGCCCCGCTGATCGACCTGCGCAGCGTCCCCGTGCGATCGTGGCTGGCGCTGGTGCTGGTGCTCGCCTTCGGCGCGTGCGCACTTCCCGCCTTTGCGCGCGAGGGCTCAATGCTCGATCCCGCCCGACGGTCGGCCCGCCGACGATTGGTGCTCTACGGGCTCGGGGCGCTCGCGTTCCCGGTCCTGGGCGGGGCGCTGCTCTCGCTGGGCGTCCGGGAGCCGCTGCTGTGGAGGCTCATGGTCCCGCGCTCGCTCATGCTCGTACAGATTGTCAGCATCACCGTGTGTGCGCTGTGGGCGTGCGACCGGGCGCGTCTGGGCGGGCGCGACGGGCTGGCGGGGATCGTTGTGCTCATCGGGATGATCGTGTGGCCCGTGCCGGGCGCGGGGCGCCTGGTTGCGGGCGTGCTCGGGGCGCTGATCGTGCTGCTCATCCTCGGCGCCTCGCTCGCACGCCCTCACGCGACGCTACCCCGCACGCGGAGGTCATCGGGCGTACTGCTCGCGGGGGCACTGGGCGTGAGTGTGCTCGCCGGGGTTGTCGGGTGGATGAACTCTGGGTACGCGTGGCTCAGGACCTCGGCGCCCGAGCCCTGGCGCGAGGCGCAGGTGTGGGCGCAGGCGAACACGCCCGAGGGGAGCGTGTTCATCACGCCGCCCTACCTGGCGGGGTGGCGCATCGACTCGCACAGGCCCACGTTCGGCGAGCTGCGCGACGGGGGGCTGCTGTTCTACAGCGGGCAGCCTGCGCTCGAGTGGGAAGATCGGATGCGATTGCTCGGGATGGACAGCATGCGGGCGTGGTGGTGGGATGTGGAGCCGGGGACGGACGATCCATACCACTCAGCCCTGCGCGAGCGGTACGGCGCGGCAATAAACGAACGCTTTAACGAGATCGCAGCCCGCGCTGACGCAAGCTATATCGTTGTCGAGCAGACTCCAGACCCGGCGTGGGGCGAGCCGGTGTGGTCGAGCGATGCGTTTGTCATCGTCCGCGTCAGCACCCAACTCGAGTAAAGCCCGACCGGGTTCAGGTCGTTCGATTAGAACTCGCAGTTGGTTCCAACCTGCGCGAGGAAGGCGAGCAGATCGGAGAAGTCGGGGATTCCGGCGGGCGGAACGATGTCGGCGGCGGAGTCTTCCTGCGCAAAGTGCCCGATGAACTGGATCAGATCCGTGGCGTCCACTTCGCAATCGGCGGTGTAGTCGCCGAGGTTGTAGAGCGCCTCGAAGTACGCCTCGGGCGTCGCCGGCGGGAAGATGCCCGGCTCCCAGAAGCACACGGCCTCCACACCCGCGAGGCGAAAGACGGTCATCTGGACACCCAGCGTGTCGTTGAGGGCTGGCTCGGCGCCATCGGCCCCATCGACAAACAGGACCTCCTCGCCAATGCAACCCAGGTCGGGATTGTCCGGACAACCGCCCTGGCCCAAGAGCTTGCCCTGGAGGATGGGCATCACCTTGAACTGATTTCCCTGTGAGTCGCGGATGGAGCGTGCGGTCAGAACGACCGCGAGGGCGCGCTCGGCGTAACGCTGGGCAATGCTGACCTCGGTGCCGTTGCAGTATGCGGCGCCGGGGCACCCGATGGGGTAGTGCTGCGGGACGGCGTAGTCGATTCCGTCGTACGCGCCCAGCGCCGCCAAACGCTGGAGGTACTCGATGTTCCCCGCGAAGGGGACGGCGTTGCCGGTCACAAAGCCGAGCTGCCAGTACCCGATCTCCGCGTTGGGGAACAGGGATTTGGCGACCCGGACGCGCATCTGGATCGCCTCTGCGAGCTGGCGAAACGCGGCGGGCTGGAGGTCCGGGTCCGGGCCGTAGTTGTGAATGAGGTGCCCGTTGACCTCGCCCTCGATGTCAAGAATGACAACACCCTCGAAGTTGTGGGCGGTCGCGACGGACCACTCAAGTCGGTTGAGCACGCCGAAGAGGTACTCTTGGACCATCTCTTCAGGAAAGGTGATGAAGTCCTCGTAGGTGTATCCGAAGCCAGCGCCAA
Organism: Planctomycetota bacterium; assembly: GCA_024276195.1. GTDB lineage: Bacteria > Planctomycetota > Phycisphaerae > Phycisphaerales > UBA1924 > JAJRXR01. The sequence goes on from JAJRXR010000045.1 coordinate 30,870, forward strand.
AGCGCCAGCCGTTGATGAGCAGGGCGTCGCGTCGGACGCCGTACTGCTCGACCTGTGCCGTGTTGAAGCTTTCCATATTGGCGAGGTAGCGGAGAGGTTCGTTGCTTGCGCTGGCAACGTGCGAGTACAAGGCAAGCGCGACCGTGGCGCCCAGGGCATACATCCTCATGCGGGGAACTCCATACGGGCGGGCGGCCTCTCGCGTCGGCGAGGTGAGCTGCCAGGCCCCGGGGTGTGCTCTGGTCCATTGACCCGATCGAGCCGATCCACGATCCGTATAGACGCACATCGTACGTCGGTTGCAATCGGCTGATTCGCCCGTATCAGGCTCTTTTTTTGCCTTTACGCGTCCGGCTGGAAGGTCTCGTCAAACCTTGCCGGATACCCGCACACACACCGATTCAACCACGCTTCCGATGCGTCAATGACGACCATCGAGCGCCGCCTGGGGTGAACGCCTCAACCAAAACTCGCTCTGAACAACCACATTCGTGCAGCGAATTCGGCGGCCAGAGAAGAGATATGACAAGCAGATACGGGCGTGCGACTCAGCGAGAGCGGAGCCACTCCGGCGCTCTGATAGGTCCGTATTTACAATCGCGTGCGCGAACGCTCAGTGCCCGAACAGGTTCGTCTCGCCGAACATGCCGGCCTTCTCGAAGTGGGCGAGTGCCTCGTCGGTGGAGGCGAAGACCTTGGTGGCGGTCTCGGTGATGAACGGGGACGGGTTTTTGGAGGGCTTCCAGACGACGTAGACCTCTTTGGCGTGCTCCCAGGCGTGCTGGAGTTCGCGCTCCACGCCCGAGCTGAGCCCGGGGATGATCTTGCCGCCCTCGCCCTCGAGCTCGGGGACGTAGCTGACGATCATGTCGGCCTGGTCGATGAGCTTGAAGTCGCGCATGTAGATCTGCCCGTCGATGTCGCCGGCGATGTCGAGGACCTCGCGTGTGCGCATGCGGATGGGCTCGGCGTCTTTCTCGACGCCGCCGAGCTGCAGGGGCTTGTGGTCGAAGAAGTCCTTGCCCTCTTTGACGGCCTCGAGGGCGCGGTCGAGCAGGAGCTTTTCGTCCACATCGCCCGGGTCGAACGTGATGAAGTGCTCGGCCAGCGCCTCGCGGAACTGGTCGATCTCCGCCATCACCTCGGGCATGTCCACCACGTGGCTCATCGGGAAGCTCGGGTAGAGCTTGCGCATCTGCGGGCGGCAGAGAAGGCGGAACATGGTTCGCGTGGTGTCGGAGAACCTGCCGCGGCTGACGATGCAGAAGTCGCTGCCCGGGATCGCCTGGGACATGAGCTCGGTCGCGAGGATTTCTTCCTCGCGCCAGACCATGCAGTCTTTGAGCGTCGCGTCGATGTCGTGGTCGGCGTGGAGGCGGTCGTGGACGACCTCGATGTTGTCAACAAGGCAGACGAACAGGTCGATGTTGAGTCGTGCGATCTGGTCGAAGTCGAAGGCGCTGAACAGGCCGTGGCGCCAGCGGAAGGTGCCGTGGGTGTTGACGATGATGTTCTCTTGGTCGCGTGAGTCGGCGATGATGTCCTTGAACGCGGCCCGGCGCAGCGCGTTGAGGCGGCTGAGCGGCAGATCGAGGATTCGCCCCTCGCGCACGTCGCGCGCCTCGGCGTACATCATGTCGCCGACGTTGTAGAGCGCCAGGTTCTCGCCCTGGGCTCCAGCGAACTGGGCGACGCCCTCGAGGTACGCCTTCTTGTTCATCCCGACCTGGCCTGTGACGATTGCTCGCATGGCGGCGACCTCCTAAGCGGATATTCTAGGGCTCGCGGGTCGTCCACCAAGGCCCTGTGCACTGTGCAGGGTGTCTGGCCGGGCTACCCTATCAAGCCGCGACCATCGCGCCGATGGTCTCGAACCCGGAGCCCGCCCATGTCGATCCTGATCAACGCCGACACCAAGGTCATCTGCCAGGGCATCACCGGCTCGTTCGGCGCCCAGCACACCAGGGGGTGCCTCCATTACGGAACGAAAATGGCCGGGGGTGTGACGCCGGGCAAGGGCGGGCAGAAGGACGACAACGACCTGCCCATTTTCGACACCGTGCGCCAGGCGGTCGAGGCGACCGGGGCCGAGGCGACGATGATCTTCGTGCCCCCGGCGTTCGCGGGCGACGCGATCCTCGAGGCCATGGACGCGGGCGTCGGCGTGATCTGCTGCATCACCGAGGGCGTGCCGGTGGGCGACATGGTCCGCGTCCGCGCGGTGCTCGACGAGCGCAACGCTGCGGCCAGATGCGACGGAAGCAAAGAGTTCACACTCATCGGCCCCAACTGCCCGGGCATCATCACGCCCGGACCCAAGACCGGCTCGGGCGATTCGGCACGCGACGCGTACACCAACAGCGGGTGCAAAATCGGCATCATGCCCGGGTACATCCACACGCACATCTCCGAGTCTGAAACCGGCAAGAGCGTGGGGATTGTCTCTCGCTCGGGCACTTTGACGTACGAGGCGGTGTGGCAGACGAGCCAGCTCGGGATGGCGCAGTCAACGTGCGTGGGCATCGGGGGCGACCCGGTACGCGGCATCGGGCACATCGACTGCATCCGCATGTTCGAGCAAGACCCGCAGACCGACGCGATCCTCATGATCGGCGAGATCGGCGGGTCCGACGAGGAAGAGGCCGCGGCGTACATCAAGGCGAACGTCAAGAAACCCGTCGCCGCGTTCATCGCGGGACGCACCGCGCCCCCCGGCAAGCGCATGGGGCACGCCGGGGCGATCATCTCGGGCGGGGACGGGGGCAAGCCAACGGGCACCGCCGACGCGAAGATTGAGGCGCTCCAGGGCGCCGGCGCCGAGGTCGCTATGAGCCCGGCGGACATGGGCAAGGCCATGGCCAAGACGCTCGGGCTGCCCGTAAACGCCCCCGGCCAGCCGGTCGGATGAGCTGCGGGCGGTAAAAACACCCCAGAAACCGCCCTAGAACGGGGCGAGATCGTGATCTGCCCGCCCCGAGAGGCCGATGTGCGGATTGATGCGGACGCGTCCCAACAGTTCGAGTCAGGAGTCGGACGGCGGCGCCAATCTGCGGGGTCCGCGCCGGGGGCTGTGGGTGGTCGTCACGCTTGGGTTCTCGCTGACGCTGACCGGGGTCGCCTGGACCCAGGCGCGCGAGGACGAATGCCTGACCCTCGCGCGGGAGAACCGCCATATCTCGGGCGACGCGACGCGGGAGGTCGAGCAGCGGTTCGAGCAGCTCTCGCGTGCGCTGCGTCTGGCCCGGGGCTATATCGGGGCGAGCGAGCAGGTTGATCGATCGGAGTGGCGACGGTTCGTCGAGGCGATCGGGCTCGAAGAGGCGTATCCCGGCGTGTACGGGCTCGCGTATGTGCAGCGCGTCGAGCCCGCAGGCCTGCCCGCGTTTCTTGAGGAGATGCGCCGGACCGGATCGCCGGGCTACCGCGTGCATCTTCCGGCGGGGGCGACGCCCCCGGACCCGGACGAGCCGCTGTACCTGATCAAGTATCACGAGCCCGAGTTGTTCAATGGGCCGGCGTTGGGCCTGAATATTGCGGCGTTGGCGCCGAGCAAGCTGGCGTACGACGAGTCGCGCGACTTTGGCCGCGTCCGCGCCACCGGCCCTCTCACACTCGTGCGAGAAGGCTCTCAACACCCCGGGGTCGTGCTCTCGATCCCGGTCTATACGCAGAGCGTCACCCCCGACACGATCGAAATGCGACGAGAGACACTGATCGGGTGGGTCGCGGCGCCGGTCGGGTTGGATGATTTTTTCAGCACGGGGTTCGAGAGGGCGCGAGAGCGGTTTGGGATCACGCTCACGCCCGGGGCGCCCGGGTCCCGGGGAACCCCGGTGATGGAGACGAACAGCCCGGTCTGGCCCGGGGCAGCTGGGGCGAGCCCGATCAGCGCGCCCATCGAGATCGGGGGGCGGGGTTGGGTGCTGGAGTATTCGCCGAGAACACGCGCATCGGTCGCCCCCGAGACGGGTCGATCGAGCTCGATCGCGCTGTTCGGGATCGTGACCAGCGTGCTGCTCAGCGCAATCGTGTGGGCGGTATCTCGCACGCGGGGCAAGGCGGAGCGCCTAGCCCAGACGATGACCGCGAGCCTGCGCCGCAGCGCCGGGCGCCAGAGGGCGCTCGCGGCCAGCGCCGAGGCGGCCAGCAGCGCGAAATCCGAGTTCCTGGCGAACATGAGCCACGAGATCCGGACGCCGATGACCGCGATTCTGGGCTACGCCGAGCTGCTCGACGAGCAGGCGTACGAAACGAACGCCGAGCAGGAGCAGCGCGAATGGCTCGGCTCGATCCGGCGATCTGGTGAGCATCTGTTGGCGCTCATCAACGATATTCTTGACCTCTCCAAGATCGAATCCGGGCGGCTGCACACACGCAAACGCGAGTGCCTGATCGAGCAGGTCGTCAACGATGTGCTCGATCCGATGCGCTCGCGAGCGCGCCAGAAAGGGCTCGAGCTACGGGCGGAACTCGCGACCGAGATCCCCGCACGGATCGTGACGGACCCGGCGCGTCTGCGTCAGATTCTGATCAATCTCATTGGAAACGCCGTGAAGTTCACCGAGGAGGGCGGGGTTGTTATGAGCCTGTCGTGCGACAGTGAAACGCTGGCCATCGAGGTCCGCGACACGGGCATCGGGATCGACGGCGCCTCGCTGCCCAAGCTCTTCGAGGCGTTCGAGCAGGCGGACTCGTCGATGGCCCGCTCGCACGAGGGGACGGGCCTCGGGCTGGCGATCTCGCGCCGCCTGGCTCGCATGATGGGCGGGGACATCAGCGCCTCGTCCGTGCTGGGCGAGGGCAGTGTGTTCCGGGTCACGCTGCCCAACGAGACGCCCGAGGGCGTCGAGATGATCGCCTCGCTCGAGCGCAACCCGGCGAGCACAGGCGAACGCAACCACACCACTGCGCAAGCGGTGAGCGGGCGTGTGCTGCTCGTTGAGGACGGGCCGGACAACCAGCGGCTGTTCACGCACATTCTTCGGCGGGCGGGGCTTGAGGTCGAGCAGGCGCGTCACGGGCTCGAGGCGATCGAGGCGATCCGGGGCGGGGCCAGCCCGGACGTGATCGTGATGGACATGCAGATGCCCGTGATGGACGGGTACACGGCGGCCCGCCGCCTCCGCGAGATGGGGTGCGAGACGCCGATCATCGCGCTGACCGCGCACGCGATGGACGGCGACCGCGAGAAATGCATCAGCGCTGGCTGCGATGAGTACGCGACCAAGCCGGTCGATCGGAACGCGCTCATCGGGATCATCGCCCGACTGATCGAGGTCGGCGCCGACCGGCGCGCCGCCTGAGCTATTCCGCGTCGCGCTTCTGCACGACACCCCGAGCCATCACGAAGCGAACATCCTGGAGCGCCGCGACATCGTCGAGCGGGCTTGAGGCGAGCGCGATGATGTCGGCTCGCATGCCCGTGCGGATGGCGCCGATCTCGTCGGAGAGCCCGCACAGGTCCGCCGCGTTGGTCGTGGCGCTGACGATGCAGTCCATGGGCGAGACGCCGGCCTCGCGCATGTAGACAAACTCGAGGGCGTTGGTCCCGTGCTTGCCGACGCCAACATCGGTGCCGAACGCGAGCTTCACCCCGGCTTTGTAGGCCCGGGCGACGGAGGCCTGGATCTGAGGGCCGACCGCCTCGGCCTTCTCGCGGATCGCGGGGTTGAAGAAACCGGGCTCGCCGGCCTTCTCGGCGACAAACTTGCCCGCGTGGATCGTGGGCACGAGGTAGCACCCGTGCTCGATGAACAGGGCGATGGCCTCGTCGTCGAGGTAGGTTCCGTGCTCGATCGAGCTGACGCCGGCGCGGATCGCGGCCTTGATGCCGTCTGTCCCGTGGGCGTGGGCCGCGACCTTGCGCCCCATCATGCGTGCCGTCTCGACGACCGCCCGGATCTCATCCTCGAACATCTGCTGATCGACGCCCGCGGCGGTGTTGGACAGCACCCCGCCGGTCGCGGTGATCTTGATCAGGTCCGACCCGCGTTTAACGCGCTCTCGCACGGCCTTGCGCATCTCGAACGGCCCGTCGGCGATGCCCTCCATGGGCGTCATCTCGGGGCGCAGGATCGGCGAGATGCCGTTGGTCCGGTCCGCGTGCCCACCCGTCACCGCGATCGACCGACCCGCAGCGAGAATCCGAGGCCCCGGGATCACGCCCTGGTTGATCCGGTCGCGCAGCGCGTAGATATCAGCCCCCAGCGAGCCGACGTTGCGCACGGTGGTGAACCCGGCCATCAGCGTGCGCTCGGCGTAGACCACGCCGTCGATCGCCGAGTGGGTCGGCTGCTCGGTCAGCGTGCTGCGCAGGCGCTGGCCCATGGGCTTGAGCTCGCCCGTGAGGTGCGTGTGAGAATCGACCAGCCCGGGGAGCACGAACCGATCGGTCAGGTCGATGATCTCGACGGTCTCGCCCGCGCGCGTGGTGATGTCCAGCAAGTACCCGTCGAGCACGCTATCGATCACACCATCGCGGACGACGATGGTCGAGTTGGCGCGGGGCTCGTGCCCGGGCTCGTCGAGCAGGGCGGCGCAGTGGATGACGTAGACCGTGCGCTGCCCGTCCTGCGATATGGCCGCGGGGCAGAGCAGGGCGAGCGCGAGAATGAATGCGGTGCGCAGCATGGAGAGCCTCCGGGGGTGAACCCAGAGGCTACCACGGGGCGCCAGTTTCTCGCAGCACCGCCGCCCGAATCAGGCGGCCTTGCGCTTTCCCTTGGATTTTTTCGTCGAGAATGCGTCGATCGCGCCCTGTGACTCGATCTTCTCGATGCAGGCCTCGGAGCAGGCGGTCAGACCGCTCTGTGGTCCGTTGGTCTCGTCGGCGCGGGTGAACCACCCGTTGGGGTGTTGCCAGCGGCCGAAGGCGTAGATGGGCTCGACGGTCTGGCCGCACCCGTTGCATGTGAACTGACAGCTCATGACGATCTCCCTGTGGGGCTTGTGGCAATCAGCGGCACAAACACACGCTCGCTTGAAAGCGAGACCGCCCGCCCTCCCTGCGGGCGCGTTCCCGCCCGGCACACGCGCCCCAGCCCGCACGCGGGGACTGGTTCAAGGTCCGATTGGTGTCGGGTCAGGCGTCGGTGGAGCGCGGTGTGGTCGAGCCCGACCCGTGAGCGCCGTGCCTGGGCGGGGTGTTGAGGGCGCCGCCGAGCCTGATCGCCCCGGCTCCGAAACGGCGTGCGATCTCGTCGGCCGCCCGGTCCACCGCCCGGTCGCGGGTTTGTTCTTTTTGCTCGAACAACGAGCCCTGGCCCTGGGTCTCGGTGAGCTGGCTCACGCCCACGCCGATCAGGCGGACGGACCGGAACGATCTGGCCCAGGCGTCAAAGAGCGCCCGGGCCTCGGAGGCGATCACGCCCGTGCGGTCGGTCGGGCTTTCGAGCGTGCTCGAGCGCGTCACGGTCTCGAAGTCGCCGAACCGGATCTTGACGTTGACGGTGCGCGCAAAGCGCCCGTGCCGGCGCAGGCGGCGCGCCACCTGCTCGCCCTGGTCGAGGATGATCGCCCGGACCGCATCAGGATCGGTCAGGTTCTGGTCGAAGGTGCGCTCGTGCGAGATGCTCTTGGCCTCACGGTCGGTGTGGACGGGGCGATCGTCGAGCCCGCGCGAGAGCCTCCAGAGGCGCTGCCCGTAGGACCCGAACCGGGCGTCGAGTGTCTCGCGGGGCAGAGCGCGCAGGTCGGCGATGGTGCGCACACCCAAGGCAGCGAGCTTGCGCTCGCCCGCCTGCCCCACGCCCCAGATGCGCCCGACCGGGAGCGGGTCGAGCGTCCGCTGGATCGCGTCGGGCTCGATCATCACGAGCCCGTCGGGCTTGTCGAGATCGCTGGCGAGCTTGGCGAGAAACTTGTTCGGCGCCACCCCGACCGAGGCGGTCAGGCCTGTCTCGCTCAGCACGCGCGCCCGGATGGTGCGCGCAATTTCGACGGGCTCGCCCATCAGGCGGACGCTGCCGGTGACATCCATGAACGCCTCATCAATCGAGACGGGCTGGACACGCGGCGTGACAGACCCGAGGATCTCGAACACCTGCGATGAGAGCTCTTTGTACCGGGCGAAGCTGCCCCGCACGATGACCGCGTGCGGGCAGAGGCGCCTGGCGATTGCCGTGGGCATGGCGCTGTGGCACCCAAAGACACGGGCCTCGTAGCTGGCGGCGGCGACCACCCCGCGGGGGCCGTCGCCGCCCACGAGCACGGGCCTTCCCCGGAGCGATGGGTCGTCGAGCTGCTCGACAGACGCAAAGAAAGCGTCCATATCCACATGCAGGATGGTCCGGGGCGAGGACATCAGCAGAGTCTACCGCATGATCGTTGTTTGTCCGGGTCTGTTTCGGCAAGAATACACATTCCCGGTGCGAGGGATATCGCAGCGGGAGGGCATACAACCCTGGGAGGCAGGCGTGCGGCTTGCCCCCTCAAGAACCGTTCATATCCGACCCTCACGAGCTCAGGAGAGACCCGAATGAAAAGTCTGATCATCAGCGCAGCCGTCGCGATTCTTGCTGGCGGCGCCATCGCCCAGGGCGAAGCCCCCTCGCACTGTTCCAAGGAGAAAGCCGGCGCCACGATCACTCAGGTCGCCGACGAGGCGAAGAGCTGTAGCACCGAGAAGAAGGCCGAGTGCTCCACCAAGGCTGGCGCCGCGATCACGCAGGTCAGCGCGAAGGTGGATGGGTGCAGCCCTGAGAAGATGGCCGAGTGCAAGGCCAAGGGCAAGGAGTGCGCCGAGAAGGCTGGCGCCGCGATCACACAGGTCAGCGCGAAGGCGGATGGGTGCAGCCCTGAGAAGATGGCCGAGTGCAAGGCCAAGGGCAAGGAGTGCGCCGAGAAAGCGGGCGCCGCGATCACACAGGTCAGCGCGAAGGCGGAGGGGTGCAGCCCCGAGAAGAAGGCTTCGTGTGACAAGGGCGATCGGATCTCGTTCGAGTCTTGGCAGAGCAAGGCCATGCCGGTGATGGGCTACAGCGTGGGCGAGAAGACCACGACCTGCTCCAAGACCGCCAAGGCGATGGCCTCCGAGAGCGGCTCGACGATGGGCTACGTTGTCAATGGTCGGTCGTACGAGAGCAAGATGGACGCGCTCGCGGCGCACACCGCGCAGCTCAACTCGACCCTGGAGTCGATGACCCGAGTGAGCTTTGTTGTGGGCGACAAGGACATCGAGTGCCCGATGAGCGCCAGCGCGGCGTGCGAGAAGACGGACCAGGCGATGCGCTACCGCGTTGGCCCGGCCGTGTTCGATTCGGCTGAAGAGGCCGTCCGCGCCGCAGCGATGGCCTACGGCATGTCCAAGTCTGTCGCGATGACCTACGAGGTTGATGGGCAGACCACCACCTGCTCCAAGTCCGCCTCCGCGATGAGCGAGTCGTGCGGCAAGGGCATGAAGTTCGTCGTGGGCGGGGCCACGACCAAGTGCGACGTCCAGGCCGACAACCTGCTCGCCAGCGAGCGCGTCAGCAAGGCCCTCGCGGCGCTCGAGATGGCGACCAGCCAGTCGTGAGCCCGTCGGGCGAGCATGATTCTGATTCTCACGGAGCGCGGGCGGGCGAGCGCCCGCCCGCGCCTCTTGATTCCGACGCCGAAGGCCCGGAGGGCGGCGCGTGTGCGCCGTCTTCGCTCCGGCGTGTGCTGATCGACGAGATGGACGCGCTGTACCGCTACATCCTGCCACGCGTCGCGTGGGACGCGAACTCGTGCGAGGACGTGCTCAAGCAAACCGTCGTCGCGGCGCTGCGGTCCGAGCGGGCGCCCGAGGACGAGGCGGAGCAGCGGGCGTGGGTCCGGGGGATCGCGGCGAACCTGTCCAGGCGCCACTGGCGCGACCGGGCGCGCGGGCGGCGAGCGGTGCAGCGGTGCGCCCAGCGGCGCGGGGCGGAGACGCTCGAGCGCCTCGAGTCGGACTGCCCGCACACGGTGCTGCAGGAGGACGAGCTGCGAGAGTCGCTGCTCGAAGCGATCGGATCGCTCGGCGCCGACGAGCAGCGGGTTTTGTACGCGTTCTACCGGCACGGGCGCACGGGCGCCGAGCTTGCCCGTGAGTTTGGGACCAGTGTCAAGGGGATCGAGATGCGTCTGTACCGCGCCCGCGCAAGGCTGCGCGACCGCCTGCGCGGGCGGACGCCGGAGATCGAACCATGAGCACAAGCAACGCTCACAATCAGCACCACGATCAGCGTCTGGACCGGGGCCTGCGCGCGATCGGCGAGCATCTGCCCGAGCCGTCGCCAAGCCCGGACGTGTGCGCGCGCCTGACTCGCATGGTCGAGGGCGGGCAGGAGCCGGCGCCGATCAGTAAAGAGGCGCCCGCCTCCTGGGGCGGGCGTTTGCACCGTGTTGTCGGGGCGTTGGCGGCGGTGGTGGTGCTCGCGGGGCTGGTGTGGATGGTGCTGACGCCGCAGGCGCCGGAGCCGCGCGAGATCGACGGCGCCGGAACCGGCGCGAGTATGAAGCTGGTGAGCTTTCATCACGACAAGTGCCCCGTTGCGCGCGAGATGGACCCGCGGTTCAAGGAGCTTGCCGGGCGGTGTCGCTCGCGCGAGCTGACGGTCCAGCGCGTGGACATGACCGCCTGGGCGCCGGGCGAGGCGCGTGAGCGGCTCGAATCGCTCGGGCTCGGGAGCGTGCTGACCGAATGCCAGATGCCGATGCTCACGGGCGTGGTGATGGTGGTGGACGAGGCGGGGTGCGTGATCGCGCAGGCCCGGGGCGGCGAGCCGCTGGATCAGGTCGAGCGGGCGCTGGGCGATGATGTCCCCGAGTCGAGCCCGTAGCGTTCGATATCGCTGGCAAAAACCGCGAGAGCCAGGGCGCGCTGCTCGGATGTAAGAAAGTCCGAGTACGACCCGTCAGTCGCGGCGTGAACGAATCCGGGGCCAAACTGGGCGCCGATCTGCTCGGGCGAGGCCAACGCGAGCGCGTCGTCAATCTGTTGGCCCGTGACATCCAGGCCCAGACCCTCGAAAACTCGCGAGAGTTGGGGTCGCGCGTCACGCTTGAGGTCCTTATAGAGCAGCCTCAACCCGCTTGCCCCGCCAAGCGCCGCCGACCACGCCTCGGCGTGCGATGACCACGTCCCGAAGCCCATCGCCTCGAACGGCACATGCCCACGCGCTGCGATGAAGGACTCGATGAAAGGCTCAACAAGCCCGAGGCGGCGCGCGAGTTCAAGATCGCCGACCGGCTTTCCATCGCTGGTGAGCTGACCAGACCAGAGCAGGAACCGGAAGACGCTCGCCATCACGTCCAGCGGCCCACGGAGCACGCCAACGACAAGATCCGCCCGCTCGAGCACGCCCGGCGCGTCGCGCTCGATTGCGCCCGGCGTGCGGTGCGTCTTGAGCACAAGCGACGAGGCGACCGACCACCGGGTGAGTTCATCAAGACGCCCGGTCGCGATGAAGCGGTCCAGGTCGTGGTAGATCCCGCGCCGCCCGCGCGAGAGCGGGTTGATCCATCCGACGCGCCCGAGCAGCACATGCTCGAGCGTGCGCCCGATCCAGTTGCTCCCGGAGCGCGGGTACGACGCGATGAGCACGAGGCGGCGGTCGCCCGGCGAGAACTCGGGCGGGCCTTGAAGATGGGTCCAGTCCTGCTCTGTCGAGTGGCGTTCGGTCACGGGCAAGGATAGAAGCCTCGGCTAGAGGCGCGAGATGAACCCGTCGGCGGGCTTGTCCTCGGCGGTCGCGCTCGGGTCGTGACGCGAGTCCAGATCCGCCGGCAGGAAGACACGGAAGGCCGAGCACTGACCGACCTTGGTCTCGACGCGGATGCGCCCCTGGTGCTCATCAATAATCCGCTTGGTCACGGCCAGGCCCAGGCCCGTCCCCTTGAGTCCCTTGGTGGTGTGGAAGGGCTCGAAAATCCACTTGAGGCGGTCCTTGGGGATGCCCGGGCCGTTGTCGAGCACGCTCAGCTCCGCCGTCGGTGTGCCGACCTGCCCGGGCAGGACCTCGTGGAACAGAACCTTCACCGTGACGGCGCCCGTCTTGGGCTCGACCGCCTCGACCGCGTTGCCCAGCAGGTTCATCACCGCCTGATGGATCATGTTCGGATCGATCGCGATGGGGGGCATCTCCGGGTCGGAATCGACGATCAGCGCGATCTCTCGCTCGGCGCAGCGCGCTTCGAGCAGCTCGGCGCACTCTTCGACGAGCGGGCCGAGCTTGGTCAGCTCGAGCTCGACGGTCCGCTGGCGGCTGAAGGCGAGCATGTTCATGGTGAGCGAGACGATGCGGTCGAGGTTGCGCTTGAGGATGTCCCAGCCGCCGGAGGCGATTTTCAGGTCGTCCTTGCCCAGGCCCATCTCGACGACGTCCGCCCCGCCCCGCAGGCCCTGGAGGATGTTCTTGATCGAGTGCGACAGGCTGGCGACCGTCTCGCCGATGGTCGCGAGGCGTTCCGAGTGCATGCGCTCGGCGATCGCCTCGGCGTTGGCCAGCGCCAGGCCCGTGTGCCTGCCGATGGCGTTCATGAGCGCGAGCTGTTCGGGGGTGAAGGTGTAGTTGGCGATGGACGAGTCGATGTAGATGGCGCCGAAGGTTTTGTCGCGGAAGTTGATGGGCGAGCAGATGGCGCTGCGGATCTGGTAGCGCTGGACCGAATCGCCCGACTTGAAGCGCGGGTCGGTCATGGCGTTGGAGCTGAGCACGCCCTCGCTGTCGCGCAGGGCCGAACGAAGGATCGTGCGCGAGACGTGGATCTTGGCGTCCTGCTCGTCCTTGGGCGGAGTTCGATACTTGACAGCGGCGGGCTCGAGCTCAGCATCGGGCGTCGAGCCCGTGAGCATGATGACGCCGCGCTCGGGCTTGAACTCCTCAAAGATCAGGTCCAGCACCCGACCGACCAGCTCAGCGCTGCTGGCACTCTGGCTGGTGATGGTCGTGAGCTGGTAGATCACGCGCAGGTGATCGACCGCGGCCCGCTGCGGCTCGGGCTCGGCCAGGACCATCGAGTCTTCATTGAGCGAGAGGCGGTGCTCGATCTCCGTGTCCATCTCCCCCGGCTTCATCAGGCGGACGATGTCCGGGGCGCTCCCGGACTCAACCTGCCCGAAGACAAGGACCGTGGCGCCGGCGCGGATCTGGTCGCCCAGCCTGAGTCGGGTGCGCTCGACGATGCGGACCCCGTTGATGTACGTCCCGTTCTGGCTGTCGAGATCGCGGATCCACCAGGCTCCATCGTCGGGGGTCAGCTCGGCGTGACGCCTGGAGACGGCGTTGTCCGTGAAGGGCAGGGCCTAGGTCGATCGCCCGATGAGCTGCGGCTCGTTGCCCGGCAGCTCGAAGCGCTTGCCGCTGTCTGGCCCCTGGATGATCTTGAGTGTGAGCATGTGTGCTGAGGATAGGTTCGGACGTGGTGGGCGCCCGGTTCGGGCGCCGCCCCGCTACGCTCTGGATATGGGCACGCGATCGAAAAAAGCTGTGATCCCCCCGGACGCCTCCCACCGCGTGGTCATCCTCTGCGGCAAGGAGATCTTTCTCCGCTCCGAATACACCAACGCCCTCCGCGACAAGCTCGAAGAGGCGTTCGGGCAGATCGACGTGCTCCGGTTTGATGGTGAGTCCGCGTCCGCAGCGGAGGTGCTCGACGAGTGCCGGAGCTTCGGGCTGATGGCGGCGCACAAGCTGGTGGTGATCGAGAACGCCGAGCGGATGCTCAACGAATCAACGCGCCCGCTCTTCGAGCGCTACGCCGGGGCGCCGAGCGATGGGGCGACGCTGGTGCTGCGGGCCTCGAACTGGCGGGCTGGGCGCCTGGACAAGGCGGTCGAGAAGGTGGGCGTGGTGACGCCCTGCGACCAGGCGAGCGAGGCGATGGCCCAGCGTTGGTGCGTACGCCGGTGCGAGAAGAAGCACGGCGCGACCATCACTCCGCAGGTCGCCGCGATGCTCATCGAACGCACCGGGCCAGACCTCGGGCGCATCGACATGGACCTGGGCAAGCTGGCGCTGGCTGCGGGGATGGGCGGCGAGATCACGGGCGAGCTTGTCAGCGAACTCGTCGGGCGGACGCGCGAGGAGGAGGTCTGGTCGATCCAGTCCGAGCTGCTGTGCGGCGACCCGGAACGCACGGTCGGGCGCCTGCGCGCGATCCTCGACAACGCCCCGCGCGACGCCCATGTGCCCATCATGTGGGCGTGTACCGATTTAGCGCGGAAGCTCCACGGCGCCAGCCGGGCGCTGGCCTCGGGGGCCAACCCGTTCCAGGTGGGCAAAGAGCTCAAGCTCTGGGGCCAGTCGAAGGACGCGATTCTGGGCATGGGCGGGCGGATCAGCCCGGACGCCGCCCGTGATCTGCTCTGGGCGTGCGTGGCTGCGGACCGGGCGGGCAAGTCCGGGCTCGGGCGTCCGGAGCGGACGCTCGAGCGTCTGGCGCTGCGCTTTGCCGCCGTCGCCTCCGGGCGGGCCTGATTTCGAAGATTTCCGCCCCAGAATCCCGATAGAAGCCCGATGCGTACCGATCGAGCGAGAGACCGCCGCGTCCTGTCCGCCTTCACACTGGCGCCCGCCCTGGCGCCCGCCCTAGCCCCGGCCCTGATCCTGATGCTGGCCAGCGGATGCGCCTCGGACGGGACTTCGTCCAAGGCGCCGGACGGGGAAGCGGTCAACACCGGGCTCGCACGCCTAGGCGACGACCAGGCCAAGCCCTCGACCGTTGACAGCGAGGCCTTCAACAACCTCGACGACGACGAGATGGCCCGGATGATCCAGCAATCCGCCAGCCTGCTCGGCGAGATCTACGGCGAGACGCCCGAGGACCAGGGCGAAACCCCGAACACCCCGGACGACGAGACCGATATCGCGGACATCACCGAGATCACCGGGGTGGTCCCTGCGGTCAGCGCGCGCAACCCGGCGTCGCTGGGGAACCTGTCGCCGGGCGCCTCCTCTGTGGGCGGAACGCCGGACGAGGTGGACCAGAGCTTTATCGAGCTGGTGGGCCAGGCGCCGGAGGCGGCGCCGGTTGATGATGAGTTTTTGACGCTGCTCGGCGCCGAGCCCGTGACGGAGATCGAGCCCGTCGCGGTCGAGGACGGGGCGGGCGATGCGTCGGGCCTGACGCACGAGCAGCTCGCCGGCGAGCTGAGCCGATCGCTGCGGGCGATGGTGCGCGACGCCGACGATCCGAGCGAGGCGTTCCGGGCGGCGACAGCCCTGGCCGGGCTCGAGGCGATCCACCCGGGCTCGATCGACCGCCTCGAAGGCGAGGGCGTGCTCTCGCCCGAGGAGCTGGACATTGTCAAGGCGGCGGCGCAGCTGACACGCGCGATCGGGGCGGAGGGGCAGGCCATCGACCCCGGGCGGGCCTCGGACCTGCTCAATGAGCTGGGCGAGCTCCTCTCGTCGTCACGCGGCGTGCGCATCACTTCGGCCTCGCTGTGCACGCGCGTGCTCGGGTACGGACGCTACGAGGAGTTCCCGACGCAAACGTTCCTGGCCGGGCGTCGCCAGCCCGTGATTATCTATGTCGAGCTGGATCGGTTCACGCACAAGCCCATCGCGGCGGACGACGGCGGCGAGCGGTTCGAGATCAAGCTCTCGCAGCGATTGGAGCTGTACCACCTGGCCGACGGGCTCAACACCTGGAACCGGGCGGCGGACGTGGACCGGAGCGTCAGCCGCAAGCGCGTCAAGGATTACTACCTGATCAACCAGATCGTCCTGCCCGATACGCTCAGCGTGGGCAAGTACTCGCTCAAGGTCGTGATGCGCGACCTCAACGATGAGCGGGGCGGCATGGACGAGATCACCATCCCCATCGAGATCGTCTCCGACCCGGCCCTCGCCTACCCGAACACCTCGCGGGCCTCGGCCCGCCCCTGAGCAGGCCCCGGTCATCGGAAATCCGGGCGACTTCTGCCGATCTGGCAGGAAAGAGCGTTCCGGACGCCCGAGCGGTCGGTCTGTGACGCCCGCGCGGAGGGTCGGGGCGGAACACCCCCGCCCTGAGCGGTGTTGAAGAGGCATGTCCGGGTTTGAGCAACTGGCACGGGTGGTGCAGCCGATACTCAACAGGAAGTCTTCCCAATACTCCAGTTGGGGGCGATATTTGATAGGGTTTTGATTGTATGGTCGTCGGGCCAGCGGTCAGGATCGAACCCCGACGGGCGGACTCTGCGTAGAACACAGGGGTATCCGGCGGGCGAAGAGCGGGCGATGGCGCCCAGGTGGGGTCCGAAGGGGCCTAGGAGAAAGCAGATGTTCGAGCGATTCACAGACCGTGCCCGCAAGGTGATGGCCCTGGCCAACCAGGAAGCGCAGCGCTTCAACCACGAGTACATCGGGACGGAGCACATCCTCCTGGGTCTGGTAAAGGAGGGCTCGGGCGTCGGGGCGAACGTGCTCAAGAACCTCGACGTAGACCTGCGGAAGGTGCGTCTTGAGGTGGAGAAGCTGGTCAAGGCCGGGCCTGAGATGGTGACGATGGGCAAGCTGCCCCAGACGCCGCGGGCCAAGAAGGTCATCGAGTACGCGATCGAAGAGGCCCGCAATCTGAACCACAACTACGTCGGGACCGAGCACCTGCTGCTCGGGCTTTTGCGTGAGCACGACGGGGTCGCGGCCCAGGTGCTGATGAACCTCGGGCTCAAGCTCGACGAGGTGCGCGAGGAGGTTTTGAACCTGCTCGGGGCCGGGACGGAGACCGAGGGTGAGAGCGCCACCGCAGGCGGCGGCGCCTCGGGCGAGTCGCGCTCGGCCAAGGGCAAGAGCAAGACACCGGCGCTCGACAGCTTCGGGCGCGACCTGACCGAGCTTGCCAAGGAGAGCGCGCTCGACCCGGTCATCGGGCGGGCCAACGAGATCGAGCGCGTGACGCAGGTGCTGTGCCGACGGACCAAGAACAACCCGGTGCTGCTGGGCGAGGCGGGCGTGGGCAAGACCGCGATCGTCGAGGGCTTGGCGCAGCGGATCATCGCGGGCGACGTGCCCGAGATCCTGCACGAGAAGCGTCTGGTGGTGCTCGATCTGGCGATGATGGTCGCGGGCACGAAGTACCGGGGCCAGTTCGAGGAGCGGATCAAGGCGGTGATGAACGAGGTTCGGCGCGCCAAGAACGTGATCCTGTTCATCGACGAACTGCACACGCTGGTGGGCGCGGGCGGGGCGGAGGGCGCGATCGACGCGTCCAACGTGCTCAAGCCGGCGCTGGCCCGCGGCGAGATCCAGTGCATCGGCGCGACGACGTTCGACGAGTACCGCAAGTACATCGAGAAGGACGCGGCCCTGGCGCGCCGGTTCCAGTCGATCACGGTCGAGCCGCCCAACAACGAGCAGGCGATCGAGATCCTCAAGGGCCTGCGCGAGAGGTATGAGGAGCACCACCGCGTCCGGATCACGGACGAGGCGGTGCATGCTGCGGTCGAGCTGAGCGGGCGGTACATCACCGGGCGGGTGCAGCCGGACAAGGCGATCGACGTGATCGACGAGGCCGGGGCGCGTGTGCGGATCAAGAGCATGAGCAAGCCGCCGAACCTGGCCGAGCTTGAGAGCGACATCGAGCGCCTGTCGGTCGAGAAGGACGAGGCGGTGAAGGCGGCCGATTATGAGCGGGCGGCGGAGCTGCGCGACAAGGCCGAGAAGCTGCGCAAGCAGAAGGAAGAGATCCAGAAGGAGTGGCGCGCCAAGGCCCAGGAGGTGGACGGCGTGGTGGACGAGGAGATCGTCGCGGAGGTCGTCTCCAAGATGACGGGCGTCCCGCTGCAGAAGCTCGAGAAGGAGGAGGCCCAGCGTCTGCTCAAGCTCGAGGACGAGCTGCACAAGACCGTCATCAGCCAGGACGACGCGATCAAGGCGGTGTCCAAGGCGATCCGCCGGGCCCGGGCCGGGCTCAAGGATCCGAAGCGTCCGATGGGCAGCTTCATCTTCGTCG
>JAJRXR010000046.1 GCA_024276195.1 Planctomycetota bacterium
CATTATCGAAGGCGAGTTCCCAGGCGCCGGAGCTGGTTCTGATCAGGCGGGCGCGCCTTCGGATGATCGAGCCGCCCTCTTTGCTGATGCGCAGGGCCGCGCCGCCTCGGGCGGCGCCCTCGTCGCGGGTCTGGGTGTCGGGGTCGGGCTGGGGGAGGTTGCTGAGCGCACGGGCGCCGCGGTCCCCGGTTGAGAGGGCCTCGATCAAGGAAGCGACGTCCGGGTCGTTCTGCAGGGCGGGCGCAGGATCGCCTTCGGGTTGTCCGTCGCCCTGGGTCGGCTGTGGCGTGGGCGTGGGGGTGGGCTCGCTCTCGGGGCGGGCGAAAGCCGTGGGCAGGAGCAGGTTGCGGTCGTGGTAGACGAGCACCTCGCCCGTGATCGAGAACCGGTTGCGCGTCGGCTCATCGCGGAGGGCAAGCTCGATGCGCTGGAGTATCCGGCACGGCGCCAGGAGCATCGCCCCCTCGCCCCGGCGACGCTCGCTCTTATCAGGCACAAAGATCCAATGCCCGCTCGCCTGAATAACAACCCCCCGGCGGCGTGACAGGAACGTCCCCTCGGGCAGCAGGCGGCGTGACGCGCTCTTCGAGCCCGGGTCCAGGCGTTCGAGCCAGGGCTCGGACCCGCTGAGGCCCGGGTGGACGGGCGAGACCCCGCCGTCGCGGATCGGGCGGACCGGGTCGCCCTCGCGCGAGACGTCGGGCATGGGCGGGTCATCGTCGCGCACCGGCGCGGGGGTGTTGAGGTCGAGCAGGGAATCATCGCTCGCGTCGGTGATGCCCTGCTGGGCGAGGAGCCCGGGGCAGAGCGAGCCGACGAGAGCGAGGGTGATCCAGAGTTCACGCGAGCGAGCGTTCATACCGAGGCCTCCGTGCCCGGGCGGGACATTGGCGCCCGCAGGACCCATGATCCTACCGGAATCGACCCCGGGACGGTTGACGGAAGGCGGTGGGGGCTCGTAGCGTCCGCACAGGACATGCTGGCCGCGTGCCCAAGTGGTCTAAGGGAACGGATTGCAAATCCGTCATTCGTGGGTTCGAATCCCACCGCGGCCTTTCGAGGACCGATCCAACCGGGGATCGCCCTCGCCGATTCTCGAGCGAGGCGCCCACCCGCATGATCGAGCCCGATCCCCGCGAAGAGAACAACGCGCCAGAACGTGCGGAGCAGGTCCGCGCCGCAGCGGACGCCTTCCGCAAGGACTTCGAGTCTGTGCGCGATGAGATCGGCAAGGCGGTCGTCGGGCACGCCGAGATTGTTGAGGGCGTGCTGACGTGCCTGTTCACCAACGGGCACGCGCTGCTTGAGGGGGTGCC
The DNA here is from genome assembly GCA_024276195.1 of Planctomycetota bacterium. Lineage (GTDB taxonomy): Bacteria > Planctomycetota > Phycisphaerae > Phycisphaerales > UBA1924 > JAJRXR01. The sequence continues at coordinate 1,317 of JAJRXR010000046.1, forward strand.
CGGGATCGGCAAGACGCTGCTTGTGCGCACGCTCAGCGCGGCGCTGTCGCTGGATTTTTCGCGCATCCAGTTCACGCCCGACCTGATGCCGGCGGACATCACCGGCACGACCGTCGTTGACGAGGTCGAGGGCGCCTCCGGGCGCGTCTCACGCGAGTTCCGCTTCCAGCCCGGGCCTGTGTTCGCCCAGATCCTGCTGGCCGACGAGATCAACCGCGCCACGCCCAAAACCCAGTCGGCCATGCTCGAGGCGATGCAGGAGCGCTCCGTCACGATCGGGGGCGAGACCCACGCCCTGCCCCGCCCGTTCTTTGTCATGGCGACCCAGAACCCGATCGAGCAGGAGGGGACCTACCCGCTGCCCGAGGCGCAGCTTGACCGGTTCTTCTTCAAGCTCAACGTCGGGTATTCGAGCCGGGCGGACCTGGGCGAGATTGTCATGCGCACCACCGGGGGCGTCGAGCAGGAGGTCCGCCCCGTGCTCGACGCGGTGCGCCTGATCGAGCACCAGGGGCTGGTGCGCCGCGTCGCGGTCTCGGGGCCGATCCGGGATTACGCCGTGCGGATGGTGCTCGCGACGCACCCGTCAGGCCCGTTCGGGGGGGGCGAGTTCGCCACGCCCCAGGTCAACCGGTTTGTCCGCGTCGGCGCCAGCCCGCGGGCGGCGCAGGCGTTGATCCTCGGCGCCAAGTGCCGGGCGCTGCTCGACGGGCGAGCAGCGATCAGCATCGACGATCTTCAGCATGTCGCGCTGCCAGCGCTGCGCCACCGGATCATCATGAACTTCGAGGGCGAGGCCGAGGGCATGACGCCCGACGCGCTGGTGAACAACATCGTCGAGACGCTGCCCCGCGAAGCGCCGTTGTAAACACGAGAAGGAATCCAACGATGGCGATGGGGTCATGGCTCGGCGGAAACACGGGAGACTCGCCCCAGACACTGGCGCGCCTCGACCGGCTCGAACGCAAGCTGGACCTTCTGCTCGACCTGCTCGGCGCCGAGCTGTCCGACGAACACCCCGACGCCCAGCGGATCCACGAGCTCATCGCCAGCGGACAGAAGATCGCAGCGATCAAGCGGCTCCGCCAGGCGAGCGGGGCGGGGCTCGCCCAGGCGAAGTGCGCCGTGGAGGACGGGACGTGGGTTGGCTTGCTGATGCAGGAAGGACCGGACGGGTGAGCGTTCACGTTCAGCGGGATGGCATCGGGCCGAAGCGGGTCTGGCTCGTGCTCTTGGCGCTGGCGATTGTGCTGCCGACGCCCTGCCAGGCGCAGCGCGGGAGGCGACCGCAACTCGTCCTGACCAGCGACCGGGTGGACGCCTCGCCCGGGCGCCGACTGCTGATCCCGGTGGTGTCGAAGGTGGGCGATGGCGCTCCCGCGCGTCTTGATGCGCGCCTGGACGATGGGCGCGAGCTTGAGGCCGAGCTTGTCCGCCTCCAGGCGAGCGAGCGCCCGGAGACATTTCGCGGCGCCCCGACCTGGCTCACGCGGGCGCGCCGGTGGTCGGCGATGGCGCCGGGCGACGCGGGCATCGACCTGGGCGCCCCGGGCTCCTGGTTTGTCCTGCTCCACCCGCCCGAGGACAGCGCCGGGCAGGGGCTCTGGATCGGCGGGCGGCGCGTGGACTTGGCTTGGCTGCCGGATCCGTATGAGCTGCGCGAGAGCGGGGGCGACCCGCTCGAGATCTGGGCGGCGTGGGCGAGCCCCTCGCCCGAGGCCTGGCGCGATGACGCGGGGTTCCGGTCGTTGATCGAGGAGGACCGCCTCTCGCCGGCGCGTTCGTGGCGTTGGAAGCTGGCAACGGGCGAGCTGGCGCCGCGCGAACCATTCGGCGGGCACACCGCCCCCGCGCCCATCGACTCGCCCGACCAGCTCGAACGCGCCCTGACCCGGCGCCCGATCGAAGAACGCGCCCTCGGGGCGTTTGCTGAGCAGCTTGAGGCCCGCTGGCAGGTCGCCCTGGCGTACCTGCACCGGGCGGACCCGGAGACCGCCCGGCGCGTGCGCGCGCGCCTGGGCGGCGCGGCGGATCTCTCGCCCGGGCCGATCGTCCCCGTCTTCGCCCCGCTCGATGCGCTGACCGATGACCTGCTCGATGATCTGCTCGATCGGCGTCTGGACGACGAGCGCCGGGTGGATCTCGCGTCGGGGTGGCTCGACGCCCAGCCCGATGGCATCGCGTGGGTGATCGACGACGCGGGGCGGGCCGATGCGATCACGGGCGCCGCCCGTCCGACGATCGGGCTCGTCTCGCTCCCGGGCGACGACGAGTCCAAGCCCCTGCGCCTGGGTGTTGGGGCGGGGCGCGCCACGGTCACGTCAGTCCCGGCGCGGGTCGCGGTCGCCGCCCGACCGGACACGGGCGACGCGCGCAGCGCCAAGATGGTGAACATTGAGATCGAACTGGGCGACTGGACCGCGAGCATTGGCGCGGCGCCGGGCGCCCTGCCCGTGGCGCCTCCCGGGCTGACGATCGGACCGCTGCGCCGGGCCTGGACGATGGAATCCTGGCGCGACGGGCGCCTGGACATCGACGCGATCGCGCAGAGCGACTCACGGTGCGCGGCCCTGGTGCACCGCATCGGGGAGAGCTGGCGCCTGTACGTCGAGAGCATGGTCCCGCCCGGGGGCGGGTCTGGAGGTGGGTCTGGGGGCGAGCTCGTCCGCGTCTGGATCGGCCCGTTCGCGTCGCCCACGAGCGTGCTCAGCGTTGACGCCGACGGGCGTGTCTCGACCGAGCAGGGCGCCCCCAGCGCTGGCCCCGCCTGGGTCGATGTCGCTCAGAGTGACGATCGGTGGGCGTTTGAGCTCGAACTGCCCGCCGGGGCGGTCGGGGCTGACGGCGTGATCCGCCTGGCGATCGAGCACATCGACGCCTTCGGGCAGCGCACCAGCGCGCCGCGCCGCATGCTGCCCTGGCAGCGCGAGCCCGGGCGCCTGGCGATCGACGCGGCCTCGTGGGACGACATGGGGCGGGCGTCCGGGCGCTAAACCCCCGCACGCGTCGGCGCCGGCGTCAGATCCAGCGATTCGATGACGAGTCGGTGCAGGTCGATGTTGTCGATCACGGGGGCGAGGCGTTCGCTGCCCGGGCCGAACGCGCTGACCTCGACCAGATCGGCGGTGTGGTTGGGGCTGAGGAAGGCGACGCCGAAGGCGTTGGTCAGGACCGCACCGAGCACCGGCCCGAGGCCCGAGACCGCGTGAAAGCCGTCGGCCCGCTCGTGCTCGACTAAGTGTCGGTGCATCCAGGCCCGGTCCGCGTCGTCGAGCTCGACGCCCGTCGCCTGGTACACGAGCATGGGCAGCACGCCCATCATCTCCCGCGGGGTGCTGGCCGGGGCGAGCTGCTGCTGGATCCACTCGAACGACTGGCGTCCGCGGCTGAGGCGTTCGATCCCCTCGGCGCCCTTGGGGCCGTACACCGTCAGGCCCGGGTTGGCGTTGGCGTGGTCCGTCGTGACGATCAGCAGGGTGTCGTCGCGCGCGAGCGCGAACTCCATCGCGCTGCCCACGGCATCGTCAAAGGCGAGCTGGTCACTGATGAGCGAGACCGCGTCGTTGGCGTGGGCCGCGTGATCGACGCGCCCGCCCTCGATCTGCACGACAAAGCCGCCCGGCGCGCGCGCCAGGCGGGTCAGGGCGCTTTCGGTCATCTCGCGCAGGCTCGGCTCGGAATCGGGTCGGTCCACCTCGTAGCTCATGTGCTCGTCAGCGAACAGCCCGAGGACCGGGGCGTCGATCGGCGCCGAGCGGAGCTGTGAGGCGTCTCGGACGACCGCGAGCCCGGGACGTTGGTCCAGATCGGCGCTGGCAAAGCGCGCGCCGCCCCCGCCGAGCGCGATATCCACGCCCCGGTCAAGAATCTGGCGCGCAATCTCGGTTTCTTGCGAGCGCTGCGCGACGTTGGCGATGAAGGACGCGGGCGTGGCGTCGGTCAGGCGCGTGGTCGTGACCAGCCCGGTCGCCTTGCCCTGGTCGCGGGCGCTCACGAGCAGGGGTGTGGGCTGGCCCCCGCCCGGGGTCGTGTTGATGGCGCCGTTGTTGATGTGGACCCCGCACCCCCAGGCCGAGCCCGCCGCAGCGGAATCGGTGACGAGCGAGTTGCGCGAGTGCGTCGCGCACATGGCCCGGCGCACGCCCTGGGTCTGCCAGAGGCTGGACCAGTGCGAGGGGCGAGCGTCGCGCTGTCGGATGACCATGTCGGCGAGCGAGAGCGTGCCGGTGCTCATGCCGTCGGCGACCATGAAGATAATGTTGGTCGCGCGGGAACGCTTTCTGGGCGATGGCAGCGGGGCGAGCCCGACGCTGGACGTCGAGGCGCAGGCGCCGAGCGTGCCAGCCCCGGCGAGCGCGCCGATCTGGAGAAATCCTCGGCGGTTGATCTGTGATGGGCGTTGGCTCACGTCGGGTCTCCTTCGAGACCGCGATGGTACAGCGCCGCGTGCGAAGCGTCAGACGCGCATGCGCCAGGCATAGAGAAACCACTCGAGCGCGAGCAGGACCGCTGCGCAGAGGATGAACCAGCGCCAGATCTCTCTGGGGATTGGCGCCCCGGCGTCTTTGGGCGATTCGATCGGGCGTCCGCCGACGGAGATGGTCTCGGGCGAGGCGATCAGGCTCTCGCGCGGGTCGAGCAGGTTCACACAGACGCTGCCGCGCGGGCCCTCGACGCCCTCGACGCGGTAGACGCCCACGCGCTCGAGCACACCCAGGTTGACCGGCTCGCCCGCGGGGCGCCCGGGGGGCACGCGGATCTCGCGGGTGACCGGGCCTGTGAGGCGGATGGTCTCGGGCGGGGAGGGGAGTGCGATATGGGCGGGTTCTACGGTGGTGAATCGGCGCGCGTCGTCGCCTCCGGCACGCCCGGTGAGCGAATCGACCGCGTTGGCGACGAAAATCGGCAGCGAGATCTGCAGGCCCCAGTTGGACCGGCTGATCGCGAACGCGACGGCGATGCGCTCGACGCCGGTCGTCTCGGTCCGCCAGATCAGGTCGCCCCCGGTGGCGCTGGCGAGCACTTCTGTGCGCACGGCGCCGGCGTCCGGGTCGGGCGCGAGCATGGCCCGGCGATTGACGAGCAGCGTGTCGAGCGAGACGCCGCGGAGCACGGGGTCGCTTCGTTTCCAGGTGACGACGCGCTCGGACCCGGGGGGGGCTGGGGTTTCGATCAGCCCGGGGACAGGGACGGCGAAGCTCAGCGACGGGATCCCCGGCGCGGGGGTTCCAGCGCGGTCGAGGACGACGAGGTCGATCGAGCGCATGTCGCCGGTCAGGAACCGGGCGTAGTCCTCCGGGGCGACAACCCGGAGGGCGCCCAGGTCGAGCACGTCGAGCATGTCGCGCAGGAAGCGGTCGGGCGCGCCGTCGGGTGCGACGAGCAGGACGCTGGGCTTTGATGGCGGAGCGAATGCGAGCTGCGCGGTGTTGTCTGAGGCGAGCGCGTCGTCGCGTTCGAGGCGGACCCGGACGATGGCGCCGCGGGGCAGGCGCAGCTCGGTCGTGCTCGAAGTGCTCGCCGGGGCGTCGCCGGCGGGCTCAAAGACCACCGGGCGGCGCGCCACCGGGCGCCCATCGACGCTGATCTCGAGCGTCGTCGCGGTTCGCTCGGGGAGGACGGACTGGAGGGCGACAAACAGGCGGACGAGGGCGGGGTCGGACGCGTCGCGGGCGGCGCCGAGGGCCACGATGCCGATGTTGTCACGCCCTGGGGCGCTCGGCCCGACGCGCTCGAAGCGAACATCGGCGCCGGCCAGAGACAGGGCGCTGTCGATCGCACTCGAGCCGTCCGAGATCACGACGACGAGGGGCAGGCGCTGGGCGTCGGATTCGTCGGTCTCGCCCCCGATGAGCGATTCGATCAGCGTCAGCGCGCTCTTGAGGCGCCCGGGCTGGTCGGTGGGCTCGAGATGGGCCAGGGCGCGTTCGATCTCGGCGCGGGAGCGGGTGGGCGGCGCGATCACGCGCGCGTCGTGCCCGAGTGCGATGAGCGTGACGCTTGGCGCGTCGATGCCCGAGAGAAGCTGGCCCGTCAGCTCGCCGGCCCGGTCGATCGCGGCCTCGAAGCGCGAGCGGCTTGCGTCCATATCGCGCGCGCCCATCGACGCGGTCCGGTCGAGAACGATGAAGACGCGGGCGCGCGATGATCCCTCGCCCATTAGCGCCGGTCGCCCGAGGGCGCCGACCAGCAGCGCCAGGATCAGCAGGTGCAGCGCCAGCAGCACCGACGGGCGCAGCCAACGCAGCGGCACGTTGACCTGCAGGTCTCGCGTGGCCTGCTCCCAGAACATCGTCGAGCTCACGCGCACCGGGCGGCGCCTGAGCTTGAGCAGATAGAACGCCAGCAGCACCGGCAGCGCCAGGCCCAGGGCGATGATCGCCGGGATCGGGGCGAGCAGCGTCAAGCGCGGAGCCCCATAAAGCCCTTGCCCACGATGTACGTCTCGCTCGAAACCATGCGCGAGGCGCGGGGCTTGAAGCCCTTGGCCTCCTTGAACATCGAGGCGGTCAGGCGGACGAGGTCCGGGTACGCCTCGCCTTCGAAGACCTTCATCGCCAGCGAGCCCCCCGGGCGGAGCAGCAGCGGCAGGCGGTCGAGGATGGCCTCGCACAGGTGGACCGAGCGGAAGTGGTCGCCGTGCCCGGTGGTGGGCGGGGCCATGTCCGACAGGACGCAATCGAACAGGCGCCCGGACTCGCCCAGGAGGGCGCCCGGGTCGATCTCGGTCAGGTCGCCCTGGATGACGTGGACGTTGGGTTCAAAGGAGCAGTCGATCTCTTGGAGGTCGATGCCGACGACGACGCCCGAGGAGCCGACGAGCTTTCGGCAGACCTGCAGCCACGAGCCGGGGGCGCACCCGAGATCGAGCACGCGATCGCCCGTGCGGATCAGGCGTTTTTTGTCGTTGAGGTCGATGAGTTTGTAGGCCGAGCGGGCGAGATAGCCCTCGTCCTTGGCTCGTTTGAAAAACTCATCGTGCAAGATTCGACGCGGCATTGGGTCAGGATAGGGGTCGGCGGGTAGACTCGGCGGCGTGGAGGCACGGGAGGGGCTCGGATGGACGAGAGAGAACAGTTCCGCCGGGCAGAGACGATCTTTGAGCGGGCGGCCGAGCTGGACGGGGCGGAGCGCGAGGCGTACCTCGGGCGGGAGTGCGCCGGGGATGCGGCGCTGCGCGAGGCGGTGGAGCGGCTTTTGCGGGCCGACGCGGGGACGCTGGCGCGGGGGCTCGACGACGGGGCGCCGGTGTTCGGGCTGGACCTGAGCCCGGAGGAGCTGAGCGAGCGGATGCGCACGCCCGAGTCGATCGGGGATTACAAGATCCTGGGTCTGCTCGGAGAGGGCGGGATGGGCGTGGTGTACCGGGCGCAGCAGCAGTCGCCGGCGCGCCAGGTGGCGCTCAAGATCCTGCGTCCGGGGCTGATGTCGCGGAGTCTGCTGCGTCGGTTCGAGCTTGAGGCGTCTGTCCTGGCGCGCCTGAAGCACCCGGGGATCGCGACGATCTTTGAGGCAGGGACGGCCGACACCGGCTCGGGCGTGCAGCCGTACTTCGCGATGGAGCTGATTGCCGGTCGCCCGCTGACCGAGTATGCGCAGGTCCACGAGCTGAACACACGCGCCAGGCTCGAGCTGCTCGCCAAAGTATGCGACGCGGTGCAGCACGCGCACCAGCGGGGCGTGATCCACCGAGACCTCAAGCCCGGAAATATTCTTGTCACCGAGGACGGGCAGCCCAAGGTGCTCGACTTTGGTGTCGCGCGCAGCGTGAACGCGGACCTGCGCGTCACGACCGAGCGGACAGACATCGGCCAGCTCATCGGGACGGCTCCGTACATGTCGCCCGAGCAGATCGACGGGCGCCCGGACGAGCTCGACACCCGCTCGGATGTGTACGCGCTGGGCGTGGTCGGGTACGAGCTGCTGGCCGGACGATTGCCGTATGACCTGGAAAAACGGGCGTTGTACGAGGTTGTGCGGGTCATCCGCGAGGAGGAGCCGACCTCGCTGAGCGCGGTGAACAAGACGCTGCGGGGCGATGTCGAGACGATGATCGCCAAGGCGCTCTCCAAGGAGCGCGAGCGGCGCTACCAGTCGGCCAGCGATCTCGCGTCGGACCTGCGCCGGTATCTTTCTGACGAGCCGATCGAGGCCCGGCGCGCCAGCGGGTGGTACCAGCTGCGCAAGTTCGCCAAGCGCAACCGCGTGATGGTCGGCGGGATTGTCGCCGTGTTCGTGGTGCTTGTCGCGGGGCTGATCGGGATCGGCGTGGCGCTGGCGCGGGCGCTCGACGCGGAGGCGGAGGTCCGCGGGTTGCTGACAGAAGTCCAGGACGCGCGAGATGCGGAGCGTGAACAGCTTGAAATCGCCCGGCGCGAGCAAGAGCGCGCCAGCGAGATCAACCAGGTGTTCAAGGACGCGATTTTATCCGTGACACCGAGCATCGCCGAGGGCAAGGACACGACGCTGATGCGTCATGTGCTCACCGAGGCGAGCGAGCGGTTCGAGACGGAGCTGGCGGACCAGCCGCACGTTCGGGCGGAGCTGAACCACACGCTCGGGCGGGCGTACCGGTCGATCAGCGCGTTCGACGAGAGCGAGGCGAGCTTCCGCAAGGCGTACGAGCTGTACGCTCAGGATGGCGGCGCTCAAGATCCGGCGGCGCTCAAATCGCTCAATGCAATCGCGACGATCCTGGGCCAGGCCCAGCGCTATGAAGAGGCCGAGCCGATGCACCGCGAGGCGATCGCGGGGCTCGAGGCGGCCCACGGGCCGGACAGCTCGATCGTGCTGTCGGCCAAGGGCAATCTCGCCTCGACCCTGCACGCGATCGCCCGGTATCCCGAGGCGCTCGGGCTGTGGGAGGAGGCCGCCGAGGGGTACGCGCGACTCGAGGGCGAGGACGACCCGGAGACACTTTTCTACCGTCGTCTCGTGGCGGTATGCCGGATGGACATGGGCGATTACGCCACGGCGGCGCCGGAGATCGAGCGCCTCGTCGAGCGAAGCCGGCGCGTGCTTGGCCCGGACGATCTCGAAACACTCAAGGGCGAGTACCACCTCGCCGTGGCCCTCGACGAGACGGGCAAGAGCGCCGAGGCCCTCCCCGTGATCGAGCGCGTCATCAGCGAGTTTGAGCGCCTGTACGGCGAGGAGCACTTCGAGACCGCCCGGGCCTACAACCAACTCGGGCGCATTCTGATGACACTCAAGAACTACGACAAGGCCGCCGAGGCGATCGAGCACGCCGCGCAGATCGAGAAGGCCATCTTCGGCGAGGACCACCAGAACTACCTCACGGCGCTGGGGAATCTTACTGATATTTATGTGACGACCGAGCAGTTCGACAAGGCCGAGCCGTTGATGTTCGAGGTGCTCGCGTCGCGCGAGCGGACCCTGCCCGAGGGGCACCCGGCCATCGCCAACTCGCTCAACCTCATCGGCGGGTTCTACCGCAGGCAGGATCGGTTCTCCGAGGCGGCGCCGTACTACCGGCGCGCTTTCGAAATCTGCAAAGCCGCGCTCCCCCCGGGGCACTTTGCCACCGGTGTGACGGGCGGGGGCTTCGGGCAGTGCCTGGCCTTCATGGGGCACTTCGACGACGCCCAGCGCGAGCTGCTCGCGTCGTACGAGATCCTCCTCGCCTCGTTCGGGCCTGACCACCCGATGGTGCGCGTCGCGATGAAAAACCTCGTCGATCTGTACCAGGCCTGGGACAAGCCCGAGCAGGAGCAAGAATGGATGGACAGGCTCACGCCCGAGGAGCAGGCGGATTCGGAGGCGGACCGGCGCCAGGTCGTGCCCGACGCCGGGGCGTACGAGCCCTGAGCGGACCCGCTCGTCCGTGCCACTGACCCGTCCTCGGGTCAGTGGCACGGCTAGCCGGCGATGCCGTAGACCGCATCGGCAAGCATCAGCACCCCGAGCACGAGAATAAAGATCGCGAACGAGCGTTTGAGTGTCTTCGGCGACAAGCGTCTGGCGATCCGGGTCGCGAAGGTGCTGGCGATGAAGCTGCCGACGATGAACGGGAAGATGATGACCGCGTCGAGGCCCTCGAAGCGGTGGGCGATGAGGCCGCTGGCGCAGTTGATGGTGATGACGACGAGCGAGGTTCCGATCGCGAGCTTGATGGGCAGGCGCGCGACGAGGGTGAGGGCGGGGACGATCAGGAACCCGCCGCCCACGCCCAGAAAGCCGGTGAGAAACCCGACGGCGACGCCCGCGATCAGCAGCGGCGCCGAGCGTTCGAGCCAGCTCGCGTCCGGGTTGGGCTCCGGGTCTTGGCTGGGGCTGGCGGCGCTGCGGTACATGCGCACGCCGACGAGCAGCATGACGCCCGTGAGCCCGAGCAGGATGATGGCGCCCGGCACACGCTCGGAGAGGAGGGCGCCGAGAAAGGCGCCCGCAAAGCCGGTGACCGAGAACAATGCAGCGACCCCGATGCGGACGTTTCCATGCCTGGCGTGGATGGCGCTGCCGTAGAGGCTGGTGGCTCCGACGATCGCCATCGAGAGCACGACGGCTTGCTTGGGATCGAAGCCCAGCCCGTAGATGAGTGCGGGCAGGACCAGGATCGAGCCCCCGGCGCCGAGCGCGCCGAGCGAAAACCCGACGAGACCACCAAAGAAAAGTGAGAGGGCGATGTCCATGCGTCAGGCTTCGCGCGCGAGTTCGCGCACGCCCGCGACAGCGCTGTCGATCTCGGATTCGGTGCTGAAGGCGCCCGGGCTGAAGCGGAGGGTTCCGCCCAGCGGGTGGCTGCCGATCGCCTCGTGGGCCATCGGGGCGCAGTGGAACCCGGCGCGGCAGACGATCGCGCGGCGCTCGCTCAGCGCCGCGGACGCGTCCTTGGGCGCGACGCCTTCAATGTTGATCGACACCGCTGCGGTCCGGCGCTCGGCGTTCCGCCCGCCGTACATCGTCACGCCCAGGATCTCAGAAAGCCCGCTGATGAGGCGCTCGGTCAGGGCGTGCTCGCTCGCGTTGACGCTTTCAACGCCCTTGCCCATGAGCCACTCGGCGCCGGCGCCGGCGCCCGCGATCGCCGGCAGGTTCTGCGTCCCCACCTCGAAATCCGCCGGCAGGCGCCCGGGCAGATCGTGCAGGCCCGAGTCCCCCCCGGTCCCGCCCTAGGCAAGCGTCCGCAGGTGCACATGGTCCGCGACCCACAGCGCCCCGCACCCCGTGGGACCAAACAGCCCCTTGTGCCCGGCCAGCGCGAGCAGATCGACACCCAGCGATGCGACGTCGATGGGCGTGATGCCGACGGCCTGGGCGCCGTCGAGAAGGCACAGCGCGCCGTGCTCGTGCGACAGACGAACGATGTCGTCAACCGGGAGAATCTCGCCCGTCACATTGCTGGCCATCATGCACGCGACGAGTCGGACCTTTTTTTCCTTGAGTAATCGCTCATAGAAAGCAAGGTCGAACGGGTCGCCCGGCGAATAGGGGACGACAACGAACTCGACGCCGCGCTCCTGCGCGAGCTTGCGCACTGGTCGCGACACGGCGTGGTGCTCGAGCGAGCTCATGACGATGCAGTCGCCCGGGCGCCAGTCGTGCCCCTGGATGGCGAGATTGAGCGCGTAGGTACACCCGGGCTGGAGGATCAGGCGCCTGGGGTCAGGGGCGCCGATGAGCCTAGCGATCGACGCGCGGCTGGTTTCGAGCAGGTCGGGCAAATCCGAGGACATTGCGCTCGAGTGGCGTTTCGGGCTGCCGAACTCGCGCATGGCCCGGTTGGTCGCCTCGTAGACGCACTCGGGCTTGGGCCAGGTGGTCGCGGCGTTGTTGAGGTAAATGACATCGCTCATCGGTCAGCTCCGGGTGGAGAGCGAGCCTAGCAGGCGCCGGGGCGCCGGGCAGCGCTATCTGAGGGCGTCCCTGGGGGTTCGTCGAGCCGTCAACAGACCCTAGTGGGGGACTTCCTTGACGGCGTTGCGGTTCCAGGCCGGGATCCGGACGACGATCGGCCCGTCGCCCTCGATCTCGCACTGGCAGCTCAGGCGGCTGTTGAGCTGGAGCCCGGGGGCCTCCTCGACCCGGTCCTCCTCGGCTTCGGTCGCCTCGGAGAGCTGATCCATGCCCAGCTCGATGTAGACGTGGCAGGTGGAGCAGGCGCAGACCCCGCCGCAGGCGTGCTCGATGTTGATCCCGTGCTCGATGGCGATTTCGAGCAGGTGCTGGCCCTTGGCCCCGAGCAGCTCGTGCTCGACCTTCTCCGAACCGTCGTCGTTGAGCGACTCGGGGTCTTCGAGGATGAACGTGACGGGCACGATCTCTGGCCCGTGGTCGTGATCGGAATGTTTGAGGTGCATATGGTCGGCGCTCCGCCGCGTGGAGAGATGAAGGTTAGACTTATTCTAGAGGGGGCGAGCCTCCAAGTCCTGAGCCGGTCGGGCAAAGGCTCTGGCGCAGATCGCGGGATTCACCCGTGACGCATCCTGATTTCATGAGCGACCCCGGAGCGCTGTGTGCACGACCCAAGCGAGCGACATCCCGGCGAACCGATCACGCTGAGCGTCGTGGCGCCCGCGCACAACGAGGTCGAGAACATCGAACCCCTCGTCGAGCAGGTGGGCGCGGCCCTGACCGACGCGGGCGTCGCCTTTGAGTTCATCATCGTGGACGACGCCTCGACCGACGGCTCCGCCGAGCTCGCGGCCCAGCTCGGGGCGACCCGCCCGTGGCTGCGCGTCATCACCCTGGGCGCCCCAGCGGGCGGCGGGGGCAACGGGCAGTCGTGCGCGTTCAAGGTTGGGTTCGCTGCCGCCCGCGGGCGTTTGGTGGGCGTGCTCGACGCCGATCTCCAGAACGACCCGGCGGAGCTGCCGCGCATGCTCGCGCTGCTCGATGAGCACAACGCCGACATGGTCCAGGGCGATCGGTCCGCTGCGCGCAAGCAGGGTGATTCGCCGATCCGGCGCATCGGCTCGGTGGTCGGGCGCGTGTTCCGGCGTCTGATCCTGGGTGATTCGATCCGCGATACCGGGTGCTCGCTGCGGGTCATGCGCCGCGAGATTGCGGTGGCGCTGCCGCTCGAGTTCAAGGGGATGCACCGGTTCATACCCGTGACAGCCCGGCGCATGGGCTTTGCCGTGATCGAAACCCCCGTCTCGCACCGGGCGCGCCACGCCGGCGAACCCAAGTACGGCATGGGCATCACCAAACGCGCCATCCCCGGCCTGATCGATTGCTTCGCGGTCCGGTGGATGGGCAAACGACGGAGGACGCCCGTGAGCGTGCGAGAACTTGGGTGCGGGGCGCAGGGGGGCGAGGCTGTCGTTGTGCGCGCGCAGAGCAATGAAACAGCGGCGATCGGCGGGGACCAAGCGTGAAGGTTGGACCCGTTATCGCCATGGTCGGGCTGATCTGCGTCGGCATGTGGCTCGTGCTCCAGCCCGCGATGAGCAGGACCGGGTACGACTTCGAGATCCACGTCGGCGGCACGCAGATCCGCGTCGTCGAAACCGAGGGCGGCATCCGCATCGTCGAGCCCGAGCACCTGGCCACGAGCGGGACGATCGACGAGGCGACGCTCGACGCTGTGGTCTCTCGCCAGGTCGAGCTCTGGCAGCAGCGCCCGAAGCTCGAGCGCACGCTGCTGGGGTTTTTCAATATCAGCAGCTGGCTGAACTTCACGTGGGTCGCGGTGGGCCTGATCGGGCAGAGCGCGTTCTTTGGGCGGATGTTCGTCCAGTGGGTCGTGAGCGAGAAAAAGGGGCGCTCCGAGGTGCCCGTGCTGTTCTGGTGGTTCAGCCTCATCGGCGGGGTGTGCCTGTTCACCTACTTCGTCTGGCGCGTGGACGTCGTCGGGGTTCTGGGCCAGTCCACGGGGGTTGTGATCTACGCGCGGAACCTGCGTCTGATCCACAAGCAGCGCAAGCGTGAGGCCCGCTACGCCCAGGCGGTCCCCGAGCCCGGCTCGGAGCCGGGCGTCCCGGGTGAGGACGCGGGGTGAGGACGCGGGGTGAGTCGGTTTGCATCGGGGTGGTTATTGGCGGAGACTGTGCGCATGAACGTGTACCTGGACAACGAGCCGCTGCGTGTTGAGCCGCCCACGCTGGCGCGGGCGATCGAGATGGCGCGCGACGCTGCGGACGCGCGGGGGCGGGTGGTGATCGAGGTCAAGGGCGATGGTGTCCCCGTCGCGGCGGACCTGCTCGACAGCCCGCCCGAGAACGACGCCGGGTTCGGCGAGGTGCGGATGATCTCGACCCCGCCCGGGATTTTCGTCCGCGAGACGCTGCTCGAAGCGAGGAGCGTGCTCGACGACGCGGTCCGGGCGCAGGAGCGTGCGGGCGAGCAGATCCAGTCTGGCGAGCTCGAGGCGGCGCTCGAGCCGCTGCACGAGGCGCTGGCGTGCTGGTCGCTCGTGCGCGACGTGGTGGACCGGAGCCAGGCGCTGCTGGGCCAGTCCGCATCCGATGTGCGCTTTACCGGGGCGGGCGGCGAACTGACAGGTGAGGCGTGCATCGCCCGCCTGGGCGAGGCGCTGCGCGATGTCCGCGGCGCGCTCGAGCAGTCGGACTGGTCGGCGCTGGCGGACGCTCTGGCGTACGACCTGGGCGACCTGGCGGGCGACTGGCGGGCGATGCTCGAGGCCCTGGGAGACCGGGCGGCGCCCGGTCGGGCCTGATCCGGATCAGCCCGCCGGTTCGGGCGGGTCAATGATCTGACGCGGTGCGGGGTGGTCTGCGCCGGAGAGGGACGATCACCCGGGCATGAGCGGCAAAGCGGACAACACGGACCCGGTGCAACAGATCATCGACAGCGCGCGCGAGGCGGGGGCCTCGGGCGACTGGATCGGCGCGCGCGCCGGGGCCTGGTCGGCCCTGGGCGAGGGGCGCCAACGCCGAGACTTTGCGGCGATGGTCTGCGCGGCGCGGGTGTACCGCGAGGCCTCGGCGAGGGTGGTTGAGCTTGCTGAAAGCGCCTGCGAGGGGGCGATGATTCTCGCGCGCGGGAGCGACGCGCCGGACCCGCTGGTCGCGGGGTGCTATCTGCTCGAGCCCCCCATGATCGGGGCGGACGCGACGCGCCTGCGAGATTCGGCGTTCGCGGGCGGGCTGGCGGTGCGGGTGCTGGCGCGCGAGCCGATGACGCGCGACGGGCTCTGGCCCGTCGTCGCGGTGGGGGACGTGATTGTGCGCGCGCGGGTTGCGCCTCCTGTGGCGCTCGAGCGTGTGGACGGCGCCATCACGAAAGATGACTACCCAGGCCCGGCGGCGCTTGAATGGTTCGGCGCGGCGCTCGAGACGCTCGGGCGGACGGCCCTGGCCCGTCTGGATGAAGGCGAGCCGGCGCAGCACCGGGTGGACGATCTGCTCGAGTTCCTCTCGGCCCTGCCCGAGCACGCGGGCATCATCGACGCGCTCGAGGCTGCGTGCGCCGAGGCGCAAGAAAGACCGGCGCCCACGCTGATGCGCAGGCGCCCGGTGATTGATGATCCGTACTCATTCTAGATCGCGGGGCGGGCTGCGCCCTGCGGGGGGTCAGTCGAACGGGCAGTACTCGGGGTTGTAGTAGCGGTTCTCGTGGTAGTGGTACGCGCCGCCGCCTGGGGGCGGGGTGTCGTAGCCTCGGGAGTACGAGTCGTAGCTCTCGTTTGAGCGGTGGGCGTAGGCCTCGCGGCGCGAGCGTTCGTCGGCGCGTCGGTTCTGGTCGCCGATGACGGCGCCGGTGGCTCCGCCCGCGACAGCGCCGATGGCGGCTCCGGCGCCCGCGTTGCCGGTGAGCGAGCCGATGGCCAGCCCGCCGAGCGCGCCAACGGCGGCTCCACCCAGGGCGCCCTCGCCCGCGTTGCTGCACCCGACGCTGGAGAGCAGGGCGAGAGCCGCGATGGTTGCGGTCGCGCCGAGACGCACGGTTCGGTTGGTTTTGAGAGTCATCATCGGTGTCTCCTTCCAGAACGCCCGCCCCGCGGAGCGTCCGGGGTTTCGTGAACTCCCCAATGTCCTACCGCACATGATTGGCGCGGGCTGACAGGATTATCTGTAAGTATATACTAACAGCCCGCCCCGGTTGTTCCCTGGGGGGGGAGAAAAGTTGGGGATTTTGGGCGGGTTCAGCGTTCGGCGGCCTGGGCGCGGTTGGCGCCGGCGCCGTAGCGACGCAGCAGTTCGACGATCTGCGGCTGCCCGGGCTGGAGCTGGAGCGAGCGCCGGAGGGCGACGACGGCCTGGCCGAGCGAGGCGGTGTCGCGCTGCTGGGACCAGAGGAACTCGTTGAGCTGGCAGACGGCCACGCCGTTGAGCGCGGGGTAGTGCGACTCGTCCATCGAGAGGGCCTTCTGGAAGGCTTCGAGCGCGGCGTCATAACGCCGGAGGCGGAACAGGCCCGAGCCCATGCGTTCGTAGGCGATGGCGCTGGGCTCGATGCGGAGGAGCTGGTCGAGGGTCGCGACCATCTCCGCGTGACGCCTGGCGTGCCCGAGCGAGTCGGCCAGGCTCAGCAGCAGACGCGGGGAGAGGTCCATCAGCTCGGCGGCCTGCTGGAACTCGATGACGGCCTGCTCGTGCTGGTCGAGCGCGGCGTAGGTGGCGCCGAGGTTCACGCGGGCCTGGCCCGAGTCGGGCGTGACGGCGACGGCGCGCTGGGCGTAGGCCAGGGCCTGGGCGGGCTCGCCGACCTGCAGGTAGGCGGTCGCGATGTTCAGGTTGCTCTCGAAATCGCCGGGGCGGATGGCCAGAGCGCGGAGGTAGGCGCGGATGGACTCGCCCAGGCGGTTCATGAGCTGGAGGACGAGCCCGTGCCCGAACTGCGCGTCAAAGTTGCGGGGTTCGAGCTGGGCGGCGCGTCCGAAGTTTTTCTCGGCGTCGGGCAGGTTGCCCTGGCGTCGGTGGATATCGCCCGCGCCGATGTAGGCGATGGTCATGGCCGGGTTGACGGCGATGGCACGCTCGAACTCGCGCAGGGCGGCTTCGAGGTCGCCCTCGTTGATCCGCTGCTGGGCGGTGACGATGGCGCCGTTGGCCTCGGCCTGGCGCTGGGCGCGAGACTGGTTCTTGACGTTGGTCGAGCTGTTTGGTGATCCGGGTTCGTGCCGGGCGTTGCCCGAGGCGCGGCAGCCGGTCATGGCCGGGGCGATGGCAAGAGCGATCAGAACGACCGAGAGAGTCAGAGGCAGGGCGCGGTGTGGACGCATCATCGTCATGGTTCCGTCTCTGGCTGGCTCCGAGAATGACCTTCGTCCGCCGTCACGAGGCGGATGAGGGGCGCCGACTGTATCCCTTGTCGGCTGAGCAAACGGCGGGGGTGAGGATTTCAACGATTCTGAGAGGCATTCGGTTCGCGCCGATTCCGTGGATTGTGGCGTCGGCGGCGGCGGCGCCTCCGTTCGGAGGGGCAGGGTCCGGGCGAGGCGGGCTTGCCTAAGCCCCCAGCAGGCCCTTGAGGCGGCGCAGGTTCTGCGCGTCGAACGGGCGACCGTGCTCGTCCTCGCCCTTGGGGGTTTCCAGAATCATCGGTCGATCGGCGAGTTCCGGGCGGTTGACCACGGCGGCGAAGCCCGAGTCCTTGAGAGCCTGGCGCCTGGGCTTTCCGTCCGGGCCTGGGGGGCGCCCGATCGAGCCCATGCCGATGTGCTCGTGGCGGTCCTTGCGCGAATCGAACGGGACCTTGGAGTCGTTGAGGTGGACGACCCGGAGGTTGGTCAAGCCGCAGGTCTGGTCGAAGCGGTCGAGGGCGGAGCTGGCCGAGGCGCGCGAGGACATGTCGTACCCGCCCGAGTGGGCGTGGCAGGTGTCCAGGCAGAAGGCGACGCGCTCGGGCGCTGGGGACTTGTCGAGGATCATCGCGCGAAGCTGTGCGAGCTGCTCGAACGTGCGCCCGAGGTTGGAGCCGGAGCCGACGGTGTTTTCGAGACAGAGGACGACATCCATGCCGGCGGTGCGTTTGAGAATTGCTGTGTAGGCCTTGGCGATGCGGGCCAGGCCCCGGGGCTCGGTCGAGGTGGTGTAGGCGCCGGGGTGGTGTACGAGGTGCGGGATCGAGAGCGTTGCGCACCGTTCGATTTCGACGGTCATCAGGTCCACGCTCTTGGCCCAGAGTTCATCGTTCGGGCTGGCGAGGTTGATGAGATAGCTCGCGTGGGACACCGCGCGGCTTTGCCACCCGAGGCGCTTGAGCTCGGTGAGCCAGTCATTGACGGCGGTGGGGTCGAGTGGGCGGACTCTCCATTGCTGCTGGTTTTTGGTGAAGACCTGGACGGTGTCGAGCTTGAGCGATTCGGCTTTGATCAGGGCGTTGACCATGGCGCCGGCGATGGAGAGGTGTGATCCGAACAGGGGCATGGGCGGAGCGTAGCGACGCAGGAAGAGTGGGGGATGGGCGGGGGGTTGGGAGTTGGGGCGGATGGGGGTAGGCTTGGCGGGGAAGGAGGCGCGGTGTCCGAGGAGCATTCCATCCGAGTGAACTTTGGGTCGTGGATGGCGCTGTTCCCGCTGGACCGGGTGGTGCTGCTGCCGCAGCAGGTGATGCCGGTGCATATTTTTGAGCCCAGGTATGTGCAGATGGTGACGCACGCGCTCGACGCGTCGGGGCAGATCGCGATGGGGGTGTTCGCGGGTGATCGGTGGAAGCGGGAGTACCACGGTGCGCCGCCCGTGCGTCCGGCGGCGTGCATCGGGCAGATCGTCCAGCACGAGCGGATGAGCGACGGGCGGTACAACATTCTGCTCCAGGGTGTGTGCCGGGCGCGGATCGCCGGCGAGCGGGCGCCCGACGAGGAGCATGAGTACCGCAGCGCACGCCTCGAGCCGATCGAATCGCGCAGCGACGAGGTCATCGACGAGGGGCTCGAGCGTTTGCGCGAGTGGATCGAGCGGGCGATCACGCGCGGGGCGCTGCGCCGGGTCGCGGTGGGCGAGCAGGTGGTGGAGTATCTGCGGAACGAGGACGTGCCGACGGCGGTGGTGATGGAACTGGTGTCGTTCGCGATGATTACGGAGCCCGGGGCGCGGTACGGGCTGCTGGCCGAGGGGGATGCAGTTGAGCGCGGGCGGCTGCTGCGCGAGGGGCTCGAGCGGCTGGGGGTGCTGATCCGACTGGCAGAGGCGCAGGCGCCGGAGTCGTGGCCGAAGGGGATGAGTTGGAACTAGGAGGTGAGTGGTGAGTGGTGAGATGGCTTTCGGAGGCGAGGGCTTCCAGCCCTCCGCGCCCCCGGTAGAGCCGGTTTCCAACCGGCAACCGGCAATGGGCAATGGGCAATGGGATTGAATCCCCACTGACCATCTCACCACTCACCACTCACCCCCTACCATCCCCGATGCCAGATCCCTCGCTGCTTGAGACGTTCCCGTCGCCGACCGAGTCAGCGTTTGTGGTCGAGCATGTGAACGAGGAGTTCACGAGCGTCTGCCCGGTGACGGGGCACCCGGACTTCGGGACGGTGACGGTGCGGTTCCAGCCGGCGGCTGCGAGCGCGGGCGGGACGTGCGTCGAGCTCAAGAGCCTCAAGCTGTACTTCCAGAGCTTCCGGAGCGAGGGGATTTTTTACGAGGCGGTGACCAACGAGGTCCGCGATGATCTTGTCGCGTGCATGAAGCCGGTGTGGCTGCAGGTCATCACGGACTGGCGCGGGCGCGGCGGGATCCGGTCGGTGATCCGTGCGGACCACGGGGATGTGCCGGCGCATTGCCTGGGGAGGTAAGCGATGCGGTTTGTGATCGTGACGGGTCTGGCGGTGCTGATTCTGTGCGGGCATGTAGCTGTGGCGGCAGGTCGGGAGCCGGGGAACGTGCCGATCGCGCCCGAGCGGCGCAACGCCGCGATCCGGTATGCCATGCTCTGGGCGCAGATGCCAGACGAGCTCAAGACGCTCGGGCGGGAACTGCCTCGGGTGGAGGAGATGGAGTCGGACTGGTCGCCGGACGAGCAGTCACGGGTAACGCTTGAGACGTCCGGGTGGTTGCTGGACGAGATCAGCACCATCACCGAACTTGATCTGTGCGATTTCGAGTTGTCTTATGAACTCGGCGTTTCGATGACGCTGGACCACATGCACCTGATGGTCATGACGTATCGTCTGCTGCTCGCCGATTCTCGCCGCCTGGTGGCGGCGGGGCAGCCGGATCTGGCGGCGACGCGGTTGGCGGCGTTGATCGGGATGTCACGCCACCTGTCGATGGATCTCACGCACGTCTCGACACGGGTCGCGGCGGAGGCGGGAGGGACCGCGAGCCGTCACGCGATTGCTCTCGTGAAGGGTGACAATCTCTCGCCAGACGCGCTCGATCTGCTGCGATCGGCGGTCGCTCGTTTCGACGCGAGCGACCCGTTCCACGCACGGGCCGCGACGCTCGCGACGGTGGAGTACGGGATCGCCAACTCGGCGTTGGACCTTCGCCACGCCAAGCTCAAACGGATAGGGCGACACGGCGAGTTCGTTGGCATCGAGCACATCGAGACACCCACGCCCGTGACGACGGACGAGCAGCGAGAGTGGGTCGAGTCGGAGATGGAGCGTTGCCGCGCGTGGGCGGGGGACGTGATCGCGGCGATGGACGACCCCGACAGCCCCGACGCCCGCCTGCGCGAGATAACGAGGCGCTCTCGTGAGGGTGAGTACGGTTCGCTGGCCGAGGCTGGGCTCTCGTACTCGGTGCTGCCCGTGTGGAAGGCTGAGTCGGAGGCGTGGGCGTCCCTGGAGGATCTGGCTCACCTTCTGGACGACAAATAGTGGTGTCCGGGCGACGCCTACCCTTTCCGATGCCAACCACGTCTGATACCGCGCGTCGTTTTATTGCCGACATGACCCCCGCCGAGCGGATCGAGGGGGCGTTCTCGATCGCCAACACGCAGATCGGGACCAAGAAGAACGGCGAGCCGTACCTCCGGTGCCTCATCGGCGACAAGACCGGGCAGGTGCCCGGGCGCAAGTGGACGGTCGATGAGAACCTGGTCCGGCGGCTGCCCAGCGACGGGTTCATCTGGCTCGAGGGCGAGACGCAGGCATACCAGGGCGAGCTGCAGATCATCGTCCACAACATCACGCCGCTGGATCCTTCGCCCGAGCAGATGCGCGAGCTGCTGCCCGCGTCCAAGCGAGACCCGAAGGAGATGTTCAGCGAGATCGTGGCGCTGCTCGCTACGCTCGAGCATCCGGCGATGAAGGCGCTGGCGCAGGTGTATCTCGACGACGAGTTCCTGATGGACCAGTTCCGCACCGCGCCCGCGGCCAAGACCATGCACCATGCTTATCTGGGCGGCCTGTGCGAGCACACGCTCAACCTGCTGAACCTGGGCAATGCCATCTGCCCGATGTACCCGAAGATCAGCCGCGACCTGGTGATGGTCGGCCTGTTCCTGCACGACCTGGGCAAGACGCGGGAGCTGGTCTTCGACCGCGGCTTCGCGTACTCGGACCGGGGCGAGCTGATCGGGCACATCGTCGAGGGCGCGATCATGCTCCACGACAAGGCCCAGCTGATGATGCGCGACAGCGGGCAGCGACTGCCCGGGGGGACGCTGACGGTGCTGCAGCACATCATCCTGTCGCACCACGGTCTGCCCGAGTACGGCGCCGCGAAGATCCCGTCCACGCCCGAGGCGATCTTCGTCTCGATGCTCGACAACCTCGACGCAAAGACGGCCATCGCCCTCGACGCCGCCCGCCCCGACCGCGCCAGCGGCATGGACCTGGGCGGGAACTTCACCGAACGCCAGTGGGCCCTGGGAACAAAGCTGTACAAGCCGGACCCGCTGGCGGAATAAAGCTCGGGCGCCGGGGTTGACACGGGCACGAGGGCGGCAATGATCGTCCCCGGAGACCCACCGATGCGCGCGATGAAGCACACATCCAGACTGCTGTTTGCCCGAGATCTCGGGTGGGCGGTCGGTGTGCTGCGTCCGAGCCAGGGCAGCGCCAGCGAAGCCGCCTAGACCCGCTGGGTTCCCTTTCTCTCAATCCAATCGAATCGTTGTTTTGCTTGTCCTGTGCGCGCCGCATCCCGGCGTCTGCGGAGGGAGTTGTCATGAACCAGATCATCGACATCATGGCGGTGCGTCGTCTGGCGCCGGAGGACGTGCTTGTGGGCGCGTACGTCGTGGCGCTGTTTGAGGTGTACGAGATGTTCTCGCGCGCCGAGGACACCGCCGGCGAGATCACGGTGCGCCGGATCGAGATGACGGCGTCGGACGAGGTCCGGGTGCTGCGGGTGGTGGGTGTGTTCCTGCCGTTCGTGTTCGTGCGCGACGCGCTGGGCGACCACACCACGCTGGACATGCGCCGGGTGCGTCTGGGCGAGGTGCCGTGCGAGCTGGGTCGGTTCGTGCGCAAGCGCCTCCGGGGCGACAAGCGCCGGGCGGAACGGCGCGAGAAATCGGGCTGAGCCCGGCTGAGGTTCTTGAGCGGGCGGGGCGAGGGCTCCGCCCGTTTTTTACGGATACTCCTGCCTCGTCGGCCTGATGAGCAGGTCGTTGATGTGGACGTGCGCCGGCTGGCTTGTGACGAAGACGACGGCTCGCGCTACGTCCTCGGGCTCCAGGACCGGGCCGATGCGTTCGACGATGGTCTCGAACCACTCGGGCTTGTAGCCGGCGACCTCCTGGAACTCGGAGCGGACGAAGCCGGGCTCGATGAGCGTGACGCGGACGCCCTTGGGGGCGACCTCGCGTCGCAGGGCCTCGGCCAGTGAGTTGACGGCGAACTTGGTCGAGCCGTACATCGAGCTGAACGGGCTGATGTGCCTGCCGACGTTGGAGCCGATGACGACGATGTCGCGCCGGCGGTCGCGCCAGTCGGAGTCGCCAATATCGCTGAGCATGCGCCGGGCGGCGGAGCGCATGAGATGGGCGGCGCCGAGGAGGTTGACGCGGACCATCTCCTCCCACTGCGCAGGGTCAGAGGTGAGCACCGACCCGTCGAGCCCGCGTCCGGCGTTGACCACGACCAGGTCCGCCTCACGCCCGAAATGGTCCAGGGCGCGGTTGAGGACACTCTCGACGGTGTGCGGGTCGGCGGCGTCGCCCGGGCAGTGCAGGGCGAGGTCGCCGTTGACGTTCTGGTTGATCTCGTTGGTGATGGCCGTCAGGCGGTCCTCGCGTCGGGCGTTGAGGACGACGCGGGCGCCGAGGGTGGACAGCGAGCGGGCGATGGATTCGCCGATGCCAGCGCTGGCGCCGGTGACGACGGCGATGCGGTTGGAGAGGTCGGTGTTCATGCGCACAGGGTAGGGCGGCGCACGATCGCCCCAGGGGGGCGGATCCCCGGGGATTGGCGGTTCCGATTCGGGTGGCTTGGCCCTAGAATGGGGCTACGGGACCTGGGCTCCCTCGGCGTTTCGCCGCCCTCACCGCCCAAGACATCGGAGCCTTGACATCATGACGACCGCGACGACCACAAGCCGTCAGACCAGCACCGATCCGCTGGCCCTGATCGACGTCGATCACGTCCGCTTCTACGTCGGCAACGCCAAGCAGGCGGCCTACTTCTACGCCCACACCTTCGGCTTCCACATCTCCCAGGTCGCCGACCTGACCACCGGCTCGCGCGACGAGGCCGACTACCTGCTCACCCAGGGCAACATCCGCCTCATGCTCACCACCCCGCTTGACAGCGACCACCCCGCCGCCGAAGAAATCAAGCTCTACGGCGACGGCGTCAAGGACATCGCCTTCACCGTCTTCGACGCCGAGAGCGCGTACGACCTGGCCATCAAGAACGGCGGCGTCAGCGCAGCCGAGCCCCGCACCCTCACCGACGAGCGCGGCTCCGTCACCGTCGCGTCCATCAAGACCTACGGGCGCGTTGTGCACAGCTTCGTCAGCCGCACCGGCGCGTACGCGCTGCCCGACATCAAGAACGGCGCCGAGTTCATGCCCGTGTTCAAGAAGATGACCTCGCCCGTCAACGACTACTACGCCGCCAACCCCTGCGGCCTCAAATACATCGACCACTGCGTCGGCAACGTCGAAGAGGGCAAGATGAACCACTGGGTGCAGTGGTACGAGGACGTCATGGGCTTCAAGATGTTCAAGCACTTCGACGACGCCGACATCTCGACGGAGTACTCCGCGCTCATGTCCAAGGTCATGGCCTCCGGTAATAACCTCATCAAGATGCCCATCAACGAGCCCGCCGAGGGGAAAAAGAAATCCCAGATCCAGGAGTACCTGGAATGGCACAACATGACCCCCGGCTGCCAGCACCTGGCCATGCGGACCGACGACGAGTTGGGCTCCGTCGCCGAACTCCGCCGGCGCGGCGTCGATTTCCTCAACCTGCCCGATTCCTATTACGAGCAGGTCTGGGACCGCGTCAATAAAACCCTGGTCGCCCACGGGCACGAGCCGGTCAAGGAGGACCACGAGAAGATCAAGGATCTCGGCGTGCTGGTGGACGCCGACGACGAGGGCTACCTGCTCCAGCTCTTCACCAAGCCCCTGCAGGACCGCCCGACGCTCTTCTTCGAGATCATCAGCCGCCACGGCTCCCAGTCCTTCGGCAAGGGCAACTTCAAGGCCCTCTTCGAGGCCCTGGAAATCGAGCAGGATCGGCGGGGGAATCTGTGAGGCATCGGTTCAGGGCAAGGCGAATCGAGGCTAAAGCCGAAAAAAGGCCGCTTTATAAGGTGGCGATCGCGATTCATAAGCAAGATAACGCCGCTCGGCGGAGGCGAAGATACAAGAGGCTGCTGGATACCTACTGGAGCCCGTTCATAATTGCCTCCGGCGTGATCGCGATCCTGGTGGTTGCGGCATGGCCAATCATGCTTTTATTTACTGAAGGCGCGCTGCAAAGACTGGAGTTATGGGCTGAACTGATTGCTGGTGTTTCATTAAAGGACAGGTCGTCATTGGCTGCAGGAGCTATCGCGGTTCCTGTCACGCTTCCTGTAATTGCTCTGGGAACGGCAATCGCTGCGCGTCAATCATATCTAAACAAGCTTTGCCAAATCGCTGATGACAAGCGGAAGATTCGGTCGCAGACAATTGAGCATCTTCGTCTTACAATCAACAAGTTCCGGAATGACGAGCAGGAGTTTATGGCAGACGTGACGGACTTGTACATGTTCGGGGATTTACCGTCTCGTGTTTCTGTGTTTCGAGAGGCAGTCCATGCAAAGGCCCGAAAAGATGCGGATAGCTGCCACGCCGATGATTATGAACGCTCGCTCGATTGCGTCCTCAGAAATCTTCGCCAGCCGGGAACATTTGCGAGAGATCACAAGCGGCCAATTGTTAATACAAAAATTGTTGATCTCGCTCGTGGCTACTATCCGCTATTTTCGTTTATGTGGGGGCACCTTATGAATCACGAGGCGCTGGGGCTGGGGTTGGCCCGAAAGTCCTTCGGAATTCGAACACTCGATGGCATCTCTGGGCCACAGATTGTTGATACGTACTTGACATGGGAAGCGTTTGTCAAGTCGGTGCGCGGAATCGATGGCTACAGGACCGCATTTCGCCAGTTTCAGTGGCTTGCATCGGTGATTGTGATGCTTCGTGCAGCCAGAAGCGCAGCGAAATATTACGGTATTCCAATTGCAACGATTGGTGAGCCAGATGAGCACAATATTCACTGGTTGAAGTTGGCGAAGAAAGAGTGTTTCTATCCCGACATCAACGTCGCGTACTATCGCCCTAGAACATCAAGTGTCTTGGAGCCGGTTATGGTATGTGTGGCTCAAGCAAAAAATATCAAGGATTACAAGGATCGGTTAGATGAGGAAATTAATCACATAACGAATAATGTGGCCGTGAGAAAGTTCAGGGCCGGCTTAGTTAGCTAGCCGGGTGCCGTGGACGATATCGCGCCAAGCGTGGGCTAACTTGCGCCAAGCGTCTGCGCACGCCGGGTGCCGTGGAGACGCCGTCTTCGGCTTCTCCACGAGACCTGCCAAATGCCTCGGCGTCCGCCGCCGAGCGCGATTCGGCCCGTAAGGTCGCAAGCGCGTTGCTCAAGATCGTCAGTGCTCAGCCGGGCGCAGGCCCACAGCTACACGGACCGCGTGAGACCGCCATCGACGCGGAGGTTCTGCCCCGTGATGTACGCCGCGCCGTCCGACGCGAGGAAGGCGATCACCTCCGCGATCTCGCGGCACGTCCCGTACCGCCCCAGCGGGATGCGCCCGCGGATTTCGGGCGACTCCGGGAAGCTGTCGATGAAGCCGGGCAGGACGTTGTTCATGCGGATGTTGTCGCCCGCGTACGTGTCGGCGAACAGCTTGGTGAACGACGCCAGTCCGGCCCGGATGACGCCCGAGGTTGGGAAGTCGCGGTCGGGCTCGAAGGCGTTGAGGGTGGAGATGTTGATGATCACGCCCGAGCGCTGCCGCTGCATGATCGGCGTGACGATCCGGGCCGCGCGGACCACGTTGAGCATGTAGACCTCGAGGGCGGTGTGCCAGTCCTCGTCGCTCAGCTCGAGGATCGGCCCACGCGGGCCGTGCCCGGCGCTGTTGACCAGCACATCCACCCGACCCCACAACTCGACGGCTCGATCGAAGATCCGCCCCAGGTCATCGCTGGACCGGTTGGACCCGGTCACCCCGATCCCCCCGAGCGACTCGCCCAACGCGGCCCCCTTGCCCGAGGAGGACAGCACGCCGACGCGGTACCCACCCTCGGAGAGCGTGCGTGCAGCCTCCGCGCCCATACCGCTCCCGCCCCCGATGACGATGGCGACCTTGTCGCTCATGATGACTCTCACTCCCTGCCGCTGCGGCGTACTAAAGAGACACCCTACGCGCCTTGCGGTCCCTGTCCAACCTCCCGTTCACTTCTTCTTGAGCAACCCTATCGCTAGCCGGGCGCCATGGAGACGCCGCTTCGGCTTCTCCACGAGCGAGCACTAAGCCGTCCGTGGCTGCTCGCATAGAAGACTGACGCCGTCTGCGCTCCACGCGCAATCCACACGCGAAGACCGCGCAGAAAAGCCCCCCGACACGCGGGGAGCTTTGGGTGAGGAGTTGCATTCAGCTTCTTACGGGCAGCCGGCGCCGAACGCGATGAGGTACTCGACGACATCCGAGAAATCGAACACGCCGGTCGGCGGAGCGAGATCCGCGATGGGATCCTGCGAGCTGAACGCGGTCAGGAATGCGATGACATCGGAGAAGTCCAGGACGCCGAAGGGCGGCGCGAGGTCGGCCTGGCAGGGTTGCACGCCAAACTCGTAGGCGCCGCGATCGAGGTAGAGTGGCGTGCCCGACCCGGTGTTGGGCGAGGCCGGGTCGTCGAGGAACCGGTTGACCTGAGCAATGTCGAACAGTGGCCCCTGGTAGGAACCGCTGTCGGCCGAGTCGATCGCGGGCGATCCGGGCGCGGGGCGATAGTCGCCGGCGCCGGCGTCGGCGAACTGTGGATCGGCGGAACTGTTCCCGGCGCCGACGAAGCCTTGCTGGATGATGGTGAACTGAACCACGGCGCCAGCGAACGTGCCGCCGGTCCCGATGTCTGTATCGCCGCCGTTCGTGTCGGAGTTGTTCCAGAAGATGCTGTTGTAGATCCGCGTCGGAAGCGCCGGGGTGTTCCACGGGTGAATGAAGATGGCGCCGCCATTCGCCTGGTTGGCGGTGTTCTCGGTGAACGTGCAGTTGATGATCAGCGGGCCGCTGCCAACGCCGATGTAGATGCCCCCGGACTCACCGCCGCCGCCGATATGCGCGTTTCGAGCGAAGAGCGAGTTGACGATGACGGGGGAGCTTGCGTTGTTCCACATCGCGGCCCCGCCGCCCGAACTCTGATTCTCTGTAAAGGCACACCCGAAGATGCTCGGGTCGCTGTCCACGTTGCTGATCCCGGCGCCGCTCCCAGTCGCGAGGTTTCCCTCGAAACGGCACGCGCTGACGGTCATGGTGGTGTTGGTGTTTGAGAGCCCCGCTCCATTGACATCGGAACCGGATCCGTTGGCGTTCCCGCCTCGGATCGTGAATCCATCGAGCACAGTCGAGTTGCTCCCACCGTTGCAGACAACGACGTGGTAGCTGTTCTCGCCGACGTTGACGAACCCGGGAAGATCATCGCCGTTGAGATCCCCGGAGAGAACGGTCAGAGCGTTGGTCGAGTTGCGCTGCGCCCGCTGCGACTCGAAACCAACGAAGCCGCCGTACACGCCAACGCCAGAGGGGAGCTGGAACGAGACGGATCGCTGTCCATCGGCGGTCGGTGTGTACTGACCACCGGCGACCCAGATTTCATCGCCGGCAACGGCTGAGCCAAGGGCGTCCTGGAGATCCGTGAAGGCGCCGTTCCACGACATCCCATCTTCTCCTCCCCCGGCGAGCAGATCGACGTACCAGACCTGACTCGCTGAGGGCGAGCCACCAAGGGCTTGCGTTCCAGCAGCAAGCAGAAGGCACGCGGCCCCGGTCGCCGACATGATCGATTTGCTGGAGATCTTGTTCATGCGGATTCGTCCAATCTTGTACTGCATCGGCCTGCTCCTTTTTGGGTGTGCTGTCTTGACCGAGGGGACAGCGACGCTGCGGGCAGAAACCGGCGCGGAATTCACTCGATTGTTGAGTTGAGCGGTGTCTTCCGAGGGATCGAGGGGGAAGACCGGTCAGTGGCACGTGCTTTCGTTTCTTCATTCGCCGGGCATGTTCGCATCCTGGTCGCCATCACTTCCGATGGGATTGGGCGCCTCTTGTTTGCGATATGGTATTGAGAATCAGGACCATCCGGTAGACTCTTGGCGTGGGGTTGGGTTGGTGGATCTTTCGTGGATCGAGGCTTGGGGCTGCGAGGAACAAGGGGAATCAGATGCTGCGTGTCACTGCTGCTGGGATCGTGTTGGGTGTTCCGTTGTCGATGGCGTGCGGCCAGTTCGTGAATGTGTCGGATGAGCGCACGATCTCGGTCACTGTGGATATGGAGCTGACGGACCCGGACGACGGGAAGACCGTGAACTTCTTCGGCGACTTCGATTCTGCATCGCCCGCGGCGCCGTTCATGCCGTTCACCGATATCGCGTTCGCGCGCGCCGAAGACCCGCCCATCAACTGGGGCCAGGCGTCCGGCGGGCAGCTCTCGACCGCGAGCGCAACGCTGCTCAAGGGCGAGGGGCAGACCGCGAGCGAGGGGGCGCTGGGCTTTGCGATCCCGCCGTCGTTCATGAACACGTCGGGCATCTCGCTGTATCTTGTGCGGTTCGATGTCAGCGAGCACACACTCGTGCAGCTCAGCGGCTCGATGGAGACAGTTTCCGAGTCTCAGGGCGCGGGGACTTTCGGCGCCGCCCGCATCCGACTTTCGCTCGATGACGGCGGACCGCTCCAGCCGATTGTGAGTGTGACCATTCAAAGCGTGATGACCGCCCAGGTCGATCAGACGCTGCGTCTGGCGCCGGGGAGTTATGTGCTGGAGTATCTGGCGCAGAGCGGGGTGTTCAGCGCCAGCGGGGCGGCGCCGCTGACGACGGCCAGCTTTGACGCGGAACTCGCGTTCGCCGGGACGATGTGCAACGAGGCGGACCTGTCGGCGCCGTTCGGGTCGCTGGATTTCTCGGATGTCGTCGCGTTCCTCGTCGCGTTCGGGGCGGCGGGCCAGACGGCGGACCTCGCCGAGCCGTTCGGGGTGTTTGACTTCTCGGATGTGGTCGTGTTCCTGGACAGGTTCGCCAGCGGGTGCCCGTGATCTGCGGGCGGGGGCTCGCAGACGTGCGCCTGCGTATCGTTGGGGCATGAACGCCCTGCAAAAAATCCGTCAGTTGACCGATCAGATCCGCACGAGCACGAATGGGCTGGAGGTTGTTGATGCGTGGGCGCTGGCCGAGCGTTTGCTCGGGCGGATGCCGGTGGACGCAGGCGAGGCGCAGCGGGTGTTCAAGGAAAAGGACGCGCCGGGGCTCGAGGCGCTCGTCGCCAAGCTCGAGAACCCCGAGACCACGCCCGAGGCGCCGGCGGTCGAGGTCTCCGAGCGCGAGATGAACGACGCGCTGCGCATGTTCCGCAAGCGGATCAAGCTGGCCCGCCTCAACGACGAGTCCCGCCTCGGCGGGCGGGGCATGACGGCGGGCAAAAAATCAGACATCGCCTCGATCGAGGGGCCGAAGGAGTTTCCCCGGCGCGTCTGGAAGGCGCTGGCCAAGGCGGGCAAGCTCAGCGACGAGGGGCACGGGTTCTACACGCTCCCGCCCGAGATGAACCCGGACTGAGTCGCGTCTATTCGAGCGCGTCGAGGGCCATCCCGATGAAGATCGGCGCCGTCGCTTCGACCGCGTCGAGGTAGGCGCTCTCGGAGACGGTGTAGCGCCCGTTTGTGGCCTTGTCGGTCAGAACATCCCGGTCGGACAGCAGCGATCGGCGGGCGCTCAGTTCCGCCTCGCCTGCAGCGGTGGTCAGCAGGATCCGCGAGCCCTCCTCGAAGCTGGCGTGTCCCTGGTAGACGCCGACGCGGATGATGACGCGCACGAGCGCGTCGGCGCCGAGTTCTTCGAGCATGGCGCGACGCGCCCGGGTCTCGCGTGCGCCGCTCGGGCCGGTGATAACGCGGGCGTCGGCGCTGGCGGGCAGGACGCGCATGGTGCGCACGCGCCCGGTGTCGGCCGCCGCGAAGTTGAGCTCTTTGACTTCTCTCGCCTCGCCGGGCGCCAAGGTCTTGAAGCGAGCACGCGACTCGGCGATTTCGACGCGAGCGTTCGGGACCAGGCGCCAGCCGCGGGAGAGCAGGTCACGCTCGAGGGCGCCCCCAATGCGCCCGGCGATGTGCTCGAAGGCGGCGCCGTCGAACTCGACGTCGCGCCGCCCGACGCCCGCGGCGTTGGCGGCGAGAAAAACCGGGTGCGGCGGGATGAAGGCCGCCTGGCGGGTGTCGCCCGTCTCGAACTTGGAGGTGACAAACTCGACGCTCGCCTCGGCGAGCACCAGGCGCCGGCCGCTGCTTGCGAGCGAGGCGCCGCCCCGCTTGGACCAGTGCTCGCTCGCGCGGACCTCCTGCTGGCGGGTCTGGGCGAGTGTTCGGGGGGCCGCCTTGCACCCAAGCAGGGCGAGCGGGACGAGGCACAGGGCGATTGCAGCGGCGGAGCGTGGGCGCATGGGCGGAGGGTAGGGGGAACGCCCAAGGGGGGCGGGGGCGACTCTCGCCAGAGCTGGCGCGCGCTATCCTTCCGCCCACCAGACGCCGAGACCCGGCGATTCACAACGGAGTTCGAGATGGGCAACCCAGCGTGCATCAAGCTTGCCAGCGACACCAACCAGGCCCTGGGCATCGCCCGGTTCGCGATCGACTTTCTCTCGAGCGATCCGTCCACGCGCGGCGCCCCGGACGAATCGGTGCTCGCGCGCACCAACCTGTTTCAGACGGACGCGGTGATCTGTGGGCTCTCGGCCCTGGCGCTGCGGCCGGTCGCGCCCAACGTCCTGCGCGATGAGGCGAGCGCCTACCCGGTGACGCCCGAGGCCTGGGCGCCCGAGGGCAGCGTCCAGAGCGGGGCGACTGCGTTCGGATCGAGCACGCTCGTCCACCCGGAGAAGGCGATCGCCGCCAACTGCTCGGCCGTGCGCGAGTGGGATTCCAACGGGACCAACTTCGGGTATGACCCGGCGCGCGGCAACACCGCCGGCGAGTTCGGGCATAATGATTTCTATCCCGTCTGCATCGCGGGCGCCCAGATGAGCGGGCGTGACGGCGCCGACGCGCTGCTCGCCATGGTCTGCCTCGACGAGATCCGCGGGCGCCTGGGCGAGGTCTTCAGCCTCAAGAGCTACAAGATCGACCACGTCGTCCACGGCGCCATCGGGTCGGCTGCGGTGTTCGGGGCGCTGCTCGGCGCAACCGAGGAGCAGATCGAGAGCGCCATCGGCATGTGCGTGGCACACTACATCCCCTTCCGCGCCATCCGCGCCGGCAAGCAGCTCTCCGATTCCAAGGGCGCGTCTGCGGCGATCTCGACCGAGGCCGCGGTGCTCAGCGTCAAGCGGTCCATGCAGGGCTTCCGCGGGCCGAGAGACATCTTCCGCAACCCCGAGGCGATTTTCAGGCTCTTCGAGGGCCCGGGACAGATGCTCGAGAAGGTCGGCGCCGAGAAGGCGAACACCAAGGCGGGCGACGCCAGTCCGTTTGACCTGGCGCTCTCGCGTACCGGCGCCGACTTCGCTGTCATGGGCATGCACTTCAAGCTCGGGCTGTACGAGCACCAGTCCGCCGGCGCACTCCAGGCGATGCTCGACCTGCTCAACGCCAACCCGGCCCTGCTCGACCAGGGCGGGGGCGAGGCGATCAAGAAGATCAGCATCGTCGCCTACGAGCCGGCGTACGGGATCATCGGCGACCCGGCCAAGCGCGACCCGCGCACCAGGCAATCCGCCGACCACTCCATGTGCTACATCGTCGCCACGCTGCTGCGCAAGGCGCTCGAGACCAAGCGCGTTGGCTGGAAAGAGCTGATGTTCAGCCCGTACGACTACGACGAACGCTCCATCTTCCACACCCTCACACGCAGCCTCATGGACAAGATCGAGTTCGCCCACGGCGGTCCCGAGTACGACAGCAAATACCCCGACGGCATCCCCACCTCCGTCGTCATCACCGACGCCCAAGGCGATACGCACGACTCGGGCCTGGTCATGTACCCGGGCGGGCACGCGCGCAACGCCGTTGTTGATCTTGAGGATGTTCTGAAGCACAAGTTCAGCCTGCTCGCCTCGCTCGCCAGCGACGACCATGGCCCCATCATCGAACGCTTCGCAAACCTGGGCGGCGCCAGCGCCGAGCAGCTCCGCACGCTGCACGACTTCGAGCTGAGCTTCCGCGACGACTTCAAGGACTAACGGATCTTCGGAGGCGAGGGCTACCGGCCCTCGTGAGCGGGAGCCGATGGCGCGAGGGCTGGAAGCCCTCGCCTCCGGGTTTATTTGGGGTCAGACGCCTCTTCCCGCCTCGTCCCGATGCGTTCGAGACTCGCGTCGTGCAGCTCCAGGCCCGCCTGCTCGGCCAGCTGCGCGAGGCGCACCCGGCTCGACTCGCCCAGCTTCTTGGCGATCGACGTCCGGTGGTTGTCGATCGTTTTGCGCGAGCGGTGGAGCAGCGACGCGATCTCGTCGAGCGTCATGCCGTGCTTGATGAGCGAGAGAACCTCGAGCTCGCGGCGCGTGAGCACGTCGAGCGGGCCGAAGTCGGCGAGCTTGGACTCGATGATCCGGTACTCGCCCTCATCGGCCGCGTGCTCGCCCTCGTGCGAGAGGATCAGGACGCATGTCCCGCCCTTTTTCTCGGGGCATTCCATCGGGCTCATGGTTGATTGCACCTGTCGCCCGCGCCGGATATGGCGGATCACCACCGGGCGCCCCGTCTCGGCGATCGTTTCGAGGATCGACATCCGCTAGTCGGCCCACTCTCGGGGGAACAGGTCGTACAGGGACTTGCCGATGACGTCTTCGGGCGTTGCGCCGAGGAACATCTCTGCAGCTTTCTGGTTGGTGAACTTGATCTCACCCGAGATATCGACCACGGAGAATCCGACCGACGGGTTCTGCGCCAGCGCTTCCCAGATGATCTCGTCGCGGTTCTTGTTCGCCTCGGTCTCGGTTCGGTGATGGCCCATGCCCGTGCCCTCCACCCGATTGATGTCCATAGTGTATTCGCCCTATGCGACGACACCGAGAAAATACCGGCTAGGTTGTCTGAATGCCCTGTTCCATGGCAACGCACAGATACCGAACCGAGTGTGAAACCGGTTGGGTATCAGCACTTGTATTTGACGTCCGGCGCGTCCGCTTTGTGCGGAAAACTTACGGGAAAATCCCGCGGACCTTGTACACCGATCCGATGTGCTCGAGGGCGGCGGCGAACGCGGCGGACCGCAGGTCGCACCCGAGACGTGTCCGGGCCGCGAGTGTGCGACGGGCGGCCCCGACCATGTGCCGGTTCAACTCGCGGTCCACTCGCTCGCCATCCCAGACCTGGCTGGTCTTGTTCTGGAGCCACTCGAAATACGAGACCGTCACGCCCCCGGCGTTGACGAGGATAGCCGGGAGCACCTCGACGCCCTTCTCCGTGAGCTTGCGATCGCCCGACGGGTCGCACGGCGCGTTGGCGGCCTCGGCCACGACCTTGCAATCAAGCCACTCGGCCTGCTTGGCCTTGACCATCTGCTCGAGCGCGCCGGGGATGAACACGTCCACCTTCGTGCGGTAGAAATCTTCCTCGCTGACCTCCTCGGCTCCGGTGCTCGTGCCCCCGCCCGAGCCCGTCGCGGCTCCGTCGCCGAAGCCCTTGACGCCCCCGGTCCGCGAGCAATGCTCGGCCAGCGCGTGACAGTCGATCCCGCTCTCGTTGCGGATCGCGCCCGTGTGGTCCATGACCGCGGTGATCTTTGCGCCCATGTCCTGCAGGATGCGCCCGCCCCAGCTGTTCACGTTGCCGAAGCCCAGCAGGCTGACGGTCATGCCCTGGACGGGGATGTTGATCCCGGGGAGCATCTCGGCGAGCGTGTCGGCAACGCCCTGGCCGGTCGCCTTCTCGCGCCCGGCCGAGCCGCCAAACTCGACCGGCTTGCCCGTCACAACGCGGATGCCGTCGTGCGCCTCGCCCGCCTCGTTGGACATCATGTAGGTGTCGGCGAACCAGGCCATGATCTGGGGTGTGGTCCCGACATCGGGCGCGGGGATGTCGATCTCGGGGCCGATGATGGGGGCGATGGCCGAGCAGTAGCGCCGGCTGAGCCGTTCGAGCTCGGCCGTCGAGAGGGTGCGCGGGTCGCACTTGACGCCGCCCTTGCCGCCACCGAAGGGGATGCGCACAAGGGCGCACTTCATGGTCATGAGCAGGGCGAGGCTTTTGACGTCGTCGAGGTGGACGTTCTCGTGGAAGCGGAAGCCGCCCTTGTACGGGCCGAGCGCGTTGTTGTGCTGGATGCGGTAGCCCTTGAAGAGCTTGTGGTGCCCGTCGTCCATGCGCACGGGGAAGTGGACCATGACCTCGTTCTTGGGCTGGGCGAGGATGATGCGCACGCGGTGCTTGAGGTCGAGCATGTCGGCGGCGCCGAGCATCGTCGAGACCGTCTGCAGGTACAAGTTATCCGGATCGTCCGGGAAGTTGAGCTCTTCGATGACCGGATCACGGGTGGTGGCTTGCGTCTTGATGCCGTTGGCGGCTTGCGTTGTCACGGTGGTCATCTCGGTGTGTTCCCAGTCATGATGATGAGGTCGGCGCACCCGCCCTGTGGGTGCGAAACGGGGGTGCGTAGCACAGTATCGGGCGCCCCAGGGGGCATCTTGCCCGCGAAAGCCCAAGCGGTCTGCCGCCGGCGGGCCAGAATCGTTCGCCCCCGACGCCGCCCAAGATCGGGCGGGGCGAATACTAGCCCCAGCGCCAACGATTCCGGCGGGGTTCCGGGGCAGTTTTGGGAGGCTCGACCCATGCCCGATCTCCTGACACAACCCCTTCACCGCGCGCCCCGGGCCGGCGCCCGGACCATGCTGGCGGGCGCCTTTCTGGTGGCTGTTCGTACCGCCTGCGTCCAGCCCGATGGGGTCGGGGATGCAGCCAGAAAGAGATGTTTGGTCCAGAGCACGCCCAGAGGCTCAGGTCGTGGTTCGCTCAACAAAGCGAACTGAGGCCGCTTTTTTCATTTTTCCCCCGCCGCTCTTGCCACGGTCGCACGCTTGAGATAGTTTTTTGGTCTTGTGTTCATGGAGTACGAGTTCGCGCGAGAGATGGTTCATAGTTCCAACGAAGGGGGTAAAGATGTACCGATTTTCGACCATGGCCGGTATGTTGATGTCCGCTGTGATTATCGCCGGGGCATCGGGCCAGATCCTCAACCAAGACCTCAAGCTCCTCTCCGACGACGGCGTCACTTTTGATGAGTTCGGCAACTCCATCGCTATTGGTGATGGCCTCGTCGCCGTTGGGGCTCGCCTCAGCGACGACAACGGGTCCAGCTCCGGCTCGGCCTACCTCTTCGACGCCGCCACTGGCGCTCAGCTCGCCAAGCTCCTGCCCAACGATGGCGCCGGTGGAGACCAGTTCGGCCGTTCCATCGCAATCGGCGATGGCCTCGTTGCCGTTGGGGCTCACCGAGACGACAACTCCGGTTCGGCCTACCTCTTCGACGCCGCTACCGGCATCCAACTCGCCAAGCTTCTGCCGGACGATGGCGCCGCGAATGATCAGTTCGGCCTTTCCATCGCAATTGGCGGTGGCCTCGTCGCCGTTGGGACTTTCCTGGACGACGACAACGGGGCAAGCTCCGGCTCGGCCTACCTCTTTGACGCCGCTACCGGCATCCAACTCGCCAAGCTCCTTCCCGACGATGGCGCCGCTGGTGACCAGTTCGGCTTTTCCATCGCCATCGATCTTGGCGTCGTCGCCGTTGGGGCGGTCGGGGTTGACGTTAATGGGGCCGACTCCGGCTCGGCCTACCTCTTCGACGCCGCCACTGGCGCTCAGCTCGCCAAGCTCCTGCCCG
>JAJRXR010000047.1 GCA_024276195.1 Planctomycetota bacterium
CGGTTTGGCACCTCGATGTCGGCTCATCACATCCTGGGGCTGAAGGCGGTCCCAAGGGTTAGGCTGTTCGCCTATTAAAGTGGTACGCGAGCTGGGTTCAGACCGGCGTGAGCCAGGTCGGTCCCTATCTGTCGTGGGCGTTCCAAGCTTGAGAGGAGTCAACCCTAGTACGAGAGGATTGGGTTGGACCAACCCCTGGTGATCCTGTTGCATCGCTAGATGCATAGCAGGGTAGCTACGTTGGGCAGGGATAACCGCTGAAAGCATCTAAGCGGGAAGCCCCCCTCGAGATGAGGCTTGGTGGCCTTGTGCGTGAGACCCCCGGAAGACCACCGGGTTGATAGGCCGCATGTGTAAGGGTCGAAATGCCCTCAGCAAAGCGGTACTAACGGTCGAAGGCTTGATCACTCCTGCCAGCCGTCGCGATTCTCAGCTTCACTGAAGTCTGAACCATCGCGCTGGTGCTGCAGGCTTTGCGGGTTCGCCCGCTGTTTCTCGGGATACCTTCATCGGTGTCACCACCCGAGAGACACATCGTCGTAGTCGTTCGTCGGTCCGAGTCAATGGACCGGTGCGCCCCGCGAGAGCGGGAGCGTGTCGATTGTCGGTGACCATAGGCTTGAGGAAACACCTGTTCCCATCCCGAACACAGCAGTGAAGCTCAAGCCGCCGATGATACTGCCAAGCGGGAAAGTAGGTCATCGCCGACGTTTGGGCTCCCCGAGGGACAACCTCTGGGAGCCCCTTTCATTTTTACTCTTGGATCATTGTGCCGAATCGTCGCGTGCTGTTGCAGCGGATGCTTCGTGAACAGAAGCCCTGCAAGAAGTCCCTCCGGATCGTTTCGCAGAGAGCTTGCTCTAGCCCAGGGCTCTTGATATACCAGACGCTTGGCGGCGGGGAGCGGCGTGCGGGGTGTGCCCGGCGGACGAGTGAGCTCGTATTCCTGCCGGTACGCGTCCTTTGCAGGCAGGATCGCCCGCAGCGGCGCCCAGTCCAGTGGAGTGAAAATGCATACTTCTGTCCTTCTCGCGGCGTGCGCTGCGTTCGCTGTCGGCGCGCCGGTTGGCGCTGGTGTGGTCGAGCCGGGTGCTCAGAGCGCGGGCGAGGCCCGGGCGGCGGCGATCTCGCCGGCCCTGTCCTCCGCGATCGTGTACCGGGGCCAGTTGAGCTACCTGGACATCCCGGTCACCACGACGGCGGACCTGCGCTTCCGGTTGTACGACGACGCGGGCGTGCAGATCGGCGCGCCGGTTCTGAGCGAGGGTGTGGATCTTGACGGCGGCGTGTTCGAGACGGTTCTCGACTTCGGCGCGCCCGCGTCGGGCTGGATAGAGGTTGATGTGCGCTCGCCCGCGGGCGAGGGCGAGTTTGTCACGCTCAGCCCGCGTCAGCGGATCGACCCGCGCCCGAGCGTCTTTGGTGATGGCGCCGCGATCGGCGCTGGCCGGGGGTCGGGCGTTGACGGCGGCGGCGGGCTGATCTCGCTGCGCGTCGGCGACCGCGGCGGCGCTGGTGGATCGGCGAGTGATGCGCCGGGCGGCGGCGGAACTGGCGCCGGCGCGGCGGGAGCTGGAAGTTCTACAGAAAACGCAGGATCGGGCTCCGGCCCGCGCGGCGTCGGCTGGATGATGTCCGGCTCGGTCGTGTTTTATAACGGCGGGAACGTCGGCATCGGGACCGCGGCGCCGAGCGCGAAGCTGCACGTGCGCAGCGCGGGCGCCCAGACGGTGCGCGTGCAGAACACGCCGACGAGCGGCGGGAACATCGGCATTTTCGCCGACGCGGGCGGGGTGTCGTCGCGGGCGATCTTCGGGCGGGCGACGCGGACGGTGGGCCAGAACTACGGCCTGTTCGGCGTGTCGCTGAGCAACCGCGGCACGGGCGTGTTCGGCAACGCGTCGAGGACGTTCGGGATCAACTACGGCGTCACGGGCGTGTCCGCCTCCGCGTCCGGCACGGGCGTGCGCGGGCTGGTGACGGCTGCGACCGGGACGAACTACGGGATCTACGGCGAGGTCAGGAGCCAGAACGGGTGGCCGGGGTTCTTTGAGGGAACGGATTCCGCGCTCGATCAGGATGTGGGCATTCGCGATGGCCTGACGCTCTACCGAACGAACAGCACAGACACTCTCATCAGAATCCAGGGCGGAGCGGGTGGAGAGTTCTTTCCTAACGCCCACGGGTTCATCGAGCTCGGCTCCGTGGCCGCTGGCGGCAGCGGATTCATCGAGTCGCCGAACAGCCTGTTTTTTGTGATGGACAACGACAACGCGGGAGCACTCGGTTCAGTGATAAGTTTCAGGCAGGGCTCGGGAAACGAACTCATGCGTATCAACTCCGGAGAGGCTGGTGCGATCCTTGCAGACGGGATTTTTATCTCCAACGGCATCGACTACGCCGAGTCGTTC
Organism: Planctomycetota bacterium; assembly: GCA_024276195.1. Taxonomy (GTDB): domain Bacteria; phylum Planctomycetota; class Phycisphaerae; order Phycisphaerales; family UBA1924; genus JAJRXR01. The sequence continues at coordinate 2,412 of JAJRXR010000047.1, forward strand.
CGTGTCGCTCACGAGGGTTTGCAACCGGGCGATGTGGTCGTGATGGTTCGCGGCGACTGGGAGCACATCGAGCAAGCGACGACCATGTACAGCGATACGCTGCTCGGTGTGGTCTCGACCAAGCCCTCGTTTATCGCGGGTCGGAGTTTCGATGCCGAAGAACGCGCCGCCAGAGAGATCGGGATTGATCTGGCTCGGATCCCGCAGGAGGGGCAGGTGGCCAAAGAGTTCTACGGGCAGCGCCAGGCGGCGATCGACGCTCAGATCGCGCGGACGACCCGCCCGATCGCGCTGGCCGGGCGTGTGCCGGTGAAGGTGGACGCGTCGTACGGCGCCATTCACGCGGGTGATCGCCTGACGTCGAGCGCCACCCCCGGGCACGCGATGGTGCAGACCAGGCCCGGACCGTCGCTGGGCATCGCGCTCGAGGATTTCGAGGCGGGCACGGGGACGATTCAGTTGCTCGTCCAGCCGGGGTGGACGGGGCTGAGCGGTCAGCAGTACACCCAGCTCGAAGCGAGGAACGCGGAGCTTGAGGCGAGGAACGCAGATATTGAGGAGCGTTTGATGCTGCTCGAGAAGTTCATCCTTGGGGAGGCGCCGTGATGCGAATGAGAGCACTTGCAAGTATTGTCCTGCTCGCCTGGGTCGCGTTGGCGGCGGCGTCGGACTCGCAGGCGCCCGGGACCATGGTCGGCGATGGATTCACGTTGACCATCACGCCCGTGCTGAGCCACAATGTGGGCGTGCTCGAGGGCGATGGCTTGCGCCTCGTCGCCCAGGTGACGCGCGTGGCGGTGAGCGCGGATGTCGCCGAACCGTTCGGCGTGCTCGATGCGCAGGACAAGGTCGCGTTTATGACGTTGCTGGGCGACGGGGATGCTCGGGCGGATCTGGCGGCGCCGTGGGGCGTCGTGGATAGCGCGGACCTGAGCGAGTTTGTCAGGCGCCACGAGTCTGGGCAGCCGTAGTCGGCTGCAGAAAGAGATTCACTTCATCGCCGGTCAGCGTCAGAGCTGGCTGGCGATTTCTTCGGAGACGTTGACGGCGTCGAAGACGCAGTTCTCGACCGCAGGCAGAGCCCAGTTGTCTTGGTTGACGAAGTAGACCTTGCCTTCGAACGGGCGGAGCAGTTCGGCGGGCTTGCCGGAGGCGATGAACCCGGGCTCGGCCAGGGGCAGCGCGTGCCCCCAGCGCGTCAGGCGGACCTCTTCGACGCTGGACTCGTCAAGCTCCAGCGTCGGGAGCACCTCGCGCAGCTGCGCAGCGATGGCGCTGGCGAAGCGCGCGTACGGGTCGTCGAGCACGAGGTCGAAGCGCCCTTGCGGATAGGACAGTGGCCAGTAGAAGGTCAGGACGTTGCGCGTGCCCGGCTTGGGCGGGAGGTGGCTCGGGGTGAACGAGCCGTCGAGCACGTCGGTCGCGTGGAAATACTGCTCGGCCTGGCCCGTGTTGGCGGGGAAGGCGCCGTCGCGGAGGAGGAAAACGTCGTAGAAATCCGGCGGGATCTCGGTGTTGAGCAGGACGTTGACCATGGCGTACGCGCGGTACTCGAGCTCCATCGCGTTGAACTTCGGCTCGTCGAGCGTTTCCAGATTGGGGAGCATGTACTTGGCGATGTGCTTGGAGCACGCCATCACAACGTACTCGGCGAGCATGATCCGGTAGCGCCCGTCCCGGTCCTGGTAGGTGATGCGGACATCGCCCGAGCGGTCCATGCGGACGTCAACTACCTTGCACCCGGCGCGGAGGTGGTTCGGACGGCAGCCCGGCGGGGTGTTGGCGTCGAGGGCGCCGAGCTCTTCCCACAGGCGGTCGGCCATGTAGGCGTTGCCGCCCGGGAAAACCCAGCGTCCGAACTCCTCGGCGGCGAGGAAGTTCCACCCGCTGGCGGCGCTGATCTCCTCCCAGCCCGCGCCGAACGATGAGTAGCAGTACGCCTGGATCCCCGAGGCCAGCAGCGGGGGGATGGGCAGACCGACCTCTTGCTCGATGTGCTGCTTGAATGTGAGCTGGTCGAGCGCGAGCATCCAGGGCGCGGTGAAGGGGACGTCGGGGTACGTCTCGTTGGCCATGCGATCGACGAGCGCGCGGTAGGCGGCGAGGGCGGGCAGCTCGTCGGGGGTGAAGCCCTGGCCGTTGATGTAGTCGGCGAGGATCTTCCCGCCAAGCTCGACGGTGATGGGGTTCTCATCGACGCGGACGTGCTCGTGGAGTCGTAGGTCGCGGTAGAAGGTGTCGAGGAAGCCGCCGTCGTCGGGGGTGATGACGTAGGCGCTGCCGAGGGTATAGGGGGAGTCTTCCCAGGCGCCTCCCTGGGCGGCGCCGCCGAAGCGGTCGCGCAGCTCGAAGACGACGGGGTTGAAGCGCCGGAGCATGTACGCGGTGGAGAGCCCGGAGATGCCGCCGCCGATGACGGCGACGCGGGCTCGATCGACCGCGTGTGAGCGCAGCTTGGGGAGCGTGGGCGTCTCGTCGGTATGGAATGGGATGTTCTGGTCGGGGAAGTCGTCGCCCGTGAACCATGGGGCGAACTTGAAGCCGTCGATCGTGACGGGATCAACCGTGAGCGGCGCCGACGCGAGCGGGCGGGTCCCGGGCAGGGCCAGCGAACCGGGATCGCACGGGTTGATCAGCCCGGCGCGGGCGACCCGTGACAGAGCGCCGGTCCCCAGCCCTGCGGCGACGGCGCCCATGCCGGTCATCAGAAAGTCGCGTCGTGAATGCATATGGGTGCTCCAGAAATCGAGGCTTTCTGTTCACCGTACACGAGTCTTGCAGCCCGGGCAATACCGCGAAATGAGTGATCTCGGCGACACAATGCGAACAAAGTGGAAACGCGAGACTCGGATCCCGCGCTCGCGCATGACCGTCAGCCCGACATACGCCATCAACTGCACGGGCGCAGAACGCGGCGCCGCCTGGCGCCCACTCGCCAGGGGGGGGCGAGAAGCATCTCAGGCGGCGCCGTGTCGAAAGGAGCGATCTACTTGAACGCGCGATATCTACGAGGCCTTAGGCGCCTCTTGGGCGAGGGCATCCTGCTTGCGTCCGCCGAACCAGAGGTACAGGGTGGGCAGGACGTAGAGGGTGAGGATGGTGGAGCTGATGAGGCCGCCGATGACGACGGTCGCGAGCGGGCGTTGCACCTCGGCGCCGAGGCCGGTGTTGAGGGCCATGGGGACGAAGCCGAGGCTCGCGACCATGGCGGTCATGAGGACGGGGCGCAGGCGCGAGAGGCTGCCCTGGGTGACGGCTTCTTCGATGGACTTACCCCGCTCACGGAGTTCGTTGATGAAGGAAATCATGACGACGCCGTTGAGGACCGCGACGCCGGAGAGTGCGATGAAGCCGACGCCGGCGCTGATGCTAAAGGGCATGTCGCGGAGCCAGAGCGCGATGATCCCGCCGGTGAGGGCGAGCGGCACGCCGGTGTAGACAAGGATCGCGTGTCGGGCGCTGCCGAAGGCGGTGAAGAGCATGATGAAGATCAGCGAGAGCGCGACGGGAACGACGATCATGAGGCGCGAGCGCGCCCGGGCGAGGTTCTCGAACTGCCCACCCCAGGTGATGTAGTACCCCTCGGGGAGAGTGATCTCGGCGTCGAGGCGGTCCTGCGCCTCAGCGACGAACGAGCCCATGTCACGCCCGCGGATGTTGGCTTGCACCACCAGGCGGCGTTTGGCGTTCTCGCGGCTGATCTGGTTCGGCCCCTCGGCGATGTTGATATCGGCAACGGCCTCGAGCGGGACGTACCGGATTTCCGCGCCCATGCCGGGCATGGATTCATCGGCGGAGGCGAACTCGCCCATGCTCCCCTCGGGCAGCGGGATGGGGAGCTGGCTGACAAGGTCAACACGACCGCGCATGTCCTCGGGCAGGCGGACGATGATGGGGAAGCGTCGGTCGCCATCGTAGAGGGTTCCGGCTTCCTCGCCGCCGAACGCGATCGAGACCACTTCCTGCACATCGCTGACGTTCAGGCCGAAGCGCGAGATTTTGGCACGGTCGATATCGATCGTCAGGACAGAGAGACCCGAGACCTGCTCGACCTTGACATCGGAGGCGCCGGGAATCGTCTGCATGACCGCAGCGATCTCGTTGCCCGCTTTGAGGAGGAGGTCGAGATCATCGCCGAAGATTTTGACGGCGAGATCGCTGCGGACGCCGCTGATGAGCTCGTTGAACCGGAGCTCGATGGGCTGAGAAATCTCGTAGTTCTGCCCGGGGATCGTCTGGAGAAACTCCTCGATCTCCTCGGCGAGCTCTTCCTGGGTCGATGCCCGTGTCCACTCGCTCCGTGGGGTGAGCATGAGGTAGGTATCGCTGACGTTCGGGCCCATGGGGTCCGTGGCAACCTCGGCGGTGCCGGTGCGGGCGAAGATGCTCGCGATCTCATCGGGGAACTCGTCGCGGAGGGCCACTTCAAGACCCTTTTGCATCTCGATGCTGGTGGTGATGCCGATGCTCGGGATGCGGGCCGGCTGGACGGCGAGGGCGCCCTCGCCGAGCTTGGGCACGAACTCGCTGCCGAGTCGGGATCCGATCAGCCCGGAGATGATGAGCAGCAGAACCGCGAGGCTGATGGTGACCCAGCGCACGCGCAGCGCGAGCGCGAGCGACGGGCGGTAGGCGTTCTTGGCCCATCGGATGAGGAAGCTTTCTTTCTCGGAGAGCTTGCCTCGGAGCAGGATGGCGCAGGCCGCAGGAACAAAGGTGAATGTCAGGATGAGCGCGCCGGCCAGCGCGAGCAGCACGACGCCCGCCATCGGGCGGAACATCTTGCCCTCGATCCCGGTGAGGGTGAGGATCGGGATGTAGACGATCATGATGATGAGCACGGCGAAGAGGGTCGGCTTGGCGACCTGGCGCCCGGCTTCGCCGATGATCGAGAGGCGCTCATCGCGTGTGAGCGTGCGTTTCTTTTTCTTTTGCTCCTCGGTCGCTCGGCGAACGATATTTTCAACAAACACAACCGCCCCATCGACAATGATCCCGAAATCGACCGCCCCCAGGCTCAGGAGGTTGGCGCTGATTTTTTCCTGGACCATCCCCGTAATAGCGAAGAGCATCGACAGGGGGATCGCGCACGCGACGATGATCGCCGCGCGGAGGTTGCCCAGCAGGAGCAGCAGAACGACGACAACCAGGACGGCGCCCTCGAAGAGGTTTTTCTTGATGGTGTGCAGCGTCGCATCGACGAGGTAGGTGCGGTTGTAGAGCGTTTTGACGATCACATTCTGGGGCAGGGTTTTTTGGATCTGCTCCATCCGGTCGTGGACACCTACTGAAACGGTCCGGCTGTTGGCGCCGAGGAGCATCATGGCCGTGCCGATGACCACTTCCTGCCCGTCGTGCGTGCCGGCGCCGGTGCGCAGCTCTTCGCCGACGCTGACCTGGGCGACATCGCGGATATGGATGGGGACGCCGTCGTCGCTTTTGACGATGACGTGGCGGATGTCATCGATATCGCGGATGAGACCGGTGGCGCGGACGAGGTAGGCCTCGCCGGCGTGCTCGATGTACCCGCCCCCGGCGTTCGTGTTGTTCTCGGCGATCGCGCGCATGATGTCGCGGAAGGAGAGCCCGAACGCCATGAGCTTGGCGGGGTCGGGCGTGATATGGAACTGACGCTCATACCCGCCGATGGTGTTGACCTCGGTGACGCCCGGCACGGAGCGCAGCTGCGGGCGGATGATCCAGTCCTGCACGGCGCGGAGATCCTGGGCGGAGTACTCGGAGCCATCAGGCTTGACGCCGTCGGCCTCGACCGACCACATGTAGATCTCGCCGAGCCCGGTCGAGATCGGTCCCATCTGCGGCTCGGCCAGGCCCGGGGGGAGCGACTCGCGGGCCTGGGTGAGGCGTTCGCCGACGAGCTGGCGCGCCCAGTAGATGTCCGTGCCCTCCTCGAAGACGATCGTCACCTGGGAGAGCCCGTACCGGGAGATCGAGCGGAAGTAATCGACGTTCGGCAGACCACTCATCGACCACTCGATCGGGAACGTGATCTGCTGCTCGATCTCGATGGGTGAGAGTGCGGGCACATTGGTGTTGATCTGCACCTGCACGTTGGTGATGTCGGGCACCGCGTCGATGGGCAGGCGCGTGAAGCTGTACGCGCCGATCCCGGCCAGCGCGAGCGTGGCTAACAGCACGAGCACCCGCTGACGGATCGAAAAATCAATGAGCTTGTGAAGCATGAGAAGTCCCTTTAGTGATCGTGCCCTGCGGCGCTCTTGCCGAGTTCGGCCTTCATCAAGAAGCTGTTGCGGACGACGATCGGGGTTCCGAGAGCGATGGCGTCCCCGAGGAGTTCGACCGAGACGTCGTTGCGCCGCCCGATCCGGACCGGGACGGGCTCGATTCCGTCGGCGTCCTGGATGAAGACAACCTCGCGCCCCTCGTACGTCTGGATCGCGTCGATCGGGACGACCCGCTTGGCCCGGACTCGCTGGGTTTCTACCCGCGCGGTGACAAACTCGCCCGGCTTCCATGCTGCATCGGAGTTGTCGATCACGACCCTTGCCGAAACCGTCCGTGTTGATTCCGAGACGATGGCGCTGACGTAATCAACAACGCCCGTTGTCGTGCGATTGTCCGCGTGGACGACAACCCGCAGGCCCACCTCGATCTGGGCGGCGTACTCGGTGTAGACCGAAATGTTCAGCCAGACCGTGCTCAGGTCCGCAAGCGTGTAGACCGGCGCTTCCGTGCCGACCTTCTCGCCCGGGGTAATGTGCTTGGAGACGATCCGCCCGGGCATCGACGCGGTCAGCTCGTAGCGTGCGACCTCGACATCGGGCTGCTCGGTGATGCTCGCGACCTGGGCTTGGCTCAGGCCCAGCATGTGCAGACGACGCTCCGCGTTATCGACCTCGGATGAGGTGACGCGGGCCGCCCGCTGGGCCTCGAGCAGGCGGAGCTGATAGGTGAAGTCGATGTCCTCAAACGCGCCGTAGTACTCCGCCTGGTAGCTGTTGAACGCCTCTTGCGCAGCGAGAAGATCGGCCTCGGTCGAGAGGCCCTTCTCACGCAGCTCGCGCTCGCGGGCATAGTTCGCCCTGGCGGCTTTGACTCTGGCGTACGCCGAGAGCAGGCGTCCCTTGTTTGTACCGATCCGCAGGCCCGATACCTGAGACTGGAGCGTGTCGAGCTCTGGTTTTTCTCGTAGGGCGTCGAGAAGTGTCGCCGTGTTCTTGCTGATGGTGGTCTGGCGGCTCAGCTCGGCGTCGGCGATGGCCTTGGCCTGGACCGCCTGGAGAAACGCGATCTTGGCCTCGCCGAGCTGCGGGCTCTCGAGAACGGCGAGCAGATCACCTTCTTTGACATCCTGCCCGAGAAACCCGTGGACCTCGGTGACGATGCCGGGGACGCGCGGGGTGACGTGGAGCACCCGGTCCTGGTTCAAGCCAACTTCTGCGGGCAAAGTCACGTGCGTCGCGATCATCCCGCCGGCGAGCGGTTCGATCTTGACGCCGGCGTCTTTGAGCTGCTTGGGTGTCAGGCGAACGACTTCATCGCCGTGGTCGTCGTGCCCATCGCCGCCCTCGTCGCCGTGATCGTCGTGCCCATCGCCACCCTCGTCGGCGTGGTCGTCATGGTCGTCGTGCCCATCACCACCCTCGTCGGCGTGATCATCATGGTCATCGCCGCCTTCGTCGGCGTGCCCGTGCCCGTCGTCGTCCGAGTGTCCGGCTTCGGCGGCGGTGTCATTGTGCCCGCTGCTCTCGGCGCAGCCCTGGAGGGCGATCATGGCGCCGAGCAGAGCGGGGGTCAGGAGAAACTTCGTCAGCGTGTTCATTGGTGTACCTCTCCCTCGGGCTCGCCCGCGGGGCTGGGCGCCCGCCATGGGGCATCGGCCTGTGCAAGTTCACGGAGCAACGCCGCCGCCTCGTGCAGGCGTCGGAGCGCGTCGATGGACGCGATTCGGGATTCAACAACGACCTGCTGGGCGTCGAGCAGGCGCAGATAATCCGCCTTCCCTCGCTCGTACGCCTGGCGGGTCAGATCGAGTGTGCGGTCGGCCTTTGGGATGAGGTTGTCGCGGTAGCGTATTGTGGCGATCCGGGCCGACTCGTACGCCGCCCAGGCCTCGGAAATCTCATTAAGAATCTGGAGCTGCACGCTCTGGAGGTTCGCCGCAGCGACCCGCCTCTCGGCCAGCGCCGCCCGGATGGCGCCCTGGTTCCGATCAAAGAGCGGGACCTCGACACCGATGCCGATGTCCATCGTCGTCTCGCTGCCCGGGTCGGAATAGCGCGGGCCGGCGGAGGCGACGAGATTCGGGATCGCCTGCGCTCTGGCGAGCTGGTGGGCGCGCCGCGCACGTTCGAGCCCGATGCGGGCGATGGCCATGCGGCTGTTGGACTCGAGCGCGGAAGCCGCGATCTCGTCCTGGGACAACATGCTCGGCACGAGCGACGCGTCGGTCGAGAGCGGGATCGAGACCGCGTCGTCCACCCCCATCGCCGAGGCCAGGGCGCGCCCGGACGCCTCCATCTCGAGACGGGCCGCTTCGAGTTCGATCTGCGCCTGCTCACGGACAACCTCGGCCCGCAGACGGTCCGGCTCCGTGGCGGCTCCGGCGTCAACCTGCGCCGTCGCGGCTCGCAAGAGCTGGTCCGCGAGATCAATCAGGTCTTGCCTGCGAGCCAGACGCTCCTGCGCGACGACCGCGCCGAAGTAGGCCCGCGTCACGCGCGAGGCGACCGCGAACTCCTCGCCCACGAATGCCGCCTGGGCGCCCAGGCGATCCGCGTCGGCGACCTGGCGGGCGCGCTTGAGCTTGCCGCCGAGCACGATCTCCTGCTCGAGGCGGTAGGTCGTTTCCCCGCCCCGCCCCGCCTTGGACCCGAGCGCCTCGACATCAACCAGAAACGACGGGTTGGGGTACAGCCCGGCCTGCGTCACAAGCCCCGCCGCGACATCCACCCGGTACCCGGCGCGCCGAAGCTCCGGGTTATTGATGATCGCGATCCGGATCGCGTCGTGGACGCTGAGCTGGTCCAACACTTCAATGCCCGACGCCGGTGCGTTGGGCACGGGCGAGCGGCTCTCGCTCACCCGCCGGTCAGATTCGGCGTAGCGGTCCCGGATGGCTCGGTACGTCGGGTCATCCCACGACCGGTCCAGAGGGCCAGCGCAGCCCCCGCCCAGGGCGCAGAGCCCCAAGGCCGTCCATACATAGATTTTCATCGGTTGATCTCTGAGTGGTTCGCGAAGAGCACAGCCGCCGCGCAGACGCGGCGGTTCCGTCGTCGAATCGGCTCAGGCTTTACAAGATCAGAACGGTCGCGCGCAGCGACAAGCGAACCTGGCTCGGCGTGTCCAGAGCGGCGCCGGTCTCAGCAAGCCCGGGCGATTCCGCCTCGGGCGATGAGCCGCCCGACCATGTGACCGCATGCGAAACATCAGCGACCTGGGATCCCAGTCCCGCTCCGCTGTCGCGTGCCCGCGAGCCCGTCGTGGCCTTTCCCGACGCGATTGGCAGATCCACGCAGGCCGCGTCCGAGCACGACTCGGACACCGAACCGGCGTCCGCCTCGCGGGGCGCGTCGGATTCCGTGTGAGTGTCGTCGCAGCACGGCTGGCTGACCCACTCGACGTGCGAGCTGCCGTCGGCCTCGCGGCACACCAAAAGCCCGGCGTATCCAGCGGATACGGTCATCGCCTGTGCTGCGAACAGCACCCAGGTCATGGCGGATTTGAAGCTGAAGCGGTTCATGGGTTGGAAAAAGCATAGCCCTGCATGGGCGGACCATCTGGACACTGGCGCCCGGTCGCCCTTCTCACGCATGAGGTCGCCGGGTCCGTCTTGTACTGGCGAGTATCGGGAGAAGCTCGCACCGAATCGTGATATTCCCCGAAATCTTGGGCGCCCGCGTCCACAAACATGCCGCTCCCTGGGGTTGGGGCTGGGCCGGAAATAGGCTATGGATGTCCATAATGGCGAACTGGGCAAGCTGGGCGGGGTCAGTGGTGCTTGTACCACCCGACTCCCCGGATATCAGGCCACGCCGTTGTCTGGTGGCACAGGAAGCACTGGTCCACCCGGGCCTCGAGCTTTCGGGCGACCGGGCGCGAGACCATGTTGAAGTGGTTCATGTAGTGGCTCGGGGGCGCCTGGTGACACTGGGAGCAGTCCACGCTCGTCGGCTGCGGGTGCCGGAAGTCCGGCAGGCTCCAGGCGGCGGTCGAGTGGCACGACGCGCAGTCGGACCCGAAGAGCCCGAAATGGCGGTCGTCGAGCGTGTGGCACGAGGCGCAGTCGAGCACGCTCTCCTCAACCGAAAGGTACGGCGTGCTGGCGCGCGCCCCTGGCGTTTGTCCCTCCCGGATCCAGCGGAGAATCTTCTTGTTGGTCGCTTCGCCTTGGGGAGCCTCGCCGGCGCGCTGTCGCATGCCGATCTTGGTCAGCGCCTCGTGGTCCATGATGGTTGGGGTCGCGCCCAGGCCCTTGTGCTCGGCGTGGCATTCTCGACAGCTCCCGATGTCGGCGTGGAACGCCGTCGGCTGGCGCTGGAGCAACGACTCGTTGTTGGCGTGGCAGAGAGCGCAGTTCATGGCCACCGGGCCGGCGACGGGCGCGTGGCAGCTCTTGCAGTCGGTCTCAAGAAACGCGTGCCCCCGCGAGAGCTCGCCCGGGCTCGCAAGCCCCTGCCAGAAGTTCGACGATACAAACCGTGCCGGGTTCCCGATGCGGTCGTCGCTGTCGGGGATCAGCAGCAGCATGGCCCCGACGACGCCGAGGACCGCTCCGATCTGAGCGATGAACCCAAACCTTGATCGTTTGCCGGCGCTCATGCGAACCACCTCAGCCCGAAGTGAATGGCCGACCACACATGCAGCGCCAGGAGCGCATACAGCACCGCCGAGATAA
>JAJRXR010000048.1 GCA_024276195.1 Planctomycetota bacterium
CCGAGCACCTTGGCCAGGTTCCCCGGCGCGTGCTCGACCTCAATCAACAGAACCTCTGGGATTTTCATGGCGCCTCTCCGGGGCTCAGGTGGTGTGACGCCGCAGCCTACGAGATTGCACGTTTCCCTGGGCCTGATCGCACGCCCGGCAGAAGTTCGGCGTGCGAACCCCACCGCGGACATCTTCGCCCGGGGGCATCAAGAGCGGGTGAGCCGATTCACCATCTCGGATAGCGTCTGGAGCGGGACGTGTGCGCTCGTTTATGTTGCTTGCAGGCGCCGCTTCGGGCGGGTGCTCTGGTTGCTGGGTCTTTGGTGAAGTTGCTGGGTCTTTGGTGAAATAGTGTCGGGGGTGGGCGGGTTCAGCGGGCGTGGAGGACGGGAAGTGTTTCGCTTTAGGCGGCGCGATTAAGTTTCGTTTACACTCGGGATACATCTTCTTCTTCGCGGGACTCGATCCGGAATGCATGGAGGCGCCCCATGGATCACACGAATCCGCTCGAAATGCTGGAAACACAGACGCGCCGCCAGTTTCTGGCAGCGACCGCGATCACCGCCGCAAGCGGCCTGGCGCTGCCAGGCCTGGCCTCCGCGGGCGGCGGGGCGGCCCCGAGCGCGGGCAACCAGCTGCTGATCGATGTGCCGACGGATGGCCCGCTGCATCTGGCGGTCAGCCCGGCTCGCCTGACGGTCGCGGGGCGCGTGGCGGAGTCGCCGATCGTCGTCAACGGCACGCTGCCCGGCCCGACGCTGCGGATGCGCGAGGGTCAGGACGTCGAGATCCACGTCCGCAACGATCACCCGGACCAGGACACGTCGATCCACTGGCATGGCATCATCCTGCCCGCCTCGATGGACGGCGTGCCCGGGGTGAGCTACGCCGGGATCAAGCCGGGCGAGACGTTCGTGTACCGCTACCGGGTGAACCAGAACGGCACCTACTGGTACCACAGCCACTCCGGGCTCCAGGAACAGCTCGGACACTTCGGCGCGCTGATCGTTGAACCGGCGCAGCCCGAGGCGTTCGAGTATGACCGCGAGTATGTGGTCATCCTGTCGGACTGGATGTTCAAAGACCCGTACCGCGTGCTCAAAAAACTCAAGAAGTTCAGCGGGTACTTCAACTACCAGCGCCCGACCGTCGCGAACATGATGGAGGACGCGCGAAGCGACGGGCTCGGGAATGTGATCTCGCAGCGACTGCGCTGGGCCGCGATGCGCATGGACCCGACCGATATCGCCGATATCACGGGCGTCGCGTACACCTACATGATGAACGGGCAGCCAGCGGAGGAGAACTGGACCGCGATCGCCCAGCCCGGTGAGCGGGTCCGCCTGCGCATCATCAACGCGGCGACCATGACCTACTTCGACTTCCGCATCCCGGGCCTGCCGATGACGGTCGTCGCGGCGGACGGGCAGCACGTCAAGCCGGTCGAGACCGACGAGATCCGCGTCGCGGTGGCCGAGACGTACGACGTGCTCATCACCATGCCCGACGATCGCGCGTACACGATGTTCGCCGAGACGATCGACCGCAGCGGGTTCACCCGCGGCACACTCGCCCCGCGCGCCGGGATGCAGGCGGAAATCCCCGAGCGACGAAAGCGGGCGATGCGCACCATGGCCGATATGGGCATGGGGGGCATGGCGGGCATGGGGGGCATGGCGGGCATGGGCTCGATGGCGGGCATGAAGAAAGAAACCCCGGGCGCGATGGAGATGCCCGCCGATTCCAAGCCCGAGATGGATATGCCCGGCGCCGATGGCGGGCACGCTATGGGCGCGATGGCGGGCGGTTCGGGCAGCGCGCAGCACAGTGGGATGCTCCCGACCGAGAACCTGCCAGAGTCGATCATGCACGCCCCGGACAAGCACGGCGCCCAGGCCTCGATGGTCGCGATGATGCCGCGCCGGCGCTATTCCGAGCCCGGCATCGGGCTGGGCGACGACGGGCGGCGCGTGCTGACCTACGCGGACCTGCGTGCCCTGCGACAGCCACCGGACCGGCGGGCGCCCACGCGAGAGTTCGACCTGCACCTGACGGGAAACATGGAACGATACATCTGGGGCTTCGACGGCGTGAAATACTCCGAGGCCGAGCCGATCAAGTTTGTCTACGGCGAACGCCTCCGGATGAACATGATCAACGACACGATGATGGATCACCCGATCCACCTGCACGGGATGTGGATGGACCTGTACGCCGGCGGCACGCTCGCGGACAACCCGCGCAAGCACACCGTGAGCGTCAAGCCGGGCGAGCTGCTGACGGTCGATATCAGCGCCGACGCGCCCGGGCGATGGGCGTTCCACTGCCACCTGCTGTTCCACATGGACATGGGGATGTTCCGGACGGTCGCGGTTGTGAGGTCGCTCGACGAGGAGGTCAAGTCATGAGAGCGATGTATCTCGCAGGCGCCCTTCTCGCCGCAGGACTGACGACCGTGAGCTCGACCGCCAGAGGTCAAACCGAGGTCCAGGCGCACGACCACGACGGCGCAGCCGAGGCGCCAGCGCACTCTGGCATGACGCAACCGATGCAACCGATGCGCGCGGAGAACGGGCCGCCGCTCGTTGAGGGCGAGTCACTCGACGACGCGCTCGACGCGGCCGCTGCGGGTCCGCATGATTCTTGGCCCGAGCCGATCCACGACAACCCGGTGCTGGCCTTTACGCTCATCGAGCAGCTCGAGTACCGCGTCTCGGACAGCAACAGCGACCAGTTCGCCTGGGACGCGCAGGGTTGGATCGGCAACGACGACCACAAGTTCTGGTGGAAGACGGAGGGCGGGGCCGCGTTTGACGGCCCGTCCTCGGGCGACGCCGAGTTTCAGGCGCTCTATGCCAAGCCCATCAGCGCGTTCTGGTTTATCCAGGGCGGGGTTCGCTACGAGAACATGTGGGGACCGGGCGCCTCGATGGACCGCGCCTCGCTCGTGCTCGGCGCCCAGGGGCTCGCGCCGTACAAGTTCGAGCTCGAGCCGATCCTGTTCCTGACCGAAGACGGCGACCTGCTCGCCCGCTTCACCGCCTCGTACGACCTGTACCTGACCCAGCGCATCGTGCTCCAGCCCCGGTCCGAGATCAATCTCTCGGCCCAGGACATCCCCGACTACGCGGTGGGCGCGGGGATCAACGACCTGAGTCTTGAGCTGCGCTTGCGATACGAGGTCAGCCGCGAGTTTGCGCCGTATGTGGGGGTGCAGTACAACACGCTGATCGGTGAAACATCCGGCATCGCCCGGCGCGCCGGGTCCGACGCCGACGATCTGCAGCTTGTGTTCGGCGTCCGGATCGCGTTCTGACCGGCGCGAAACCCGGGCGCCTGTGCAGAGCCTAATCGCCCCCCGGGCGCGCGACGATGCGGATCGGCGGCTTTAGGCCCGGCGTCAAACGCTTCCAGCCAACACATGCCCGGACTCTGGCCGGGTAGTTCCGTCTGCGCCGGTTGTAATGGCTGATCGAGTCGCCTCCGCCCCATTGCACAGTGGGGGGATATCCCCATGCCCCCGCCGGCCCGATTCAAGATCCGGATCTCTACTTTCCGGGGGCAGCGGATGAACGGGCAATCCTACGAGCTTGTGTTGCTGGGCGGGGCGTTGGCGGTGCTGGCGCTGCTGCTGCCCTGGAGGAGGGGCAAGGCGCCGATCCCCTGGACAGCGGTCGGCATGAGCGGGCTCGGGGTTGTTGTCCTCGTTGCGCACGCGATGCGCGAGACGATCGCGCGCCTGGCCTCAGAACCGGGCTCGTGGCTCGATCCGTCGGCAACACAGTGGTCAACCTGGCGCCTTGTCGAGCTCGGCGGGCTCGTGATCGTGGGCGTGGGGGTTGTGCTGCTGGCCCAGACAGCCGAGCACGAGCGGGTTGATTCGAGCCGCAGGCGCCAGCTCGACGCGCTCGCGCCCAATGTCGATATCTCCGCCCCCCTGCTCCGCGCGTTGATCCAGACCTCGCCCGGCACGATGCTCCTGCTGACCAACCGCGCCGGGGCGAGCGAGCAGCCAAGATTCCACGTCGCGTTTATGGATGAAACGCGCGCAGGCGGGCACGGGCGCCGGTTTGGGGCGGGGCGGAAGCTGCTGACCGAGATCTACACGCCCTCGCTGTCCGAGGGGATCTACTCCGTCGCGCAGCGGGCGCTGCTGACCAACAGCGTCGCGGAATCGACGTGCGAATGCGCCGAGTCGGGGCGTTCATACACGTTCTCGGCTGCGGCCCACGGGCAGTCCGTCATCGTCATGCTCGAAGACATCTCCGAACGCAAAAAGGCGGAAGAGTCGCTCCGGCGCGTGGCCTACACAGACCCGATCACCGGCCTGGCCAACCGCCCGATGCTTGAGAACGCGCTCGAGCGAGCGATCAGCGCCAGCCGCTCCGAATCCGCCGAACGCTTCGCGGTCATCTATGTTGATTTCGACGGCTTCAAGAGCGTCAACGACCGGTACGGGCACCACGTGGGCGATGCGCTGCTGGCGAGTATCGGGGCTCGCATCGCCGAGCTGCTCAGCGGGTTCGTCGGGCGGTCAAGCGAAGAGAATATCGCGGCCCGCTGGGGCGGGGATGAGTTCGTCATCCTGCTCGGCGAGTCGCGCGTTGACGAGGTGGACGCCTTCGCCCAGCGTCTGCTCGAGCGCCTCGCCGAGGCGCACCAGCTCGATGGGGTCGAGGTGACGTCCACCGCCAGCATCGGCGTGGTCGTCTGCAAGGGACAGTACGAGACCCACACGGAGGTCGTCCGCGACGCCGACGCGGCCATGTACGAGGCCAAACGCCTCGGGCGAAACCGCGTCATCAAGGGCGGTGAGTCTTCCGACTCATCGGCGCTGCAGGCCAGACGACGCGAAGACTGGCTCGAGACCAGTCCCGAAGCCCCGGGCGATGAGGAGCGCCAAACCGGCTAGCCGGCTTCCTCCATGGAACAGCGACTTCACAATCAGGAGACCCTCGGCAGCACGGAAGCGGGGTTGGCTGAGTCTCTGGAACGCGCCTGGTCGGCGTTCCAGATCTACGACGCCGACCATCCCGCGTTCGGCGCAGCCGCGAGCGAGGCTATCACCGGCGCAGGCGCTCTGGCGGATCACATCCGCCAGATCATGATTGATCCCGAATCGTCCGAGCATATAAGCGCGAGCGACAGCTCGCTGGTCAAGACGCTGGCCGCACTCGATATCGGGGCCGTGCTGTTGGGCGCTGATCTCGGGGAGATGGAACTCGCATGTGCATTCGGCGTCATCCGCGGCGCGCGCGCAGCTCGTGTGAACGGGCCTGAGCTCGCTGAGCAGGTCAGCGAGCAGGCGGGTGACAGCTTCCGTCTCATTCCGTTGAACTACGCGCGCCTGACGGCGCACGTCACCAACGCCAGGCCGTCAGGGGCTGGCGATCGGTCGTCGCGCCTGGGGGTGGGGGAGCTGCGGTCTGTTCTGCTCGGCGCTACGACCAAAAGCGCACAGCACTCGGCCGCCTCCTGGATCGGGCGCGCCATCAGTGAGGACAAGGCTGCTGCTCAGGTGGTGTCCGAAGACCTCTGCGCCGCGGTCAAGCAGGCGCGCCGCGACGGGGGCGAGGCGGCGGGCGGGCTCGAACACATCCGCGCTGTCCTCGGGTCACTCAGCCCAGAGATCCGTGCGGGGCTGATCCACGATGAGGCGGGTCCGAACCTCGACGCGCTGACCGAACTGGCCGGCGTGATGCCCGTGATGGAGACCTGTGAGGCGCTGGCGCAGGCGGATCTCTCGCCGGAGAGTCTTTGCCACTCGACGCTGATGATGTTCCAGCGTCTGGCGACGCTCTCGGGCGGGCGTTCGGGCGAGCTCAAGCGGGTTGCTTCGCTCGCGTCGTTGGTTATCGACGACAGTGGCGCCTCGCAGGAGACCCGAGCATTGCAGACCCTGCGCGATCTCTGCCACCAGGCGAGCCGCGAGGAGTTCACGCCCAAGGAATACCTCGACCGCTTGCACAAGATCAGCGCGGGCCAGCTCGGGGTTGCCGAGTCCCCGCCGCAGCTCGAGTGGGAGACCGACGACCAGGAGCGTGCGCACGCGACGGAGATCATCCTGGATCTGCTCGATGCGGGGATTGGGGGCGAGGAGCTGGTGCCCGGGCATCTGACCTCGCTGTGGGGGTCGGTTGATTCGATCGGCGCATCCGGGCGTCCAGACATCATGGCGAGAGCCTCGGGCGTCTGCGAGTCGCTCATGCACCACACCGACGAAGCGGTCCGGGAAGCGGCGACAGCCCTGCGATCAGCGAGTGAAGATATCTCGACGCTCGCGCTGGCGATGTCCAGAGCCTCAACGCAAGAGGTGTTCGATGCGGGCGCCGAGCATCTCGGGCTGGAGAGCCCGACGCGACTGATCCGTGTGCTGCTCCGCGCTTATGCGCTCGACCCGCAGGGCGCTGCGGTGCCCCGGATCACCGACCGGCTCAGCCAGGCTGGCCCTGAGCTCGGCGCCGAGATCCAGGCTCTGCTCGAGGCCAGCCCCGGGGCGATCGAGACGCTCCTGGCGTTGATCAACGACCTCGACGCGGATTCGGCGTTCGGCGCGATCCGCCCGTCGCTGATGAACCAGCCGGACGCCGAGGCGCGCCGGCGCGCGTTCGCGGCGGCGTACACGCTGAGGCATCCGTGGCCGCGGGATCTGTGTCACCGGGCGTTGGTTGAGGGCGATGAGAAGATCCGTGTGCTGGGCGCCGCGTACATCGTGCGCCGGGCGCAACCGGGAATGGTCACGCTGCTCGCCGATCGCTTGCTGCAAAGGCTCGGCGGCCCAGAGCCGACACACCACGAGCGCGCCTCGATCATCCAAGCGCTGTTTGAGTCGGAGACCGCAGAGGCAAGCCGGGCGTTGACGGAGGCGTTGCTGGGCGCCGCCTGGAGGCCCGCGGGCATGGCGCCAGGTCTCGGGCGCTTGCTCGCCAGTGCCGTGCGCTCGCGCCCGGTTGGTTCCCGATCATCGCTGGCTGGCGCTCTCTGGAGCATCAGCCCGAACCGCCTCATTGCCTCACTCAGGCGCCAGAAGGGATCACCCGATGTCGATTGACACGATTAACGGTGCGCTCGTGGCGATCAACGCCGCGACCGCCTGCCGTCGCCTCTACGGAGGCGAGCACCCCGCGATCGACATGCATACCCAGCGAGCGGCCGATGCGCTGTCGGGCTTGGCCTGGACGGGCGTCCCGCGCCGCGTGGTTTTCTTGGAGAGCAAGGTCGTCTGCGACGGCGCCAGCCTCCCCTCCGGAAAGGCCCTGCGCGACGGCGCCTTCACCCGCCTCGGCTCGGGCCTGCCCGACTGCCTCGAGCTGCGTGACGGGATCAACGCCGAGTCGATCAGCCGCCTCATCGACACACTCGAGACCGGGCGTCTGGCGGGGGAGATGAGGGGTATCCGACTTTGCTGGGTGGACCAGGAGCCCGACGCGGAGGATTTGGATAACGCCCTGATCTCGATCGGGGACCCGACGTTTCTCTCGCACGAGCTGCGAACCGCCTGGGACCAGACCGCGCTCAAGGGGAAGGCGCCGGTCGCGTCGATCGAGGCGCTCGCGGGCGACGTGATCGCGGCGATCTCTGCCGGGTCCGCGACGGTCCTGCCGATGGCGAATCTCAAGAGCCACGACGAGTACACCTACGTCCATGCGATCAACGTCGGGGTGATGAGCTCGGCGCTGGCGAGAGCGGTGGGTCTGAGCCCGGACCGCGTGTTTGATATCACCTGCGCCGCGCTCCTGCACGACGTGGGCAAGAGCGCGATCCCGCTGGATATTCTCAACAAGACAGGCAAGCTCACCGACAGCGAGCGCTTGCGGATGAACGATCACCCGGCCGAGGGCGCCGCGATTCTTGCCGCGTCCCCCGGGCTTTCACCGATCGTTGTCAGCGTCGCGTACGAGCACCACATGAAGCTCGACGGCGGGGGCTACCCCAACCCGCCCCGCGGCTGGAAGGTCAGCCTCGCCGGCCAGGTCGTCCACATAGCCGACGTCTTCGACGCGCTGCGCACGCACCGCCCCTACCGCAAGGCCATGTCGCAAGAGAAGGCGCTCGCGATCCTGGGCGAAGAGTCCGGCGTCGCGTTCGACGCGGAACTCTTCCGCATCTTCGTCGATCACGTTCTCGCCGGCGAGCACGAGAGTCGGACGCCTGCCAGCCCACCCCGAGTCTTCACAGATTCTGCGGCCTAGCCGGAGAAACGTCCTCCCTCCAGCCCCCCAGAGCGCCATAAGACCTGGCGCCCTCTATTGAGATGGGGTGAATGCTGTTGTCTGGCTGGTACTCTTGAGGCGGATCGAATCGACGCGCACCCCGCCCGACCCGACAGAACAGGAGCCTTCGCATGAACACCCGAACCATGACACTGTGTGCTCTCGCCGGATGTTGCGGGAGCCCTGCGCTCGCGCAGAACGCGACGCGATACACCATCACCGACCTCGGCTCGATCGCCGAGACGCACCCGGGCAACTCGTTCAATGGCATCGGTATCAATAACGCTGGCGAGGCCACCGGGTTCTTCTTCAATACCGCTGGCGGCTACGGGGCCTTCTACTGGGACGGGCAGGCGATAACCGACATCGGCTCGCTCGGGGGCGATGCCGCGTTCCCTCGCGGCATTGGCCCCGATGGATCGATCATCGGTTTCTCCGATCTGTCCATCATCCAGGAAAACGGCATCCCGCTCCAGCACGCCTTCCTCTACCGCGACGGTGTCATGACCGACCTGGGCACACTCGGCGGCACATACTCCGTCGCTGAGGATGTCAACGCGGCGGGCCAGGTTGTTGGCAGCTCCATGAGGCCCGAGCCCGATCACTACTCGCACGCCTTCCTCTGGGAAAATGGCGTCATGACCGACCTCGGTACCCTCGGCGGCCCCTTCTCCGACGCCCAGGCCATCAACAACGCCGGACAGATCGTCGGTTGGTCATGGGCCGCTTCAAGCTCCAACCGACGCGCCGTCCTCTGGTTGACCTCCGGCGAGATGATCGATCTTGGTGATCTCGGCGCCGGCGTCGCCGAAGCCGTTGACATCAACAACGCCGGGCAGGTCGTCGGTATCTCACCCATCCCCAACGGTGATCGGCACACCTTCCTCTGGCAAGGCGGGACGATGATCGACATCGGCACGCTCTCCAACGCCGGCGAGGACGAGAGCATCTACGAAACGCCCGCGCTCGTTGACATGCTCGCCACATCGATCAACAACGCCGGCCAGATCGTCGGCACGGCCTCGCCCGTGCCAGCCAACTCCCTGCCCGGCCCGTTCATCTACGACGAGGCGGGCGTCCGGAACCTCAACAGCCTCATCGACCTCTCGTCCGGCTGGGTCATCCGCTATGCCCGCGACATCAACGACTCGGGCCAGATCATCGCATCCGCTCGCATGAACGGCGTTGCCCCGACCCGCGCCGTCCTGCTCACGCCCAGGTGCATCGCGGACGTGAGCGATCCCGAGGGCGTGCTCGATTTCTCCGATGTCGTTGCGTTCCTGGTGGCGTTCAGCGAGCAAAGCCCCATCGCCGACGTGGCCCCGCCCTTCGACCAGCATAACTTCACCGATATCTTTACCTTCCTCGGCGCCTTCTCCGACGGCTGCCCGTAAACCGAACGCCGGGCGCCTTCACCCCTCGCAGGTCAATCCGGACAGACACAACAAAAGCGGCCCGCGTCAAAGTGACGCGGGCCGCTGCTATTGATTGAACTTAGCGTCTCTGATTACCCTACGGGCAGCCCTCGCCGAACGCGGTCAGGAACGCGAGCACGTCTGAGAAATCAACCACGCGGTACGGCGGTGCGATGTCGCAGATCAGATCGCCCGAGCCGAACGCGGTCAGGAAACCGATCACGTCGGTGAAGTCCATGATGCGGTTGCCGTCGTAGTCCGCCGGGCAGCTGACCTGGCCCGAGTAGTAGCGCCGCGCGAGCGCCCACGCGTCCTGGGCGACGTACACGCCCATGATGCGCCCGGGAATATCGTCGGCCGGCGGGTGGATCCCGCCCCAGATCCGCGAGAGCGACGTCTGGTCCGACGCGTCGCGGTAGGTCGCCCACTGGAGAGTGATGTCGATGCTCGGGCCTTCCTCGAAGACCAGGAACTCGTTCATCGGCGCCAGGAACTCGCCCACGCCCCCGGGGAAGAACTCGGTGCCTGTCATCCAGGTCATGACTTCCGAGGCGCCGCGCGAGAACGTCGAGTGCCCGGAGATGTAGCCCGCGAACGGGGGCGTCACAAAGCTGGGACGCTGGTAGGGCCACCAGTTCTCGATCAGGATCCAGCCGACCCCGGCCTCATCAACAAGCGGATCTGCGATGTAGTCCGGCCCGCGCCATGCGTTGACCGCGATCTTGCCCTCGCTGCCGGCCAGGTGCTCGTGGCGTTCGCCGACCGCTGTGGTCGCGGGCGTCACCACCTCGATCAACCCCGGGTAGAGCGCGATGCCATCGGGATCGTAGCTGGGCTGGAGCATGTCGGATCTCTGCCCCCGGTCGCCCATGTAGCGGATGCCGCTGATCGGGCGGAGGTAGTCGTACCAGCCCTTGCACCCCCAGGCGGTGATGGCGCTGTCGTGCATCATGCCGCCCATCGCCAGGTAGGTCTTTACATCCCATTCCAGATCAGGCAGGATCGGGCCTGTCCCGCCGAGGCGCTTCTCGAACAGCGGGTGATCGTTGACATAGTTGAGAATCGAGAACCAGTGCCCTGGGGGAGTCTCAGAGTCAGGGCCGTCGGCCCAGAACTCGGCCAGGATCCGCCCGTAGTCGCCCCGCGGGACAATCTGCGCCGGGTACGGCGCCATCGTGACGGGGTTCTGCGCCAAGCCCGTGCCCCAGTCCCCGCCGTTGAAGAAGTCGTAGTAGGCCTCCCAGTCACCGGCCTCCGGGAGCGGGCTGTTGCCGAAGCTCGCGGGCGAGATATCGATCATCACGCCGTCGGACGGGTCGAGGTGCTGCGACCACGAGACGACCATCTCGTAGCCGACGCGGAAGTAGTTGTCACCAACGCCGTTGAAGAACGGCGGATCCCCCGGGTCGTGGTAGACCGGATACGGGTTCCCGTTACGCATGTAGTCGGTCCGGTCCTCGCCGTGCAGAGCAAACCCGCTGACCTGCCCCCACTCCGGGCTCAGGAACTCCAGCGAGCCCAGCGGGATCGGGTTGCCAGCCTGGTCCACAAAGAACTTGATCGCCAGAGGCTGCCACCGGTTCGGGTCCGTCATGTCCGGGTTGCCCGGGAGATCCGGGAACAGCGGGGCGTTGACCGCAGCGTAGAACAGATTCTCGTAGTCGTTCGCCTCGTTGGCGCCGTCCGTCATGCCGAACGCGATGATCGTCGCGCCGATCCGGTTGCCCAGCGCTGCGGGCGTATCGCCGACGGTCGTTGTCACCAGCGGGTCATAGCCCAGCGTTGCCATCATCCCGTCGATCAGCGGCAGCGTCTCCGCCGCGCCGACGGATGGCGTGAAGCGGTGCACCATGATCCGGTACATCGCGTAGCTGATCGCCTCGTTCCGAGCCGCTGCTACGTCAACGGCGGTCTGGCGCTCGCTGTGGAAGACCTGATCGGCCACATCGTCGTACGCGGCCCACGCGTCCCACATCGCCGCCGATGTGTGGTACAGGTTCCGCCCGTGCACGGTCGGGCGCGCCTTGTCGTTGCGGATGGCGTGCAGCAGCACCTCGTTCCACTGGCGCGCCACCGATTGCGCGCCCCGCGGCTCGATGGTCGAGACGGTCCCGTCCGCGTTGTGGATGCGGTAGAGGTACCCGCTTTCCTGGGCGTTCGCGCCTGTCGCGCCGAGCCCGATCAATGCCGCGATCGGCACACCGATCGCCCGAATGCGTGTGGTTTTGGTCATGATGTCGATCCCCGTGTGTGTGTCGATCTCTACTCGTTCTGGAACGCCCGATAGCGCCCCAGCCGGACCTCGACGGATCGATCGCCCGCAGGCGCCCGGCGACTGGATCCTACCTCAGCGTCGCTCCAAACCCAATGAAAACCCTTGGATTCGGGTGATCTTGGGCGTTCCCGGGCCATTGGCACGGAATATCAGTCTCTGGATTCAGAGTTGAACTGCCGCCCAGCAGGCGGGGAAAGAGACAACTCACGCCTCCGCTACGGGCACCCCGCCCCGAACGCGCCCAGGAAGGCGACGACATCGGAGAAGTCGAACGTCCCGAAGGGCGCGGCGAAGTCCGCTGCCGGCTCGCCCGCCCCGAACGCGCCCAGGAAGGCGACGACATCGGAGAAGTCGAGCGTCCCGAACGGCGCGGCCAGATCCGCCGGGCACCCCGGCGCGTCCTCGCACGTCAGCACCGTCACCATCACGGCGTCCACGCCCGCCTCGACGACCGAGCCCGAGCCCACGTCGCTCGCGGTGAATCGCACACGAACCTGGCTCGAAGGCGAGGCGAAGATGTCGCCCAGCACGAAGCTCCGCTCAAACCACCCGCCCCCGGCCTCGACGCCCGAGGGGCCGACCGTCTCGAGCGTCTGCCAGCTCGCGCCGTTGTTGTTTGAGATCTCGACGAGCATAATGTCCTCGTTGGCGCCGCCGCCAGCTGTGTTCGAGAACCAGCGGGCGTAGCTGAGGATGGCCTGCCCGCCCCCGCTCGCGTCCATGCCGGGGCTCGTCAGCGTGGTCGAGCCCCCGTCCACGTCCGAGTTGCCATCGACGTTGTCCGTCAGGTAGCACTGGCCCGAGCCGTCAAAGTCCGACGCGGGGTCGCCCCGGTCGCCGCCCCCGACGGGTACGCCCCGGTCCCACTGCCCGTCGCTGGCGTTGCCCGTGACGCCCCAGCCCATGTTGGTCTGAAAATTGTCGGCGAAAGGTGTCGCGGAATCGCTGGCGATCGGCGCCGAGAAGCTCGACCCCGGGAAGTCCGCCGGGACGGTGTATTCCTGCCCGCTGGTGGACGTGACACTGACCCAGAACGTCGCGTCGGGTCCGCACGCGACCACCGGCGTGGTAAAGCTCCAGGTCCCGTCGGCGTTGTCCGTCCCCGCGACCTCGATCGTCGGCCCGCCCGCGATGACGTTGAGCCTGACCAGCGCCGGGTCCACGCTCTGGCCCAGCTCCTGGACCGCGATCGAGAGGCTGGCGCCGCCGGCCGGCGGGAAGACCGCGGGCGCAGCGCCGTCGAGGCTGACGAGCAGGCGCGGGCCGAGCGCGTCAACGTCCAGGATGAACAGCCCGCGCTCGATGTCCGAGACGATCACGGTGCCCGACGGGAAGTACGGGTAGTTGCTCCAGGCGCCGTTGAACCCGAGCCCGTTCGAGCCCGGGTGCGTATCAAAGAAACCAACCTCGACCGGGTTCACGGGGTCGGTCGCGTTGAAGATGCGCAGCCCCGAGCGGTAGTTGGACTCGAAGATCAGCTCGTCGCGCGTGTACAGGTTGTGGTCGATCGAGCCCAGCCCGGTCGTGAACGTCCCCGCCTGCACCGGGTTGTTGATGTCCGACACATCGACCACGCGCGTCGTTGTCGTCGGCACCAGCCCGTCGTTCTCGTCGAGCTCATCGTTGATGTAAAAATACCGCTTGTCGGGCGACAGCCAGCCCTGGTGCGCGTAGCTCGGCGTGGAGTAGAACAGCGTCGCGACCGTGAAAAAGTTGTTCGGGTCCGTCACATCGACAATCCGCAGGCCCGTGTTCGTGAACCCGCCGTCGAGCCCCGAGCAGCAGAACGCGATCTCACGCCCGGCGAACGGCCCTTCGGTAAAGCTGACCACCTGCGCGTCGTGGATATAAAAATCCGTCCACGCCCCAGCGATCTGCGGCGCCTCCGGGTTGCTTACGTCCAGCTCAACCAGCCCCCCGTTGCCCACGTTCGCGCCCACGATAAACAACCGCCCCGAGTCCGGGTTGGACACAAGGTTGTGCGCCGTCGAGAACCCCCCGGCGTTCGAGTTGCCCACAAATGTCACATTCCCGTTGTCCACGTCCGACAGGTCCATGATCTGCACGCCCACGCCCGTCGAGTCCGAGACGCCGTAGGCGTACTCGCCGATGACCTTCACATCGTGCCACAGGCTCGCAGGCCCGGCGATGGTCGCCAGGATCACCGGGCTCGTCGGGACCGTGATGTCCACGATCCCGAAGCCCGCGTTGAGCCCGAGGATCGCGTACTCGCGCCCACTGGGCGAGACGTATCCCCAGCAGTCGTTCGCGTCGATGTGGAACCCCGCGAAGTTGTTGATCGGGATGTTTGCCAGCAGCGTGACGCCCATCGAGGCGAACGGCCCCCGCGCCTGCCCATCCTCGCCCGCCGCCCGGTCCGCAAGATCGGAGGTCCAGATCGGCCCGAACACCGGCGCCTGCTTGTCCGCCAGCTTCCGCCAGTCCTCATCGTGCCCGAGCGCTCCCGAGCCCAGACCCCCCAGAACGCCGCAGACGCACACGAGACGGACAACACCGGACGTCCGAAAACCCTGATACATACCAATCACCTTTCGTGGGGAGGCGGAGCACACAGCGCAGAACAAAGCCATGCCCGCGATCGCAGGCTACACCGCATACGCCCCTCCGGGCGAGGGGTTTCCAACATCATCACGCATAAACCGAACCCCCAGTCCCAACGGACCGAACAATCCCCGGTATGCGAACACCCGTCTGCCTGATCCTGCTCGCCTCCGCCTTGCCGCTCGCTCCGCCCCCGTCCTGGTCAGACGCCCTGCCCGAAGCCTCACGTCCCGTGAGTACGTTCACCCGCCTTCTCCTGCCCGACATGGACGCCCACCCGCGCCTCGAGATATCTTGGCAGACCTCTGCGGGCGAGCGGATCGAGCTCTCGGGCGTTCGCCCGTATACGGGCGACGCCGGGCGGGAATCGCTGGGAGAGAACATCGACGCCTTCACCGCCGTCGGCGGCACGCGCCTGAGCAAGAGCGCCGGGCACCCCGCAGGCCTGATCCTCCGCGCCGGGTTCTACAAGGCCGACCCCACGGCCCCGTTCTTCCGCGACATCCCCGAGGGCGGAACCATCCGCGTCAGGTTCACCGCCATCCGCGTCAACCAGCCCGCGATCCCGCGCCTCGAATCCGTCGTCCAGCACCTCAAGTTCTCGCTGACCGACCTCGAAACCTGCGCCATCCCCAACGACGCCCGCGAGCAGTTCAACCTCTACTCCGAGACCGAGCTGCTCAACGCGCGCGTCACCCCGGGCGTCGATGCTCGCCCGGGCGTGCTCGATGGCTCGTCCACGTCCGACGCCGTCACCCGGGTGTGGGTCGAGGACGACGCCTCGATCGCGCTCGAAGTCGAGTTCCCGTACGCGCTGCTGCGCCACATCCTCGACCCGTGGGATTCACAGGTCCCCGGCACCTTCGTCGAGCCGATCCACTTCCACTTCGAGCTCGAGCTGCTGCCCGAGGCGGTCTACGACGCGATCGAATCGGGCCAGCAGGTCTGGCCCCCGCCATCGCGCGATGTTGACGAGCTGGACCAGCCCGCGCCGCCCGAGGACTAGCGCCGCGCCTCGGCGTCGTTCCGATGGATCTCCGCCATCGCCATGGCGCGTTCAACTTTGAGCTCACCCCATGCTGCTTGGCGCGCCAGCGCTTCGCCCAGGCGCCTCCGGTATTCGTCACGCGGGATCTCGACGCACCCGAGGCGGGCGAGGTGGTCGTTGTGAAACTGCGTATCGAGCAGGGTGAACCCCGCGGCGCGCAGGTGGGCGACGAGGTGGACAAGGCAGACCTTGCTCGCGTCGGTCCCGCCGAGCTGTGGGCGAGAGAACATGCTCTCACCCGCGAACAGCCCGCCCAGGTGGACGCCGTAGAGCCCGCCGACGAGCACGCGCGAGCCGTCGCCCCCCGTGCGCCACGCCTCGACGCTGTGGGCGTGCCCGCGCGCGTGCATGGCGCAATAGAGTGCGATGATCCGCTCATCGATCCAGCTCTCGCCCCCGTCGCGCCCCGGGCGGGCCTGGGCGCACGCCCGGATCACACGCTCGAACGCCCGGTTGGTGGTGATCTCGAACACCCCGGACCGGACGCGCTGGCGCAGCGAGCGCGAGACGCGCACCCCGCCGGGCGTCAGCGGGATGACGCCCCGCGGGTCCGGGTCGTACCAGTAGACCTCACCCCCGGGCTCGCACATGGGGAACACCCCGTCGCTGTACGCCTCGCACAGCCCCCGGCAGGCCCGATCCAGCGAGTCAGGATTCTGATCCTGGTTCTGGTCTGGGGGGCGGGATTGGGGTGTCGTCGGCTCCATCTGGACGCTAAAGTAGGCGATCGCAGGCGGTTCCGGGGATCGCACGCCGATTCCTGAAAGCGGGCGTCCCCGCCTCCCAATCAATGGGACGCCGCTGGTGCGGATCGATGGGAGTGTTGCCGATGGAAAGTATCTTCCGAGAAGTGATCGCCGACGAAGACCGCCTGATGATGGTCATTGTCGGGTCGGTCGCCGTCATCTGGATCGTGATCGGGACGGTCGGCAAGGTGCTGACCGCCATGAGCCGCGAGCGCACCAAACGCGAGATCGCGGCGTACATCGCCGAGGGCTCGATCTCGCCCGAGCAGGGCGAGCGACTCGTCAAGGCCGACCGCCCGCGTTCATGCGGCTAACGACTTGTGGGGAACTGATCCAATGAACCAGATCAACGAAGAAACCCTGGCTCTGCTCATCCCGATCACCGCGATCGCCGGGGGGCTGCTCGTAGCGATGATCGCGATCATCGCCGGCTCCATCAAATCGGTGTCAAAGTCCAGGCATCGTGAGGAATCGCGCCGCGAGATCGCCGCGTACGTCGCCGAGGGGTCCATGACGACCGAGGACGCTGAACGCATCATCAACGCAGGGCGGAGCGAGAGCAAGAGCTGCGGCAGCTAGGCGTCGGTTGAGAGCCTCGCCCCATCCCCAAGCGCCAACAGCCAGACGCGCAGCGTCTCACCGACGCTCCACGCCTGGGCCGGGCACCCGTCCGCCTCGCGCGGAGCGCCCGCCTCATCATCGCCATCAAAGATCTCTGGAAGCTGCCCGGGCGACCAGCCCCGCTCCAGCCACCCGATCAGCGGCGCCAGCGCCGCGCACGCCTCGGCGCGCGATTCATCGCTGAACGCCCCGACGCGCATCACCGCCTCCGCGTATGGCCCGAGCAGCCAGGGCCAGACCGTCCCGTTGTGGTACGCCGCGTCACGCTGCATCAGATCACCCTCGTACCGACCCCGATACTCGGGGTCATCCGGGTCGAGCGTGCGCAGGCCCATCGGCGTCAGCAGCCGCTCGCGCACCACGCGCACCACCTCCGCGCCCCGCTCGACCGACACCGGTGAGCAGGGCAGGCTGACCGCGAAAATCTGGTTCGGGCGCACACTCCGGTCGGCGACCCACGCCCCCCCATCGCCCGCCGTCAGATGATCGATCAGCCCGGGGCGTTCGTCCGTGAATGCTTCGGAAAACGAGGCGCGAACGCGGGCGCCGAGCGCACGGAATCGTTCGCTGTTGGATGGATCTGTCTCGCGCAGGGCGATTCCGAGTGACATCAGCGCGTTGTACCAGAGGGCGTTGATCTCGACGCACTTGCCGTGCCTGGGGGTGAAGGTGATCCCGCCGCGCTGGGCGTCCATCCAGGTGAGCTGCGTTGTCTCGTCGCCTGCCGAGATGAGGGCGTCGACCGGGTCCATGCGGATCTGGAAGTCCGTGCCCCGCGTGTAGGCCCCGATGATGTCGGCGCACGCGGGGACGAGCGAGTCGAACCCCGACCGGTCGCCCGAGGCACGGAGATACTCGCAGCAGGCGTGGACGAACCAGAGCGACGCGTCCACGGTATTGTAGTGGTTCTCGCCCGCGTAGTCGTCGAACCGGTTGGGGATCAGCCCGTTGCGCCGGGCGCCCGCGAACGTGCGCAAGACGCCCAGCGCCTCGCCGAACCGCCCCGTGACGAGCAGCAGCCCGGGCAGCGAGATCATCGCGTCGCGCCCCCAGTCGCTGAACCAGGGGTAGCCCGCGATCACGCTGAGGCTGGTTTCGTCGCGACCGCGCCGGACGATGAACTGGTCGCCCGCGCCCACGAGGCGCGTGAGCGCGAGCCGATCCGCCCGCCCGAGCTTCTCCGGCGCCCGCTCCAGAACGGCGCCGACGCTCGCCGCCAGGCGATCGCGCCGGGCTTGGCGGTCATCCTCGATCGTGGGGGGGAGGTCGGTGTCGGTCGAGGCCCAGAGCGTGATGGTGTGCTGCTCGCGTCCGTCGCCTGCGCTGTGGGCTGGGCCTGGGCAGAACAGGTCTTCGCGGTCTTCGAGCCCGCGCCGCCTTTCCCAGGCGTACAGCACGTCGCGCCAGCGCTCGGGCGCGTGCGTGAGGCGCGCCCCCCGGCTCCAGAGGCGCAGCCCGTGCTCGCCCGCGCTGACGGTCGTCACCCCGTCGTGCGTGCGAGACCCGAACCGACCCTCAAAGTCATCAGGCTCTGTGACCCGATGAAACCCGCGCAGCGCCACCAGCGGGCGCAGCTCGAGGCGCCACGCGACGCCCTCGCCGCCCAGGGTGTACTCGACGGCGCACGTGTTGCGATGTCCAAAGAGGTGCGCTGCTTTCTTGATCTCGACCGATTGCCCGCTCGGGGTCTTGACGCGGTACGTCCATGTGCAACTCGTCCCGAGCTCGAACGAGACCAGCTCGGGCATGTTCTCTGGGCGGTCATCGGAGCTGGCAAAGTGCAGGGGCGTCAGGAGACACCTGTGCTCGTCGGGCGCCCCCTCGTTGAGAATCAGCGTCTCGTGGATCTGCGTCAGCACGACGACGCGCTGCACCGGCGGGCGCTCGGCGCTGACGAGCAGCCCGTGGTACCGGCGCGTCGGCGTCCCCAGGAGCGTGCCCATCGCGTACCCGCCCAGACCGTTGGTCAGGGTCCATTCCTTCCAGAGCGGCGCCGGGTCCGCCCGCAGCGCCTCGCCCGCAAGCGTCAGGGGGGCGGGCTCGGCGGCTGGTTCTGCTCTGGCGTTCATCACCCAGAGGCTAACACCCGCGGGCGGGCGCCACCTGTGCGCACGATCCGGGGCGGTCCGGTTGACTCTGCTCATCCCCCCCGCGACACTCTCTCATGGCGACCCTCCCGACCTCATCTGACAACGCTCCCACCCCCGCCCCGTCCGGGGCCTCGCGGACGCGGCGCGCCGTCGCCCCCTCGCCCCAGGCGGGCGCCCCCGGTCCGAAGATCATCAGCGAGGGAGTCACCTTCGATGATGTCCTGCTCATCCCCGCCCGCTCGGGCGTGATGCCGTCTGATGCGGACACCTCGACGCGCCTGACGAGCACGATCCGGATCAACATCCCGCTCATCTCGGCGCCGATGGACACCGTGACGGAATCCGCCCTGGCCATCGCTCTCGCCCAGGAGGGTGGCATCGGGATCATCCACAAAAACCTCACCATCGACGACCAGGCCCGCGAGGTCGCCAAGGTCAAGCGCTCGGCCAACGGTGTCATCACTGACCCGATCACCCTCGGCCCCGACGACACCGCCGCCCGCGCCCACGACCTGATGCGCCAGCACAATGTCTCGGGCTTCCCCGTGACCAAGGACGGCTCGGACGTGCTCCGCTCCAAGGGCAAGCTGCTGGGCATCCTGACCCGGCGCGACCTGAAGTTCGTCGAGTCCGGAACGACGCTCATCCGCGACATCATGACCTCGACGGGCCTGATCACGGGCGCGCCCGACACGTCGCTCGAACAGGCCGAGAAGGTGCTCAACCGAAACAAGGTCGAGAAGCTGCTGCTGTGCGATGAGTCTGGCGCCCTGTGCGGGCTGATCACGATGCGCGACATCGAACGCTCCAGCCGGTTCCCGAGTGCGTGCGTGGATTCTCGCGGGCGCCTCCGGTGCGGCGCGGCGATCGGACCCGGGCAGTACGAACGCCTCGAAGCGCTCCTCGCGGCGGATGTCGATGTCATCACCCTCGACACGGCGCACGGGCACTCGGAAAATGTCATCGAGTCGATCCGGAGGATCAAGGCGGACTACGCCATCGACGTGATCGCGGGCAACATCGCGACCGCCCAGGCGGCCCAGGATCTGGTCGAGGCGGGCGCCGACGCGGTCAAGGTGGGCATCGGACCGGGCTCGATCTGCACGACGCGCGTCGTCACGGGCGTGGGCGTGCCACAGATCACGGCGATCTTGAACGCGGTCGAGGGTGTCCGGCGCTCGGGTCGCGACGTCCCCGTGATCGCCGACGGCGGGGTTCGCTTGTCGGGCGACATCGCCAAGGCCCTGGGCGCGGGGGCGGACTCGGTGATGATGGGCTCGCTGTTCGCCGGGCTCGATGAGTCGCCGGGCGATCTGGTGATCTCGGGTGGGCGGCGCTTCAAGGCGTACCGGGGGATGGGCTCGGAGGGGGCGATGAACGCGGGCAGCGCCGACCGGTACCGCCAGGCGGACAAGCTCGGATCGGACGGGAAGGCGAGCGTGAAGTTTGTCCCCGAGGGGGTCGAGGGGCTGGCGCCCTACCGGGGGTCGCTGGCCGAGTTCACCTACCAGCTCGTCGGGGGCCTGCGGGCGGCGATGGGCTACTGCGGGTGCTCTGGGCTCGACCAGTTCCGGGCGGAGGCCCGCTTCACCCGCGTGAGCAGCGCGACCATGATCGAGAACCATCCGCACGACATCCGCATCACCAAGGAATCGCCCAACTACACTTGGGAACACCCGGGCGAGTGACCGCCGATCGGCGGGGGAGTCATTGGTGCGTCGGTGGCGCGTGGGCGAAGGGGTCGATTGTGGAAGAGAAAGCGTTGGAGACCGACAACCTCGCCCGGGTGCTCAGCGCCGAGAGAGAAGAGATTCTCAGGTGTCCCATCCCCGGGCCATCACCGGTCGCCAGCGTTCTGGCGTTCTCGCTCTTCAAGGCGGGCAGCACGCTTTTGCGCCGATTGCTGATTGATCTCACGCCGCACGCGGGTGTTGAGTTGTTTGATATCGAAGCACGGCTCTTTCGCCAGGGCATCGATCACAAGCAACTGCCCCCCAGTGTCTCGGAGGTATTCCTTGAGAGCGGGGTCTGCTACGGGGTGTTCCGGACCATGCCATGGCGGTACGAGATCCCGATCTTTGAGCGGGCGCCGAAGGTCTTGCTAGTGCGCGACCCGAGGGACATGCTGGTCTCACACTATTTTTCGATCCGTAAATCTCACCACGCGCCGGGCACGGGCAAGAACAACACCAGGCGCGACCGGTTCGAGCAGGAACGCTCCCGCGCACAATCGGCGAGCATCGATGAGCACGCGATCAGAAACGCGACGCTCTTTCTCGGGTTCTTCGAGACCTACGCCGAGCGTCTGCACCCGGCGCCCGGGCTCATGGTCGATCGTTACGAGGACATCATCTTTGAGAAGCAGGTCTGGGTAGAGCGGGTCTGCGAGCACTTCGGCTGGGAGATCCCGGCGGATGTCCGGGAAGAAATCGTGCAGCGTCACGACATCCGCCCCGACGAGGAGTGCGACGACAAGCACATCCGGCGCGTCACCCCCGGGGATCATGTGCAGAAGCTGCGCCCGGAAACGATCAGCGCCCTCAACGAGGTCTTCGGCGAGGTTCTGGATCGCTACGGGTACGAGCGATGAGCCTGCTGGCCAGAAAGAACGGGGACCAGCCCGTCGAACTCCGCGTCGCTGGCGTCCAGATCGCCAGCCTCTCGCGCCCCAAGAGCGATCGCCCGAGTGTGCTGTCGTTCTCGCTGCCCAAGGCCGGCAGCGTGCTGCTTGAGAACATCATGGTTGATCTGTCTAGGCGGGCCGGGCTTGGCTACTTCAGCCTCGAGACCGCTCTGTTTGAGCGCGGCGTCCCGATCGACGACACGCCAAAGGAGGCGGGCGAGCTCTTCTTCCCCTGCGGCTACTGCTACGGCGGCTTCCGACGCCTGGCAGCCAGCTACGACATCCCGATCCTCGCTTCGGCCAAAAAAATCCTGCTCGTCCGCGACCCGCGCGACATGCTCGTCTCGCTGTATTTCTCGATCACGACCTCTCACCGCCCCCCCGGCGCCGACGCGGGGCCGGAGGCGCTCGAACGCTTCGAGCGCGATCGGGCCAAGGTCAGCGCCATCCCCATCGACGTGTTCATGAAGCACCGGGCCGAGCGGTTCAGCAGGCTGTACCTCTCGTACGACCGGATCCTCGACGACCCGTCCCTGCGTGTGTTCCGGTACGAGGACGTGCTGTACGAGAAGCGGCGCTGGGTCACAGACATCTGCGAGTGGTTCGGGTGGGACGTCGCGCTGGGCGCCCGCGATGCGATCGCCGACGCGCACGACATGATTCCCGAGGCCGAGAACCCGGGCGCCCACGTCCGGCGCGCCCACCCGGGCGACCACCGGGAGAAGCTCGATCCCAAGACCATCGCGTTTCTCAATGACCTGCTCGCCCCGATTCTCGACCGGCATGGCTACGAGCGGTAGCCCCGGTTGCTGTCAGGGGCGATTCGGGCGGTTCTGGACAGGATTCGCCCGCGTTCCCGAATACAGTTGTGGACCCCCAGGAGGCCTCCAGCCATGTTCCACTCCGGCAACCCGACGCTCAACGACTCCACCTTCGACGCGCCCGCCCGCTGGGACGACCTGAGCGAGCGTGAGCGCAAGGCCACGACCATGACCGTCATGGGCACGGTCAACGCCACGGCGATCCTGCTGGGCGTGTGCTCCAGCGTCGCGGTGCTCGCGTGGTATTTCGTGACCAAGAACCCGTCGCTCGTCATGCCGATCTGGCTCGGGGGCATGATCGGCGGGCTGGTGCTCGGGCTGGTCATTTCGTTCAAGCCGAAGACGGCCCCGTTCCTGGCGCCGATCTACGCGGCGCTCGAGGGCGCCTTCCTCGCGGCCTTCAGCTACTACGTCGCGGCCCAGTGGGTTCCCGCGCAGGACGGCTCGCCCGACACGGGCATCGTGTTCCAGGCCGTGGGCATCACCTTCGCCATCTTCGCGGGCATGCTCATCGGGTTCTGGACCGGGCTGATCCGTGTCGGCCCGGTCGTGACCAAAATCATGATGACCGCGGTGATGGGTCTGATCCTGTACGCCGTAGCGTTGTTCCTGCTCAACGGCGTGTTCGGCCTGGGCCTGCCCAACCTGTACTCGAGCGCCTCGCCCATGGGCATCGCCTTCACCGCCATCAGCCTCGGGCTCGCCTCGCTCTTCCTTGTCCTCGATTTCCAGTTCATCGAGAAGGGCGCTCAGAGCGGCGCCCCGAAGTACATGGAGTGGTACGGCGCCTTCGGCCTGCTCGTGACGCTGGTTTGGATCTACATCGAGGTCATCCGCCTGCTCGCCAAGCTGCGGTCAAGATAAGAGGTAGAACCGGTTTCCAACCGGTTTGTTCTTTGAGATCGGCTAGGCGCCAATACCGTTTTGGCTTTTGACGGGCGAGCCGCCCGTCCCACGGGGGGCGTCTCACACGTTGAACAGGAAGTGGCACACGTCCGCGTCCTGCATGACGTACTCCTTGCCCTCGACGCGCATCCGCCCGGCCTCTTTGATCGCCTTCTCGCTCTTGAGCTCGACCAGGTCGCTCACGCTGTACACCTCGGCCCGGATGAACCCCCGTTCAAAGTCCGTATGAATCACCCCCGCGGCCTGCGGCGCCTTGTTCCCAGCCGGGATCGTCCACGCCCGGATCTCCTTCGGGCCTGCGGTATAGAAACTCTGCAGCCCCAGCAGCGTGTAGGCCGCGCTGGTCAGCTTGTTCAGCGCCGGCTCGTCCATGCCCATGTCCGCGAGCATTTCCCGCTTGTCATCCTCATCAAGCTCGCTCAGCTCCGACTCGATCTTGGCGCACACCGGGACCATCTGCGACCCCTCTCGCCCGGCCAGCTCGCGCACGGCGCTGGCCAGCGGGCCTTGCCCGTTCGGGTCGCTCTCGTCCACGTTGGCCGCGTACAGCACAGGCTTGGTCGTGATCAGCCCCAGGCTCTTGATGCCCCGGGCCTCTTCCTCGTTCGCGGGCGCGTACGAGCGGGCGACCTTGCCATCGTTGAGGAGCGGCAGCAGCGCCTTGATCGCGCTGACGCGAGCCGCGGCCTCGGCGTCCTTGCCCCGCTTGGCCCGCTCTGCCTTGGGCAGCGCCGTCTCGAGCGTCTGCAGGTCCGACAGGATCAGCTCGACCTCGATGGTTTTGATATCGCGGAGGGGGTCGATCGAGCCCTCGACGTGGGTGATGTCCTCGCCTCCGGGCGCGT
The DNA here is from genome assembly GCA_024276195.1 of Planctomycetota bacterium. Classification (GTDB taxonomy): domain Bacteria; phylum Planctomycetota; class Phycisphaerae; order Phycisphaerales; family UBA1924; genus JAJRXR01. The sequence goes on from JAJRXR010000048.1 coordinate 24,157, forward strand.
TCTCGAAGCAGCGCACGACCTGGACGATCGCGTCCACCTCGCGGACGTGGGAGAGGAACTTGTTGCCCAGGCCCTCGCCCTTGCTGGCGCCGCGGACAAGCCCGGCGATGTCCACCAGACGCAGGCTCGCGGGGAGTATTTTCTGGGTCTCGATGAAGCCGTGGATGATCTCCAGGCGCCCGTCGGGGACGGGGACGACGCCGACGTTGGGCTCGATGGTGGCGAAGGGGTAGTTGGCGCTCAGGGCGCCGGCGCTGGTCAGAGCGTTGAAAAGCGTGGACTTGCCAACGTTGGGCAGCCCGACAATGCCTGCTTCCATCCTCACAACTCCTTGCCCGCTGGCTGCGCTTGGACGGCGGGCGGTGCCGATCATAGGTGCCCCAGTTCAGAAGCCGAGCGAGCACCGTTCCGGCCACGGCATCGCCTGCAGCGGGTGGCTTGCCTCAAGCGGTCACCGTGGATACTCGGCGCTCACGCGACGGCTCCGGCCGAGCCGGATCGGATCCGAGCCCACTCATTGCCCCCCCCGGATCTCGCGCTGGCCGCTTGGCGGAAGTGGGGCCGGTGGATATCATGGGGTCAAGATCTGCTGGTTCGCCATTGTTCAGTGCGAGCCATTGTTGGGCGAGAATCAGTCTTTCGCGAGCAGACAAGAGGTCCTTCACGGCAGACAGCTCTCCTCGTTCTCATTGTTGAGGGTTCATACATGCTCCGACGAGCCGTGTTTCTTGCGATGATTCCCGTAGTGCTTTGCTGCTCGATGAGCTTTGCGCAGGCACCAGGTGATCCTCGCTCGAAAGGGCTCGCAGGGCGAACGCCGGAAGAGCTCGCAGCGATCGTGCGAGCGGGCGGCCGCGCAACACCGATCAGCGAAATCGAAGCGTTGGAAGCCGCTCGCGCGAGACCGACCAGCGAAACGGTGCAGTCGCTCGCCGGATACAGCGGCCAGCAAACGCGAGAGTTGTTGCTTGAACTACACGAGAACTCGAAGAGGTCGAGTGTGCGCCGAGCCGCAGGTTCGTTGTTGATCGAAATCAGCAAGTCGGCCGCCATCATGTATCCGGACGTTGATGCGAGAGTCAACCACATCGCCCTGGCCGACTCGTCCCCGCGCAATCTCCGCTCGAGCGCGATGCGAGTGATGATCGATCGCTACATCGCCGGTCAAGAGACGGAGTACGGAGCCGAGATCCTCGCACTCATCGAATCAAAGTCCGCGGAAGATCGATCCCGGAGCAGCGTCGTAAAGCGTGCGCTGAAGGAGTCCGTCTACGAACACTCGAGCGAACTCGACCGGCTGACGGGTGACGAGCACGCCGTGGTCCGAGACGCGGCGGCACGCCAAATCAAGGCGTGGAGAAGGATCCACCCGGACCTCCCGTACAGCGATATCGCAGTACTTCAGCGGTGGAAAGAGCTACGGATCGAGGCCAAGAACAAGGAGATCGCCGAGATCCGCCAGACGATCAGGGACAACCCAAGCAAAAAGAACTCGACATACTTTGGAATGCGCGAGGCGCCTTCGGAGAGGCTCGCCCAGGAACGAAAAGTACTCGCGTTCTTGAAGCGCTCGCCCCTGATGAACTCTGCCGTCTACCAGCTCGACGAGTACCACCTTGCGATCGAAGGAATCGCGAAAGGCGAGCGTCGAGCCGACGAGCGTGTCGAACGCCGCCAGGGTCCGCGCGATCCGCTGTATCTAGTGTTCGAGGACAAGGAATGGGTCGGCAGCAACCTCGTCGTCGCGAACTCGGAGACCGTTGAGATCGATCTGGACGCGATCCTCGGGCCCAGAAGGATGACGGAAGAGCTCAAGGCCGAGCTGCTCAAGCCCGATCACCGACACCGGCACGCGATCGGAATCGCCAAGCGGACCGCTGCGAGGCTCTTCATGCTCACACCCGAGACGCTCCGCGAGGCCCGGTCGATCTACCAGAGGACTCGGAACCTGAGCGACGGGGACATGTATGCCCTGCCGCCCCGCCCGTAAGCGGTTCGAGCAGTCTCGGACTGGCGCCATGATTCCTCATGCGTGAGTCGTTCAAGGCTGCGTAGAATCGATCCAACGCCCTCGTAGCTCAGTTGGATAGAGCATCGCTTTCCTAAAGCGGAGGTCGCAGGTTCGAGCCCTGCCGGGGGTGTCTTGTATGCCCGCTCTCCGAGCGCTCGCACCCATCCGCAGTGTGCTCGCATCCCCTCTCCCCTCCCCGTCTTCCCTTCTCTCTCTACCGCCACTGACCACCTCACCACTCGCCACTCCCCCCCTCCCGGAGCCCCGACCATGCCCGGCGCCACTCTCAACGCCGATCTCTGGATCAGCGAATACGTCACCCCGCACGATGTCTATCTCCACGGCGTCACGCGCATCCTCGCCGCCCGGCGCACCGAGTTTCAGGACATGCAGATCGTCGAGACCGGTGTCTACGGCAAAGCCCTCGTCCTCGACGGCAAGTGGCAGTCGTGTACCGGGGACGAGTTCCTCTACCACGAGCCGCTCGTCCAGGTCCCGTGCGTTGTCCACGGGGCGCCCAAGCGCGTCCTTGTGCTCGGCGGGGGCGAGGGCGCGACTGTTCGAGAAGCG
>JAJRXR010000049.1 GCA_024276195.1 Planctomycetota bacterium
CCGGGTCGTTGCGTCCGTACCGATCGCTCGGGTCGCGCGGGTTGACCCACGCCGGGTTCTCCAGCTTGGCGTTCTGGCGCACCACAAACCGACCGACCGGCGTCGAATCATCCAGCCCCAGCCCGACCGGGCGCGAGGTGATAAAGACCCAGCGTTCGGGCTCGTCGGGCGGGCCTTGGTAGATGTCAACGCGGTACTCGCCCTTGTGGACGACCGCGTGGAAGGGGCCGCGCACGAGCTTGAGGCGTTGCCCGGTGCGGATGCGCTCGGGGCGGTCGATGCCGTTGATGCGCTGGATGAGCTTCCAGTGGACGCCCAGCTCGCGGGCGCGGGTGATCTTGGCCAGCGAATCGCCCGACTTGATCCGGTACTCCTCGACCATGGTGTCGCCCGGGATGATCCGCGGGCTGAACACGATGATGTTGTTCAGATCCGTCAGCGCGGCCCGCAGTCGCTGCTGGTCGGCGCCCGTCAGCCCGCCCTCCGCCAGCGTGTCCGAGAGCTCCGCCCGCGCCGCGACGAGCTGGTTCGATGCCACGAGCGATTCCGACTCATCGAGCGCATCCTCAACAATCGAACTCGACCGCGCGGGCGTCGGCGCTTCGGTAGGCCTCTCGATCATCGCCAGCGTCGCCTCGCTCTCGATCGGATCCATGATCGGATCGGCGATCTCGGGCTCGTCGGTGCTGGCAAGTCCGTCGGCAAGCTCGCCCCGGTCGGGCAGCGCGGTGCTGAGCTGGTCTGAGCGCGATTCCCCGGCGCCAGTTCGTGACGCCGATTCTTCCAGCGCTCCACCGAGCAGGCCCTGCCCGCCCGGGCGCGAACCCGTGTCGTTGGTGTTGGAGCCTGCGTCGTTGGCGTTGGCCAGCTCGCTCTGGCCCGCGTCCGCGTCGGCGGGGCCGATGAGCTTCATCCCGCCCCAGACCGCCGCGATCGCGACGCCCACGAGCACAATCGGGATCACGCCCGGCGGGAGCCTGAGGCGTTTGCTCTTGCTGCCGCGTGATCCGCCAGCACCCGTTCCGCGTCCCTGCGAAGGCAAGCCCATCGTGTTCCTCCTGCCCGCGTTCCGTCGCGAACGGGCGTTGATCGTTTCATCTCATCTTTGGGCGCCGGGGCGCCAGCCCCGCCCGCACAGCATAAACCCCCGCTCGCTCACCAGCGCGTCCACGCCCAGATCGTGGGGTTCTCGTGGAACATCCGCCGCCACCTGCACCCCGAAGCAGACCCCGATTCGCACCGTCCCAGGCCCCAGGCGCCCCAGAAACCGGTCATAGAACCCCGCCCCGCGTCCCAGGCGCCCGCCCGAAGGATCAAACGCCAGCCCCGGGATCAGCGCGATATCCAGGCCCGCCGGGTCGATCGCAGGCCCATCGGGCGCCTCGCGGATGCCCAGGCGCCTGATCTCGGTCTGTGCGAGCGATCCGAGCCCGACCGCCTCCATCGCCCGGGCGCCCCAGTCCATGCGGGGCGCCGCGACGCGAAGACCGCGCTCGATCGCCCGCTCAATCACCGGGTCCAGGTCCGCCTCGTCGGGGGCGCTCAAAAACACCAGCACGCTGCGGGCGCCCAGCCAGGGCTCGCACGATTCGAGCGCCTCACCGATCGCCCGCGACCACGCCCGGCGTTCTTCGGCGCGAACATCCGCCATGCGCGCGCGCATCGCGGCGCGCATGGCGACCTTGGCGCGGGCGACCTCGCTCACGATGGCTTCTCGGTGCGCTGGCGCTCCCGCAGCAGCTTGATCTCCGCCAGGCGTTCTTTCAAGACCCGCTCGGCGCCCTCGTCGCCCGGCTCGTAGTACGCCCGGTCTACGCCCAGATAGTCTTGCCCGGTGACGCTGTCGTCGGCGCTGTGCGAGTATTCGTACGACTCGCCCCCGAGGTCTCGGACGCGCACGCCGCGCCCCTCGTCGTTGCTCCGGGGCGACGTGTTCTTGTCGCGCAGGAACATGGGCACGGGCAGCACGCGCCCTGATTCGACGTCCGCCAGGGCCGCGTCGATCGCTTTGTACGACGCGTTGGACTTGGGCGCGAGCGCCAGGTACGTCGCGAGCTGCCCGAGCGTGATGCGGCACTCGGGCATCCCGATCCGCTCGACCAGATTCCAGCACGACTCGGCGATGACCACCGCCCGCGGGTCCGCGTTGCCGATGTCCTCGGAGGCCAGAATCGCCAGTCTTCTCGCGATAAACCGGGGGTCCTCGCCCGCGCTGAGCATCCGGGCGATCCAGTACAGGGCCGCGTCCGGGTCCGAGCCGCGGACGGATTTGATCATCGCGCTGGCCGCGTCGTAGTGCCCGTCGTCGCCGTAGACCGCGACCTTCTCCTGGATCGACGCCTCGGCTATTGCTTTGTCGATGCGGATGGTCTCCTGCCCTCGTGGCACGGGCGTCCCGCCCGTGGCTTCCATTCCTTCACAACGCTCCTCAGAACCAAGAGACGGAGTCACGGGCGGGACGCCCGTGCCACGAGTGGACGAAGATCTGACCGCGACCTCGAGCGCCGTCAGCGCGCGGCGCGCATCACCCTCGCACTTGATCGCCCAGACGCGCAGCGCCTCGTCGCTGATGCGCACGTCCAGCGAGCCGTACCCGCGCTCGGTGTCGGTGGTTGTCCGGCGCAGCACCTCGATGATCTCGTCCTCGCTCAGCGGCTCCAACCGGAACAGCGTCGAGCGCGAGATGAGCGCGCTGTTGACCGCGAACAGCGGGTTCTCCGTCGTCGCCCCGATGAGTGTGATCAGCCCGCTCTCGACGTCGCCCAGCAGCACGTCCTGCTGGCTCTTGGTGAACCGGTGGATCTCGTCGAGGAAGAGAATCGTCCGCCTGCCGCTCTCGCCCAGGCGACGGTCGGCATCGTCGATGATCTCGCGGATGCGCTTCACACCCACGCTCGAGGCGTTCTCGCGCACGAACCGGCGCTTCGTGTGGGTCGCGATGACCCCGGCCAGCGTTGTCTTGCCCGTGCCGGGCGGGCCGTGGAGGATCAGGCTCATCACCGCGTCGGCGTCGATCATCCGGCGCAGCAGTTTGCCCTCGCCCAGCACCTGCTTCTGCCCGATGACATCATCGAGTGTCCTGGGGCGCATCCGCACCGCCAGCGGCTCGACCCGCTGGCGAGCTTCGTTTCGCCTGGACGCCCACAGATCCGACATGCCGGAAGTTTAGGTCCCGTTCGGGGTGTTCATTCATGGAATCGCTCTCAAAAAGGGGGATTCCACGTGTCACAAAGCTTTGTAGATGCTAACATGGACCCACGTGCCGCCATGGGTCCTGCTCATCTTGGGTCTCGCTGGCGTCGGGTTCCTGGCGCTGGGTCTGTTCTGGACGATCCGCCGGACGCCGGCCCGGACGCCGGCCCGGACACCGCACGACGTAGTGCTGCACGTCTGCGGGCGCATTTATGCACGCTTTCTCCACAGGTTGTCCATCCGCGGGCGTGAGCACATCCCCTCCGGACGGACACCCGGGGCGATGATCGTGATCGCGAACCACACCGCAGGCGTTGATCCGATCCTGATCGCCGCGGCGTGCCCGTTCCCGATCCGCTGGATGATGGCCGAGGACATGCGCGTCAAAAAGCTCGAATGGCTCTGGCGCTGGCAGCAGGTGATCTTCGTGTCGCGCTCCGGGCGCGATCGCTCGGCTGTCCGCGAGGCGCTGCGACACCTCGAAAGCGGGGGCGCCATCGGCATCTTCCCCGAGGGCTCGCTCGAACGACCCGCCCGCCAGATCCGACCGTTCCAGCGCGGCGTCGGGGTCATGATCCATCGCTCGCGCGCCAGGGTTATGCCGCTGGTCATCGAGGGCACGCCCCAGGTCGATCCCGCGTGGTCCAGCCTTTGGCGCCGGAGTAAGTCCAGCGTGACGGCGCACGAGATCATTGATTACTCGACAACCGATCTGCGCGGCGCCGAGATCGCGGATGACCTCCGCTCGCGCTACCTCGCGTGGACCGGCTGGAAAGCCAACGACCAGCCGCGCGGCGCGTCGGGGATCGACGAGGGCGCCAGGGCCAAGGGACGCCCGGAGGCGCCCGTCCCCGACGAATCAGTCGCAAGCAACCCCGAGTCCAACGCGGCCTGACGGGGGTTGGTAGGGCATGGCGAGATCAGGGGCTCTCGAGCATCGCGCGGACGGCGCTGAGGCGGCGCTGGTGGATCTCGCGGTCCGGCTCGATCAGTGTCAGCGCCAGAATATGACGCTCGGCGTCGCCCAGGCGCCCGCTCTTGATCGCGACCCGGGCCGCCAGCTCGCGGACACTCGCGTCGAACGGGGCGATCGTCGTCGCCCGCTCGCTCTTGCCCGAGGCGAGTTCCCATTCATTTGTTGAGGCGTAGAGGCGGGCCAGCTCGCTGGCGTACGCCGCGGTGCGCTGGGCGCGCGCATCGAGGAACTCCAGGTGCTCGATCGCCCCGAGCTTTGTGCTGTGGTCCTCGCTCGCGAGATAGATCCGCGCCAGCAAGCGGTGGGGCTCTTCGGCGACCGGCTTGGCTTCTGTGAAATCTTCCAGCGGCTCAATCAACAAAGGGTCCAGATCGTCGGGCGCGATCGCTCGCGTCTGCGCCAGACGCAATCGCAGCAGCCCCGGATGCCCCGGGTGCTTGAGCAGCCAGCGGTCCACGAACGCCTTGTCGGGGCGGATGTTCTCGCCCGCGTCCGCATCGGGCGACAGCGTCCGCTCGGTTTCGAGCATGCTCTGCACGCTGGGCACGCCCTCGGGCAGGAGCAGCTTGTGCTCAATGAGATCTGCCTTGGCCCACAGCGTGAACCGCTCAAGAACCTCGGGCGAGCTGACGCCCAGGACGGTCTCAAAGGCGGAGGCCTCGCGTTCGCCAGCCGCGTACCGGTCCATGAGCCTCAGCGGCGCGTCGGCGCCCCACTCGCTGACGATGAACTGGTACATCCAGTGCCCCTGGGCGTAGGCCTGGCCCCGGTCGGTCGGCTTTTTCGGGCGGACGAACGCGATGTTGATCTCTTCGAGGTCAAACAGCGCGCCCGCCTCGAAGGCGCCGAGCAGCAGGTTCCACGTCCGCTCGTCGCGCGGCGCGTCCTCCATAAACACGGAGACCGCCTCGGTGAACCAGTGCGGGATTCGGTTGTTCGTTCGTGAGAGCGAGACGGTGTGCGTGTACTCGTGCTGGACGACGCGCGCCCAGTCGTACGGGCCGACCGTCTTGCCCCGCCCCTCGCGCGGCGCCTCCATCGCGATCACCGGCCCCGTGCTCGCGGCCATCGTGTGAACCTCGGGCATCCCCGTGATCCGGACGCTGAACCACGCGTGGTCGGGCATCAGCTCGATGAGCGTGCGCTGGGCCGGCTTGTGGTCCAGCCCGCCGCGATCGCTGCCGGCGACGCGCGCGTGGATCCGTTCGAGTACGGGCAGCATCTCGCCCGCGAGCAGCGCGTCCACGCCGGGCTTGTAGCGGACGATAAAGTGCTCGCTCTCGACCGTCTCAAACTGCGCCAGGTCCGTCACGAGCTTGAGCGAGTTCGTCGCTCGCACGTTGAACGGGTCCAGCTCGACCGCCCGCGACAGCCACCGTCTGGCCCGCTCGTCGCGCCCGGACTGGACCTCGAGCAGTCCCAGCTCGATCAGCGGCGCCGACCAGTTGGGCTGGCGCTCGATCGCCCGCTCCAGATACCGGGCGCCCTCGCTGTACTGGCGTGCCTCGGCCAGCGCCCGCCCGACCTGGTACAGCGCATCGGGCGAGCCCGGGCTCAGCGTTTCGAGGCGCTCGAGAGAGCGATCGACCGAGGCGTACCGGAAGGCGACGGCCGCGCTGGCCGCCTGCAGCGCCAGCGCCTCGCGGTGGTCGGGCATGTCCAGGAGGATGTCATCGAGGGCCTGCTCGGCGCCGTCCGGGTCTCGCTGGCGCAGGCGCGCCCGCGAGCGGATCAGCCCCGCGTCCGGGCTGAACGAGCGCGGGCGGTTGAGCGCGCCCGCGGGCGCGCTCATCGCGTCGAGGCGGTCGCTGACGCCGGTGGCAAGCTCGAAGTTGAACCCGCTGACACCGATCTCGCCGAGCACGCGCCACGCGCGGGCGCAGCGCGGGTTCAGACGCAGGGCCTCGAGCGCCGCGGCCTTGGCCTCCTGGTTGTTGTGCTTCTCGTACAGCAGCTCCGCCTCGACCAGGCGGACCTCCCACGACAGGCGGTCGAGCTCGTCGCGCGCTTTCGAGAGGATCTGGAGCATCCGCCGAAAGTCG